>JBBIUT010000001.1:0-30014 GCA_037440085.1 Gammaproteobacteria bacterium
CCGAACGCGTGAGTCAGGGCTACTACTTGGACTTCGACGTCAACCGCGAAGCGATCACTCGCTATGGGCTCTCGGTGATGGACGTCGAGGAAACGATTATGGCGGCGGTCGGCGGTGCCAACATCACGCAGACGATCGAAGGCCGGGAGCGTTTCCCCGTGAACGTTCGCTACGGGCGCGAACTGCGGGATGACTTGGCAAGCTTACGGCGAGTGCTGGTGGCCACGCCGAACGGCGCCCAGGTGCCCTTGGAAGAACTGGTCGATCTGCGGTTCGTCGATGGTCCCGGTTCGATCAAGAGCGAAGCGGCGCAACTGGTGGGCTACGTCTACGTGGACCTCGCGGGCCGAGACACCGGCGGCTACATGGACGACGCTCGCAAGGCCGTTAACAAGATGGTGAAACTGCCGACAGGTTATCGACTCGAATGGAGCGGAGCCTACGAGGGGATGCAGCGGGCGGGACAACGTCTGATGTACGTCATTCCCATTACCCTCGCGCTCATCGCCGTGCTGCTTTACCTCAATGCCCGGTCGTTTCCCAAAGTGCTGATTGTGCTAACAGCCGTCCCCTTCTCGCTGGTCGGCGCGTTCCTGCTGTTGTGGTTGTTGGGCTATCACTTGAGCGTCGCTGTTTGGGTGGGCATCATCGCCCTAGCCGGGGTGGACGCGGAGACCGGCATGGTGATGCTGCTGTACTTGGATGTCTCCTACGAACGCTGGAAGCGCGACGGGCGGATGAAGGACCTGGGCGATCTCGAGGGTGCCGTCATGGAAGGCGCTGTGCAGCGCGTGCGGCCAAAGATGATGACGGTGTTAGCCATCTTGCTGGGTCTCTTACCCATCATGTGGTCGAGCGGTACTGGCTCCGATGTCATGAAGCGCATTGCTGCGCCCATGGTAGGGGGGATGGTCACCAGTTTCATCTTGACGCTTCTAATCTATCCGGCCATCTATGTGCTGTGGAAGTGGTGGGCCGAGGTGCGGCATATACGTGCGGCGCCACCCACTCGAGGCGTTGCGGACAGGGATTCGACTTCATCCTGAGCGAAGGTGCAACCCGGATCTAATGCAGATTCAGCAACGGCGCTGATGGGGCGCCTGTCGGCAGGAATGGATCGGCGAATATTTCCGAACTCGCGGCCCCAGCCAGGAAGGTTTCAACGCGGGCGGCATTGACCATCTGCGGATTGCCGCAAAGATACACCCTCCAGCCGGTCAAATCCGGATTGTCCTTCAGTGCGAGTTCGAGCGGTGATGCAGACCAATGGCCATCGGCCGACGGTCCCCCGGAGACGCACGGCCGGTAACGAAAGTTCGGATGGGTGGCGTCGATCTGGCGCAATTGCTGCATCAGGTAGAGTCCGCTGACGTCGCGGCTGCCATGGTACAGATGAATTCGGCCGCGATGCCTGTTGTTCAGCGCATCGCGCGCGATCCCGTATAGCGGCGCCAATCCACACCCGGTGCCGAGCAGGAGGATGTCCTGATCGGGTCTGCCCTGAACGTAGAAGCAGTCGCCGAATGCTTCGGAGATCGTCACGACACTTCCGGGTTTTAGGTGCTCGAAAATCCATCCGCTCACCAGTCCGCCGGAAAACCGGCGCACATGCAACATCAAATCATCGTCCAGCGAGGGGACGCTGGCGAGCGAGTAGTTGCGCGAGGTCCGGGCATCCTTGAACAGGCGCAGAAACTGTCCGGAACGATAGGCGAACGGACGCGACGGCCGCAGATGCACTGCGCAGATTTCCTCGTTCAGGCGCTCGATCGCGGAAACCGTGGCTTCGATGCGCTCGATCACATCGTCGGCCAGCGCCACCTCGAGGTCTTCGGTTGGGAAACATTGACACGCGAGAAAAAGGCCCCGCGCCATCATCGTCGGTGTTAATCCGGTCTGCGCTTTGTCGGGGACGGTGCCCCGTACAGCGCGCATGAGACACGACTGGCAGACGCCTACGCGACAGGAATTGGGGACCGAATGGCCTCGGGCCGTCAGGCAGTCGAGCACCGACTGCCCGTCGGTCTCGTATGACGAGCCTTGAAAAACGACCCGGGGCACTCGCGCAACCGCTACTTACCGAGAACGTCGTTGCGGGTGGTCTCCGCGACGGCGGCCACTTGCGCGATCAGATTGTCGGGCACCTTCAACTCCTTCAACGTGGCGCCAAGGTCTTCCACCACGGCGTCGAAGTGCGAGTCGTTGAGACCCTGCTTGACGAGATGCGCGTGACCTTTTCGCATATCCAGGCCCGTGTAGTTATTCGGACCGCCGAAGGCCATCGTCAGAAACGCCTTTTGCTTAGCCGCCTGCTTGGCCATATCGACGCCCGTGAAAAAGCGGCTGATTCGTTGGTCTTTAAGCACCTTGCGGTAAAAAATGTCCACTGCGGCGTCCACGGCGGGAGCGCCGCCGATATCCTCATAAAGTCCCATGGTATTGCCTCGTTGTATTCGGAAGTAAGTCGCCTCAAGCCCGCTTCGGGGCGAGCGTGAGGTGCGTATGGATACCTGCTCGACCGGTGTCCCGGGGAATCTTTGAACATGAATTACTTTTACATGTTATTGACGCACTGACTTCAAGTCACTAAGTAGTTTCCGCAACGAGGAATCGTTATTCGCTGTATCCGGCGGCGATGTTGTTGTGCAAAAACGATGCCCTATTGATAATGAAACGGCAGTCGGCCTCGGGCGGCAGCTAGACAATGCAACTGACACAATTCACCGACTATTCGCTGCGCACACTGATGTACCTCGGCGCGCACCCTGAGCGGCTGCGCAAGATCGCGCAGATTGCCGAGGCCTACCGCATTTCGGTCAATCACCTCATGAAAGTAGTCAACCGGCTGGCGTCATGTGGTTATGTTGAGACGATTCGCGGCAAGGGCGGCGGCCTGCGTCTAGCACGCGCGCCGCGGCTGATCAACCTCGGCGAGGTGGTGCGCGACATGGAGGAGCGATTCGACATCGTCGAGTGCCTTAGCAGGCAGCATCAAGATTGCCCGTTGCTGCCGGCCTGCACACTGAAGTCGGTGCTAAACGATGCCCGCCGCAATTTCATGGCCACCCTAGACCGCCACACGTTAGAGGATGTCATCGGTGAGCATCTGGCGGGTGTGTTCAGCTTGCGCAAAGGCGCGCGCATTCCAATCGGGCGAAATGGCTGAGACGCTCGATCGGTCGTCAGCCGCAGCGCTTGGCAAATCGCGCGATGCCCCGGCGTGCGTCATCCATCATGGCAAGGGCTTCTTCCGTCTCTCGCAGGGTCGCTCCAACAGCGGTTGGCGCAGGCCAACGCGCCGGCTCGATGCCGCCGCACCTGCTGCGGGCCGGTTCGATATACCCCTGCCGGCCTAGCTTACTCACGACCTTCATCAGGTGGCTCTTTGAGACATTGAAACTCTCGGCGATCCAGGAGATTATCGAGAGCCGTTCCGCTTTGGCACCAACGCAAATCAGTCTGCGCAAGGCATGGTCGGTCCACAGGGTTAGGCACATGAATTATCATCGCCGGCCCTTCGGCGGGCGGTATTGATTGTCGACAGGAAAACATGCATATTCTTTTCATCTTTGATCAGTAGTGCAGATTAAGGTGTCCTTGTGGCAATTCGGCGAGAAGCCGCACGCTGAGCGGGAGGCCTGCTTCCAGCAGGAAACGGCTTTATGGACCGGGACGGCACGGCCGCGCTCGCTTGCCCAGAGGATGGTGTCGTCGACGCTGCGTTCGTCGCGCCGAACGACGGTCGCTGGCCCGACATCTTCGCGCTGGAAATAGAACGCGCCCTCCTCTTCGGCGTGGCCGTACGGGGCGAAGGCGACGAGGACAAGGTATCGCCGTCTAGGTGGAGGAAACCCTGATGCCCTCTCCTTTGATCCGGACCCTCCGGACACCCATCTGCGATTTGCTTGGCTGCGATGTCCCGATAGTGTTGGCGGGGATGGGTGGCGTCGCACGATCCCAACTTGTGGCCGCCGTAACCACTGCCGGTGGATTTGGTTTCCTTGGCATGGTGCGTGAGGCTCCCGACCTCATCCGTTCCGAAATCGCCAGAGTCCGCGCGGCGACGAGTCGAGACTTCGGCGTGAATCTTATTCCAGCCGCCACGGATCCCGACCTTTTAGAGGCCGAGCTTGCTGCCGTGATCGCGGAGCGTGTTGCAGCGGTGATGCTGTTCTGGGACCTACGGCCGGACATCGTGCGCCGGCTGCGGGATTCGGGATGCCTGATCCTCTGGCAGGTCGGTTCCGTTCAGGAAGCCGAAGCGGCCGCCGCGGCGGGGGCGCACATCGTGATCGCTCAAGGCATCGAAGCCGGCGGGCATGTGCGCGGAACGACGAATCTCTCTGATCTGGTTCCCGGCGTCGTGGCGCGCGTCGATGTGCCGGTGTTGGCGGCAGGCGGCATAGTGGACGGGAGAGGGCTGACCGCCGCCCTCGGGTGGGGCGCGCAGGGCGTCGTCGTTGGCACAGGTTTTTTGGCCACTCGGGAATCCTTTGCGCATGACTACCACAAGAATCGCGTCGTCGAGGCGAGGCTCGGCGAAACCATTCACACCGAAGCCTTTCACGTCAACTGGCCGAAAGGCGCCCCGGTGCGAGTACTGCCCAACAGCGTGACGCGGGGCGAACGCGGCAATCCGTCGTGTGCCGAGCGGCAGATTATTGGACAGGAGGAAGGACGGCCGATTTATCTGTTCAGTACGGATTCTCCTTTGCGCGACATGACCGGTGATTTCGAGGCCATGGCGCTCTATGCTGGTCAGGGAGCGGGGCTCATCACGTCCATCCCCTCGGCCGCCGAGCGGCTCAATGCCATCGCCGGCGAGGCGATGCGCATCTTCGGCATCGCCAAAGATGCCGGGCCAGATGATGGACGCGTCGCGGAATTCAGCTCGCCAGCCTGCTCGATGCACGAAGCAAGTGATGCCTATATGGGCTATGTCAGCAAGGACGAGCTGACTTCGTTCCTCAATGATCTGATCGAGGCGGAGCGTGCCGGAGCGCGGGTCACACTCGAAAGCGCGCGCGCAGCCGGCGCGGGTCCGCTCGTCGAACTGCTGCGAAGCGTTCAGCGAGACGAAGCGCGCTGGTGCGCTATGCTGATTCGTCACGTCAAGGCGCTCGGCGAGAGGCCCTCCCCGGATACCGGCGCCTTTTATGGCAAGGCGATGGCGGTCGCCGATCTCCGCGAACGCATCGAGTTTCTCAATCGCGGCCAGGGTTGGGTGGCGCGAAAGTTGCGCGAGATGGTGCCACGCGTGCGCGACAGCGCGCTACATGCCGACCTCTGCGAGATGTTGCGGTCGCATGAGATCAACATCGAGCTCCTCAACGCTGTTGGGGGATAGGGTGAACCGACGGCTATCAGTCAGAAACCCGCAAGCCGACTGTCTCCGTACCACCCACTCAGAGCGCCGGCAGGTAGCCGGGTGGCAAGGCATATCCCATCAAGTCTTCGAAAATGCTCGTGCCCGCCGATATGCGCAGTAGCGATGCACGCAGTCGGGCAAACTCGCTTGGGCCGGTTTCCAGCGCTCGACACCAATCTGCGGCGAACGTCTGATACAGTCGGATTCGCACTGCCGCCAATTGCTCGGGTTGAACCGGCATTTCCGTCACCAATTCGACCGTTTGCAGGGATGCTTGCTTTGCCTCGACAATCTGCAGTCGCCGTCCCTTGTAGCGAAGCCAGCAAACTGCCAGCGGAAACTTATGGTGGAGTTGTCCGCCCAGCTCCAAATGCTCGTGGTCGCTGTAGGGCACCTGCATTTCGCAGCACGCCACCATCAGTTGAACGTCGTTGCGCCCATTTTCTGCCGCGAGTGCAGCAAGAAGCGCCTGTTTGGCGCCAATTGTACCCGTATGGTGCGTAATCACCCCCTGGAACGCGTCCGGCGCTAGACCCGGCACGCTATCGCAATCACGGATGTAATCAGCCACCTCGCGCAGCGTGCGTCCGTCGATTCCGGCGCGGCAGGCGGCACTGAATGCCCCACGCGGATTTAGAGCTACGTTCGGCAGGAGGCTACCTTCATGTCGAAGCTTCGGAGCGGTGCTTGCGCGCGGCGTGCCATGAGGAAACAGCGCAATCGCCAACTTTCGTAACTCAACCGTGGAGTGCAAATCGAACCTACGCAGCAACTCTAATCGGCAGCCGCCGAGGGTTGAGGCCGATATTCTCAGACGACGTGCAGTCTCACTCAGCGAGAACCCTTCCCTGAGCATTGAACACACATCATGCTGCAAGGGGGTGAGTGTCAGTGGGTGGAGATTGTCCGCGATTTTGTCTGGCGTCTTCATGATCATTCCGCACGGATTCAAGGATATGCGTTGGTGCTTACCGCAGCCTTACGCGAGTTGGCAGATGCTCCTAGCGCGAATCGGCGATTGGCGGGCACTCGTCGCCGACCGGGACGAACGTCGCCTTTGGAGCAGGCAGATCAGGCGCCGGAGCGTCCGGTTGCGGCCGGTCAGCGACGGCATGGCGGCCATCTGCAGCGCTCAAGCGCAGCATTCCGCCGGGGCCGGTCTAGACAACATACCGACCGGTTGGTAGCATTGAAATATGGACCGCGGAATCACATCACCGCCGCCAAAGGCGGGGGTTCGGCAGAAGCTGCTGGATGCAGCCCTTTCACTGATACGCGAGAAAGGCTATTCGGCCACCTCGGTCGACCAGCTCTGCACCCAAGCCGGCGTCACCAAAGGTGCGTTCTTTCATCACTTCAAGAGCAAAGGCGCGCTAGCGGTCGCTGCGGCGAATCACTGGTCCGAGATCACGGGGGCCTTTTTCGAGACTGCACCGTACCACCAGCGCAGCGACCCTCTCGATCGGGTCTTGGGCTACCTCGATTTCCGCAAAGCGATCCTCAAAGGGGAAATCGCCGGGTTCACCTGTTTCGTCGGAACGATGGTGCAGGAGATCTATGGCACCAACCCCGACATCCGCGAGGCGTGCGAGGCGAGCATCAGCGGTCACGCCGCCAAGGTTGAAGCGGACATCAGGGAGGCGATGAAGCGCCATCGGATTCGCGCCCCCTGGACGGCCGCGAGCCTGGCGCTGCATACACAAGCAGTTCTGCAAGGGGCTTTCATTATGGCGAAGGCCAAGGGCGGCACGAGTATCGCGGCTGCGAGCATCGATCACTTGCATCGTTATATCGAGTTGTTATTCCAACCCGCAAGGCACAAAAGAAAGGAGTCCTCATGAGCACGGGCAATACCTACCTCGCAGTGTTTCTTGGCAGCAAAACCAGCCCGCGACGCGCGGCTTGGGACGCCCTTCCCGAAGGCGATCGCCGTGCGAAGGAACGAGAAGGCATGGCGGCCTGGAAGGCGTGGGTCGAGAAACATCACGCCGCCATCGTCAGCATGGGCGGACCATTAGGGAAAACCAAGAAAGTCACGCAACGTGGGATCGACGATAGCAGCAATGACATGGGTGCTTTCACGGTTGTGCGCGCGGATTCGCACGAGGCGGCCGCCAAGCTCTTCGAGAGGCATCCGCACTTTTCCATTTTCCCCGGCGATTCGGTCGAGATCATGCCCGTGCTGCCCATTCCAGGCGCTTAGGGGCGAAGAGCGCGCGGGTTGGCCCGAGCCTGTCTGCCCGCGCTTCATCATCGAGCTGTGATTGCTACAAATGCGGAACGCGAAACCCGAGGAGAGCTGACCATGCCCAACACCGTGCGACTTCATCGAGTCTTGGCCACGAAACCCGAGAAGGTCTATCGCGCGTTCATCGAGCCAGACGCGATGGCCAAGTGGCTTCCGCCGAATGGCTTCACCTGCACCGTGCATCACATGGACCCGAAGGTCGGTGGCTCTTACAGGCTGTCCTTTCGGAATTTCACCACCGGCCATGGCCACTCGTTCGGCGGCCAGTATGTCGAGCTCGTCCCCAACGAGCGCTTGCGCTACACCGACAAGTTCGAGGACCCGAACTTGCCCGGCGAGATTCAAGTGACGGTGATGCTGAAGAGAGTCTCGCTCGGCACTGAAGTCAACATCGTGCAGGAAGGCCTGCCGGATGTCATTCCAGTCGAAGCCTGCTACCTGGGTTGGCAGGAGTCGCTGCGAAACTTGGGCAAACTCGTCGAGCCTGAGATCGCTCCATGAAGTGCGCACCCAACTTCTTCCCAATTGCGGTCTTTCAGCGCGCAGAATCCGGATCAGCTTTATTCCATCATCGAGTTCGGCGTCGCGCTGCGTATAGGGGCGATCTAGCCACCTAAGGCCTTGATCCAATTCGCCTTGAAAGGCGCAGTTCTACGCGATTCCGAACGCACGCGCATCGCCATATGTCGTGTGCTCGCGCGCGAGTGCAGAGTCTACCGTGCGGCCGTGGAGCGCGGCGAGCATGCGTCAGACTATCCGCAGCGCATCGCTCGTCGCCTGTCGATCGCCCTATTTGCTGTGCGAGAATATGTAATCCGAAACGAAGACCAATATGAAAAACCCAAAAATTCCAGCAATTTCATACCAAACGAGCGCGTCCATCTGAATTCCCCCTCTCCTTGGTGATCCCCGATCTAGGCGAATAACATGCCTACCGATGGCAACTCATACTCCGCATGCGGCTCAAGCGATATGCGTAGTTCCACTTAGCGCTCGGCAGGCCGACTTTTAAAAAAAAGCTCGTGCGCGCCCGCGGCGCTGCAAGTAAGCCGCATTCAGGCCTTCGTTTGGTCTACTGCGTGCGTGATGCGTCAGCTAAATGGCGGTCAATTCGGGGGTGGCAGTGACGGCGATTGGCCGACAGCACCAATTCGCGGTTCAATCTTCGGCAAGTCTGGACCGAGGCTGAAAACGTGACTCGGAATATCGACCGATATGGTTAGGGCCGCGGGGTGGCGGCGTATCCGGTGGTGCCGTCGCGGCTGAACTCGAACCGCACTAACCACTCTCGAGAATCCCGATTGTCTGCTGGAGCGAACTTCCATTTTTTGGCGGCAGCGGTTGCCAAACGGGCGAAATATTTGCTGGGGCCTGGATTTTCCAAGGTCTCGTCGACGACATTACCTGAGCTATCGACGGTCACGCGAACTGCGACAATGATATGGCCGTGAATCGTGCTACCTGCGCTGCGCGGAACGTCGGGCATTTCTTTATGGAGCACGGCGGGTGGAGTGTCCGTCATCGGTCGTGCGGGTCGATCGGCCGGATGAGAAGCAGGGCCCGAGAGTGCGGGTTTGGCCTCTATCGAGTCCGCGTTGGACGAAGTACGTGAGGCGGGTTGCTGCGAGCGGGAATCGCTCTGAAACAGGCGCAAGCCAGTCCAAACAGCGGCCAATAATATGAGGAGCACAGCGACAATCGAGGCGAACAATCGCTTTTTGGGCGACTTTTTTGGATAAGCGGTTTCGCCGGCTGCTCTGCGATCGACGGGCTCAGGACTCGAAGGCGCGGGCGCCTGTGGCGCTGGATTGAACCTTACTTCGAGGTCGGTAACCGTGGGACGGTCGGCGGGGTTGCGACTCAAGCAGCGCCCTATAGTTTCCACGAATGCTGGAGGAAGACTGGCGGGCAAGGAGGCGATCTCGGATCGTTCATCTGGCCACACGGGAGGGTACTGGGTGAGAGCCTCAACCAGGGTTATGCCGAGAGCCCAAATGTCGCCGGCGGCGGAGATCCTGCCATTTTTTATTGCTTCTGGGGGATCGTACAGGGAAGGCTTGGCGATGCCTGCCCTGGATGCGCCGGCGGGACGGATGGTGTCACTCGCCAGTTTCAGTTGATCATCGACAACCAGAAAGTTGGTCGGCTTCAGCTGGCCATGCACCAAGTTCTTGCGGTGAAGGAAACCCAAGGCATCGAGGGTGGGACGCAGCATATCCCGTACTTCGTCGGGAGTGAGGGCTCGGCGGGGCAGGATCTGAGCAAGAGTCTCCTCGGCATATTCCATCACGACATAGAGAAATTGCTGACCCCCGAGCTGGCAACGACCCGCGTCGAGAAGGCGAATCAGGTGAGGATGCGAAAGGGCGGCAGCCGCCCTCCACAGCGAGAGCTGCGCCAGTGTATGTGCCGGATCAGTCGGAATGATCTTTATCGCGGCATTGGCAATATTTTGTGCATTATCTTGGGTTAGGAATACTCCGCTGTGATCCGAGCCGCTCAAAAAGTGGCGCAGCGGAAAAGCTCCGCTAATAACCTCGCCCTCCCACTTCGTCCAGATCTCGGTCATCTTTACTCTTCTTGCCTCCGCAATCACGCGAGGCGACACGCTCCCGGGATGTCAATGCGAAGATATCACCAAGAGGCAGGCTGCCGGCTGCGGAATCGGATGCGCGTCGCGATTGGGGCAAGCCCGCAACGATACTAGGTGCGCAAAAAAAGCCCACTCGGCCGCCGGCTTGCGCTTGACATCAATGGCGGCGCGGGCGAGAAAGCCCGAGCATCCTGGGCGGCCGAAGCGCCGAGTAATCCGTCCCGAGGCGCAACTAATCATTCGCGCAATCAATCAGTTATCACCCTCACGCAGGTAAGCAGGCGCCGGCATTTGACCGCCTTTTCGGCCAAGCCGATGTCCAAGCGTGACCGGGATTAGCGCATAAATATCAATGACAATCCAGCACTTACATGACAAAGGGCGGGCCGCATCGGGGGGCGGCCGCCGCCGATTATCGCTGTCCTACTGCGATTTCTAATCGGAGCGAACGGGGATCCGCTGCGCAAGCGGGCGCATCAGCGCCTTATGAAGCGCTCTTAAGCCGTTCACCGGCATGACACCGAACCAGGACAGCCGCACCGCGGCTTCGGCATCGAATTCAAAGCGCCGCAGTAGAGCTTGCGGCTTCGATTTCAACCAATAATTCGCGGCGGCACACATCGGCGTGCAAGTACGTGACCGTCGCCCGACCACCAACGGCCGCACGCAACTCGGCCGCGATGGTCGGCAGGTGCTGCGGATTACGCACATACACCTTGTACGCAAGCATGTCCGCGGCGTGGCGTGGATCTCGGCTTAGCCGATTGGCTTCGGTAATCAGTACCTTGATGTTCGCGATGGTTTCGCGAGTCTGCGCCGCGACATCGTCGGTATGCACGGACTCGTGACCCACTATGCTGGCCGTTCCCGAAACCAACAATGTGTCTCCCGCCGGTTCCCTCAGCAGTGCGGCACGCGAAAAGGTCGGACTCTTTGGTCCGTACTGTGATGGATAATGATAGGCGCTCACTTGCCGCGGATTCTCAATGGCTTGCATCGCAGCGCGACTGGCGAGGAAATAGATGATCAGTGGGTTTCCGGTGGGAGTGCCTAACGCGGACCCTGCCGGTACGGTGTCGACAATGGGTAGCTTCCGGGAGAGGAAACTCTCTTGGCGTGCCTTATTGAACTGCCAGTAGCGTTCTCCATCGACCGCATATTCGTTTATAGAGGATACATAATTCCATATGCGCACCAGCTGCGGATACTCCAATGCGTCGAGCGCGGCAAAGATGTCTGTGTAAGCACGAATCGTCGCCAGCTCCAATGGACTGTGTTCGTAGTCTGGGCCGCCGCTCACCACGATGCTCTCCGGTACCGAGATGCACCCATAAAGCAGCTGCTCGCTGGCGCGGTATTGCACCGCCCCGATGCGGCCACTCGTCTTGGGTCCGTCGGCGCGCCAGACTTCGCACACGCCGTCCGCGGCAGCCAGGGGCGCAATGGTCAATTCTGAAACCGGGATTTGCTCCGGGGATCTGGCGATGGGCCGTGAACCAAAATGCGCCAAGCCCAAAACGCTGTCCCACCATAAGTCCCAACGCGGCGGCAACTGCGCCCGCGAGCGATATTCCACGCCCAATGAAGTCGGACTGCTCATTGCGGCCGAACCGGCGCGGTCGGACCGCGGAGTGAATCGCGCGAACTATGCCGGCGGCAGACGAGCAGAATCTCATCGACGGCATCCGGCGCGATCATTCCGGGGGCAAGATTCAATGCCTTCTGGAAACGCGAGGCGAGCGGCATGAACAACTTGTCGTACCACCATAGAGCCTGCTCGCGGTGATGTTCGAGCCACCACATGCCGATGTCGACGAGCGGGGTGGAGCGCGGCTGCATTCAAATACTATATCACCGGTAAATCGGTGCAAGGGCCCGTGTAAACTCCAGCCACAGAACTACCAAAACTACCGCTATTGTGTAGTGCATTTCTATTCTCCGAGCTGTCAGGCGCCGTCAATCCGCGCCTCGAAGTCGACTGATTTGTCATTCATTTTCCACTCACCTGGCGAGCGGGACCGGTTGTGTGCTGCTGATGCAACTGCCGCCATTTCCCCCTGTCTCATACGTCTGAAAAATTTACTCGGTGCACACGCCGCGATCTGTTCGCTAGCGTACCTAGCGACGGATAATATGCGCCGCCGGCAATCAAAGACCCACCGGGGTAAGGTGCCGGTCCGATCCGAAACGCTGGTCGGATGCGGATTGTGCCGGTCAGATCCATTTATGGCGCAGCAGCCACATCTTGACGCCTTGCGTCAGCAATACGTAGCACAGCAGCGTCGCCGCAAGGAGCGGCCAGTACTGCGGCGGCAGTCTGGAAAAACCCAGGTAGGGCCCCAAGGGCGAGAACGGAATGCCGATTCCAACCGCCATGATAGCCAAGCTGGTGACCAACACCGGCCATGATGACCGGCTCTGCACAAATGGAATCTTGTTGGTGCGGATGACGTGGATGATGAGCGTCTGTGTCAACAGGCTCTCGACGAACCAGCCGGTTTGGAAAAGACTGGCGCTGTGCGCGGCGGCTTGCGCAGTGGAGACGTTCCAGCAGTCGAATATGTATAGCATCATGAGATAGGTGGTGTAATCGAAAATGGACGAGCATGGACCGATGAACAGGACGAACCGGGTGAGCTCCGCCAGATCCCATCGGCGCGGTGCGACCAGCCGTTCGGGGTCCACGGCATCGGTGGGAATCGTGGTCTGGCCGATGTCGTAGAGCAAATTGTTCGCCAGTATCTGCACCGGCAGCATCGGAAGGAAAGGTACGAATACGCTGGCCCCGAGTACGCTGAACATATTGCCGAAGTTGCTCGATGCCCCCATGCGGACGTACTTGATGATGTTGGAGAAGACTTTGCGCCCCTCGATCACGCCCTCATCCAGCACGAGCAGCGACTTCTCCAACAGAATCATATCCGCCGACTCCTTGGCGATGTCCACCGCGTTGTCAACGCTGATCCCCACGTCGGCGGCATGAAGGGCCGGTGCGTCGTTGATGCCGTCTCCCATGAAGCCAACCGTATGATTGCGCGATTGCAGCGCCTCGATGATTCGCTGCTTGTGAGCCGGTGAAACGCGGGCAAACAGCGTGGCTTTGTCGGCCGCGTCGGCCAGCTGTTCGGCGCTCATCTTCTCGACCTCGTCGCCCAGCAAGACGAACTCGGTGGACAGCCCCACCTCCTTGCATATCTTGCAGGCCACCAGTTCGTTGTCACCCGTTACGACTTTGACGGACACACCGTGCCGCTGCAGCACGTCGATCGCTGCGGCTGCGCCCTCTTTCGGCGGATCCAAGAACGCCACGTAGCCCCGAAGGATCAGGTCGCACTCGTCCGCCTTACCGTATGGCGTGGCGTCACCAGTGATCGTTCCACGAGGCGCCACTTCCTTGGTTGCGATGGCCAGCACGCGAAAGCCATCGGTACTCAGCAAGTCGTACTCCTTCCTTAGATCCTCGATGTGCGGATGATCCATGGGCAGAAGCTCGCCGTTGAGTTCGAAGTTGCCGCACTTGGGAAAGATGGACTCCGGAGCTCCCTTGGAGATGATGAGGTCCTTTTCCGACGGCGTGCGGACAACGACCGACATGATACGGCGTTGGAAATCGAACGGGATTTCGTCGACCTTGGCGTATTCGGGGATCTTGGCTTGCACATGCGTCTCGGTATGCGCCAGCACCGCGCGGTCGAGGACATTCTTCAGGCCGGTTTGAAAGTGGCTGTTTAAGTACGCGAGCGCCAGCACGTCGTCGTCCTCGCGCAGCATCACGTTGCAGTGGCGCTCGAGAATGACCCGGTCCCACGTCAGCGTTCCGGTCTTATCGGCGCACAGCACGTCCATCGCGCCTAAGTTTTGGATCGCGTTGATCCGTTTGACGATGACCTTCTTGCGCCCCATCGCCACCGCGCCATTGGATAGGCACACGGTTACGATCATCGGCAGCATTTCCGGCGTCAGGCCAACGGCCACCGCCAGCGCGAAAAAGAATGCCTGCAGCCAATTCCCTTTGGTCACACCGTTGATCACAAATACCAACGGCACCATGACCGCCATGAAGCGCAGCATCAGCCAGGTGAACTTTGAGATGCCGCGATCGAACGCCGTCTCAGTCTGCTGCTCCTGCAGCGATGCGGCCATGCTGCCGAGGTAGGTGTTCCCGCCTGTCGCCACGACCACCGCGGTGGCCGAACCGCTTTCGACGCTGGTGCCAAGAAACGCGATGGTGTCGATTGTGATGCCCGCGCTTGGCGCTTGCGCGGCATCCTTCACGTCAGGATGCTTCTCCACCGGGAGGCTCTCGCCGGTGAGCGCCCCTTGGATTACGAATAGATCCTTGGCTTGGACTAGGCGCACGTCGCCGGGGATCATGTCGCCCGCGGCGAGCCGCACCACATCGCCCGGAACCAAGCGTGCGACAGGGATCTCCTGAGGTGCGCCGCTGCGCAATACGGTAGCCGTTACCGAGATCATCGATTTTAGCCTTCCGGCCGCGTCATTGGCCTTCGCTTCCTGCACCAGCTTCAGTCCGACGCTCAGGACGATCATGGATATCATCATGAGCCCGGCACGGACATCGCCCGTCGCGAAGGAAATCGTCGCCAGCACCGCGAGCAGAATCACCAGCGGGTTGCGCAGAGCATGCCAGAGCAGCTTGCCGAATCCGGGGCGCTGATCCTTGGCGAGTATGTTGGGACCGTATCGCTCGAGACGTGCCTCGGCTTCTTCTGCCGATAACCCCTCGGCGCGGGTGTTCAGATGCGCATAGACCTGCGCCAAGTCCATTGCTGCAATATCCACCACCAGCGGCGAAACGCGGATATTCAGGAGTTTATTGCCCGCGCCGATTGGGCGTTTTGGCAGTACAGCGGTTGATTTCCTAGTCATGCTCGAATCCCTGGGGGACGAATAGGGCGCGCGCCTACCATTTGGTTTCGCGAATGCCGAGCGCATAGGACAAATGGTTGACCGCAATATCGCCCATGAAGGAGACCACCAGGATCACCGCAATATCCGACCAGCCGACATTCGCAAATGGAACGATCAGCAATAGCGAGCCCATGACAAAATCCAATTGGTCCATGGGGATCCACGGGCATCCCGGCGGTATCCCCGCCAGCCGTTTCAGATAGCTTTTGAGGGCGTCGCCACCCATTGCGCCAAAGCCAAACGCCGTGCCTAAAAGCGGCCAGCGGGAATAGTGCAGCAGATCCTCGTGCCAGTGAATTTTGGATTGCACAAACGTGGTCGCCACGGCGACCGTGAGGCCAGCGAAGAATCCCATCACAGTCTTGTGTTCACCCAGCCGCCTGCGGTTGATCGGGCGGTTCCAACCGCGCCAGAAGCGCGTGAACGGCGGCGCCATGTTTGCCAGATAGGCGGGAAGCATCAAGTACAGCAGCGGGAGTAAGTGCTCCATGTTGACAGGAATCGGTGTGGAGGTGAGGCGTGCCAGCGTAGCGGAAAATCTAGGGGGTTTCTTCTCCGTCGCGCTTGCGCATTCCACTGCGCCGCTGATTGCGGCGTCGCACGCGGTCTCGAATCACCATGAAAATATGAATAGCGACTACGACGGATAGGGCGGCGGCGAGCGTCGCATGAATCCGAGCCAAATAGGTGACGACGGATGTGTCGCTCGGCGTCGTTTCATGAACAATCGTTTCTCGATTGGCGGTCGATTCCTGTGTCACCGCGTGAAAGTACCACTGCGGAAGTGCGGGAATTCCAAGCAAGTGTGCGGACGCCCCTTCCTCGGACGCGAGAAACCAGCCTGATATCGGTAGCGCAAGCAGCAACGCGTAAAAGGCGACATGCGATCCGCGATGCGCCTCTTTGTCGTCCCCCGATGCATCGGCCGTATGTGCCGTCGGCCGATAGATAAGCCATAAAAGAACCCTTGAAATCGACAGCAGATAAACGACGATTCCCATCGAGCTATGCCACAGAAAGGCACTATTACCAGGTCCATGGGGATCGATGCCTCCAAACAACGCCGTCAACACCAGCCCGCACACCAGCGTGACCGTTAGCCAGTGAATCATTCGACTGATCTTGAAGCAGCGCGCCGCGAACGCAGCGCTCCGTGCCGCGGCGGAACTATTTGTCATCCTCGACCTCCATTGCTCCCTGTGCGGCACGCAATTGTCGGCTAGACACCTTTTACCCCCAAATCCCGAATCTCGCCGCCGCAAAAATCACGCTTCGTCTCCCTGGTCCAGCTGCGCCAAATCGACAGTCCAATTGCCAATACGATTGGCCCGACGTAGATTCCGACGAATCCCCCGGCCGCAATGCTGCCGATGACGCCGAACATCACGATGATAAAAAAACGCGAGTGGCGTTGCCGATACGTAGCTGGCGCAACTCAGTGCCGGCTGGCTGCATCAGCAACCTGCCCCACAGCAAAAGAATGACGCCAATGCAGATGTGACCAGTGATAAGCAAATTGGCGCTGAGCGTACCTCAAACAAGGGTTGTCCCCAAGAACGGAAAAACGGATAGTACACCCGTTATGACGCCATAGCGGACTGCGGCATGCATTCGCTCAATATCATCAGTCACCTCCGCTGGACTTTGAACGGCGCCGGTTAGCGGGCGCCGCCCATTGATGCAAGGCAGACGGATTTGGTTCCCTGCGCCGGTTCGCGCAAAGCAAGCGTGACCTGAGCGTAATCCTGCTAAACCTGATTTCCAAGCTTGCCGCCAACCCATTTGGCTAACTCGAGCACCGCAAGGACGATGGCGCCGCCTACGGCGCATAAGGTCAAGTCATCGCCATGAAGCGGACCGAACAAAAAGATTGATCTGAGCGCGGGAGTGAGCAGCACGATCAGCAAGATAGCCGATGTGACGGTCACCACGCCCCATAGTATCAAGTTCGGCCGTCGTACCAGGTCAACGATTGCGAAGCCTGTCGCACGATTCGTGAAGATCAACGCAAAATTCGTTACCACCAGCGTGACGAAGACGAGCGCCCGTGCCTCCGCCTCAGGCAGATTTCGGCCCCGTGCCGTGATGTAGACCGCCATGGTTCCGAGCAAAGCGATCCCTCCTTGCAGAAGAGCACCCGCAATAAGCCAAGGCGACAGGAGCGGGCTTTTGGGGTTTCGCGGCCGACGTTGCATCACGCGGCCCTCGGAAGCTTCCGCCTCGAAGACGATCGAGGAAACCGGGTCTATCACCATTTCTAGGAACACGATGTGGACTGGCGTAAATACGAGCGGCCAACCGAACGCCAGTGGAATCAGAGACAGTCCGGCGATCGGTACGTGTACCGCGAGGATGTAGGCCATCGCCTTGCGGAGATTATCGTAGATTCTCCGTCCCAAGCGAATGGCCTCAATGATCGAAGCGAAATCGTCATCGAGCAACACCAGGGCGGCGGCCTCTCTTGCCACGTCCGTACCGCGACCTCCCATGGCAATGCCTATATTGGCTGCCTTGAGCGCCGGCGCGTCATTCACGCCATCCCCCGTCATGGCGACTATTTCGCCGTTCGCCTTGAATGCCTGCACCAAGCGCAGCTTTTGCTCCGGCATGATGCGAGCGAAAATGCGCGCCGCCGCCAGTCGTTCGCGGAGCTCGGTTTCCGTCATGTTTGCGAGTTCATCGCCCGTGATGACGGAGCCGTCGCTTGTCAGCCCTGATTCTCGTGCGATCGCAAGCGCCGTCACGGGATGGTCGCCTGTAATCATCGCGACCCTGATTCCGGCCGCCGTCGCTTCTGCAATGGCGCTCTGCACGCCCGGCCGCAACGGATCAATGAGCCCGATCAGTCCCACGAGCTCGAAAACAAAATCATGCTGTGTCGCGGGCCACTCCGGACTGCCGAAAGAAGACTTGGCCACGGCGAGCACTCTCAGCCCTTGGGCGGCCATTTGCGCAACCGATTGGCGAAGAGCGGCGTGCCGTATCTCATCGAGATGGCAAAGATCCGCAATTGCCTCGGGCGCGCCCTTGGCTGCCACTACGAATTCGGTTCGATCGGTCGCCTTCCAGACATGCGACATCGCCAAGATATCCCGCCCGAGCGCATACTCGTGTGCAAGCGCCCAGTCATTATGAAAGTGTTCGGTCTGCGCGAGATAGTGCTCGCCAAGTTCGAGGAATGCCCTCTCCATCGGATCGAAGGGAGCGCGGTCACTCGCGAGAATCGAGTATTCAACCAATGTGTGAAATTTCTCCGGTAGCTCCGGTTCCCGATCGTAGGCGATTTTATGCAGCTGGCCTTCCACCAGAAGCGCGGCAACGGTCATGCGATTCAAAGTCAGCGTCCCAGTCTTGTCGGTGCACAGGACGCTCGCCGCACCAAGCGCCTCGATTGCAGTTGTTCGTCTTGTCAGTACGCGCCTCTGGGCTATCCGCCAAGCCCCCATCACCAAAAATACAGTGAGCACGAGTGGGAATTCTTGTGGCAGCAGCGCCATGGCCAAGGTGATGGCCGCCAATACGCCATGTAGCCATGATCCTCGATACGCGACATAAAGGACGAGGACGGCCGCACTCAGGACAACAGCGATTACGGCGACGGTTTTGACCAAGCGCCTGACTTGGATGTGCAGGAGCGTCGGCTCAGTCGGTACCTCGCCAAGTGCCTTGCCGATCTTTCCTATTTCGGTGGCCATCCCGGTGTATCGCACCTCGGCCGTACCATGACCCTTCACCAGCATTGAGCCGGAATAAATCAGAGGAAGATCGTCGCCGCCGGGCCGGGCCGCGATTGGCGCACCGTTCCAGGCAACCTTACGTACCGGAACCGCTTCACCGGTCAGAAGAGACTCGTCCGCCTCGAGGCCGACACCGCCCAGGACGACCGCGTCGGCTGGAACTCGGTCGCCCTCGTTCAAAACGATCACATCGCCGCGCACAAGCTCCCGCCCCGGTATCCGGCGGCGCTCGCCGCTGCGGATCACGAGGGCGCGAGGACTCGTGAGATCTCTGAGCGCTTCAAGGACCCGTTCGGTTTTGTTCTCTTGGTACACGGCGATCAGCACATTAACCACCGCAAACGCCAACAGAATCAGGGCCTCGTTGCGATCGCCGATCGACAGATAGATCAAGCCGGCGATGATCAGCAATTGGAACATTGGTTCGCGGAGGACCTCGATCGCGATTCGAGGGATGTTTCGTCGACCGTGCCGCGGAAGCTCGTTCGCGCCATCTGCCGCCAGCCGCGCGGCCGCCTCTTGCTCCGACAAGCCGGGGGGCTCAGCCGTTTCGCTCCTAATCATGCCGATGTCCGTAGGTTGAAGTCGGCGCCGCCGCGATCGCGCCACGGGCTTGTGGTCTTGCTGCCGCCATATTCAGAACCGTTCGAGCGTGCCGGTGATCTGGCGCATAAGGATCTTCAATCAGTGAACGCCTGAGCAGCGGCTTCGCCAGCCCGACCCGGAGACTATAGTTTTTGCACGATAACCCGCCCTTGCGCGTTCACGAACACGTGATAGCGATTTCCGTCTTTGCATGTGGCCGTGTAATCGCTGTCTCCATTGCGTTTAGCTTCAATTACCTTATCGCAAGGCAACCCGTGCAAGGCGATAGTGGCCATGAGATCCTTGCCAAACGAGGCGTCATCTGCGGCAAGCAGGGGGACTGCGCTAAACAGAGTGACCACTGTCACTGTGAGAACGGTGAGAACGGATATACATGGACGCATGGTGATTCCTTATGTACCCACTAAATTTTCTCGAATTTGTCCGGATCTGCGAGAATTCCCCAGATTGCCTCCCGCGAAGACGAGATTGCTGCCGCAAGCTGTGGGTCGCTATCCTGCAGCAGACTGAGCACCTTGATAATCAACAGATCATACCGCTGTCGCAATTCCGGGGACGGGTGTTTGTTAGATCCTCTGTATTGAGCCCGAAACTGTTTGAGCAGATCGTCAACCTGATTCTTCAACGAGAGTTTCGTGAAAACGCCGATTGCGCGGGTATCCCGGAGGCGTTGTTCTAAGTCGGTCAGATCGAGCGCCGGCGCCGCGGGCGTCTTGTTCGGCGGCGTCGCCAGCGCAGGCGGTGGTCGAGGCTCATGAGCTGCTGCGTCGGATTGTTGGACCGGTCGTTCGCCAGCAGGCGACTTGGTTTTCACGGGATTTGAGCTTGTCGCGGGGCCCGGCACTGGCGGGGTAGCCGCGGGGGCCGGATGCCCGACACTCGTCGTGGAACTCGGACCGGTATCGTCGACGCTCGACGCGACGAGTTGATTTGGCGATGCCGCAGGTGGAGGCGCAGCGGTTGATTGCTGTTTGGAATCCGTTGGCACCGCGACTTGTGCGCCGGCCGGCCTCGCACTCGTTGAAGTGGACTTCATCGAAGCGCAACCGTAGAGCGAGAGCAGAGCGAGGCATCCAATCATCGATGCGCGCCGATACGCGGAGGTTAGAGTCCGACGTGAGCGCGCTCCGTTCATGAATGGCGACACCAATCCCTACGGCGGGGCGCCGTGAAGCTTACTTCGCGATCTCTCAGTGTCAGATCAGGCGCTGGTCCCGACTCGCCCAGACGTGACATACGGTTCGCGCCTGCGTCCTTCCAGACGGCGCTCAATTTGGCAGCGCCACGGCTTGTCCCGGGATTGAGATCTTCGTCGAGCGCATGGGATATTTGCATACTGAACATACTAACCGAAAGATCCGTGTCTCACGGTTAGGGAAAATACATATGTATTTGGTCAAACTGTGGTAGCGGGCAATCAAAGCCTGCGATTCTGATGCGATCCATACGGGCACTTGGGAGGTCGCGAGCAATACGTTGACTACAACGCTGACCCATATGCTACTCGGAATCTGCTGTCGCGCGTTCGGAGAAAGCTTCCTCGAAATCCTCCTGATCATCGATGAATTCTTATGCGTCATGGCGATAGAGGCGCTTCTCCGCGGACGGTTGATGTGTCCTATGCGAGTATGACTCGAGCATATAAGATATGCCCACGCGCAGCCTTCGGGCAGATTCCGGGCGCGATGTACTGCGGCAGCGCTTCTCGCGCGTCGGGCTGGAGACTATTCGGAGAAAGTAACGATGGTGTCTAAGTCCTCGGAATCCGCGTACAGGCGCGAGGGCGACCATACCCTCATCGAGATTCGGCTGCGCGAAATTCGCCAGCTGTTCCACACGCTTGATCCCGCGCCGTTCCGCGAGAAGGATCTGGACGAGGGCGCAGAGGCCTACCTCATCGAGGCCTGCCGCGAAGCCGGCTCGCACCGGCCTCTTCGGCTCATTGTGTACTTGCCGGCGGCCGAGGCGGAAAGCGACGCAGCGGGCTCCTTACCGGACGCCGTGCACAATTATTTTACCTACCGGGAACGACAGGCGCGCGCGGACGTGTTGCGCCTGCTGCGGTACGGTGCCGCGAGCTTCGCGATTGGAATTTTGTTTTTGTCCGTTTGCCTTGCGCTAGGACGCGCATTGACCGTCAGTGCTTCGCTCTGGGATCCGGCGCTGATCAGAGAGGGTCTGCTCATCCTGGGTTCGGTCGCAATGTGGCGACCAACGGAGGTGTTGCTCTACGACTGGTGGCCGCTCGCGAGGCGCCGCGCGTTGCTGCGCCGGCTCGCGGCCATTCCGATCGAAGTGCGTGGCGCGGCGTGAAAAGCGACTCGACATGACCGACGCTCGAGGCATATCTGCGATACCGCCGACCGGCACGCCCCCGTTTCGGTTTCTGGCCGAGCAGGTCTTCAGCCGTGCCGCCGGCGCCCCTCTTGTCGGCGGCAATGCTCTGGAGCTGCTGATTGACGCCGCTGCACACTACGATGCATGGCTGAAGGCGATCCGCGGGGCTCGACGACGTGTACTGCTCGAGAATTACATGATCCGCGATGACGAGGTCGGCTGCGAGTTTCGGGATGCGCTGGTGGAACGCGCGAGGGCCGGCCTCATCGTCGCGGTGGTCGTGGACTGGCTCGGCTGCCTCTCTCAGTCGCGTGGCCGCTTTTGGACCCCCTTACGTTCCGCCGGCGGGATGGTGAGGGTATTCAATCCGCCGCGGTTGGGCGAGGCATTTGGCTGGATCAGCCGCGATCACCGTAAATTACTGGTGGTCGACGGGATCTACGGCTCCCTGTCCGGCGTGTGCATCAGCGCAAAATGGCTCGGCAACCCGGCGCGCAACGTACCGCCGTGGCGCGATACCGGCGTCGCGGTGCGCGGCCCTGCGGTGGCGGAAATGGAGGCTGCATTTGCGCAGAGTTGGGCCAGCTTGGGACCGCCGCTGGTCGGCTTGGCACCAAGTGCAGAATCGATCAAACCCGCGGGCGCGGTGGCATTGCGGGTGATTGCCGCGCAGCCGCCCTATGCAAGCTTGTACCGGCTCGATCAACTTATCGCCTCGATGGCCCGAACCACGCTGTGGCTCACCGATGCGTATTTCGTGGCTATGATGCCGTATGTGCAGGCGCTGGTCTCGGCGTCGCGCGATGGCGTTGACGTTCGCATGTTGGTGCCGGGCAGCAGCGATATTCCGCTGGTAGCCGGCATGTCGCGCACGGGCTATCGGCCGCTGTTAAAGGCCGGCATTCGAGTGTTCGAGTGGAATGGTTCGATGCTGCATGCAAAGACAGCGGTCGCTGACGGACGGTGGGCTCGGGTGGGTTCGTCCAATCTGAATATCTCCAGCTGGCTGGGCAATCTCGAAATCGACGTGGCCGTTGAGGACGCCGGTTTCGCGGGCGTGCTTGCTGCCCAGTATGAACGCGATCTGCAGAACGCCACCGAAATCGTGTTGGCGCCGCGTCGATATCGACGCAGCGAGCGAATTCGCGATACCGCTGCGCGGCCGCCTAGAGTCCGCCACGCCGGCGGCAGTACCAGTCGCGCGGCGGCCGGCGCGCTGCGAATTGCGAACAGCGTCGGGGCCGCACTCGGTAACCCTCGAGTGCTCGTGGATCTAACCGGCGGTCCGCTGCTGACCGGGGCGCTGGTGCTTGCGGCACTGGCCGCGATAGGAGTCCTGTGGCCAACAGCGATCGCCTGGCCGATCTCCGCATTGGCTGGCTGGGTCTCTCTTAATCTTGCCGTCCGCGGCTGGCGTCGATGCAGGCGGCCTCATCGCAGGCGCTAGTCAGGGGAACGAAGATTGAGTCGATCTCCGTTGGAGGAACCGTTCGTGGTCGTGAGTATGCAAGTAGGTAGCTTTCCGGATAGCGCATCGCGGCGGTGGATGTGACGCTTCGCAGAGTCGATCGCCACATGCGCAGCACTATGTCCCTTCGAATCGGCCATCGAAAAATCTGCGCCGCAAATCTTGCAGACCGCACGCTCGGTGATCAGCTCAGTGTCGCGGTAGCGGAAACAAGCATCGGCATTCGGCTGTCGAGCAAGAGGGGCGGGATCAACGCTCCGGTCCACCCGATCCTCACCGTGCTTCCCGTCTACTGCGAGCCGCGGCTGGGATCGTGAAGAATTTCCGCCACTTTCACGATCGCTATGCACACGCCGGGCGTCAGCAAACGCTGCGGGAACGCAACCTTCGATACAGCCTGCGCAAGGATGCGGTTCGCGGGTCATTTCGAGCAACCGTTCGGACTCTGGCGGGGTTTCCACCCGCCGCAATCGCGGACCGATAAGCGGCCGAGTTGAAGCCGCAAGAGCCAAAATCCATGGGACAAGCGGTTCTTATCGCGCGGGGCCTGACCAAAGACTACATCATGGGCGAGGTAGTCGTTCACGCGTTGGCCGCGGTGGACCTGGATATCTACGCAGCCGAGTTTGTGGTGCTGCTGGGACCCTCAGGCAGCGGCAAGTCGACGTTGCTCAATATACTGGGGGGCCTCGATACCCCCACCCGCGGTTCGGCGTGTTGGCGCGACCACGATCTGAGTCGCGCGAACGAATCGGAGCTGACCCGCTATAGACGCGATCACGTGGGTTTTGTTTTCCAATTCTACAATCTCATTCCGAGCCTCACTGTGCTCGAAAACGTCGCGCTCGTCACGGAGATTGCCAGAAATCCGATGCCCCCGGAGGAAGCGCTCAAATGGGTTGGATTGAGCGCGCGGCTGGATCATTTTCCCGCCCAGCTGTCGGGCGGCGAACAGCAGCGAGTCGCGATAGCCCGGGCGATCGTCAAGCGGCCAGAACTGCTGCTCTGCGATGAACCGACCGGTGCACTCGATCACGAGACGGGTCGGCTGGTGCTCGAGGCGATCGCACGGGTGAATGCGGAGTTGGGCACAACCACCGTGGTGATCACCCACAACGCGGTGATTGGCCGCATGGCCGACCGGGTATTGTATTTGATGGACGGCCGGATTCACCGGGTTGAACGCAATTCGACGAGGGCTAAACCCGTGGAGCTCAGCTGGTGAGCATGCTGCATCGAAAATTGTACCGCGACCTTTGGAGCATGAAAGGTCAAGTGCTGACCATTGGGCTGGTGATTGCCTCGGCGACTGGCGGCTTCATTGGCAGCTTAGGCACTTTTCATGCATTGCAACAGGCGCGCGCCGCTTTTTACGGGCACTATCGCTTCGCGAACATATTTGTCGAGGTCAAACGCGCTCCGCAGTCGCTATTGCAGCAGGCCGCAAGAATTTCCGGCGTAGTCGACTTGGAAGCCAACGTCGTGGCCAGCAGCCAACTGCTCCTTCCCGGCGTACCCGAGCCGCTCATCGCGCGCTTGGTGGGTGTCAGAACGGGCGTAGGACCGCGGTTGAACCGTCTGCACATTCGACGCGGCCGGATGATTGAGTCCGGCGCCGTGCTCGAGACGCTTGTCGATGAGGGGTTCGCAAGTGCGCGCCACCTCGGACCGGGCGACGACGTCACGGTGCTGCTCAATGGAAACCGCCAGCGCTTAAGGATCGTTGGAATTGGCCTATCGCCCGAGTACATCAACCCCTCCATCGGGGGCGCATTCCCGGATCCAAAGGGCTTCGGCGTATTCTGGATTGACGAGGAGCGCCTTGCCGACTCGTTCGACTTGAAGGATGCTTTCAATCACTTGAGTGTCATCGCCGCGCCGCTGGCGTCCGAACCGCAGCTTCTGAACGAGCTGGATGCCTTGCTGCATCCCTACGGAGGCCGCGGTGCCTACGGGCGCCGAGATCAAACCTCCGACCGAATCGTATCGCAGGAGATGAATCAGCAACGGGTGTTGGGGACCGTCATGCCGTCGCTCTTTGTCTGGGTGGCGGCGTTCCTGTTGAACGTGGTGCTGGGGCGTCAGATCGCGACCCAGCGCGAGCAGATTGCGGCGCTCAAAGCGCTCGGGTACGGGAATGGGGCGATTGTTCGGTACTACTTGGAGTTCGTCGCGATCGTGGTTGCCTGCGGGGTAGGGGTCGGTATTGCTATCGGCGCCTGGTTTGGCAGCTATATGACAGGGTTGTACACAGAATTCTTTCACTTTCCGGCCGTGCCTTTCCGTATCGAACCGGAGCTTGTTGGGATCGCAGCCGGCGTTTGCACGGGGGCGGGATTTGGCGGAGCGCTGTTTGCGATCTACAAAGTCGTCAAGCTCTCGCCAGCTCAGGCGATGCATCCTCCCGCGCCGCCGCGCTACCGCAGGTCGCTGATTGAGCGTTTTGGAAAGGTACGGTGGATTCCCACTGCGGCGCGCATGATTCTGCGTAACCTCGAACGCCGCCCCCTGCGTTCGGGGCTCGCCGCGGTTGGAGTGGGCGCCGCCGTGGCGCTGATCATTGCCGGGACATTCTGGTGGGACGCAATCAACTACATGATCGACGTCCAATTCAACGCCGCCGATCGCAGCGATGCTGTGATCACGTTTATCGAGCCGCGTTCGCGCACGGTTGGCTTCGACATCGGACGCCTGCCCGGCGTGATCCGGAGCGAACCGTATCGAGCGGTCGCCGTGAAGTTGCAATCGGCTCAACACCTATATCGAACCGCGCTCATTGGTCTTGGCGCGCAATCCCGCCTGCACCGCATGCTCGACGTGCACCAGAAGGCCCTCGACATGCCGAAAGAGGGTCTGATGTTGTCCGACCGCCTCGCGGAGCGCCTGGGTGTATATCCCGGGGACTCCGTGCAGATAGAAATGTTGGAGGGTGCGCGCGTTCATCGCGACGTTCGCGTGGCCGGTGTGGTCCACGATCTCTTTTCGATGATGGGCTACATGGACATCCGTGCACTCAACCGGCTAATGGGCGAGGCGGATTCGATCAGCGCAGTCAATATCCGCCTCGATCGCACGCACCAGAACGAGCTGTTCGCGAGAATCAAGGCCATACCGGCGGTCGCCACCGTCTCCATCAAGGAGAATTCATTGGCAAGCTTCCGCGAAACCTCGGCGCGCAACGTGCTGGTATTTACGTCGATCTTCACGCTGTTCGCCGCGACCATTGCGGTGGGCGTGGTATACAACAGCGCGCGCGTATCGTTGGCTGAACGCGCGTGGGAACTCGCGAGTCTGCGGGTACTGGGATTCAGCCGCGGAGAGGTTTCGACGTTTCTGCTTGGGGAACTGGCGATCGAGGTGAGCATGGGTATCATCGCCGGCCTTTGGCTTGGCGGACGTTTGGCCGCGCTTCTCGCGGACATGATGCACAGCGAGACATTCCGTATTCCGATCGTGATCGCGCCAAGGACCTATGTCATCGCCGTTCTCACGACCCTCGCATCCGGCGCCATGAGTGCGCTCATCGTGCGTCAAAGAATTGATCGGCTAGACCTCGTGGGCGTACTAAAGATGAGAGAGTAGGAAGATGAGTCGGCGTAACGTCCTGATCGCGGCGGTTGCGGTGGCGTTGGCGGCTGCACTGATTGGGTGGGCCCTGATTCCGCGGCCTGTGGAAGTGGAAATTGCCTCTGTGACTCGTGGATCTTTCGTGCAAACCGTCGAAGAGCAGGCGAAGACCCGCATTCGTGATCATTTCCTCGTCTCCTCGCCGCTTGCCGGCGAGCTGGAGCGCATCGAGTTGCGCGAGGGTGATGACGTGGTCGCCGGCAGTGTCATCGCACGGCTGCATCCGGCATTACCGGCGCTACTCGATGCTCGCACCGAACTCGAGTTGCGGCGCCGCGTCGAGTCAGCCCAGGCCACTAAGGAGCGCTCGGACGCGAGGGTAAGGCAAGCGGAGGTCGGGCTTGAACTCAGTCGGCTGGAACTGGGGCGCAGTCGCAAGCTGGCCGAATCGAATACCGTGTCGCGGGCAAAGCTCGAATCCGACGAATTGGCCTTCGAGATGGGCGGCCGCGAGCTCGACAGCGCGCGTGCCGATGCGCACGTGGCGCAGCACGACATCGATATTGCCTCGGCTGCCTTGGCCCGTGCGCGCGAAGCGGGAAGCACGGCGAGGGAAGCGGAGTGGCTGCTTCGCGCTCCCATCGCGGGGCGCGTTCTTCGCGTTCAACAAAAGAGCGGAGGAACCGTCGTGGTCGGCACGCCGCTGGTGGAGTTTGGCGATCCTGGGAATTTGGAAGTGATTATTGAATTACTCACCACCGAGGCGCCGAAAGTGGCTCCAGGCGCCGCAGTCGTCTTGGACGAGTGGGGCGGACCAATACCGCTCGCGGGTCGCGTGCGCCGGATCGAGCCCTGGGGTTTCACGAAGATCTCCGCTCTCGGCGTCGAGGAGCAGCGAGTCAACGTGCTGGTCGACATCGTGACCGATCGAACAGAATGGAGCTCACTCGGCGAGGGCTATCGCTTGGACGCTCACATCCGCGTCTACGAGCGCGCCGACATCCTGCAGATTCCGTCGGGCGCATTGTTCCGTTCGGGTGCGCAGTGGATGGTATTCTCGGTTACATCCAACGGGCGTGCTCGGCAAACGAATGTGACTGTGGGCCACCGCAATGAAAACTTTACCGAGATTTTGGATGGCCTTAAGGCAAATGAACGAGTCGTGCTCTATCCAAGCGACGCCGTCAGAGACGGGGTGCGCCTCGCGACTGCCCCGTAGCGAGCTGGTGGCGTTTGCGGGCTGTCGCGGATCGAATGATGCATAACCCGCCGGATCAACAAGCTCACGAGCGCTGCGAGTTCCTGTCGGGGGCAGCGTGATGCCAGCCGAGAGTATTCTGCTGGGATTCGCCGTAGCGCTGGGCGGCGGACTCCTGATCGGCATCGAGCGGGAACGACGCAAAGGGACTGGACCGCACCGCGCGCCCGCCGGGGTGCGCACGTTTACTCTCGCGGCCCTGGCCGGCGCGGGCGCCCAAGCGCTTGCGCAGCCGATCCTCATCGCGGTGGGCGCTGTACTGATTGCGGCCCTCATGTCGATCGCGTATTGGCGCAATCGAACCCGGGACCCTGGTGTCACGACCGAACTGGCCCTCCTCGTCACATACCTTCTCGGGGTCATGGCAATGGGGCATCCGGCGGTTACCGCGGGCGGCTCGGTTGTCGTCGCATTGCTGCTTGCGAGTCGAAGTACCCTGCACAAATTCTCGGTCGACGTCCTCACGGCGACTGAGCTGCGTGATGGTCTCGTATTTGCGGCAGCGGCCTTGATTCTGCTGCCACTGTTGCCGAATCAGCCGCTGTCCTGGACGCTCGGCATCAATCCACGGCGCCTCTGGGGTCTAGTCGTCTTGTTCATGGCGATGCAGACGGCCGGCTATGTCGCGTCACGCGCCGCGGGTCCGCGGCTTGGCCTCGCGCTCTCGGGACTCGCGACGGGCTTCGTATCGAGCACCGGAACGATCGCGGCGCTCGGCGCAAGGGCACGGGAGAAGGCGGCACTTCGGACACCGTGCGTAGCCGGGGCTCTGCTCTCAACGGTGGCCACGGTCGTCCTTCTGGGAGTGGTGGTGCTTGCGGTGTTCCCGCCCGCCTTGTCAACTCTGGCGCCGTCGCTTCTCAGCGCGCTCGCGGCCGCCGCAGTGCTGGCCGCTGTGCTACTGTGGCGTCAACGTGGCAGCGAGCCGCCGGCGCCGCCGTCAGGACATGCGTTCAATCTTGTGTATGCCACTGGGTTCGCGTTGATCCTCGCGGGCGTTACCGCAACCGTCTCCCTTGTAAACACGAAATGGGGCGCCGCCGCTGCCGCCACCGCGACTGCTCTTGCCGGCGCATTCGATGTACACGCGGCTGCAACCTCTACGCTCTCGCGTGCCGCCGCCGGCAAGCTCGCGGTCGAGGACGCCTCGCTGCTCGTGCTCGTAGCGTTTTCCACCAATTCGCTCATGAAGGGGATCGCTGCGTTTGCAGGAGGTGGACTCGCATATGGTACGCGGGTCGTATTGGGAATCGCTTTCACGGTCGCGGCTGCCTGGCTGCCGTTCCTATCGATTCGCTGACCCGTAGCACCGCGGTCGTCTCGGGCCCGCAACGGTCGCTGAATCCAACCGACTATTGTTCCTGCACCGACTAAGGACTCAGAATCCCGCGGCGATTTTCAGTGTGAGTTTGAGCGCGCACCGATCCCCGTTGGTGCACTCGCTGCGAGTCATGGAGGTATCGGTCAGCTGAATTGAAAGGGTGAGGCTGGCGACCTGCTTGGCGGCGGACAGCTGCCACGTCGAATAATCCGGATACATGAATGCGCGGTTATCGGTCACCGCAACATAGCCGATCCGTGCGCCGCCGGTGACGCCCGCCGGCAACGCAAAGTCTGCGCCGGTCCAGACGAACAGGCTCTTGCCGGCGCCAAAGAAATAATTATTGGATACGTAGGCTTCGAACACCGGGGTCACGGGTCCGTTGCCCCAGGTCAATTTGGCGCCGAGCTCTGCATAGTTCGCGTGTAAGGCGGGGTCGGCATCCGGGTAGTAATAATAGTAAAGACCCAGGTCATAATGCAGGCGGCCATCCTGGCCACGATAGCCGACCGTCTCATCCATCTCGACATTCATGCCGAAATAGCGGATTTTCGCCGCATACCCGTCAACGTACAGACC
>JBBIUT010000001.1:30031-81359 GCA_037440085.1 Gammaproteobacteria bacterium
GGTTGGCATACTCGAAGCCGGCTTGCGGTACGGGTGGCCCCTCGGATTCATCGAGGCCGCGCGATAGGTAGTGCGTGGAGACCCCGACCGTTCCGCTGAATGCCGGGGTGGGTGCGGGCGAATTCTCGTCAGCGTGGAGAGCGTTATCAATAAGAGTCGCCGCCGCGATTACCGCCAGGCGTACCCAATAATGCATGAATTCCTCGTTCAACTCTGAATCGCGGCAGCCAGCGCGATTGCCGGATAGCCGCACATGATTCGTTTATTCTCATCGCAATGCCCGTACCGAATAATTCGGGGAAATACCTACTTCTGCGGGTATCACGATGAAGCGGCCGCCGCACTTTAAGGGCAACCCCGAGTAATCCTTCTGGGCGCGCCTTGAAATCAATGGTTAGAATGCCCGCCCATAGCAGCCGTTCCGAACCGTGTTTTGACGCCTAGCCATGATCAGTGCCATTCAGCCGCCCAAGAAAGCCGCTCTCGCCTTTATTTTCGTCACCGTGCTGATCGACATGCTGGCCTTCGGCATGATCATTCCCGTGCTGCCCTCGCTGGTGCAGAACTTCGTCGGCGGAGACGCGGCGCGCGGCGCAGAATTCTATGGCCTGTTCGGCACCGCCTGGGCGTTGATGCAGTTTATCTTCTCGCCCGTGCAGGGATCGCTGTCGGATCGCTTTGGCCGACGCACCGTGATACTCATCTCCTGCACCGGCTTGGGCTTGGACTTTATCCTCATGGCACTGGCGCCGAATCTTTGGTGGCTGTTTCTCGGGCGGGTGATTTCCGGCATTGCTGCGGCGAGCTTCAGCACCGCGGGCGCCTATATCTCGGACGTCACGCCGCCGGAGAAGCGAGCTGCGAGCTTCGGTCTGATCGGCGCTGCGTTCGGTGTCGGGTTCGTGGTGGGGCCTGCTTTGGGCGGTATGCTCGGAGCCGTCTCTCAGCGCCTGCCGTTCTGGGCGTCGGCGTTCATGGCCCTGATGAATGTCTGCTGGGGCCTGTTCGTGCTGCCGGAGTCGCTGCCCAAGGACAAGCGAGTACCGTTCTCGTGGAAGAGCGCCAATCCGCTCGGTTCGCTCAAGCTGTTGCGTTCTCATCCGCTGCTCGCCGGTCTCGCGGGAAGCTATTTCCTCATCAATCTCGGGCACGCAGTCCTGCCCAGCACAACCGTCTTGTACATGAATTACCGCTTCGGTTGGGATTCGCGTGCGGTCGGCATGGTGCTGGCCGGCGTGGGCATTTCCTCGCTCCTGGTGCAGGGCTTCCTGGTGAAACCGGCGGTGAGGCTGCTCAAGGAAAGGCGCGCGCTGGCGGTGGGCTTGGGTTTTGGCGCCGTGGGATTCGCCATCTACGGCCTCGCGCCTAGCGGAGCGATATTCTGGATCGGCGTGCCGGTCATGGCATTGTGGGGTATCGCCACACCCTCGCTGCAGGCCATCATGACGAGATCGGTGGACGCGACCGAACAGGGGCGCTTGCAGGGCGCGCTCGCGAGCCTCCAGGGGTTGGCGAGTCTCATCGGTCCCACCGTGTTCACCCAGATATTCGCCGTGTTCATCAGCACGCGCGCGCAGCTAAAATTGCCGGGCGCGCCCTTCCTGCTGGCGGCGCTGCTGTTGGTCACCGCAATGCTGCTGGCATGGCGCACTACCCGACCACGGACGGTCGTGGCCGCGACCGAGGCGGCGTAATGCCGCCTTGTGCCGGCAGCCTTCGTACCACCTCCTGCAATCGCTGAGTAGGGATACCAGGCCTCTTGGAGATGTCGAGCCGCCGCCGCTTTCTGAAGAACTCCGCATGGGCGGGCGGGGCCGCAATAGTGGGCGCCGCCGGCCTCGATCGGATCGCTCCGTGCATCTGGCGGGAGCCTCTGCCGCTCGAGCCGAACCGCAGTGTTTGGGCCGGCAGTCAGCCGCCGCAAAATCCGAAGCTGGCCGAGGATCTCGACGTCGATGTCGCCGTGCTCGGCGGCGGCTTCACCGGACTGTCCGCGGCCTATTTCCTGCGCAGCATCTCACCGCACAAAAGCGTCGCCGTCCTGGAAGCCAGGAGCTGCGGAAACGGCGCCTCGGGAAGAAACGGCGCGATGGTGCTGACCATGACTGCGGACCGGTACATGAATTTCAGCTCCGATCCGTCCATGGACAAGCGGATCTACGATTTGACCGCCGCGAACATTCGGTTCTTGTCGAAGCTCAGCGCCGCGACCGGCATCGACTGTGAATTGGACACCCAAGGGGCGCTGCAGGTATTCGACAGCCATGCGGATCTGAAAGCGGCGAAGGATTACGTGGATAAGGCACGAATCTTGGGAATGCCGGTTGAACTGTGGGACCCGCGGCGCATCGCCGGCGCAGTCGGCACCGAGGTCTACCTGGGTGGATGCTTCGATCCCAACGGCGGACACATTCACCCCATGAAACTCGTGCACGCGTTCAAGGCCGCAGCGCAAAATGCGGGCGCGAAGATCTACGAAAACACCATGGTGGTGAGCGTCGAGGAGGGTCGCGAACATGTGCTGCGCACCGGCGACGGCCGCACGGTGCGGGCCGGGTCGCTGGTGTTGGCGGCCAATGCGTTTACTCCGAATCTGGGGTTCCTGCGAAACTCGATTCTGCCGGTCAAGGAGTATGTCGCGGTGACGCCGCCCTTCAGCGAGCAAGAGTTGCTGCAGATCGGCTGGCGTCAGCGGATTCCATTCAATGACAGCCGCACCGAAACGTATTACCTCGGATTGACGCGAGACCGGCGGATACATATCGGTGGAGGCACCCCCCGCTACTCCTTTAACAACCGTGAGAGCGGCTCGGGCGATAGCGATTCGCACCGGCTGCAGCTCGGGCGCGAACTCGCACGCATCTACCCCAAACTGTCGGGCGTCGAATTTGCGATGAATTGGGATGGCGTGATCGACTGGTCGCTCGATGCCGCTCCGTCCGTGGGCTGCACGGGGCGCTACAAGAACGTTTTTTATGGAATCGGCTACAGCGGGCATGGTGTGAATTTGACATCGGTGTTCGGACGGATCATTGCGGATCTCGAGGCGGGGCAGGGGGAGCTTTGGAGCCGGTATCCATTCGTCAACAATCGCCTTTACTACGTGCCCAACGAGCCGTTCCGCTGGCTCGCGGCGGAAGCGGGAATTGCCTTCTACGCGCTCGGCGATTCCAAGGCGGCGCGTTGAGTACGCGATGCCGCGGCGGGCGGCGGGCGCCTATTTCTTGGCCTCCAGAAAGGCATTGATCACCTGGGCCACGGCGGCGGGATCTTCCCAAATTGGGTTATGTCCGAGACCGTCGAAAATCTTAACTTGAGCGGCGGGCAAGGCATCGCGCAGGCTCTTGCGCATGGGCGCTTCCATGATCGGATCATCGCTTCCCCAGATCAGCAAGGCGGGCGCCTTGAGGCGCGGCAGAGTGCGCTGCAGATCGGCGTACGGATCATTGTCCCAGAGTCCTTGATCGAGCACCGCGAGCCAGACCCGGAGCGGGATGCCGGCTGCATCCTGCCGTTCGCGGCGGATGAAATCAGGGTCCACCGGCGTCGGAGAATCCCACCAGGCAATCATGAACGGTGAATCCGCCTCGATGGGCTCTTTGAGCTTGCGGATCTCCCCGGGAAAATCGAATTGCGGCTTTGTGGATGGGCCGGGCGGGCGGCCGCCGGTGGAGGATATCAGCACCATTCGGCCGGTCCGCTCAGGCCAGTATTCGGCGAAAGTCTGCGCAATGATGCTGCCCAGGGAGTGCCCCACGAGGTCGGCGCGGCGCACTCCGAGCGCATCGAGCAATAGCTTGATGTCGTAGGCGAAGTCCAGGCGGCTGTAGCAACACTCCGGTTTGCTCGATTTCCCGTGACCGCGGATGTCGACCAGGATCAGCCGGAATTGCTTCGACACATAAGGCAGCATCGGAACCCAATCGCGCGCGCTGTCGGTATAGCCATGGATCATTACCACTGCCGGGCCGGCGGGATTCCCCAACTCGAGGTACGCCAGACGCTCGCCGTTCGGCAACGCAACAAGTTTCTTGCCCGCGTCGAATGCGTTCAAATCGATCTGCAGCGGGGGCGGCGCAGCGGCGGCGAGCACCGCCGGGTAGGCGATCAGCCCGAGCGCGATGCAAAGACCGATGCCGCGCGCGATCAATAGGTGAGGTTTCATGTGCCGAAGCTTAGATCTTTGGCCGGAACACGACCAGCCTGTGCCTGGCCGCGCCGGCGGGGCGGGGCGGGGCGCCGAGGCGGGCCGCTGTCGCCGTTGTGAATAAGCTCCTGCGGGAATAAGCTCATGCGGATTATTGATTGGGCGCAGGCCCTGTGCTTCATTTACGCTCCGGCTCTTCCATCCACAGGAATATTCCAAATGGCGCAATCCGACGGCCGCGAAAACTGGCACTTCGACACCATCGCGGTGCACGGCGGTTATTCACCGGAATCAACCACCAAATCCGTGGCGGTCCCGATTTATCAGACGGTCGCCTACGCATTCGACAATGCGCAGCACGGAGCCGACCTTTTCGACCTCAAGGTGCCGGGCAACATCTATACGCGCATCATGAACCCGACACAGGATGTCTTGGAGCAGCGCTTGGCGGCGCTCGAAGGCGGGGTGGCGGCGTTGGCGCTGGCGTCCGGGCAGGCAGCCGCGACCTATTCGATTCTCACGATTGCCGAGGCGGGGGACAACATCGTCGCCTCGAGCGCGCTCTACGGCGGCACCTACAATTTGTTCGCACACACGCTTCCCCAGTATGGGATCCAAACACGCTTCGCCGACTATCGAAGGCCGGAGACTTTCGAGCCGCTGATAGATGCGAAAACCAAGGCAATCTTCGTCGAGTCGCTCGGCAATCCGCAGGGCAACATCACCGACATTGCGCGCATCGCCTCGATCGCTCATCGCCACGGCGTGCCCTTGATCGTCGATAATACGGTTCCCACGCCGTATTTGAGCCGGCCCTTCGATCATGGCGCCGACATCGTGGTGCACTCGCTGACCAAGTACCTCGGGGGGCACGGCACCAGCATCGGCGGCGCCATCGTGGATTCGGGGAAATTTCCGTGGGCCGAGCACAAGCAGCGCTTCCGACGCCTTAACGAACCCGACGTGAGTTATCACGGCGTGGTCTACACCGAGGCATTGGGACCTGCGGCCTATATAGGACGCGCACGTGTGGTGCCGCTGCGCAATACGGGCGCGGCGATCTCCCCGTTCAACGCATTCCTGATTTTGCAGGGCATCGAAACGCTGTCGTTGCGCATGGATCGAATCAGCGACAGTGCGCTCAAGGTCGCACGGCATCTGAAAGCGCACGGCAAGGTGGCCTGGATCAACTACGCGGGGCTCGAAGATCATCCCGATCACGCATTGGCTCGCAAATACCTGTCCGGTAAGGCGTCCGGCCTGCTGACGTTCGGGCTCAAGGGATCCGTCGGCCAGGGGCGCGAGCGCGGCGCGCGGTTTTTGGATGCCCTGCGGTTGTTCACTCGGCTGGTCAACATCGGCGACGTTCGTTCGCTCGCGACTCATCCCGCATCGACGACGCATCGGCAGCTTTCGCCGGAGGAGCTGGCGCAGGCCGGCGTCGCCGAGGACACCGTGCGGCTGTCGATCGGCATCGAGGATATCAAGGACCTTCTGGCCGATCTGGATCGCGCGCTCGCCGCGGTGTGACCTGCGGCGCGGCGGCCTCACATGGCCGCCGGGGGGGCCTGCTGCCAGCCGCCGCCGAGAGCGCGGTACACGCGCACCAGATCGATGCTCACGGCGCTGGTGCTGTCGGCGAGTGCGAGCTGGTTTTGCTGCAAGGTCCTCTCGGCGTCCAGCACCTCGATGAACGTCGCCAAACCGCTTTCATAACGCTGCCGCGACAACCTCAAGGCATCTCGATTCTGCGCGATCGTGGCATCGAGCCAGGCGCGACGCTGCTGGTCGGCGCCGTAGGCCGCGAGCGCGTTCTCGACTTCGTGCAACGCGTTCAGCACGGTGCGCTGATACGCGAGCGCGGCCTCCTGCGCGCGCACGTCGTATAGATGCACGGTTTTCCAGCGGCCCCGATCGAACACCGGCAGGTCGATGCCGGGTCCGACCGATGCAAAGCGGCTGGCCCACTCGAGCAAATTGCCGGCGCCTGCCGACTGAAAGCCCGCGGTCGCGCCGAGCGTCAGGCGGGGAAATAGATTGGCAACCGCCACGCCGATCTGTGCGGTGGCGGCATGCAGATTGGCTTCCGCTTCGCGGATGTCGGGTCGGCGTCGCGCCAGCTCCGCCGGAAGTCCGATCGACAAGTCGGTGGATACGGCAGGCACCGGGGCTGCGCCGCCCAATTCGTCGCGCAGCGCTTCGGGCGCAAGGGCCAGCAGTTGGCTGAGCTGATTGATGCCCTGGGTGATCTCGAATTCGAAGGCCGGCACTTCGGCGCGGGTAACTAGAGACTGCGCCGCCGCAATGTTGACGTCGATTTCGGTGGTCAGGCCGGCTGCGCGCCGCTGGCGAGTCAAATCGAGGAGCTGATCGATGGTGACGAGATTCTCCTTGGCAATCGCCAGTCGCGACTGTGCACCGCGAAGTTCCATATAGCTCTGCGACACATCGGCGAGCACGGATACCATCACCGCGCGATGATCCTCGACCGAGACCTGCACGTTGGCGTCCGCGGCTTCCACCGACCGGCGTACCCGTCCGAAAAGATCGATCTCCCACGACGCACCGGCGCTCAACTGAAACTGGTTATAGGGATTGGGCACACTGGCGTTCGCGCCGCCCGGCACACGAGCGCTGCCGACCGCATTGAACAGCGCCCCGGTCGGCGTCGTCACACTGAAGCGCTGCCGCTCGTACGAGGCATCGATCGACAGAGTGGGCCCGTAGGCCGCGGCGTAGATCGCGCGCTGCGCGCGCGCTTCGTCGATCCTCAGCACCGCGGCGCGCAGGTCAAGATTGGAGATCATCGCGCGGTCTATCAGCGAATCAAGCCTGGGATCGGCGAAGCCGTTCCACCAGGAACGCAGGTCAGCGGCCTGCTCCGTAACGGCGCTGCGCTGCGCCGGCTCCGCGCCCGAGGCGGTTGCCCGCCCAGACCAGTGAGCCGGGGCCTGCGGTGTCGGGCGCACGAAGTCCGGTCCCACGGTGCAGGCGGCGAGCAGCGCCGCGAATAGCGGAGCGAACACGGCTGCTCTGCGACGGATGTGATGGCTGCGTGTCATGGGAGTCATTGCATGCGGTGGCTGAACATCCAGGCGGCTGCCCACAGGGTGAGTGTGCCGAGCACCGCCAAGGGCCACAGGTCGGAAATCAGCAAATTGAGTCCCGCTCCCTCGAGATACACGCGCCTCGTGATGTCGATCGCGTAGCGCAGCGGATTGATCGCCGTCAGATATTGCAGGGCGGCGGGCATGCTGCTGATCGGCGTGGTCAGCCCCGAAAGCAGCGAGAAAGGTATGATCAGCAGCATCGAGTAAAGCAGCGCCTGCTGCATGGTCGCGGCAACGGCCGATATCAACAAGCCAATGCCGACGGCCGCCAACAGGAACAGCAGCAGGCCGGCGCAGAGCGTCAGATACGAGCCGGCGAAGGGAATGCGGAACCACAGCTGAGCGACCAGCAGCACGCCGCCGGCTTGGATCGTACCGACCAATATCGACGGCAGGGCCTTGCCGGCCATGATCTCGAAGGGACGATACGGCGTGACCAGCAGCTGATCGAAGGTGCCTTGCTCGCGCTCGCGCGCGACCGACATCGCCGTGAGCATCATGGTCTGGAGCAGCGTCAAGGTGCCGATCATGCCGGGAATCATGAACCAACGTGTTTCGAGATTCGGGTTGTACCAGGCGCGAGTCACGAGCCGCACCGGCGGCGGCGCGTCGCCATGCTCGCGAGCCCAGTTCAAGTTGAATTGCTCGACGACACTGGTGACGTAGCCGATCGCGGTGCCGGCGGTGTTGGAGTTGCGGCCGTCTGCGATGAGCTGCACGTCGGCGTTTTGTCCCGACAATAGGCGCCGCTCGAACTGCTGGCCAATCTGTACGATCAAGAGCGCGCGCCGCGCGTCGATCAGGGACTTGATGTCGCCGGCACGCTGTAGGTTCGCGACCCGCTCGAATATTCCCGAACCGTCCAGGCCCGCCAGCAGCTGGCGCGAGGCGGCGCTGTGGTCCTGGTCCAGCACGGCGTAGGGTACGTGGTTGAGGTCGTAGGTGGCCGCGTACCCGAATACCAAGGCCTGTATCATGGGCGGGATCAGCAGGCTATTGCGGCTGCGCGGATCCTTCAGTACCGCGAGCAGCTCCTTGCGAGTCAGCGCCAGAATTCGCAGAAGCGAGCCGGCGATGCTGTTCATGCCAGGGTCTTGCGCATCACGGCGCGGCTGGCGAGCGCCAAGGCGGCTGCCATCGCCGCGAGCGCCAGCGTGTTCGGGATGATCACCGGCCAGACGTCCCCGGCGAGAAACACGCTCTGCAGCAGCGCCACGTAGTAGCGCGCCGGCAGGACATAGGTGATCAATCGCACCGGAGTCGGCACGCTGCGCAAATCGAACAGAAATCCCGACAGCATGAACGCGGGCAAGAATGTGGCGAGCATCGTGAGCTGACTGGCGACCAGCTGGTTCTTGACCCAGGAGGAGATAAGCAGTCCGATACCCAGTGCGATCAGCACATACAACATCGAGGCACCGAGCAGCACCCACACCGAGCCGCGCAGCGGCACATTAAATAGAAACTTCGCGGACAGCACGCAGAGCATAAAGCCGAACAGGGCGAGCACAAAATACGGCAAGGTCTTGCCGAGCAGGATCTCCTCGCTGCGTACCGGCGTGACCAGCAGCGATTCAAGGGTGCCGCGCTCCCATTCGCGCGCCATGACCATGGCCGTCAGCAAGCCGCCGATCAGCGTCATCACCAGCACTATCAAGCCGGGCACCAGAAAGTAGCGGCTGTCATTGGCCTCGTTGAACCACAGGCGCGATTGCACGTTGACCGGCCGGCCGGGGCTCGCCTGACCCTGCGCTTGCAGCCGCGCCGCCCAAACCCCGACGGCGCCTTGAACGTAGCCCTCGATGATTCGCGCCCGATTCGCATCCCCTCCATGCACGATCAGCTGCACCTCGGCGTCCGCTGCGCCGATCCGGCGGGAAAAGTCGGCGGGAATGCGCACGATGCCGTCCACCCGGTGCTCGAGCAGCGCCTGCTGCGCGGGCGGCATCGAGCGGGTCATCCAGGGATGAAAATACGGCGAGAGTTGAAAGCCGGCCGCCAGTTCGAGCGCCTCGGGCGTGGGGGATTCAATCACGACCGCAAGGGGCACGTCCTTGACGTCGAGCGACAGACCGTAGCCGAACAGCAGGATCAGAATCAGCGGCAGCACCACACCGATCGCGATGCTCGAGGGGTCGCGCACGATCTGGCGCCCCTCCTTCGACACCAGCGCGCGAATGCGCCGCAGCTTCGACGGCCAGGCGTTGGTGCCATTGGAAGGGGTGGCTTTCGTGCTCATCGCCGGTTGTGCCGCGCCATCATGCCGCGGCCGCAGCACCCGCCGCTGCGCCGCGTCGACCGCGAGCCTGCTCGACCACGGCAATGAAGGCATCGTCCATGCCGGGCACGGGCCGCCCTTCGCTGCGCGCCAGCTCGCGTACTTGCGCGGGCGAGCCCTGCGCCAGGATTTGGCCGGTATCCATGATCGCAACGCGGTCGCAGTACTCCGCCTCCGGCATGAAATGCGTGGTCACGATGATCGTCACCCCTTGTTCGGCCAGCGCGGTGATGCGGTGCCAGAATACGCGGCGAGCCTGCGGATCGGCACCGCTGGTCGGCTCATCGAGGAATAGGATTTCCGGCTCATGCAGCAATGCGGCGGCCATGGCGAGGCGCTGCTTATACCCGCCGGGCAATTGCGCGCTGGTGGCGTGCGCATGCGTGCCGAGGCCGAACTGTTCCATCGCCCAGCCGATACGATCGCGCTTGCGCTCACCACGCAATCCGTACGCACTGGCGAAGAATTCCAGGTTCTCGATCACGCTCAAGGGGCCGTAGAGCGAAAATTTCTGTGCCACGTACCCCAGCCGGGCGCGGGCCGAAGCCGGCGCACTGCGCACGTCGGCGCCGGCCACAATTAATTCGCCGCCGCTCGGCTCCAGCAAACCGCACAGCATGCGAAACGTGGTGGTCTTGCCGGCACCGTTGGGACCGAGCAGACCGAAGATCTGGCCGCGGTACACCTCGAAGTTGATTCGGTCGACCGCGGTGAAGGCGCCGAATTTCTTCGCCAGCTGCTGCACCCGGACCACCGCCTCGCCCTGGCGCTGCGCGAGCGGGTGGGCGATCGCTATGATTCCGGTGCGTTCGAGATCCGCGCGGGCCCGCAGCAGCAGCATGAAACCGTCCTCGAACCGGGGCGGCACCGGATCGACCTCGAGGTCCTGCAGCACATCGAGACCCGGCGCGCCCGGCGGGCCTAGGGGCGTTTTCGATGCATCGCGGACGAAGCGGACCTTCCCGCCGTCCGGCACGGCATCGACGATGCCGGGCTGATCGAGCAGCCGCGCCTGCAGGGTTCGCGCCGGTTGCCCAGGCGATGGGGCTGCAACGAAGCTGCATCCCACGGCCCGGGCGGCCACCTCGCGCGGCGGCCCCTGCGACAGCACGCGGCCGTGATGCAGAATTATCGCTCGGCCACAGCGCTCGGCCTCATCCAGGTAGGCGGTGCTCAGCAGCACCGTGAGACCCTGTTCGGCCACCAGGCGTGTCACGATTTCCCACAGCTCGCGCCGCGACAAGGGGTCCACGCCGACGGTGGGTTCGTCGAGCAGCAGCAGGTCGGGGGAGCGCACCAGCGTGCACGCCAGCCCGAGCTTTTGCTTCATGCCGCCCGACAACTGGCCGGCAAGCCGTGTTCTGAAGGGTCCCAGTGCGGTCATGTCCATGAGCTGCGGGTAGCGCTGTGTGCGCTGCGCCGCGCTCACGCCATGCAGATCGGCGTACAGATCCAGGTTTTCCGCGACCGTGAGATCCTCATAAAGCCCAAAGCGTTGTGGCATGTAGCTGATGCGATCCTGAACCTGCTGCGGATCCGCCGCCACATCCACGCCGAGCACCGTCAAGGACCCGGAATCCGCGCGTAGCAGACCCGCAGCCAAGCGCATCAGCGTGGTCTTGCCGGCCCCGTCGGGACCCACGAGCGCGGTCAGCTCGCCATGGTTGGCTTCGAGCGATATGGCATCGAGTGCGCATACCGGGGTTTCACGCTCGCGCGCGAACAGCTTGCGCAGCGAGCGCGCCACCACGGCCGGTACGCTCTGCGCCGCGCCGCTCATCCGCCACCGCGCTTAAGCGGCAGATGCACGGTCGCGGGCATACCCAAGCGCAGTTCGTTGCCGGGGTCGCGTACGAACACCCGTATCTCGTAGACCAGGCTGGAGCGCAACTCGGTGGTTTCCACGGACTTCGGCGTGAACTCCGCAACGGGCGAAATAAAGCCGACCCAGGCCGAAAAACGGCGGCCTTGGAATGCATCGACCGTCACGTCGGCGCGCAAGCCTTCCCGCACCGAGCCCAGATCCGGCTCGGCCACGTAGGCGCGGACCCATTTCGGATCGACAATGGCGAGAGTGAACGCCGATTTCTGCGGCGAGGACATTTCCCCGGGCTCGACGATACGCGACCGCACCACCGCATCGAGCGGCGCCAACAGATCGGCGTCTTTGAGCTGTTGCTGCAGCAGCGCGAGCTGCGCCTGACCGGCGCGCAACTGCGCCTCGGCCTGCGCGATGTCTTCCTTGCGCGGCCCCGCCAGTTCGAGTGCCAGCGCTTTCTGATTGACCGCGAGGCGCGCCTCGGCGGTATCGAGCCCGGCCTTCGCCGCATCCATGTCCTGGCGGCTGACCGCGCGGCCGGACGAGCTATCGGACAACGAGGTCAGACGAGCGTATTGCGCACGCGCATTCTGCGCATCCGCAGCCGCGGCTTCGGCGTTGGCGCGCGCCTGCGCGATCTCCTCCGGCCGGTTGCCGTGATGCAGCCGGTCCACCGCCTGCTGCTGCGCGGCCAGATCGGCCTCTGCCTTGGCCACCTGCGGCGCGAGGCGATTGGTATCCAGTTGCGCGAGCAGCTGGCCGCGCGTGACGTGATCACCCTCCTGCGCGAGGACCGTGGCGACGCGCTCGGTCCCGTTGAACGGCAGCTCAACCTGCCGAAGGTCCACGTTGCCGTATAGGACCAGCTCAGCCGGTGTGTCGCGTCGCATGAACGCCCACAACAGCGCCGCAATGACCAGCATGCCGGCGAGCAGAACAGCGATTCGAACAGGTCTTGGCATCAGATCACCTGCTTTCGGCCCCGCAGGTCACGGGACTAGGCGCGATCGTCTCGGGGCCGGCGGCGCGCTATTTTCGTTGCGCCTCGACTGTGAAATGCGCGCGCACCTTGGCCGCAATTTGCGGATCGGTCATTTTGTCGGCGGTTTCTACGGCCTCGACCCGCGCCTTGGTCTTCAACTTGAGCAGCCGCTTGTGCAGTTCGCCCTTGGCCTCGCCCGGACCGAGCAGCAGCAGGCTATCGTAATTTCCGATGGCCGCGATTACGGAGTCATAATAGTCATTGAGTTCGCCGGTGAGCGCCCGCTGGCGTTTGTCGTCCGCCGGGACTTGGAGGGGATCGTAGGTTCCTTTCAAGGGTGAGTCCCCGCCCCGCGCCGGGTGTTTCTCGACATTCGATGCGATATGTGTGATGTGCTCGCCGTCGCCGGTGAGCGCCACGATCACTGAGCCGCGATGATCAATCCATACACCGGCTTTTCCGCTCATGACATTTCTCCGTTGATATTGACAGTCGCCAAACAGGTGATCATATTTTTGAATTCTATCGCTCCCAACGGCCATTAACATGCGCAATCTGGGGGGACGGCCGCTAAGTACATATGCGGATCGTAAATGGCGGCCGACAAGCTCAAGATGCCAAGGGGTCCGGCCCACAGGACGGGATATTATGAGCGTCCCAACGGAACGGTCGATTCAATTCGAGCTCAACGGCAGGCATGTCAGCCTCAACACTGATGAGCAGCGCGCGCTGTTGTGGGTGCTGCGCACCGATTTTGCGCTGACCGGCACCAAGTACGGGTGCGGTCAAGGCTCCTGCGGTGCATGCACCGTGATCGTCGATGGCAAGCCGATTCGCTCGTGCCTTACGCCGCTCAAGAATGTCGCAGGCAAACAAGTGCGCACGATCGAGGCACTGGCGCACAATGGTGAGCTGCACCCCTTGCAGCAGGCATTCATTGATCATGGCGCGGTTCAATGCGGTTTCTGCACCCCGGGCATGATCTTGAGCGCAGAGGCGCTGCTGCGCGAGACGCCAAATCCGTCGCCTGAGGCGATCGTGTCGCACTTGGAGCGCAACCTGTGCCGTTGCGGAGCTCACCAAAGGATCGTCGCAGCGGTGCAATCGGCGGCTCGCCGCTCGAGCGGGCAATCATGAGCGCCACATCCGGATTGAGCCGTCGTCAATTCCTGCAATGGGCGGGCGGCGGCGTGGTCATATTGGTGAGCTGCGGGCCGTTGCGGGTCTTCTCGCAAAATGCCGATCACATCAGCCCGGAAGACTTCAACGCCTACCTGGTGATCGGCAACGACGGACGGATCACGGTCTTTTCGGGAAAGATCGAGATGGGTCAAGGCGTCATGACCTCGCAGGCTCAGATGGTCGCCGAAGAGCTGGGCGTTGCGCTAGCCTCGATCGACATGGTGCTGGGCGACACGGACCGATGCCCGGTGGACAGCGGGACTTTCGGCTCTCTGACGACGCGCATGTTTGGTCCGGTGCTGCGCGCCGCCGCCGCCCAGGCGCGCGCCGAACTCCTGGCCCTTGCGGCTCAAAAGCTGGGAGTTGCGCCCGAACGGCTCATGGTGAAGGACGGCGTGGTTTCGGCCGCCAGCGAGCCCGGCCGCAGCGTGAGCTATGGAGCACTTTCCAAAGGCGCGAAAATCGCGCGCACCATCGACGGGCAGGCGATTCTGCGCGCCGCCTCGGAATTCCACGTGATGGGCCATTCGCCGGTGCGGCTCGACGGGCGGGAGAAAGTCACCGGGGCGGCGAAGTACGCGGCCGACATCCGGATCCCGGGCATGCTCTATGCGCGCATTCTGCGCCCGCCCTCGCATGGCGCCAAGCTGCTGCATCTCGATAGCGCCGCGGCCGAACGGCTTCACGGCGTCGCCCTCGTCAATCGCGATGGCTTGATCGCGGTATTGCACGCAGACCCCGAGGCCGCCGAGCAGGCCTTGAGAGGCATCAAGGCCGAGTGGCAAGTGCCCGAGCCGCAGGTGGATCCGCAGAGCATTTATGAGCACCTGGTTGCCGCGGCTCCTCCGTTGAAAACGATCGAGGAGCGCGGCGACGTGGAGGCGGCGCGGCGCGGCGCGGCGCGCATTTTCGAAGCGACCTATCAAAAAGGGTACGTCGCGCACGCGGCCCTCGAGACACACGCCGCCGTGGCTGAGATCAAAGAGGGGAAGGCAACGATCTGGGCGTCTACGCAGACACCGTTTCCCACGCGGGACCGTGTGGCCAAGGCCCTCGGGATCGACCCCGTGCGCGTCCGCGTGATCACACCGCTGCTCGGCGGCGGATTCGGCGGCAAGAGCGCGGATGCTCAGGCGCTCGAAGCCGCGCACCTGGCGCAGATCACCGGAAGGGCCGTGCACCTGGCCTGGACCCGCGAGGAGGAGTTTTACAACGATACCTTTGATCCCGCCTCCGTGGTCAAAGTCGTATCGGGCATGCAGCCGAACGGAAAAATCGCGCTGTGGGACTATGCCGTGTACTGCGCGGGCAACCGGGGCGCAGTGCCCTGCTACGACATTTCGAACGCACGGTTCAGGTCGAGCGGGGGGATTTCCTACGGCGTCGACAAATCGCCAACCACGCTTCATCCGTTTGCGGTCGGGCCGTGGAGGGCTCCGGGCGCGAACATGAACGTATTTGCCACCGAATCGCAAATCGACATGATGGCCGCCGCAGCCGCAGAGGATCCACTGGCATTCCGGCTGCGTCATGTGAGCGATCCGAGGATGCGCCGGGTCCTGCAAGCGGCAGCCGACGTTTTCGGCTGGCGGGCGGCCGCGCGCCCGAGCCGGCGGGGTTGCGGGCTGGCATGCAGCATCGACGCAGGGACCTATGTGGCAACGATGGCCGAGGTCGAAGTGGATCCCGCCACGGGGCAGGTCGGCGTGACACGGGTGGTGTGCGCGCAGGACATGGGAATCGTGGTCAATCCCGATGGCGCGAAGATGCAGGTTGAAGGCGGGATCACCATGGGTCTCGGCTACACATTGTCCGAGGAACTGCAATTTCGCGGCGGGGAGATACTCGACCGGAATTTCGGCACCTATGCGATTCCGCGCTTCTCTTGGGTTCCGAGAATCGAGGTCGTATTGGTCAAGAATGATGATCTTGCCCCGCAGGGCGGGGGGGAGCCGTCCATCACGACGACCGGAGCGGTGATCGCCAATGCGGTCTTCGATGCGACCGGCGCTCGTCTATTCAGATTGCCGATGACCGCCGACCGGATCCGCCAGGCGACCGCCAAAGCGAACTCCGTATAGCAAAGAATCAGCAAATGGCGGCCGCGCGCAGCGTGCCGCGCGGCTCACGCCTCGTCGGTCATCGTCAAATGCATTTTCACGAGATGGGCAACCGAACGCGCGCCCATTTTTTCCATGACCTTGGCGCGATGAATCTCCACGGTGCGCTCGCTCAGGCCCAGGTCGATGGCGATGACCTTGTTCGCGCTTCCTTCGACGATCATATCCATCACCTGCCGCTCGCGCGGCGTCAGCGATTCGAGACGGTGCATGACTTCGGAGCGGCGCGCCGCCGTGCCGCGATATTCTGCATCCTGCTTCAGGGCATGATTGATGCGATCGAGCAGTTCCTGATCGCGAAACGGCTTTTGAATGAATTCGAAGGCGCCTTCCTTCATCGCCTGCACCGCCATCGGAACATCGCCATGACCGGTGATGAAGATGACGGGCAGCATCGACCCCATTCGATTGAGCCGCTGCTGCACCTCGAGGCCGCTCAATTCCGGCATGCGAATATCCAGAACCAGGCACCCCGGGGCGTCGGCGGTGAACTGCGCCAAGAACTCGGTCGGGCGGGAAAAGACCGCGGTTTTATAGCCGACGGTGCTCAATAGAATATCCAATGCGCGGCGCATTCCGTCATCGTCGTCGACCACGTAGATCGTGGGCGCAGCGACCTTCTCACTCGGCTTGGTCATGTCTGCTCCGATCAACCATCAACAGCCGGCACAGGATATCAAAAAACCATTATGCCCGATTTGGCGAAAGCCTACAGCTGCGGTTTTCCGAAGCACATTGCGTCCGGCCCTTAGGCAAGCGGTGCGGCCGGTGCCGGCTCGCATCGGCGTTCGCCGAATTTACGCAATCCCTGATGCGGCTCCAGGGTATATTAGATGCTGTTGGGTTCGGAGAAAATCGACCCGTTGTCGAGGTGGTCAGCGCAATGGCAGGGATGAGCGGTCGGCGCATCGCGGTGATGGTCCTTGTGCTTATCGCGCTCGAGTGTTCGCTTGCATCCGCATCGGAAGAGGCGGTGGATCGCACCACGCAGCAGGCACTGGAGCTGGATGCGCATCCGCAGCGCGGCGCTTCGGTGTTCCGCGAGTCCTGTTCGCGCTGCCACGGAATCAATGCCCAAGGCGACGCGTCTCGCGCGATTCCGGCTTTGGCGGGCCAAAGATTCAAATACATCGTGCGGCAATTGGCCGATTTCGCGGGCGCCGAGCGCGACAGTCCCACCATGCGTCATGTCGTCACCCAGAGCGAGCTGCGGGAACCGCAGACCTGGGTCGATATCGCAGCGTATTTGAATAACGTGCCGATGACCCGGCCTGCGCAAGTGGGCGACGGCGCGCACATAGGGCTGGGCCGCGGCATTTTCCATGAGCAGTGCGCCTCGTGTCATCGCGCCGATGCTCATGGCGATGCCGAAGGCTTCATGCCCTCGCTCCGGCATCAACACTATTCGTATTTGGTCGCACAGCTCGGGAAACTTGCCGAGGGCTATCGGCACAACGTCGACGAGGATTTGGTGCGTTTCTTGCGCAGTTTTGACGATGAGGAGATTCGTGCGACTGCCGATTACTTGTCGAGATTGCCGATTCTGACCGGCGTTCATAAGACCATGCGCCATGACGGCACCGTGGTCGACTGATCGAAAGAGCGGCCGGCGGAGGCGCATACGATGGATCGAATAGGCGATATCCTGGTCATCGTTGACCCTACGATCGCCGGAGTGCAGCCGGCGATTGCCAAGGCCCACGCCTTGGCAAAGCGGCTCGAGGCCGGCGTTGAGCTGTTGGCATGCGACACCGAATATTCGCGCGAGATGCGATTGGCGGCCGAGTGGGCGCCGACGGGCAATGCGCCACCGGTCGATGCCTTGCCGGCGATGCTCGATCGGTGGGCGGCGCCCTTGCGCGCCGACGGCGTCCATGTCGAGACCCATGCCGTCGCCGGAGATTCCCTGCATGAACGCATTCTCTCGTGGATGCGCAATTCGCCCGCTGACTTGGTCGTTAAGGACACGCATCATCACTCCGTAGCCAAGCGTACCTTCACCTTCATGACCAATACGGATTGGAACTTGATCGACGCCTGTCCGCTGCCGCTGCTTCTGACCAAAGCGGCGCGTTGGGGCGCGCCGCCCGTGATCGCCGCCGCCGTGGATCCCGGACATGCGAACGATCCGCTTGCCGCGCTCGACCATCGCATCCTGGATGTTGCGACGACTTTGGCTAGGCGATTCGATGCGCAGCCGCATGCCATACACGCATATTTTCCGTCCACCATGGCCTTGGCGGGGCCGGGCGGCATGCCTCCCATGATGGACGTATCGGCCCAGGCGCTGGCGGCCGAACAGGAACACACGCGCTCTCGGATAAGGCAGTTGACCGACGAGTACGGTATTGATGCAGCCAACCTGCACGTCGACATGGCTGCGGCTGCGCAATATATTCCGCGCGTGGCGGCTGAAATTCATGCGGACCTCGTGGTGATGGGCGCGATTGCGCGCAGCGGATTGAAGCGCATATTCATCGGCAGCACGGCGGAGCGGGTGCTGGAATCGCTCCCCTGCGATGTGCTGGTGATCAAACCGACGGATTTCGCCAAGAGCCTGCCGTTCTGAAGGCGGGTCGCCGAGGACGGCGGCGCGCAGTTTCGCTGCGCCGCAAGGCATTTTTGATCCCGCTAGCCGGATAAGTACATTCGCGGATCAAATTTCTCGGCCATCAGGTTCACAATTTATTCCCGTGGTGCAAACCGCAGTTGAGTTAAAGGAGAATTTTATGAGCCTGATACGTTGGGATCCATTCGCCGACGTCGACACCTTATTCAACCGTATGGTGCCGGCCAATTTCGCCAACTGGCCACGCTTTGCAATGGAGGCTGATGGTAAGAAGGCCGCGTGGGCTCCTTCGGCCGATATCAGCGAGACCGACAAGGAGTATCTCATCCGCGCCGAATTGCCCGCGGTGAAAAAAGAGGACGTCCAAGTGACATTCGAAGACGGAATGATCACCATCAAGGGCGAGCGCAAGCAGCAAAAAGAGGAAAAGAGCGAGAAGTACCATCGTACGGAGAGTTTCTACGGCAGCTTCGAGCGATGCTTCTCGCTGCCGGAGAATGTGAACGCGGATACGATCCGCTGTGAGAGCAAGGATGGGATTCTCACCGTGCACATTCCGAAGACTGAGGTGTCGAAGCAAAAGCCGAAGCAGATCACGATCCAGTGATCTTCGCGCTCAAAGCGGCATTGTGACCCCGGCGGTAGCGGTCTTACGTTACCGCCGTTTTTTTGGTGTGCCGAGAACCGCAGGCTTGCCGAGGGGTCAAGGGAGGGGCGCTAGGAGGCCGGCCGGGGAGGAGGCGCCGATGGCGGTCTTCCATTGCGCATACTGCCGGCCAAGGTTCAAGCAGCCCGTCGCGGGGATCGGCGGGTCGCTCATTGATCCAATCGCATGGGCCGGCCCCGGGCGCTTCAAGATCGGCAAGCCCTGCAACGTCTGCGCAAGCCGCTGCGGTGTCCCTAGGTCGCTCCAGCCGCAGCGTTCAACCGGCAAAACGCAGAGAGCGGATTCCTCGCCCGTCAATAGATCCCGGGAGAAATCAACATTGAGCAATGTCTGATAGACCACTGCGGTGGCATCCGGCTTGTGGGGCGTTTCGATGTCTTGCGCCACCGCTTTCTTCAAGTTCGCCACCGTCTGCGGGAATTTCTTGGAGAAGAGCTGCAGAAGCGTGGCTGCGTGCGCCATCACGATGAAGGCATTCCAAAGTGCACCGCCTTTGATCAGGCTGCGCACGCGGTCCGCATCCGGCTTTTCGACAAATCCGCACACCGGCGCCAGAGCGCCGGTCCGCGCGGATCCCGGGATGATGTATCCAAGGTCCGGGTCCGCATCGACGGGCGAGATGCCGAGCAGTATAACGTGCTCGCAGCCGCCGCCCAGTTCGCGAATGCCGCGCTGGAGCGATGCGGCAAGGACCGCTTCATCATCCACGTGATGATCGGAAGGAAGCAACACGATCCGCGCCTGCGGATCCCGGCTGATGACATGCAGCAGGGGCAGCAAAACGCCATTGGCGGTACCGCGATTGTCGGGCTGCACGATGATGTTGGCGCTGACCATGCCGCCAAGGGCGGGACGCCACCACCGCCGGTGCTGCTCGGCCACGACAACGCAAATATGTTCGGGTGCCGCAACGGTCCTTGCGCGCGCCAGCGCTTCATGAAGGAGAGAGCAATCGCCCCTCAAGGAGCAGAACTGCTTCGGCACCGACACGCCGGTTTCGTCGGTCGTTAAGCTGCGCAAGCGCGTGCCGCTGCCCCCTGCGAGTACGATGGCCCAAGTATTGCCGGCAACACCCATGAACAGCCTCGCACCTTGCAGTCACCTATGGAGCGCTTCCCTGTGCGGACCAGCCAATTATCCGCCGGCCGGATCTCACTGCCAAGTATTTACCCAGTAGGGAATCTACCTAGCGCTGGTCATGGCGCGAATTTTGCGTAGCATTCGGGAAGCGGCCACGCGGTTTAATATATCAACTCAGACAGGATTCTTGCGTACAAGGAGGGGAAACGCATGCGGCTGTTGTCCCGGAGCGGAAAGGACCGCAAGGGCTCGTCTTTCGTTGCGCCAAAGCTAGACGCCCAAATCTTGTTCCAGGAACGGACGCGGGACGGAAAACTCCGCCAGCCGGTCTTTCTCGCTCTGCGAGACGACAAACGCGCGGCCGAGGTGCGCTTGCCGGAGCCGGCCGCGTGACAAGAAGCAAGTCGGACGAATCGGCGCCCGCAGGATCGCCGGCGCCAATAGACCGCCCCGACAAGGTGTTCTGGCCAGAGCAGGGCTACACCAAGCAGGATCTGGCCGATTATTACAGCGCCATCTTCCCCAGGCTCCTGCCTTACGTGAAGAATCGCCTGTTGACCCTCGAGCGCTGCCCCGATGGAATGCTTGGCGAGTGTTTTTTTCAAAAGCAGAAGCCAAAAGGCATGCCTGCCGGAACGCCGAGCAAACGGCTGGAGCATGTCGGCGGCGCCGGCAAGTTCACGGATTACGTGGTCGGCGGCTCCCTGGCGACGCAGTTCGCCCTGGTCAACTTGGGCTGCATCGCCGTGCACGTGATGGCCGGTCGTGCGAGCTCGCCCCGGCAGCCGGACTGGATATGCTTCGATATCGATCCCGAGTCGGGGCTTTTCGCGGACGCCGCTCGGGCGGCACTGCAGGTTAAATCCGCCTTGGACCTGTTGAAACTGCTCTCCTTCCCGAAGACCTCCGGAAGCCGCGGCTTGCATGTGCTGGTGCCGATCCGTATCGGGCCGGACGCGGACCAGGTTCTCGCCTTCGCCGAGACGTTCGTCGCGCGGGTGGCGTCTGCGCATCCGGATGCGCTGACCGCCGAGCATTCCCGCGCGGCGCGGCGCGGCCGTGTCTACCTGGATCCGTTCCGCAACGGTTTTGGCCAGACCGTGGTGGCCCCGTATTCCGTCCGGCGGCGTGAGCGGGCGCCGATTTCCACCCCGCTCGACTGGTCGGAGGTGACACCGGCGCTGGCGCCCGCGGATTTCAATTTGGGGAATTACGCGCGGCGAATTGGCAGCGCCGATCCGTGGAGAGGCTTCTTCGAGAATCGTCAGGCGTTGGATGAAGCCGTCCGCTTGCTGAGCAGGTTATGAAATCGCGACGGATGCGATTCGAGTAAGAGAATCAGGCAATTTGCAACGGCTTTCACGAATGGCACGCCCATCGGCATGAGCCTATATTGCATCGCAGCCGATGTGCAGATGCGGCGCTGACTGAAGAAGCGGAGCAATGTAAGGAGATCATCATGAAAACCGATGCGCAGATTCGCGACGACGTGGAGACCGAATTGCGGTGGGACCCGAGCGTCGACGGAACTATAGGTGTTATCGTGCACGATGGCGTGGTAACGCTCACGGGCGAGGCAAGGCATTACGCGGGTCGTTGGGCCGCCGAGGACGCCACCAAGCGGGTAAAGGGAGTGCGAGCCATTGCCAATGAAATCCAGGTGAAGATGCCGGCGGCCGGGATGCGCAGCGACACCGAAATTGCCGAAGCGGCGGCCGCCGCGTTGCGCTGGAATGTGACCACCGAGACCGCCAACATCAAACCGGTGGTGAAGGATGGATACATCACGCTCGGCGGGCAGGTGCAATGGGGCTTTCAAAGGACTGCCGCTGAGAATGCCGTGCGGAACCTGATGGGCGTCAAAGGGGTATTGAACAGCATTACGGTGGCTGCGCCGGTCAAGGCGGTTGACGTAAAGCAAAAGATCGAGGACGCATTCAAGCGTCACGCGATCCTGGATGCCAAGGATATTCAGGTCAACGTGAACAATTCCACGGTGACCTTGAAAGGGCATGTGCGCACCTGGCAGGAGCGCGAAGACGCCGCGCTCGCGGCGTGGGCGGCACCCGGCGTAGGTTTGGTGGAGAATCAGCTCTATTTACAATAGAACCGATTGATGCGCCGGACGCGATTTGCGGAAAGGGCCTGATTGGCCGCTGTGCAAATCGTGTCCGGCAGATCCCCTCCCGCGCCGTGCCTGGCAACGCCGATGCGCAGCGCCGGAGGGGAGTCTACGTACATGTCCGAATCCTCCCCGCCTTGGGGGCGTGGAATACTTTGCGTCAATTTCCGCTGCGAGACCGACATGCCAGCACATAGCCGGACACATGTGTCGAAGGGTACGGTGGGGTTGCAGAAACCGGCGCCGGACGAAGCGATCCTGTGGTTCGACCAGCCGGAATCGAGCGACGTCAGCCGTGTGGGAGGCAAGAACGCCGGGTTGGCCGAGGTCACCCGTACGCTGGCTGGCGAAGGTATTCGCGTGCCGCCGGGCTTTGCCACCACGGCGGCGATGTACCGTCACTACATCGACGTCAATGGCCTTGCGCCAAAGCTTCGTCAGCAGTTCGATGAGTACCATGGGGGCAAGAGGTCGCTCGCCGAGACCGGTGCGGCAATTCGCCGCATGATCGTCGAAGCGGAGTTTCCGGCGGCGATCGATCAATCGATTCGCGCCGCCTACCGGGAACTCTGCAGGCGATGCGATGCGGTCGATCTCGCGGTGGCGGTGCGCAGCAGCGCCACGGCCGAGGATTTGCCCCAGGCGAGTTTTGCAGGCCAGCAGGAGAGCTTCCTGAACGTGCGCGGCGCATCCGAGCTGCTGCGCGCATGCCGAAAGTGCTACGCCTCGCTGTTCACCGACCGCGCCATAGCCTACCGCGAGACCAACGGTTTCGATCATCTGCAAGTGGCGCTCGCCATCGGCGTGCAGAAAATGGTCTGTGCGGACCGCGCCGGGTCGGGCGTGATGTTTACTCTCGATACGGAAACCGGATTCCCGGGCGTCGTGGTTATCAGTGCGGCGTGGGGGCTCGGCGAAAACGTCGTGCAGGGAACGGTTAACCCCGACAAGTATGTCGTCTTCAAGCGTTTGCTCGGCGATCCGCATCGGTGCCCGATCATCGAAAGGTCTCTCGGCACCAAAAACAAGAAACTCGTCTATGGCGCCGGCAACAGCGCCCGCACCCGAAACATCAGCACGACGCCTCATGAGCGGGAAACGCTGGTGCTGAAAGACGCTGAAATACTGGAGCTTGCCCGATGGGCGATCGCCGTGGAGCGCCATTACGCCCGCCCGATGGACATGGAGTGGGCGAAGGACGGCGACAGCAACGAGATTTTCCTGCTGCAGGCGCGCCCGGAGACGGTGCAGTCGGCGAAGTCCGCGACGATGCTGAAGACCTACAGCCTCGTCAAGAAGGGAAAACGCATCGTCACCGGCGCCGCCATCGGCGAAGCCATCGCCACCGGCAATGCCTGCATGATCCACAGCGCCAAGGATATCGATCGGTTCCGCGACGGCTCGATACTGGTGACCGAATCCACCGATCCGGATTGGGTGCCCATCATGAAAAAGGCCGCCGGACTGGTGACCAATTTCGGAGGTGCCACCAGTCACGCCGCCATTGTCAGCCGTGAATTGGGACTTCCGGCGGTGGTCGGCACCTTGCACGGAACCGACCTGATCAAGGATGGTCAGCCGGTCACGATCAGCTGCGCCGAAGGCGAGCTAGGCTGCGTGTACGAGGGCATCCTCGAATTCAAGGAGACCGAAGTCAACCTCGCCGACGTGCCGCCCACTCACACGGCGATGATGGTGAATATTGCGAGTCCCGCGGCCGCCTTTCGCTGGTGGCGCTTGCCCGCCAAAGGCATCGGCCTTGCGCGGATGGAATTCATCATCAACAACATCATCAAGATTCATCCGATGGCGCTGGCGCACTTCGACGAATTGACCGATCAGAAGGACCGGCGCCGGATCGAGGCGTTGACTCGCGGATACGCCACCAAGCAAGCCTACTTCGTCGACACCTTGGCGTGCGGCATCGCCAAAATTGCCGCTCCGCACTATCCGAATCCGGTGATCGTCCGGTTGAGCGACTTCAAGAGCAATGAGTACGCTCATTTGATCGGCGGTGCGCGCTTCGAGATCCCCGAGGAAAATCCCATGCTCGGCTTGCGCGGTGCGTCCCGCTACTACAGCGACCACTACAAGGAGGGATTCGCGCTCGAATGCCAGGCGATTCGCAAGGCTCGCGAGGAGATAGGATTCAGCAATCTGATCGTCATGGTGCCCTTTTGCCGCACACCGCGGGAGGCCGACCGGGTGCTGTCGGTGATGGCGGAGCACGACCTCAGGCGCGGTGAAGATGGCTTGCAGGTGTACGTGATGTGTGAAATTCCCTCGAATGTGATTCTTGCCGAAGAGTTCGCGAAGCGCTTCGACGGGTTCTCCATCGGCAGCAATGATCTGACGCAATTGATACTGGGGGTCGACCGGGATTCGGCGGAACTGGCCGGCCTGTTCGACGAGCGCGATGCGGCCGTCAAGCGCATGATCGCCGACGTCATCGAGCGTGCGCATCGTTGCGGCATCAAGGTGGGAATATGCGGGCAGGCGCCCAGCAACTATCCCGAGTTCGCGGCATTCCTGGTCGAAGCGGGTATCGATTCCATCTCGCTGAATCCGGATAGCTTCGTGGCGGCCAGCCGCATTGTGTCCGAGTCCGAGCGAAAATTGGGGCGGCCCGCCGGGTAGTCCCGCGTCGAAGACGGCGCAAATGCGGCATCATCGAAGCGGGTGGCGGGGAGGGGTCGGTGCAACGATTGGCGGTATTGACCAGCGGGGGCGATGCGCCCGGGATGAATGCGGCGATACGGGCCGTGGTTCGCTCGGCAGTCGCACGCGGATACCAAGCGCTCGGCGTGCGTGACGGCTTCACGGGATTGATCCACGGCGACGTCCATCCCTTGGGCGCACGAGACGTGGGCGGCATCATTCAGCTGGGCGGCACCAAACTCGGCACGACGCGCTGCGAGGCGCTGCGAACCGGGCCTGGCCGTGAGCAAGCCCTGGATACGATCCGGGCGCACTCGATAGCGGGACTCGTGATCATCGGCGGCAACGGCTCCCAGGCCGGTGCGTCGGCGCTGTACGACTGCGGCGCGCCCGTCATCGGAATTGCATCGACGATCGACAATGATCTGTACGGCTCGGAAATCACCATCGGCGCGACCACCGCGGTCGACGTCGCACTGCAGGCAATCGATAGTCTTCGCGTCACCGCTTCGGCGATGCGCCGGGCTTTTTTGGTGGAAGTGATGGGCCGCAATTGCGGGTATCTTGCGCTGATGGCGGGCATCGCCGGCGGCGCCGAAGCAATCGTCTTGCCCGAGGCGGATACCGAGCCGGCGGCCGTTGCCGAGGAGCTGCGCGCTGCGTACGGGCGGGGAAAAAGCCACGCGATTGCGGTCGTGGCGGAGGGCGCTCGATACAATGCGGACGCGCTGATGCAGTATTTCCGGGAACATCACGACAGGCTGGGATACGAGCTGCGCGCGACCAAACTTGGGCATATTCAGCGCGGCGGCACACCGGGGATGTTCGATCGGATGCTGGGCACGCTGCTCGGGGCGGCGGCGGTCGATGCGGCGGCGGGAGGCCGCTACGGCGTGCTGATCGGCATGCGCGACGGCAAGCCGGCCACCACGCCGCTGCGCGAGGCCGCTGACATACCCAAGTTTGCCGACACGCGTCTGCTCGAACTCGCGCGCGTTCTGGCGACGTGAACCACGGCAATCAAAGTTAACGCGGAGGAATTTGCTCATGCTACTGAAAGAAATATGCACGCCCGGCGTAGTTTGCTGCGGCGCGCAAACCAGTGTGCTGGAAGCAGCCCGTCTCATGCGACAGAAGCACGTCGGGGACGTGGTCGTGGTTGACGATCCTCACGGAGAAGGCGCACCGCTCGGGATCGTCACCGACCGGGACCTGGTGCTCGAAGTATTGGGCGACGGACTCGATCCGGCAACGACCACATTAGGCGGCTTGATGCGCACGCCGGTGGTCATCGCACACGAGACCGAGGATACCTCGCAGGTGATCGAACGCATGCGCACTCACGGCGTTCGTCGGGTGCCGGTGGTTGGGCATCAAGGTCGGACCGTCGGCATCGTCACACTGGACGATCTGCTGCGATTGCTGGTTGCCGATGCGAGCGCGTTGCTCGGCATCATGAATACCGCGCAGAGCCATGAGCAGCGCTCGCGCCGCTGAGCTATTAGAGTAGGCCGGCGGCGGTCCCGAGGGGTCTCGGTTGCGCCGAGCTTGCTCCGCGGGCGAAGGCCCAATCCATCGATTTGCTGACCAGCCCGCCGCCGAGACTGGCGCCGATGATGCCGTCGAGCGTGTATGCGGTGCCGCTCACGATGGCCTGGGCCGCACGTTGGCCGCTGCGGATAGCCGGGCCGATCCCCTCACATAGGTCCCGGGTCGCAAGACCGGCGGAATCACCGCTCAGAAACGCATTTCGGATTCGCAGCGTATCGATCCCGCCATGCAAGTAGTAGCTGTACCCGCCCGGCTCTCCCGGCATTCGGATCCCGAATCGCCGGTTCAGTTTGGACGCCAACCGATCCCAATGCTCCCTGATGGTCGCGTTGCGCCGCTTCATGCGTGCCGCCATGGCGCCCACCCCGACGTTCAGCCAGCCCGACGCTTTTGGCACATACCAGCTGTAACCGGGCAGTCCATGTTCGAAGAACCACAAGTGACAGTCCGGATCTTGCCAGTCACAGGGAAACTCGAGCTCGAGCGTCGCAGTTTGCAGTTCGCGATTTCGTTGCAGCACATCTCCGAACAGAGACCGGCGCACCGGGCACGCGGTTCCGGCGGCGCCGATCAGGTAGCGGCAGCGGAAGGCTCCATCGATCACATAACCGTCACCGTCGCCGCGAATCTCTTTGACGGTGTGTTGTAAGCACTCGGCGCCGGAGCGTTGCAGCAGCCAGGCATCGAACTCGAAGCGCCGGATGGAATGCTGGACGCAGGGGAGCGGCACGTTGAGACCCAGCATGTGCCAATGAATCCGCCTGAAGCTCAGAAACCCGAACGGGTAGGAGTTGATCTCGAGTCCCAAATCACCGAGGACCTGCGGCGTGATCCAGCCCGCACAGAGTTTGTGGCGCGGAAAGCGCTCCTTGTCGAGTACCAAGACATCTGCGCCCGCGGCTTTCAAGCGCTGCGCGGCCGCGGAACCGGCGGGACCGCCTCCGACAACTATGACCTCGGCGTTTCGCACGGAGGGGCGGCTTATCCGGGGTACATGAATTCGCGGGTGAGCGGAATGGAGTTATTTTCCTGTTTGGTGAACAGCACCTGGAAAAGCTGCAGAGCACCGGTCTCGAATGCAGCGATCGAGCCGGCAAGATACAGCCGCCACATGCGCACGAAAGGTTCATCGTAACCCAGGGCGCGCACCGATTCCAAAGCGGCTTCGTAGCGCGCGAGCCAATCGCGCAGCGTCAGTGCATAGTGCAGGCGTATGTTCTCGACGTCGAGAACCGACAAGCTCCAGGGCTCGAAGATCTGCATCATTTCGCCGAGCGAGGGCGGGTATGCGCCGGGAAAAATTCGCTGTTCGATCCAGGCATGGAACGGTTCCGGCCGGTTGCGCCCGATCGAATGAACCAGGCCGCGGCCCTCGGCGGTCAGCGCGCGCTTCGCCACGCGACCGAGCTCCGGGTAATTTTCCCGGCCGACGTGTTCGAGCATCCCGACCGACACGAAGGCGTCGTAGGATCCGCCGATGTTGCGGTAATCGTCTTCGATGAACTCGACCCGGCTTTCCATGCCCTGCTCGCGGGCGCGCCGGCGGGCGAACTCGATCTGCTCCTTGGAAATGTTGAAAGCCCGCACCTTGGCGCCATGGCGGCCGGCGATGTGCAGTGCCAGGCTGCCCCAGCCGCATCCGGCCTCCACCACCGAATCCGCGGCGCTGAGCCGCAGTTTGCGGCACACGTGCTCCATTTTGGCGACCTGGGCCTGCTCGAGGGTGGCTTGCGCGGTCGGATAATAGGCGCAAGTGTACGCCATCGTCTCCCCGAGCCACAGCGAGTAAAAGTCGTTGCCGAGATCGTAGTGCCGGCGAATATTCTGGCGCGATCCCGCCAATGTGTTGCGCCGCGGCCGGTGCAGATGGCCGGCAAGCCGGCTCAGGATCGATGTGCCGGGATCCAAGGCGCCGAATACCTTGAACAGCGTGGTTGTGAAATTGACCAGATCCCCTTCGACATCTATTTGACCGGCGCAGTAGGCGTCCCCGAAACGAATTTGCGGATCGAGAAGCAGCCCGAACAGGGTGCGGCGATCCGCGATCCGCACCTGTTCGACCGGCGATACCCCAGTCGGCGCCACACGCTCGCCGCTCCAGCGGAGGTTGAATTCGATGGGCGGGTTGCCGAGTTGGTTCAGCAGGCGGCGCAGTAGGCGCGCCTCGAGCGAGGAGGGGTGGAGGTCGACCCGACGCGCGATCGTCGGTGCGCGCAAGTCCGCAGATTCCATACTCAAGTCTGCAGATTCCATATTATTGTTCATCTTCTGCTACTCCGACCGTCGATCATGCTCACTCAGGTTATGCCTGCGAACCGGCGGCGCAATGGTGGACGGTACGTAGCATCGACGTGGAAGCTCCGTGTCCAGTGCGCTATGCAGCAATTCCGCTGCTCGCCGGCGCGTCTCTATGTAGAAGCGCGTAGTGCAATGCGTCAAGGCCTTATTGTTTTGCCTTGACCAGAATAATAATTGGCAGCCGCTGCCGCAAGACGCTCGGTTTCCTAATGTCGCCCCTTGTATTCGTCCCCATGGCGCTCCATTATTGGGATTGAGATTGCGCACACGATCGGTGCGTCATTGCGATGCATTGCTTGCCCGAGAAGCAAAAATATTGCAATAATCAAATACTTAGTTGAGATTAAAGGAGCGTGATGCGGAATCAGACGCCTCTTGTCATTGCGGCCGTTGCGATGGTTTTCGCCCTCTGGGCCGGCGGGCTCTCGGCTGCACCGCAAGAGCCGTGTGCGGAATCCTTGACGCGGGACATTCCGCAGCGAGCGGCGAATGCGCCCGGTGGACGGGCATTCGCTCAGCAAATCAGCTCCGTGAGCGACGATGAGCGCGAGGCGCTCATTCGAGAGCAATTAATGGCGGGCAACATCCCGCAGTTTCTGCGCCATTTGGTGCCCGTTCGCCTGCAATCGCCGCTCCCCAATCAATCGATGGAACTCGTCGTATGCGCCGCGCCCGATTATCTCGCGGTCGGTTCCGACGATGACTTCCTGCTGATGCCGATGCGCTTGTCGACCGCGCTGTCGACGGCGTCGCTCTTTGGCTTCACGCTGCCGACGACGCGCATCGTCGATGCCATCAACGCCCAGGCAGCGGTGCATTTGGCTCCTCGACCGCTGCCCGCCGGACCGGAAATGCGCTCGACCGCTTATTCCCTGCATCACAACGAACTGGTGGGCGCCCAGCGTGCGGCGCTCGGGGCATCCCTCGGGGAACTGATCGCCGGCGACAAGAAGGATCTGGTTCTGACGAATCGCCTACGAAGCCATCTGGATCGAGTGGCGATTTACGGCTGGTATTCGGACAACGGCCGGCCGATCCAGTCGTTGAGTACGGTTCACGGTTGGCGTTACGCCGATTATAGCCATGGGGCGCGACTGATCAGTACGCGAGTTTTCGTCAACGGCATTTCCCGATCCATATTCGACGTTATGCAGGACAATCGATTGGCGCCGATCTTAAGCAGTGAGGGCGTGATCGGGGACGCGACTGGATTGATCGAGACCCTGAATGCGCGAGCGCGGGCGGCGATGGCCGCGGTGGTGCAGGACCTGATCCCGCGGTTGGCCGGGTCGGCCGAATACCACTAAAAAGCCCTGGAGCCGCCCGCGCGCTGAAACCGCTCGCGGATCCCGCATCCTTGCGCCATCGGTGCGGCGCCTCTGGATACAACTCTCTCAATAGGGATAATTCCCAGCCTTCCCGGGTTCATTCCTTATACCGAAACCTGCGGAGGCTGCGCAGACTGTCGTACGCTCGATCATCGGGTATCGATTATGACGTCCAAACAGCTATCGTTTCGTTCCGCGGCGCGCGAAAAGCTTCTGCGCGGCGCAACTCAGCTATCCGACGCCGTTCGAATCACGCTCGGGCCGAAATCCAAATCCGTGTTGATTCAAAAGCAATGGGGGCCTCCGGTAGTCTGCAACGACGGAGTTGCGATCGCGAAGGAATTGAGTCTGGAGGATCCGGAGGAAAACCTCGGCGCACAAATGCTGCGGCAGGCCGCGGAAAAGACCGGCGATGCCGTGGGCGATGGAACGAGCACGGCCACGATCCTGGCGCACGCCATACTCCTCGACGGCGTTCGCAACGTCACGGCGGGCGCGAGCGCGATCGACATCAAACGCGGTCTCGAACGCGCGCTGCGCGCGGTCGTCGATGAGCTCAAGACGTTTTCAAATCCCGTACTGACGCGCAAGGAGAAGGTGCAGGTTGCCACCATCTCCGCGCACAACGACGAAAGCATAGGCGAGCTGGTGGCCGAAGCGATGGAAAGGGTGGGGGCGGAGGGTGTCATTACGGCGGAGGAATCAAAGACCACTGAAACCGCATTGGACGTGGTCGAAGGCATGCAATTCGATCGCGGCTACATATCGCCGTACTTCGTGACCGACAACGAAAAGATGCAGGCCATCCTCGAGGATGCGTGTGTGCTGGTCACCGACCGGAAGATAAACATTCTCAAGGATCTGGTGCCGCTGCTGGAGCAGGCCGCCAAGGCCGGCCGGCCGATTCTGTTCGTTGCGGACGAGGTGGAAGCAGAAGCGCTGGCAACCCTCATCGTCAATCAGCTTCGAGGCGTACTGAAGAGCGTGGCGGTGAAGGCGCCTGGATTCGGCGATCGGCGCAAATCAATTCTCCAGGACATTGCGGTCCTGACGGACGGACAGATCGTGTCCGATGAGCTCGGCGTCAAATTAGAGGACGTCAAGCTGGATCAATTGGGACGCGCCAAGCGAGTGGTGGTGGACCGCGACACCACAACCATCATCGGCGGGGCGGGCCAGCGCCAGGCGATCGACGAACGAATGCAGCAAATTCGCCGCGAGATCGACAAGTCGTCGAGCGACTATGACCGGGAAAAACTGCGTGAGCGGCTCGCCAAACTCTCCGGCGGAGTGGCGGTCATACGGGTGGGAGCGCCTTCCGAATCGGAGATGAAGGTAAAAAAGGATGCGCTCGATGACGCAATCAATGCCACCAAGGCAGCCGTGGCGGAGGGCATAGTGCCGGGCGGCGGGCTGGCCTTGCTCCGGGCGGGCCGCGCACTGTCGGCGATCGAGACTCTATGCGGCGGCGACGAGCGGACCGGGGTGCAAATTCTCAAAAGAGCGCTCGAGGCGCCGGCGCGACAAATTGCGGACAATTCGGCGGTGGACGGCGGGGTCGTGGTCAGCAAGATGCTCGAGTCCGGATGCAAGATGGGATTCGATGCGTCGCGCAACCAATACGTCGATTTGATCGAGGCCGGCATCGTCGATCCGTCCAAAGTGGTGAGGATCGCGCTGCAGAATGCCGTGTCGGTGGCGAGCGTGCTGCTTCTGACCGAAGCAACGATGACCGAGAAGCCGGAACAGAAGAAAAGCGGATCGCCGCCCTTGGATTCGGAAGCGTAGAGCGTTCCGGCACGGCCATGGCGCAGCCAAGAATACTGGTCACCGGCGGCGCCGGATTTCTCGGCATCAATCTGTGCCGCCGGCTTTTGGCAGCCGGTTTCTCGGTCAGGTCGATGGACATTGCGCCGTTCGACTATCCCGAACGCGACGCGCTGCAGGCCACGCAGGCGGATATACGCGACCACGACGCCGTGCTGCAGGCGATGGCCGACGTCGACATGGTGGTTCACTGTGCGGCGGCGTTGCCGCTGAGCAGCAAGGAGGAAATACATTCGACGGATGTCGGAGGTACGCGGACCTTGCTCGAGATCGCGGGCCGACTGGCGATCAAGCGCTTCATATTCATATCATCGACGTCGGTCTACGGAATTCCCGATCACCATCCGGTGTACGAGCAGGATCGATTGCAGGGAGTGGGGGCGTACGGCACCGCGAAGATCGATGCCGAGCACTTGTGCGCGGAATCGAGGGCGCAAGGGCTTTGCGTGCCGATACTTCGCCCCAAGAGCTTTGTCGGGCCCGAGCGGCTGGGCGCCTTTGAACTTCTGTACGAATGGGCCTATGAAGGAAGGAATTTCCCGGTGCTCGGTTCCGGCAATAACCGCTACCAGCTGCTGGATGTCGCGGATTTGTGCGAAGTCATACTATTATGTTTGACGAAAGAGGCACGCGAGGTGAATGAGACGTTCAACGTGGGTGCCAAAGTATTCGGCACCATGCGCGAGAATTTCCAATGCGTGCTCGACCGCGCCGGCCGCGGAAAGCGAGTCGTCAGCCTGCCGGCCGGACCGGCGATAGCGCTGCTCAAGGTGCTCGAGGCATTGCATCTTTCCCCCCTGTATGAATGGATTTATGAAACGGCGGGGTGCGAAAGCTTCGTGTCGATCGATCGAATGGAGCGGCAACTCGGATTCACGCCGCGCTATTCGAATCGCATGGCCCTGATTCGCAATTACGACTGGTTCGTCGGGCATCGCGCCGAATATCGCGGAAAGAGCGGTGTGACGCACCGTGTTCCGTGGCGCAAGGGAGCGCTGCGTTTGGCCAGGTGGCTCTTTTGACCACTGCATTGGGACCGCCGTGAACCCTGCCGAACCGCCAGCGCCGCAGCAAGACACCCAAATCGACCGCGTGCCCATCGTGGTCGACCTCGACGACACCTTGCTGCGGACGGATTCGTTCATCGAATCGGTGTTCGTGTTGGCGCGCGCCAAGCCGGCGAGTCTATTCAGACTGCCGCTGTGGTGGATCGCCGGCATCGCGCATTGCAAACGGCTACTGGCGGCCGAGGCGGTTCCCGATGTGCATTTGCTGCCGTACCACACCGGCTTTTTGAAGTACCTGCGTGAACAGAGGGCGCTCGGCCGGCCGCTGATTCTGGCCGCTGCGGCCGACGAGGGCTTGGCGCAGGAGGTCAACCGGGATATCGGATTGTTCGACGAGGTGTTGGGGAGCGACGGCCGCATTAATTTTAGCGGGAAGGCCAAGCGCGATCGGCTGATCGGCAGATTCGGCGAGCGGGGGTTCGATTACGCCGGAAGCCGACCGGAAGATTTCCCCGTATGGTGCGCGGCGCGACGCGCGCTCTTGGTGTCGCCATCGGCGCATCTGGAACGCAAAGTCGCGGAGGTGACGCCGGTCGAGAGGGTGTTCCGGGAGCCGAAGATCGGCCTTTTCGACTACTTGCATGCGTTGCGCGCGCATCACTGGGTGAAGAATTTGCTGGTGTTCATGCCGCTGGCGCTGGTGCACCGGTTCTTCGAGTTCGAACTCTTGGGGCGGGCCGCGCTGGCGTTCGTGGCCTTCGATTTATGCGCATCCGGCGTTTATTTGTTGAACGATCTGCTGGATTTGCCCGCCGACCGCCGGCACCCGAAGAAGAGGGAGCGCAGATTGGCGTCCGGCAGGATCCGCCTCGCCCACGCGCTGCTGCTGATGCCGCTGCTGCTGGCCGGCGCATTCGGCATCGCCTGGCATCTGTCGATGGGGTTCGCCGCGGTGTTGGCTGCTTACGTCCTGCTGATGGTCGAATATTCAATGAAACTCAAGGACATCGCCATGGTCGATGTGTTGGTGCTCGCCACCGGCTATGCGATGCGGGTCGCGGCAGGGGCCGTTGCAGTGGATGTCATTCTTTCGCCATGGCTCTTGACCTTCTGCGTGTTTCTATTCTTGAGCCTCGCCCTCATCAAGCGCTGCTCGGAACTGGTCTTGGCGGAACTTGCGCCGGGACCGAGTCATGCGCGCGGATATTTGGGAAGCGACAAAATGGTGCTGGTGGCTCAGGGAATCGCGAGCGGATACCTCTCGGTGCTGGTCCTGGCTCTCTACACGAATTCCGAAATCAGCGAACGCATGAACACCCGGCACGAATTCTTTTGGGGAACATGCCTGCTGCTGCTGTATTGGGTGAGCTACCTATGGATGATGGCCATCCGCGGCCGAATCCACAACGACCCGGTGATTTTCGCCCTTTCCGACAGGGCCAGCCGATGGACGATGGCAATCGCCGCCGGGTTCACGTTGATGGCCATATGATCTCGGCGCTGCTTGCAACGGCAGCCTTGATGATGTCGGTGGATGCCGCGGCGCCCCCTGCGCAATGGCAAGAGTATCAAGCCGACGTACCGAAAACGATCGTCGAACTGCAGCCGTTCAGGCAAACCGAGAGTATTGAATTCCAGATGGCAGGTGATCGGGGGCAGGCGACCCTCGTCAACCTGAATCCGCAGATCAACGCTTGGTTTCTCCTGACGCTTCGGCGGCCCGGCGCGCCCGGAGCAACCTCGTACCACCTGGAGAATCCGTCGCCGAAAACGCAGACGCTCGCCTTGAGCGAAGCCTACCCCTACGGCATTCGCATTTCTGCAGCGGGCCGCAACGCGGATTGCGAGCTCTGGGCGGCGGGGCCAACCATGGAATTGCAGCAAGCGCGACAATCGGAACTGCCGTACGCGCCCCTGTGCGCCGACCGGCTCTATTTGCGCAACCCGGTTGCCGGAAGGTACACGCACCTCGAACGCGTCACGAATTTCTTGAGGGACCATGTCTGGGGCGGGGAGCAAATCGTCGGCTTCGTCCGCAAGCAATTCTTCAGCGATGCGTTCATTGAAAGGGATCTGCGGCCGGGGGACGGGCAATCCCCGGAGGCGCCCGCCGCGTCTGCGCGCAAGCCGCGCACGGCGCCGATCGCGCAGGCATTCGCCGCACAGTCGGTCGTTCCGGAGCATCTCGGGATCGATATCGGCCAGGCGTCGGGCGGTGTCGCGATGGGCCAATGGTATCCGGTGCGCGATGCACCGGGAATATTCGTCAGCGTCATTCGAGCGCAAGCCATCGAATCGGCGAATTCGAGCGGCGGAAAAGCCGTCCCGGCCGTTCTCGACTCGGTCGAGGCGAACGCATTGGATTACATGGTGGCCTTGGATCTCGCGCAGTTCGATCTTGGATTCGTGCTCGGAACCGACCATCCGCGCGTCGGGTGGTCCGAACGAGCGCTCGAGGCGATCCGCGACCCGCGGCTGCCCGGTCCCGACGGCATCGGAAGCGTCGCTCCGCTGGTCGTGAACGGCATGGTGAATCCGCAATCGGTCGAGCGGACGGCGGCGGCGTTTGCCGGCGGGTTCAAGCGCGAACACGGGGCGTTTCGCTATGGAGCGCTGGCGCAGCAGAATCGGGGCACGCATTACGGCTTCATCGAGCAGGGGGTGGTGTTCAGCAAACTGCAGCCGGGCCTCGCCACCCTATGGGTCGATGATGCCGGCGAAGTGCGCATGAAAACGTGGGCCGCGGGCGATGCCTCGCTCCTGGCGCATATCAAATACGCGCGCCAGAACGGCGTGCCGTTGATCGAGTACGATGAAAGGACCGGAGTGTCCTCTCCGGGAGCTTTGATCGACAGCTGGGGGCCGGGCAATTGGTCCGGATCGGATGACATGCGCCTGCGCACGCTGCGTGCCGGTGCGTGCTTACAAGAAACCGGCGGCGAGCGATTTCTGATTTACGGCTATTTCTCCACGGCCACGCCGCGCGCCATGGCGCGCGTCTTTCAGGCCTACGGTTGCCGATATGCCATGCACTTGGATATGAACGCCCTCGAGCATACCTACTTCGCGGTCTACACCCACAAGAACGGACGAATCGTGGTGCAGCACCTGATCGAGGGCATGGCGGAGGTCGATCGCAAGGGCGGCGATGAACTGGCGCCGCGATTCCTGAGTTTTCCGGACGACCGGGATTTCTTTTATTTGACTCGAAAAAAATAGCGCCGGCGGCGGGGCATATAGCGCAAAGGCGTCATAATCCCGCCAGTTCCGACAACGAGCCGCCCAGCTCCAGTCGCCCAATCGCCTCCGCAAAGATGGGCGCGATCGAAAGAACCGTCAGCGACTTGTTCGGGTAGGCCAGGAAGCCGCCGCTCAGTGGAACCGAATCGGTCACGACCATCGAATCCGGCTTGCCCGATTCAAATATCCGCAGCGCCGCCGGGGCGAAGGAGGCGTGGGTCGCGGCAACCTCGATGCGCGCCGCGCCCGCGCGACGGCAGGCGTCGATTGCGTGCAATACCGTCGTTCCGGAACTGATGAGGTCATCGACGATGATGACGCGCCGCCCGGCGACGTCCCCCGCGAATAACTCGCCGCTGACGATGCCCTTGGTGCGCTTCTTATCCACGATGGCGAAACTCACCGGGCGCCCGATGGCCGTTTGCAACAGCTCCTGGAAGCGGCGGGCCCGCTTGGCGCCGCCGATATCCGGTGTTGCCACCGCGAATTCGTGTCCCGCCGCGTCTGCGCAAAAATGCCGAACGAACAGAGCGCCGGCCTCAAGATGCGCAGCCGCACAGCGGAACGCGTTGTCGAACGCGGCTCGGTCGTGCACCTCGAGAGCGATCACTTGATCGACGCCGACAGCCTCGAACAATTGGGCGGTGTAGCGCGTCGTTACCGGGTCCCGTGCCGCGGCGCGACGCTCCTGCCGAGCATAGGCGAGGTAGGGCACGCAAGCGGTTACGCGTTTGGCGCCGGCGTCATTCAGAGCACCGATGAAAAAGAGCAGGCTGCACAGGCGATCATTGGCCGATCCCAGCGCGTCGCCGAACAAGGTCTGAATCACGTAAACGGAACGTCCGCGCACGCTCTCGAGCGGACGCAGTTTGCGCTCGCCGCCGGTGAACGCGGCTTCCTCGTGACGGCCGACCGGCAGGCCGAGTGCGGCGGCAATGCGCGCACCCAACTCCGCCGTCGCGGCCGGGGCGAATACCGAAACGATTTCCCGCGAAAGTTCGCGCATTGAGGGCCTCTATGCTTGCAACAAGGGCATGAATTTCAAACTAGGGGATCCACTTAGGCAAATGGGCGGCATCGCGGAAATTACCTATGGTCCGGGTGCCCTTACGAATGCCGTTCGGCGCCCGACGGATCTACAGTGCGTCCAAGGATACGGGTTTACCATGCGCGATCTTCTCGACATCATGTGGCAGCGGCATTCATGCCGCGCTCCATTCGATCCGGACAGCGGAATTGGCGAACATGACCTGCAGCGCATATTGGATGCCGCGCGCTGGTCGCCGACGGCCCACAATATGCAAAACTTTGAAATCGTCGTAGTCGACGACAAGCAGACGCTGGCGGAGATCTCCGCGATCCATCTGCCGCCCTCTGAAACGTTCCAAGTCGATGAGTCCCTGCATCTGTCCTTGTCCGAGGCCGAATTGCTGCAGCAAAAAACCGGGCTATTGGCGGCTATGTTTCCCGCATCATGGCATGAGCCGGATTCGGAACGGGCCGCGGGAGCCGGCGCACGACACACCTATTTGGGCCGCACCATCAGCCCCTGCGCGGCGCTGCTGATCGTCGTATTCGACCGCCAAATGCGCAGTTCCGAAGGAGATACGCTCGGCATCATGAGCCTCGGCTGCGTCATGCAGAATTTATGGCTGATGGCCGAAAGTCTGGGCATCAGGGTGCAAATTCTCAGCGCCGTGGGCCAAACTGACATTGCAGATCGTGTGCGCCGCATCCTCGCCATACCCGGACACATGGATATCGCCTTCGCCGTGAGATTGGGCTATCCGATAACGGCATCGGAGAGCCATCTACGCGTGCGGCGCAGGATTGAGGATTTCACGCACCGCAATCGGTATCGAAAGCGCGAATAATCAGAGCCATGTCCGCCGACGCCTTTGCACCGAATATCGATCCCGACATCTTGCCGCTGCACCGGCTGGCATTGGATCTGCGCTGGTCGTGGAATCATGCCAGCGACGAACTTTGGAAGCAGATCGACCCCGATTTGTGGGCACGCACCCACAATCCCTGGGTGGTTCTTCGGACCGCTTCGCACCGGCGCATTACGCAGATGCTGGCCAACGCCGAATTTCGCGCGAGCTTGCAGCGGCTCACCAAGGAGGCGGATGAGGCGACGCAGGCGTCGACGTGGTTTCAGCAGGCGCACGCGGACTCCGGCCTGACGCGCGTCGCCTACTTCAGCATGGAATATATGCTGAGCGAAGCGCTGCCGATCTACGCCGGCGGGCTGGGCAACGTGGCCGGTGACCAGCTGAAGTCCGCGAGCGACCTCGGAGTGCCGGTGGTGGGAGTGGGTCTGCTCTACCAACAGGGTTATTTCCGGCAGGTAATCGACCAGGATGGCGCACAACGGGCGCTGTACCCCTACAACGATCCGGGCCAGATCCCGGTCATGCCCCTGCGAAAGCCGGATGGCGAATGGCTGCGGCTGCAGATCCGCATGCCCGGCTACAGTCTCTGGCTGCGCGCCTGGCAGGTCAAGGTCGGCCGGCTGCAACTCTTCCTGCTCGACAGCAATGACATCGCCAACCATCCGGCGCGCCGCGGCATCACCAGCGAACTTTACGGCGGCGGCCCCGAGCTTCGGCTGGAGCAGGAAATCGTGCTCGGCATCGGCGGTTGGCGGCTGCTCGATGCCTTGGACCTGCGGCCCGAAGTGTGTCATTTGAACGAGGGGCACGCGGCGCTGGCGATTCTGGACCGGGTGCGCACATTGATGGAACAGACCGGCATCGCGTTCGACGCGGCATTGACCGTCACCCGCGCGGGCAACGTGTTTACCACGCATACGGCGGTACCGGCCGGTTTCGACCGGTTTGAACCGAAGTTGGTGGAGCAGTATCTCGGCAGCTATGCCGCCGACTCGCTGCATATCCCACTGCGCGATCTGCTGGCGCTCGGCCGCGCGAATCCGCACGACGATGCGGAGCCATTCAACATGGCCTATCTCGCGGTTCGTGGCTGCGGAGCGATCAACGGGGTCAGTCGGCTGCATGGCGAGGTGAGCCGGCGGATCTTCCTGCCGCTATTCGCCCGTTGGTCGGTCGCCGAAGTGCCGGTCGGGCATGTGACCAACGGGGTTCACATGCCCAGCTGGGACAGCGCGGAAGCGGACGAGTTGTGGACCAGCTGTTGCGGCAAGGACCGTTGGCTGGGGACCCTCGAGTCGGCCAAAGAGCGCATTCGAAGTGTCGCCGACGCCACGATCTGGCGCTGCCGAACGATTGCGCGCGCATCCTTGGTCGCGTACGCCAGGGAGCGGTTGTCCGAACAGCTCGCCGCTTCGGGCGCCGCCGCCGATCAGATCGAAGACGCCGCGCATCTCTTCAAGCCCGAGGTGCTGACGATTGGCTTCGCGCGTCGCTTCGCGACCTACAAGCGCCCCAACTTGCTGCTGCACGATCCGGAGCGGTTGGCGCGGCTTTTGACCAATGCCGCGCGGCCGGTCCAGCTCATTCTCGCCGGCAAGGCTCATCCTGCGGATCTGCCGGCTCAGAGATTGATTCAGGATTGGGTGCGCTTCGTGCGGCGCGGTGACGTGCGTCCGCAGGCAATTTTTCTCAGCGACTACGACATGCTCATGACTGAAAGACTGGTGGAAGGGGTCGATGTCTGGATCAACACGCCGCAACGGCCCTGGGAAGCGTGCGGGACCAGCGGCATGAAGGTGCTGGTCAACGGCGGACTCAATCTATCGGAGCTCGACGGTTGGTGGGCCGAGGCCTATTCGCCCGGTGTCGGATGGGCGTTGGGCGACGGCCGCGAGCATGGCGACGATCCGGCGCGGAATGCCGTTGAAGCCGCGCAACTGTACGATCTGCTGGAAACTCAAGTGATTCCCGAGTTCTACTCGCGCGACGAGAGCAACATTCCCCGGGCGTGGTTGGCGCGGGTGCGTGAAAGCATGGCGAGCCTGACGCCCAACTACTCGGCAAATCGCAGCGTGCGCGAGTACGTGGAACGCGCCTATCTTCCGGCCGCGGCGTCGTATCGCCGGCGAGCGCAGAACGGCGGAGCGCTCGGCATCGAAATCAGCGACTGGCGGCGAGCGCTCGAGCGCGGCTGGACCGGGTTGCGGTTCGGCTCCGTGAAATTCGATACTCAGGGCGAGTGGCATCACTTTACGGTGCAGGCCGAACTCGGCGCGCTGGGCCCGCACGCGGTGCGTGTGGAGATCTGCGCCGACGCGCTCGGCGATGGACCAGCCCATTGCGAGGAGATGACTCACCTCGAAGGCCCGTCCGATGGCTCCGGGATCAGCGTCTATGCCGCCCGCGTGCCGGCAATTCGCGCCGCTACCGACTATACGGCGCGCATCGTCCCAAACCATCCCGGCGTCAGCGTGCCGTTGGAGGCACCGTATATTCTTTGGCAGCGGTAGAAATCCTCGCGCAGCGCGTCGGCGTGACGCGGGCGAGTGTCAGTGCCGCATCCCCATCCGCGGGCGCCGCGCCGCCGGTGCGCACCAGACGTCCAAGGGTGCACTGCGACCCCGCAGCTTGAGCGGCGGCAGGTGCACCAGAGCCGCCGATTCGACCGCTCCGACGGCGCGCACGGAGCAGCGGTGAGGAAGGTGCACAGCGGCGGAAAGCAGCACTTCGCCGGCCCGCGCACGCCTGCACAGCTGGGCGGCAACATGGGCGGCGTCGCCCACCAGGGTGAGCGCCGCATGCTCGGACGGGCCGAACGTTCCCACGGCGACTTCCCCGCGATGGATCCCCACGCCGACGCCGGCATCGAGCGCATGGTCCTCTTGCCACGATAATCTGACCGGCGCAAAGCGCTGCTGAATTGCTCGTGCGGCGCTCAAGGCTTCATGGATCTGCGTGTGCCGGGTATCGCCGACGCCGAAGCCGGCCATCATGTCGGCCTCGGCCAAGTGAAAGATCATCCCCCCGTATTCCAGCACGGAGTCGGTGAGAATGGCGAAATACGCGCCGAGCATCGATGCCACCTGCAGCGGAGGCAGCTGCTCGGCAAGCGTGTCGTAGCCGTGCAGGTCGGCACACAGCACCGTCGCGCAGGTCGTCTGTGCGGCGGCGGGGCACATCGCCCGTGGGATGAGCGGTATTCCGATGGTCGAATAGGCCGGCACCGTGAGCACGGGGATCACCTCACTGACGGGTAGGCGAATCACACGAGGATTTGACTCTGCAACTATTCAAAAGGCAATAGGTCATACAATCTAGTTCTATGAAAGCGTGCCTAATATCGTGAGCATGGCCTCCGGCGTGCCGCCCGGCGGCGGCTCTGCTCCCGGCGCTCCGGGAATGTCCCCGACTTGGTGCAGCAGCGCGAAGGAGATGGTCGGCTGCTCTCTTGGCATGTCGCGCCTGTGGTTCACGATCGGAGGCGGCATCTTGAACGAGGTGTATTGCCCGCGCGCCGATATTCCGCAGATCCGCGATCTGGGCTTTCTGGTCGCCGATGGAAGAGGGTTCTGGGTGGAGGTGAAGCGGCTGTGGCAACACACCGTCGAAATGCTCGCACCGGGCGCTCCGGCGGTTCGAGTGGTTCACCGCCACGAACGCTTCGAGCTCAGGCTGCAAGTCGTGCCCTGCGTGGAGCGCGACGCTCTTCTGATCGACGTCGTTCTCACCGGCGACGGGGACCTGCGTCCCTACGCGCTGCTCGCTCCCCATCTCGGCGGCACGGGGACGGGCAACCATGCCGAGGTAGCCGGCCATCGTGGGCGGCGGCTGCTATGGGCGCAGCAGGGGCCGTTCGCGCTGGCGCTCGCCGCGATCTGCGACGGGCAGCGCGATGCATTCGGCCGAGCCAGCGCCGGCTACGTCGGTGCGAGCGACGGCTGGCAGGATTTTTCCCGAAACGGTGCGATGACTTGGGAGTACTCATCCGCGGGTCCCGGCAACGTCGCGCTGATGGGCGAGCTGCCCCGCGCTTCGCTGCTGGCGCTTGCCTTCGGCAGCAGCACCGAATCTGCCGCCACGCTGGCACTGACCGCGCTGTTCGAGCCCTTCGAGCGCACCCGCGACCGGCACATTGCCGGTTGGACGGCGTGGAATTCGAAATCAGGGGCGCCGCCGGAATATCTCGGGGGCCTGCCCGCGATCTGCGCCGAACAATTTCATATCTCGAGGATGGTGCTGCGTACGCATCAGGACAAGACCTATCCGGGCGCGATGGTCGCGAGCCTGAGTATTCCGTGGGGCAACACCAAGGAAGAGCGCGAGGGTTATCACTTGGTATGGCCGCGCGACCTGGTGGAATGCGCCGGCGCGCTGCTCGCCGTCGGCGCGGTGCGCGAGGCGGGCAATGCCATGCGATATCTTCGCGCCACACAGCTCGCGGATGGTCATTGGAACCAAAATCAGTGGCTTGGCGGGAAGCCCTATTGGACCGGAGAGCAGTTGGATGAGACGGCGCTGCCGGTGCTGTTGGCGGCCCTGCTCGCCGAGTGCGATTCGCGCGAGCGGACCGAAGTCACCGACATGGTGCGGCGTGCGCTGTCGTACATCGTGCGCCATGGGCCCGCGAGCGATCAGGATCGGTGGGAGGAAAGCGCGGGGCTGAATACGTTTACCCTGACCGCATGCATCGCCGCGCTGGTGAGCGGGGCCCGGTACCTGGCGCCGGATGCGCGCGAACTCGCCTTGGATTTCGCGGACTTTTGGAACTCACGGCTCGAGGAGTGGATCGCGGTGCGCGATACGCCGCTTGCGCAGCAGTTCGGCATTCCCGGCTACTACGTACGCGTGGCGCCGCCGCAAGTCATCTCCGATAGCGGTGCGTTCGACCGCGTCCAATCGATAAAGAATCACGCCTTCGACCCGGGGCTGCCCGCCACCTGTCAGTTCGGTGTCGATTTTCTTCAGCTCGTGCGGTTCGGCCTGCGCTGCTGCGACGACCCGCTGATTGGCGGCAGCATACTGCTCGCCGATGCCTTCCTCAAATTCGATACCCCGTACGGTCCATGCTGGCGCCGCTACCACGGCGACGGCTACGGCGAGCACGATGACGGCAGCGCCTATGACGGAGTCGGTCGCGGGCGGCCGTGGCCGCTGCTGACCGGAGAGCGCGGCCATTATGAAATCGCCAGCGGCAAGGATCCGTTGCCGCTCATGGAGGCAATGGCCCGGATGGCCTCGCCGGGCGGGATGCTGCCCGAACAGGTGTGGGATGCGGCTCCCGTTCCACGACGCGGTCTCAGTCCCGGCCGTCCGACCGGGTCGGCCATGCCGCTTGCCTGGACCCACGCCGAATACCTAAAGCTGGTTGCATCTCGCGCGCTGGGACGGCCATTCGACCGGCCGGAGGCGGTCTGGCAGCGCTACCACGGCGTGCGCTGCCGAGCGATGCGGGCGATCTGGTGCGAGCACGCGCCCATCACGCAATTTGCGGCGGGGATGTCGCTCGTGCTCGCACTGCGCGCCCCGGCGAGCGTACGTTTCGGATTCAACGATTGGCAGGACGTTGCGGAACTGCCGACCGCGCCCAACAGCCTGGGGCTGCACGTGCTGCACATCGACACCGGGCGCTTGACCGTCGGGCAGAAAGTTGATTTCACCTTTCGGTACTCGACGCGCGATCGCTGGATCGGCGTGGATTATCATATCGAGGTCAAATCGGCGGGCTGAGCCCGGCCGCGGCGCCGAATTTGCCGATGCTCAGCCATCGCTCGATTCTCTGATTCTAGAATGCGCGAAGCCGGGACTGGTCCGTTCGGGTTCCGAGGGCAGCGCACCCTGCAACAGCGCGAGCGCCTGTGCCGGGTCGTCGGCGTATTGCAATAGCTCGAGATCCTTGCGCCCGATCATGCCGTGGTGCACCAGCGCCTCGAAATTGATGATCTCCCGCCAGAAGCTGCTGCCGTAGGCAATCACCGTAATCGGACGCTCGAGCTTGCGGGTCTGGGCCAATGTCAGGATTTCCGTGAGCTCGTCCAGAGTGCCGAAGCCTCCGGGAAACACCACCAGGGCGCTCGCCAAGTGGGCGAACCAAAGCTTGCGCATGAAGAAGTAGTGGAATTCGAACGAGAGTCCAGGCGTTATATAGGCGTTCGGCCGCTGCTCGTGCGGCAAACTGATATTGAGGCCGATCGATCTGCCGCCGGCATCGGATGCGCCCCGGTTGGCGGCCTCCATGATGCCGCCGCCGCCGCCGGTGCAGACCACGTAGCGATGAGCATGCGATGGCAGGCTCTTGGACCACAGAGTGAGCAACCGAGCCAGCTCCCTGGCCTCGCGATAATAGCGGCCGAGCGGGCCATCGCACGACAGCTCCGCCGATCCAAAAAAGACGATCGTGTCGTGAACGTTGGCGGCGCGAAAGCGGTGCAGAGGACCCAGGTATTCGCTCAGGATGCGCACCGGCCGGCCGTCCTCGCCGGCGATGAATTCTTGATCCTCGTAGGAAAGCGCGGCAGGTTGCGTGTCTTTCATGGGGCGTTCCACCAGCCGCCGCCGAGCGCGGCAAATAGAGCGACGGTGTCCTGATAGCGCACGGCAACGGCCTGCAAATCGGCGATTTGCGCCTGATGAAATTGCGTATCCGCGAGCAAGACGTCCAGATACGTGGCGATACCCGCGTCGAAATCGATCTGAACCAGATGCAGCGCCTCGGCGGCGGCGTCGAGCGCCCGATCCTGGGCCGACAGGGCCGCGGCGTCGTGGTCGAGCGCATGCAAGACGTCGGCAACCTGCTCGAATGCGCCGAGAACGGTTTGGCGATACAGGGCCATTGCCTGGTCGTACTGGTTGATCGCCGCCCTGCGCTTGAACCACAGGGTGCCGCCCTCGAACAGCGGCGCGGTGGCCGAGGCGCCCACGCTCCAGGCCCTACCGTTCGACGGAAACAGGCTGGAGGTCGTGTTGGTCAAGGCTTGGTAGCTGCCGTTCAGCGTGACGCTGGGCAGCAGCGCGGCCGTCGCGACCCCGATGTTGGCGCTGGCCGCGTGCGCGGTCGCTTCGGCTGCCAAGATGTCGGGACGCTGGCGCACCAAATCGGAGGGCAGGCTGACCGGCAGGGCGCTGGGAAGCGTCAGATCCGCCAGACTCACCGGCGGCGCCTGCCACTCGGCCGGCGGATGCCCCGCGAGTACCGCGAGCAAATCCTCGCTCTGGTCCAGCTTTTGCTTGAGCTGCGGAATTGTGGCCTCATAGGTTGCCTGCTGGCTCTGCAGGCTGAGTACATTAGCATAGGGCGCCGTTCCCGCTTCCGCCTGCACCTTGGCGATTCCGACCTGCTCCCTTTGCAGTTCAATGAGCTGTTGAGTCGCTTCTATCTCGGCGCGATACGCGGCGGCGGCCACCACCGTATTGGCGACGTTGGCGGCCAGCGCGAGATAGGTCGCGCGTTCGCCGGCTTGGGCCACATCGGCCTCGGCGCGCAGGCCTTCGACGAGCCGCCGCTGCCCGCCGAAGACATCGAGAGCGTAGCTGACGGAGGCCGACAGCGTGAAGAGGTTGAACACGTTTGACGGCGCCTGTTCTCCGAAACTGGCGAGCGCAAATCTTTCTCGCGACGCGTCCGCACCGGCGTTGATGGCGGGATAGAAAATCCCGTAGCCGCTGCGCAATGCATTCTGGCTCGCGCGCAGGTTTGCCGCCGCGGCGGCGAGGCCGGGGCTGTTGCCAATGGCTTCCCTGATCACCGCGTCGAGTTGGGGCGATCGGAACAGTGCCCACCAGTCGGCGGCCACGGCGGAGCCGGGATTGAATTGCTGTGCGGTGCCCTGCGCCGAAGCGGTCGAGGCGGGATCTTCGCCGTGGGAATAATGCGTCACCGACGGCGCCGGCGGACGATGAAAATTCGGTCCGACCGCGCAGCCGCAAAGAACACATAACAGGGCGGCGGCGCCACGGAACCGTGCCGCAGCCGCGCTCGGGAACGGTGCCCGCGGCGGCCGACGCCTATTTCGTGCTGACGTAGACATCGACCAGTTCACCGGGAAACACGTTGAGATTCTTCGAGTTGGCAAAGCTATATATGACCGGAAGCACCCGCACGTCGACGCGCTCCTGCCGTGCATCCGACAGCTCGATCTTCGGCGACACGAACGGCTGCACTCTGACGAACGTGAGCGGCACATGCTTCTCCGTACCGCGAATGAACAATTCCGCGGTGAGCTTGGCCGGATCGGCCAGCCGATCGATCAAAATTTCATCGATGAAGGCGCGCACCTGCAGGCGATCCTCCGGTGCGCCCATCACGATGAGCGGATTCATCCCCTGGGTATAGCTGTCATAGGCGCCCTGCGGCGACACATAGCTGCCCACGGCGGCTTGAATCGATCGCACCACTCCGTCGACCGGCGCGCGAATCGTGTATTTCGAGAGCAGCGCCGCGGACGAGGCATAGGCCTTCGACAGGGCGACGTATTGCTTCTCCTGGTTTTGAATGTCGTAAATCCAGGCGCCGGCTTTGGTCAACGCGTATTGCCTTTCGACGACTTCCAAGTTGGTCGCGGCAATTTTGACCGCGTTTCTGGCGTTATCCAACGCGTCGCGGCTGATCGACTTCGGCTCGATGCCGTAGGCGCGCTCCTGCTTGGCGAACTGATCCTCGGCGTTCTTGAGGCCGGCCTTCGCGTTGCCCACCTGGGCAGCCGCCACGTCGAGGTTTTCCCGGCGCGGCTCCGCCTTGAGTTCGGCCAGCACGGCTCGCGCCGCTTCCGCTTGCGATTGCTGCTGCTCGGCCGTGGCGCGCTGCACCGAATCATCGATCCGCAGCAACGCATCGCCCTTGCGGACCTGCGCCCCTTCGGCGACCAGCACCTCGGTTATCGGCCCGGCGACTTCCGGATAGATGTTGATGTTCTCACCGTGCGGTTGGGCGCTCTCGATGATCCCTTGGGCGTAAATGCCTTTGGCGTAGGGATTCGCGGCCGGATTGAACGCGGGAGGCAGCGCTTTGGGTTGCTGGCCCGAAAGATAGGCGCTGACGAATGCGAACGCCAAGCCGATGCCCGAGACGATGAATATCACTTTGTTGCGCAAGGTGAATTTATTGAGCATTAAATTTCTCGCGTTCGACGCCCATCATCATGCCGTCCTCCATCTTCACGATGCGGTCGGCAAATTCGTAAATCCGGCTGTCATGAGTGACGATAACGATGCAGCGCTGGTCGGTAAGGATATGTTCGCGCACGAACCTGACGATGTTGCGGCCCGTATCGCCGTCGAGCGATGCGGTGGGCTCATCGAGTATCAAAATATCGGGGCGGCTGACGATTGCCCGGGCGATGGCCACCCGCTGTTGCTCGCCGCCGCTGAGTTTCACCGGCGGCAATTGCGTTCGATCCTTCAGGCCGACGATCTCCAGGTCCATGACCGCCTCTTTGAGCGCCTCGTCCCAGTCGCGCCTTTGCAGAATGAGCGGGATCGCGACATTCTCGGCGGTGTTGAGGCGCGGGAACAGGTGGTAATCCTGAAACACGAAGCCGATCTTGTGCAGCCGGAAGTCGGCCAGTTCGTCGTTGCCGAGGCGCCAAATGTCGGTATCCTCGATCTTCACGCTGCCGCTATTGGGGCGCAAAATGCCCGAGATGATGCTGAGCATGGTCGTCTTGCCGCTTCCCGACGGTCCCACGACGTAGAGTATCTCTCCGAAATAGGCGTCGAAGGTCACGTCCCTCACGGCGTGTGTCTTGGCGGCACCTTCGCCAAACCATTTATTGAGGCCCACGGCCTCGATTGCGGTCTTTGCCACGGGCTAGCCTCTGAAGATGTCGAACGGCTCGATCGTGAGGACCTTGCGCACCCCGACGTAACTCGAGATGGCGGCGATGACGACGACCATGCAGAACGCCAGTGCCAGGTTTCCGAATGTGATCATCGCGGCATAATCAGGCAAACGCAGCCTGGCCAACCCAATGATGAGGGTGCACAGACCGACACCAATGCCGTAGCCCGTCAACGCGACGAAGGACGCCTGAAACAGGATCATGAAAATGAGCTCCCGCCCCTTGGCGCCGATTGCCTTCAGAGCGCCGAATTTCTCGAGGTTCTCGATCACAAACGTATAAAACGTCTGTCCGGATATGGACAGGCCGATGATGAAGCTGATCACCGTCATGATCAGCATGTTGGTGCCGATTCCGGTCTGGTACTTGTAGAAATCGGAGATCTTTTGTATGAACTCCTCCTTGGTGAGCGCCAGATACCCCGCGGCCGCGACCCGCCGCTTGATCGATGCCACGTCGGCCGCCGTTTTGGGCTCGACCAGAAGGTAGGAGATCGTGAATCGTGTATTGGGTATGTACTGCAGCGCGCGGTTGTAGGTCGTGTACAAGGTCGGCACGCCGAACAGGCCGCTGGTTGCGACATGCGCAATGCCGACCACCACGCCGCGATGGTCGTTCAACTCGAACTCGGCGCCGATCTCGGGGTTTTCCAGTTTGTAGAATTCCGAATCCTTGACGGCGATGAACGCGTTTTCCCCGTAGATGTCGCCGATCTTTCCGCTGAGGAGCGTGGGGCGGCCGAACAGACTGGTGTCGTCGAGGCCTATGACGCTCGCGGCTTGATAGGTCCCATCGCGCAGCTTCAAAAGCGCGGAGCCGGAATACAAGGGAACCGCGTATTTGACTCCCGGCATGCTGCGGACTTCGTCCAGGACGTAGTCCGGCAACGGTATGGTGTTCGCCACCGTTTGGATTGCCGGGTCCATCACCCAGATCGATGCGCCGATGTTGATGACGGTCGCCGACGAGCGCGCGAGAATTCCGGCGAACAGGGACGTCATTTCGATCATCAAAAACACGGCGAAGGTGATCCCGACCAAGAGCGCCGCGTATTTGGCACGGTCGTTGATCAGAAGCTTGTAGGCAATGTGCAATATTCCACGCATACCCCGACATATCCAAAAAACGTGATGATGGGAAACAATGACCTGCGCCGGGGATGCGAACCATTAGGAAAAGCCGAAGTCGGGAAATGCGTATTACGCGTAAGCCGCAGAACATGGCGGGAACCCCGAACAGGAAACCGCGCCGGCGGATGCTATAAATGCACCGCAATACCCGAGGCGAGACGCCCGCAGGCTGTATTGGGGGGTATCGACTCAAGAAATGCGGAGGAAGCGCCGTGTATCAAAAAATATTGGTGCCGATCGACGGCAGTGAAACGTCGATGCGTGGTTTGAATGAAGCGATCAAACTCGCGAAGAGCCAGGGAAGCCGGCTGCGGCTGTTCCACGTGGTCAACGAATTCGTGTTGGATTATTCGTACGGGGCCGGATTGTACGGGACCAACTTGATCGACTCGCTGCGCGAGGCCGGAAAAAATATTCTTCAGCAAGCGGAGACGCTGGTACGGCAACAGGACGTTCCGGTTGAAGGCGTGCTGCTCGAATCCATCGGCGGTCCGGCGGCCGACCTGATCGTCGCGCAAGCAAAAGAGTGGCCGGCGGATTTGATCGTCATGGGAACCCATGGACGCCGCGGGCTGCGGCGCTTTGCCATGGGCAGCGATGCCGAGGGTGTCGTTCGCGGAGCGCCGGTGCCGGTGCTCCTGGTCCATGATACCGGCAAGGCCGCCGGCAGCGAGGTGCCTGCCAAACCGCTGAAGAAAGCGGTAGGTACTTGAGGCAAGGGCAACTGCCCCGAGACCGGCTGGGCGGCCGGTCAAGCTCCGTGCGCTGGCGGTTGAATGAGCGGCCAGGGCGAGGCTTCGGCGCCTCGCTCGATTGGAACCTCGATGACGGCGGGGATGTCCGCATCGAGGACGGCCTGCAATTTCGCCTTGAGATCGGACGGACTGGCGGCGCGCAGAGCCTTTACCCCGAAGCTCTCCGCGAGCTTGACGAAGTCCGGGTTCGCCAAATCGGCGCCGAGCAGCCGGCCTGCGTATTGTTGAATTTGATCGCGCCTTACGTTTCCGAAGCTGCTGTTGTTGAATACGACGGTGACCAGATTGATGCCGTGCTGAACGGCGGTGGCGAGTTCCTGGGCGCCGAACAGGAATCCGCCATCTCCGGTTACCGACACGACCGCTTTGCCGGGATGCGCCACCTTGACCCCGAGCGCGGTGTTGAAGCCGAAGCCGAGAGTTTCCTGATAGCCGCACGTGACGTATTGCCGCGGCTCATACACCGGAAAGGCAAACCGCGCCGTAAAGCCCACTTGTGAAATTTCCTCGACAAGGAATCCGTTTCGGGGCAGCGCTTGGCGGATCGCGTCGATATAGCCCACCTGCGGCTGGACGGCTTGAATGGCGGCATGTGCGCGGGCATTGATCTCCCGAAATTCCGGCTCGCGAGAACGCCGCTTGCCGATCAAGGGGTGCAGCGCATCGAGCAATGCGGCGGTGCCGCCGGCCGAGTCCGCGACGATGCCGACATCCGGCCTTAGACGGACCATTTCGGTCGGATCGATGTCGAGGCGCACCGTCTTCAAGTCCTTCGGACGCCAGCGCCAACGAAAATGCTGAAGCTCCAATCGACTGCCGATCCCGATGAGCAGATCGGCATCTTTCCAATATTCATACGCGGCGACCGAACTCATGGCGTAAGGAGAATCGTCGCTGACCACGCCTTTGCCGCTGCGATGTGCGGTCACCGGCGCCTGGAGGAGCTTTGCCAATTGCAGAATTTTCTCGCCCGCATGCAGCGCTCCGGCGCCGACGCTGATCAGCGGGCGCTTTGCCGCCGCAATCAGTCTCGCCGCTGCCGCCACCGAATCAGGATCCGGTGCCGGCGGCGCGGGCACGGCGAGCGGCGCCCCCATCGCCAGCTCGGTCTTCATGCCGAATACATCCCAGGGAGCTTCGACGGCGACCGGCCGGATGCGCCCGAAAGAGAGCTGTCTGAAGGCTTCGGCCATCACTCCGGGCGCTTCGGCGGGGTGGTTGATGCGTTCGGACCATTTCGTGAGGCCGCGCAGCAAGGCGAGCTGATCCGGCAGTTCATGCAGCTGCCCGCGGCCCCTCCCGATCAAGTGCGACATGATGTTCCCCGTGAGGCACAGCACCGGGGCCATCGCGCCGTATGCGGTGCAAAGCGCGGCGGAGGAATTCAATACCCCGGGACCGGGGACCACCGTGTACGCGCCGACCCGACCGGAGGATTTGGCATAGCCGTACGCCATGTACCCCGCGCCCTGCTCATGGCGGGTCGTGATGAAGCGAATCTCGCCGGATCGCCGGGCGAGCGCATCATTGAAGTCGTACATATGCACGCCCGGAATGCCGAAAACCGTATCCACACCGTGAGCGATGAGTGATTCGGCGATCACTTGGCCGGTCGTCATTAAAGCCATTCGGGGGTTCCTGCGGCATGCGTCGGTTGTCGGGAGGGCCGCAATTGTAGCGCACGGGGCGAGATCGGCTGACCGCGCCGCCGGCCTTGGGCGACCGCCGAT
>JBBIUT010000001.1:81369-143201 GCA_037440085.1 Gammaproteobacteria bacterium
CACGCCGTGAGCGATGAGTGATTCGGCGATTGCCTCGCCGGTCGTCAATGAAGCCATTGGGGGATTCCTGGGGCGCGCAGCCCGAAGCTCGAACGGGTCAGATCATGCGCGACATGCGGGCCGCCCGCGGGGCGGCAGCATACGCATCGAAAGCCGTGGCAACGGTCCTCATCAACAAGCGGCCCGCCGGCGTGAGCTCGATGCGGCGGTCGCGCAAATGCACCAGGCCATCGCCTGCCAGGGCGTGCAGCCGCTGCAGTTCAGCGGCGAAATGCTCCTCAAAGCGAACGCCGTGCCGGCGTTCGACGGCCGCCATATCGACGCCGCCGTAGCACATGATTTGGTGGATGATGTCCTTGCGCAGCCAATCATCTTCGGTCATGCAAACGCCGCGATGCGACGGAAGCGCGCGGCGCGCAATCGCACCTTGGTACTCCTGCAGGGATTTGTAATTCTGCACATACAGGTTGCCGACTTGACCGATGGCGCTGACCCCAAGGTTGACGAGATCACGGTTCGCATGAGTCGTATAGCCTTGAAAGCTGCGGTGCAGGCTGCCGTTTTGCTGCGCGAGGGCAAGGCTGTCGGTCGGTAGCGCGAAATGGTCCATGCCGATGTAGGTGTAGCCGGCCGATCCGAGCTTGTCGATCGCGAGCTGCAGCAATGCGAGCCGAGCGGCCGCGTCCGGCAATTCCGCGCTGCGTATTTGCCGTTGCGCCTTGAACACGTGGGGCATGTGGGCATAGCCGTAGACGGCCAGGCGGTCCGGACGCATTGCCGCGACGCGATCCAGCGTCGCGCCGAAACTGGTCAGCGTTTGCTTCGGCAATCCGTAAATCAAGTCGAAATTAATGGAGCGAAAGCCCAATTCGCGGGCCGCATCGTGGACCCGCGCCACGGTTTCGGCCGGCTGCAGGCGGTTTACGGCGAGCTGCACGCTCTCATCGAAGTCCTGCACGCCCAAGCTGACTCGATTGAATCCAAGGTCGGCCAACAGCTGCAGCATGTCCCTATCGGCTCCGCGCGGATCGATCTCGATCGAATAGTCGCGGTCGTCCTGGTCGGTCAACTGAAATTCATGGCCGATCCGGCCGACCAGCTCGGTCAACAGCTTCTTCGGCAAGAAAGTGGGTGTGCCGCCCCCGAAATGCATCTGTTCAACGACCCGGCCGCGGTCGAAGAACGCACCGCGTTGCGAAATCTCGTGCAGCAGGCATCGGACATAGGAATCGGCGTGCTCGAGATGACGCGTGACGACCTTGTTGCAGCCGCAGTAGAAACAGGGGCTGAAGCAAAAGGGTATGTGCACGTACAAGGACAGCGGATGTCGTTCGATTGCGCCGCGGCTGGTGGCTGCGGCGCGTTCATAGTCGCCGATGCCGATGCCCTCGTGAAATTGCAGCGCGGTCGGATACGACGTGTAGCGCGGACCCTCGCGATCGTAGCGGCGCATCAGATCGGCATCGAAAGAGACGGCAGTGGCAACTGTCATGTGGGTCTCGCGCAAATCGTTAGTGTAAGTGGCAGATTTCAATGAAGCCAGCCGCCGGCCAATAGGGGTTTCCCCTAACGGTATGGACATTATAGGCCCGGCGGCGCGTTACTTAATCGATGGCCGGCGCTCTGAACTTCGGGGTTGCTAGGCTTTGGAGCGCTTATGATGCTCGTGGGCCAGAGCGGCATGCATCACGGAGCGCACCCCGTCGATCAGGCTCGATTTCCCGCGGTCCAACTTCAGGCCCTGCAATTGACGGCTGACGGCCGCGTAGGCGGCGCGCAGTGCGGCATTGACGTCCTCGTGTCCCTCGCCGCTCGGACCGATGCTGTCGGCATGAATTTGTGCGCCCGGCAGGCTCAGGTGAATCTTGGCCGCATAGGGCGCCATGCCGGGGGCATCGTCCAATCGGTCCTCGACCGTTATGTGGCAGTGCGTGATGTCATCGTGATGGCGCCGAAGGCGTTCCGCAACTTCGCGCATCCGAGCCTCCAACGCCCCGGTGCGCTCGATATGCTGAAACGTCAATGTCACCGGTGCCCGCATCTGCCCCATCCTTGAACTCTTCAGCGATCATTGTCTACATTGCCACGGTGCTTTGTATCGGTACTTCCACGTGCCGTATCGGACCCGGGCGTCATTCGGCGATCGGCTCGGCGAGCGGCAAGCGAAACCAAAAGCGGCTGCCGCCGGTGCCCAGGTTCTCAAATCCGATGGTCCCTCCATGGGCTTCGATGATCGCGCGGGCGGAGGCCAGACCGAGTCCGGTGCCCTGGGGTTTCGTGGTGAAGAAGGGGCGGAACAATTGATCATGGACGGCGGCGGAGACGCCCGATCCCGAATCGCTGACGTTGGTTTCCACCGCATAGCGGTCGGCGTGCGCCTCGACTTTGACCCGCGGCGCGCCCGAGTCCTGCGCGCTGGCGTCCAAGGCGTTTTGCACCAATGCAAACAACACGTGCTGAATTCGCAGCGGATCGACCAGCAGTTCAGGCATCGCAGGGGACACTTCGATCGCAAGGTCGGCGTGGATCCGCGTGGCGAGCACCGCAAAAAGCGGCCGCAGTTCCTCGATCAGCGTGTTCATTCGGCTCGGCGTCCGCTTCGCCTCCTGATTATCGAACAGCCGCCGGATGCGGCGGATGCCCTCGCCGGCGCCCAAGGCCGCGGCGTTGATTTGGCGAAAAACCTCGAGCGCCTGCGGCACCAGCGGTTCCGGCCGATTGAGGAGACGATCGCCGGCCTGCGAAAAGGTGGCGATTGCGCCCAGCGGCTGGTTCAGTTCGTGGGCGATGCCGCTCGCCATCTCGGCCAGGGCCGAGATGCGGGCGATCTCCATCAACTGATTTAAAATGGATTCACAGGGGGTCAAATCTTCCATGCTGGCTGACACCATCAAGGGTCAAAGGATGAGGCTAGTCTGCCCCGACATGGGTGCGCAGGTAGTACTGAATTGCCGCAGTATATTGTGATAAGCCCTTATACTACCGGTCAACATGGACGGACTTTCCTCGATTTCCCGGCACTTGGCGCAATACTCGCCGGATGCGCTCATCGTGGTGAATTCCCGGGGAATCGTGGTGTATGCAAACGCGAGCACGCGTCTGCTATTCGGCTATGCGCCCGAGGAGCTGGTCGGGCAGCCGATGGAAGTGCTGGTGCCCGAGCGGTTCCGTATCCGTCATGGCGCCCATCTGTCGAGCTATTTTCGCGATCCGACCAATCGCGAGATGGGCGCACGCATGGTGGACCTGTTCGCGCGGCGCGCGGACGGCTCGGAATTTTCGGCCGGAATCCGGCTGGCGCCGTTTCTCGACGGCGGCGCCACGTTGGTGGTGGCGGCAATTCGCGATATGACCGAACACCGCGCACTGCATGAGGCCTTGGTCGCCGCACGCGAACAGGCGGACCGGGCAAACCATGCCAAAACCCGCTTTCTCGCCACCGCGAGCCACGATCTGCGCCAGCCGCTGCAGACGATTCGGCTCCTCAATGCCTCGATGCTCGCGTTGACCGACGCGAATTCACAGCTGCACGATCTGCTGCACCGCCAAGAACTCGCAATCGACGGCACCAGCCGCCTGCTCAACGCGCTCCTCGACGTCACTCGACTGGAGTCGGGCGCCATCGAGCCGCAGCTCGCGCCCGTGCGCTTGATGGACGTATTTTCAATTCTTGCCCGCGAGTTCGAGCCGGCGGCGCGCGCGAAGAATTTGCGGCTGGAGTTCGCGGATACACCGACGGTTATAAGCACCGATCGCGTGCTGTTCATGCAACTGCTGCAGAACCTGATCGGCAATGCGCTGAAATATACCGAGACCGGCTTCGTAACGGTCGCGCAATTCAGCGACCTTGATGGGCTGGCGATCAGTGTGGAAGATTCGGGCGTTGGTATTCCGCAAGATAAGCTTGCGCGAATTTTCGATGACTACTATCAGGTGGATCTGAAGGGCGTGCAACGCTCCGGCGTAGGCCTGGGTCTTGCCATTGTGCGCGAGGTTTCGCGGCTGCTCGGATACTCGGTCTCGGTGTCGTCGCAGCTTGGCGAAGGCACTCGAGTACGCGTGCGCATTCCGCCGCAAAGGGTGTCTTCGGCAATTCAGGCGCCAGTACGCCAGGCCAAGCTGCCGGCGCCACACCCCGTGGAAAGCGCAATCACGCCACCGGCGGGCCGCGGCCGCATCCTGCTGCTCGAGGACAACGACTCGGTACGGACCGCCACCGAGTTATTCTTGACGCTCGAAGGCTATGAGACCCACGGCGCCGGCAGCGTCGCAGAAGCCGAGGTCCTGCTTGCAGATCTACGGCCCAGCGACGTGTTCATTTCCGATTATCATCTCAACGGCACGCTCACAGGGCTCGATGTGCTGCAGCAGTTGCGGATCAAATACCGGCGCGAGGTGCCCGCGATCTTGTTGAGTGGCGATCTGCAGTCGATGATGCGTGTGGTGAGAACCTCGATCCCACACTGCCGCTTTCTCAGCAAGCCGGTCGACACCCAGGCGCTGCTCACGGCGATCGCCGAGCTTGGCGATATTGCGCGCCGCTCGGCCGAGGCGCAATCGACCGGCTAGGCCGACCGCCGCAAGCAAGCAGATTCACTGCAAGGCTAGACGATTCTCCACGTTGCCGACTCCCGGCGCAGCCCAGGCGGCGCGAGAGGCATCCTCGTGCTCCTGCCAAGTGTGGACATGGCCCTTCAATACCACGGTCGCGTTGTCCACTTTGACTTCAATGCCGCGTGCCTCCAAAAGCGCGTGGCGCTTGAACGCTTCCTCGATCTTCTGCTTCACATCCTCGGCTTTGACCTTGGATGCGACGTGGATGTTGTCGGACACGCCCTTGACGCCGATCAAGTTGCGGACGGCATTTTCGGCGGCCGTCTTCTGAAACCCCCACTGAACTTCGCCGCTGAGCGTGATCCATCCATCCTTGACGACCGGCTTGATCTGCATGCTGGTGGTCGCCACGTGCCAACGCAGGGCATTGGCGGCGGCCTCGGCAATTTCGGTGTCGTTCCGCACTCCGGCCAAGGGTAGTTTGACTTGAATTTCGTTGGCGATCGCCCGCACGCCGCTCACTCGCTTGGCGATGTCTTCGGCGACCCACCGGCCGGAATAATGTGAGACTTCACCGGTGAGAGTCACAACACCGTCGTGGACGATAACCCCGATCTTGCGATCGTCGATACTCGGATCCCACCGTAATTCCGCCTCGACGTCACGGCGGATGTCTGCATCGGTTTTCATATACGCCTCCTCGCGCTTCCTGGGCACCACCGGCTCATAATGGGCCGCAGCGGACGCGATTTCCATTCGCGAAAACCGCTAGAAACATTCCGAATTTGCCTAGGCAAATCGAGCTATTTGGCGGCCGCAGGCCTCTCCACGACACGCACCGTGTACCCGCCGGATTTTTCGTCCGCCTGCAGCGCCAGCAGGCCGCGCTTCTGCGCATCGGACAGCAGGTCGTTGAACGATCGAAAGCCATAAGCCCGCTCGTTGAATCCGGGGTGGCGGCGCTTGATCGCCTGCTTGATCATCGATCCCCAAATCGGCTCGTTTTCAGCGCGCTCTTCGGTCACCGCTTCCAGGGTTTCCACCACCAGTTCGAGCGCATCATTGAGATCGGGGCCTTTGTTCTCCGACGGGGCTGCCGCGGCCCGGGTCGCGGCGTTCGCGCTGCGGCGGCGCTTGGAAGGCTCTTTCCGGACCAGATCGTCGTAGTAGATGAACTCATCGCAGTTATTGAGAAACAGGTCGGAGGTTGAATTCTTGACGCCGACGCCGATGACGGTCTTGGCGTTTTCGCGCAATTTGCTGACCAGTGGCGAAAAATCCGAGTCGCCGCTGATGATCACGAAGGTGTCGACGTGACCTTTGGTATAGCACAGGTCGAGCGCATCGACGACCATGCGGATGTCGGCGGAATTCTTGCCCGACTGCCGCACGTGCGGTATTTCGATGAGTTCGAACGCAGCCTCGTGCAGACCCCGTTTGAAGTCCTTGTAACGCTCGAAATCGCAGTAGGCCTTCTTGACCACGATGTGGCCCTTCAGCAGCAGGCGCTCAAGCACCTTTTCCACGTCGAAACTCGGGTAATTGGCGTCGCGTGCGCCGAGGGCAATGTTCTCCAGATCGAGGAACACGGCCATGGTGGAATCGGATGTTGTGGCTGGCATGGCGCCGATTCTACCCGTGTGGCGCGGCGCCGGCGGCTAAAACCAGTTGTAGTTGAAGCTGACGCTGATGCGCTCCCCATCGATGGGGTTGGGCGCCACCTCGTGGCGCAGCCAACTCTCGAACAGCACCAGATGCCCGGCGACGGCCGGAAGGGTAATCCAGGCGCGATTCGACGGCCGCGCGTTCGCCGTGCGGGGCGGCGCCGCCATGAACCGATCCAGGCGGGGGTCTTCGAATTTGATGCCCGGAGATCCGCTCGGAACTTGCACGTAATAAGTGCCGCTCAAGGTCGACAGTGGATGCAGGTGCAGACCGTGCACGGTACGCCGCCGCATGATGTTGACCCAGCAATCCGTCATCGACAATGCACGGCCCTTGAGATTCCACTGCACGGCGGCGGCGAATGCCTTCACATGGCTCTGCAGCTTGCGCTGCAAGGCCTCGAATGTCGGCGATATGCGCTGCAATCGATGCGATGATCCGTACGATGTGTAGCCGCCGGGATAATTCTTGGTGGACCATCGACGGCCGGCCGCGTCGTCTTCGCGCAGCTGCCGGCATTCCTGCAAAAGCTGGCGATTGAATTCCCGCGCTCCGGATTTCTGCAAGGCGGCGCTGTACACGCGGGTCGGGAAATACTCGTGAATCTTCATAAAAAATGCGGCGCCGGAATCGTCCCCAGCGCTCGTTCGAGCGCCGCGCCGAGCGCCAGCAACGCGCGGTCGCTGTTCGCGGGCCCGTCGAACTCAAGCGCGACCGGCAGGCCTGCGGCCGTCAGGCCTGCGGGCAACACCAGGCCCGGCACTCCCGCGGTGCTTGCGGGCGCGATGTTGCGGGCGACCGCCGACTCGAAGGACACCGCCCGGTCTCGAATTTGAATGGTGGCTTCCTCGCCGATCAGCGGCGCCGGCACCCGGACGGCGGGAAACACCATGGCCGCGGCTCCGGTCCGGGAAAAGTAGTCCTGATACAGCCGGCGCAGTTCGGGCAGATAGCGATCGCGCGCGGCTGCATATACGGGCTCGGTCACGAAATTGGCGCCGCCCGGCAGAACGTCGCTGCGGAACACCGCTTGGATATCGGGACTTGCACGCGCCACCAGCTGCTCGAAAGTGACGCCGGCGCCGTATTCCTCGAGATAGCGCGGCAGGGCGATTCGAACGTCGTAGTTTTGCACCTGATTGGTGGTCAGGTCGATGAGTTTCGCGAGGCCGGGCATTTGCGTGTCGATGAGTTCGGCGCCGGCGGACTTTAGCCGCTCCAGTGCGAGATAGGTAATGCGCTCGACTTCCGGGTCGAGATCCGTGAACCAATATTCGCGCACCAAGCCGAGGCGCATCCCGCGCAGCGAGCCGGCGACGAGCGGGCGCGTCTCGCCGGTGACCGCCGCATCGAACAAGCCCAAGTCGGCCACGGTACGCCCGAGCGGCCCGACCTGATCGAACAGCGGCGAGATCGGCACGCAGCCCTGAGTTGAATACCGGCCCGTCGTCGGCCTGAACCCCGCGATGCCGCACAAAGCGGCGGGTACGCGGATCGACCCTTCGGTGTCTTCGGCCACTCCGAGAGGCGCGAGCCGAGCCGCGATCGCGGCGGCCGTGCCGCCGCTGCTGCCGCCCGGGATGCGCATCCGATCATAGGGATTGCGTACCGCACCATACGCCAGGTTATTGCTGGTCCAGCCAAAGGAAAGTTCGTGCAGATTCGCCTTGCCGAGCACGATCGCCCCGGCCGCCTTCAGCGCCGCGACCAGCGGCGCGTCTTCCTTGGGGCGAAAATGGCGCAACGCCGGCGTGCCGCCCGTGGTCGGGTAATCGCGGGTGTTGACGCTGTCCTTGACCGGTATGGGAAGACCGAACAGGGGACCCGGCTTCGCGCCGGCGCGGCGCTCGCGATCGCGAGCGCGCGCGTCCTCGAGCACCCGCTGCGGCTCGATCGTGATGAACGCATTCAGCTCTCGGGCGGCATCACAGCGCTCGAGCAGCGCTTCGGCATAGCGCTCGGCGGTCAGTTCGCCGCGCGACATTTGCGCGACTGCCTCGACGGCGCTCAAGTCGGTCAGGTGCGACATCCGTTTTTGGCTCGAGCCGGCCGCCAGACCCCGGCCGGCGACGACGGTCGCTGCCGCGGCGGCGCCGAGGACGAAAGTGCGCCGCCTCATCGCGATCTCCCCCAATAACCAAAAGAAGCAATCGACGCGAAAATAAACTACAAACCGCCTGCGGTGCAAGACGGGCCGGTGCATCGCGCCGGGCCACTTTACGCCACCCGCGCGCGCGCGCGCGGTCGTCGAATGCTGCAAAATCCGGCGCAATCTGTTATCTTTTACCGAGCGCCATCGCGCGAAAGCCGGCGAAAATTCAATGAGCCACGTGTACCGAGCACTGATCCTCGTGCTGCTGCTGCTTGCGGCGCAGCAGGGCGCGGTCATGCACGAGCTCGGTCATTTCTCGGCCGCCCAAAGCGCCGCGGTCAATGCGGGTTCGGACGCCGTGTCGGATGGCGCTTGCGCGCTGTGCCCGGCCTTTGCCCAAGCCGCTTCGCCCGCGTTCGGTCATTCCTTCCAGATACTTCTGCTCGTCCGCACCGAGGCCGAGCGCAGCTCCGAACCGCAGATCGGGGTCGTTGACACCGCGGTGCCCACGCCGCGGAGCCGAGGCCCTCCCTCCCTAAGCTGATCGTTGCGTTTGGCAATGGGCCGCCCGAGCAATCGATGGCGGCTCATCTCGATTCGGCTTTGCGGAGCGGCGTTGATGTTGAATTCTCTATTCGTGCGTGTGACGCCCGGCGTTGCCGCCGTTCTCTTGTTCGCCGGCATCCATTGCGCGGCACGTGCGGAGGCAACCGATGCTTCGGCTATTGCTGCCGACGCTTCGGGCGAGTCGGCCGGTTCCTCGTCACTGCCTGCGATCGTGGTTTCCGCCAGACACCTTGACGAAGGGCGTGGGCGCATCCAGACCCAAACCGGGGCATCGACGTATACGATGGATTCGCAGGCGATCGCGGCCACTCCCGGCGGCGATAACACCTTGCTCAATCAAGTGGTCCTGCAGGCGCCGGACGTGGCACAGGACTCCTTCGGCCAATATCACGTGCGGGGCGAGCACAACGGTCTTCAATACCGGATCAACGGCATCGTGCTGCCGGAAGGCATCAGCGTGTTTGGCCAAGCGCTCGATCCCCGGCTGATTTCATCCATCAGTCTGGTCACCGGCGCGCTGCCGGCCGAATACGGCCTGCGAACCGCGGGCGTCATCGATATCAACACGAAAAGCGGCAGACAATCGCAGGGCGGCGCCGTGTCCTTGTACGGCGGCAGCCACGGTGAGATCGAACCGAGCTTCAATTATGGCGGCGGAGCCGGGTCCCTCAGCTATTTCGTGTCGGGCGATCTTTTGCGCAGCGATTTGGGCATCGAGTCGCCCGATGGCAGCTCCGATCCGATTCATGATCATACGACGCAGTATCATGGCTTCGGCTATGTCGAGAACATCTTGGATGCGGCAAACCGGCTCGCCCTTATGATAGGTGGTTCGGCCGGCAAGTTTCTGATACCAAACCTCGACGGCGAACAGCCATCATTGGGACTGAACGTCGGCGGCGTCAGCACGTTTCCCAGCCAGGATCTCAACGACATTCAGCGCGAGGTCACCGAATTCGGAGCGCTGAGCTGGCAGCATTCCGCGGGTGCTCTCGACCTGCAAACCTCGCTCATCGCGCGCTATTCGAGCCTGACTTTTGTGGCCGGCGCGCCGGTGGGCGACATTCTGTTCACTGGCATCGCGCAAGACGCCTACAAGCAAAATATGGCATATGCAGTGCAGAGCGACGGTGCCTACCGGCTCAACGACGAGCACACCATTCGGGCGGGTTTGTTCGCACAGAGCGATCACTCGATCAGCGAGACGACCTCGCAAGTGCTGACCACCGACAGTACGGGTGTGCAGACAAGCAGCGTGCCGGTCTCGATCATCGATGACGGCTCGGCGACCGAATGGATATACAGCGCGTATCTGCAGGACGAGTGGAAGCCGCGCCCCGATTTCACCGTCAACTACGGAGTTCGGCTGGATCGGTTCACCGCCTACACCACGGCGAGCCAGACGAGTCCCCGCTTGAACGCCGTTTGGCAGGTGCTCGCCGACACCACGTTGCACGCCGGCTATGCGCGGTACCTTTCGCCGCCGCCCTTCGAACTGGTTGGCGCCAAGGATATTGCGCTGTTCGAAAACACCACATCCGCGCCGCTGTCGCCGCAAGCCGCACCGCCGCTGCCGGAGCGGGCCAATTACTACGATCTCGGTGTGCAGCAAAGAGTCAGCCGCGAACTCAGCGTCGGTCTCGACACGTATTACAAGCAATCGTCGAATCTGATCGACGAGGGTCAGTTCGGCGCGCCGATCATCTTGACGCCGTTCAATTACCGCTACGGCAAACAATACGGGGCCGAGCTTACCGTCAGCTACTCCACGGCGAATCTCACGGCGTATCTGAATCTGGCCGGTCAAAGCGCGAAGGGTAAACAGATCGATTCGTCGCAATTCAACTTCTCCGCACCGGAACTCGCCTATATCGCCAACAATTACCTCCATTTGGACCATGAGCAGCAGATCACCGCTTCGGGCGGCGCATCCCGTGTGTGGCACGGCACGCGCTTCAGCGCGGATTTCCTGCTCGGTTCGGGCCTGCGGGCGAACCTGCCGTTGGCTTCCGGCGAAACGACCGCTTACGGCGGCAGCGATATCCCCAACGGCGAGCATCTGCCGTATTACACCCAGGTAAACGCCGGCATGACGCATGTCTTCGATATCCCGAACGCCGGCACCCTCACCGCGCGCTTCGATGTGATCAATGTGTTCGATAAGATCTATGAGATACGCAATGGAACCGGCGTCGGAGTCGGCGCTCCGCAGTACGGGCCGCGGCGCGGGTTCTTCTTCGGTCTATCGAAATCGATCGGATCGGGAAATTAGCGCAGTTGGCCTCAGTTGCCACTCGGCGTCTGCCGGCCGGCATCACTAAATCCCGGATTTGAACTGCTGCCAGGCGCGGGAAAACGCCCGCGCTTCCTCCGGCGTGTAGACCTTCTGCAGTTCAAGCCGATCGCGGATCTTGGGCGGAGGGTAAATGACGGTATTGTCCCGTACCGCGGGTTCGAGAAAGGGCAGGGCGGCGGCGTTTGCGGTCGCGAATCCAATGAAGCGCGTCACCGAGGCGGATATCTCGGGCCGCATCACGAAGTCGATGAACGCGAGTGCCGCCGCGGGGTTGGGCGAATCGGCGGGGATCACCATGCTGTCGATGTAAAACGGCACCATTTCCCGGGCGAACGAGTAGTCGATATTCCTGATGCCGTGCGATTCCTTGACCATTCTGCGCGCAATCATGGCGTCGCCGGAATAGCCGATGGCCAGGCACAAGTCTCCTTCCGCCAATTGCTGGTAGTAGCCGGCGGTTGAAATTCGGCGCAGATACGGTTTGATCTCCTGCAGCCTTGCCACCACGGCACCAAGTTGCGCGGGATCCGATGACAGCGCAGGTTGCCCCAGATAGCGCGCCGCCATGGGCATGATGTCGCCCCACGAGTCGATGATGCCGATGCCGCAGCGCGCGAACTTGGCGGCAAGTTCCTTTCTGAAGACCATGCCGAGGCTGTCGATTGGCGCGTTCGGCATGATCGATTTGATCTTGTCGGCGTCGTAGATCAAGCCGGTGGTGCCCCACATCCATGGCACCGCATGCCGATTGCCGGGATCGACGGTGTTCAGAAGCTGCATGATTTTTGGATCCGCATTGCGTACGTTGGGAATGCGCGAGCGGTCCAACACCTTCCAAAAGCCTTTGGGGATTTCACGCCCCATCTCCGGAGCCGCATTCATGGTGACCAGATCATAATTGGAGCTGCCCACCGACAGGATCGTCTCGGCCATCTCCGGAGAATCGAGTACCGCGTAATTCACGTGAATTCCCGACTCGGCCTCGAATTTAGCGACGACGGAGGGCGGGAAATACTCGGCCCACGCATAGATGTTCAACACATGCGCTCGATCGGCCGCAGCGGCGCAGCCGAACCCGGCGCTCAACAACGCGCCCCAGGCGCCCAACCAAAGCGGTTTGAAAGTTCGCAATTGGCCTCTCCGCGTGCGGTATTGGACAGCCGTCATCTAATCATACGGCCGAGCGGTTTGCGCGCGGCATTGCGAACCCGCATTCACGGCACAGCCGCCGTGATTTTCGGTGTACGATCCGGGCGAGGAAATGCATCCATGACGGTGAACAATCCACCGCCGGCCGGCGCCGGCCATCCCGCGTACTGGGCCAGGACGGCTGCGCTCGGCATCGTGTTCGGCGACCTCGGCACCAGCCCGCTGTACACCCTGCAAACCGTGGTACAGGCCATGGGCGGCCGGTTCACGGCGCCGGATGCGCTCGGCATTCTATCGCTCATCGTCTGGACGCTGATCCTGACCGTGTCGATCAAGTATTGTCTGATCGTTATGCGCGCGGATAACCGCGGCGAGGGCGGGATTTTGGCGCTGATGTCCCTGATCGGCGCCAACGGCTTTGCCTCCGGAGTCAAACTGCTGACCGGCATGGGTCTGCTCGGCGCCGCGTTGATCTACGGCGACGGCGTCATCACTCCGGCGATCTCGGTGCTGAGTGCGCTCGAGGGCGTAAACGCCGCCACCGATACCCTGAAGCCGTTCGTCATGCCGGCGGCGGTGGCGATTCTCATCGTGCTGTTCGCAACTCAGCGATTCGGCACGCAGAGCATCGGACGCGCATTCGGGCCGGTGATGCTGCTGTGGTTCATGGTCATCGCGCTGTTGGGCGTATCGGCAATTGCGCGCCATCCGCAGGTGCTCGCCGCGCTCGACCCGCTGCGCGCGGTTCGATTCCTGATGTATTCCGGTGGCCGCGGCTTGCTGGTGCTGGGCGGCGTATTCTTGTGCATCACCGGCGCCGAGGCCCTGTACGCCGACATGGGTCATTTCGGGAAGGGCCCGATCCGCTGGTCCTGGTACTCGATTGTGCTGCCGGCACTGTTGTTGAGCTACGCGGGACAAACCGCTTACTTGATGGACAAGGGGTCCGTGGCCGGCAATCCGTTCTTCCAAATCGCGCCCGGCTGGTCGATCTATCCCTTGGTTACCCTTGCAACCATTGCCACGATCATCGCAAGCCAGGCAATCATTACCGGATCCTTCTCGATGACGCGCCAGGCCATGCAGCTCGGCTGGCTGCCGGGGATCTCGATTCGCCAAACCTCCGATCGCGTTTACGGTCAGATCTACGTCCCGACCGTCAACTGGCTGCTGATGATCGCGACGGTCGCGATAACCATCGCGTTCGGCAGCTCGGACCGGCTCGCCGGCGCCTACGGCACGGCCGTGGCGACCACCATGCTGCTCACCACGATCCTGCTGTACAAGGCGATGCACGAGGTATGGCGCTGGCCACATGTCGTTACCGTGTCGATCATGAGTGTCTTCGTACTCGTGGACGCGAGCTTCTTCGGCGCCAATCTCTTGAAGATCGCGGAGGGCGGCTGGCTGCCCTTGAGCCTGGCCGCCGTCCTGTTCGTGATCATGGTCACTTGGCGTACCGGCGTGGACGCCATGCACGCGGCGCTGCTGCAGACGCCCGAAGTCGGGGAGCGGTTTCTGTCGGATCTGAAGTCCGGCGCCATTCCGCGCGTCGACGGTGCGATTGTGTTCCTGACCCGAGGCAATCAAAAAGTATCGAGGCTAATCGTCGAACACGCACATTTCACTGGGGTATTGCCGCGTCAGGTCATTGCTCTCAGCATCGTGTTCGAAAACACGCCGCGCGTTGCCGGACCGAAGTGCTTCGTGGTCGACAACCTGGCGGACGGCGTGTGGCACGCCGTCGTGCGCTTCGGCTTCTTCGAGGTACCAGACTTGAAGGCGGCGCTCGACCATGCCCAGTTCCGGGAAGCGGGGATTGATTTCGACCGGGTGGTGTTTGTGGCGGCCCGCGATCTCGTGGTATGCAAACCGCATAGCTCGGCTCTGAAGCGGCAGCGCGTGGCGCTGTTCGCATTTCTATACCGCAATTCCGCGAAAGTCGTCGACCGCTTCTATCTGCCCCCCGAACGGGTGATCGAAATCGCGAGACAAATCGAAATCTAGCGCGGCGGCCTCAGCCGGCGGCGGCAACCGGGTCCGCAGCCGCGGGCAGGACGCGGCCGCGCACCTCACCAAAGCCGACGCGCGCCGCGCCGGGCTTGGCGCACCAGGCGCGGAATATCACGGTGTCGCCGTCCTCCAAGAATGTCCGGTGTTCGTTCGAACCGACGCGCACTGAGTGCTTCCCGCCGGAGCTCAACTCCAACAAGGAACCCGCCTCGTCTGGACCCGGGCCCGATTGCGTGCCGGTTCCGAGCAAATCGCCCGCGCGCAAATTGCAGCCGTTGACCGTGTGATGCGCGACCAGTTGCGACACCGTCCAAAAGGAGTGGCGAAAACTGCTCGAGGAGAGCCGCTGCGGCGGTTCGTGATGCGCATGCATCGCAGCGGTCTCGATATACGCTTCCAGCCGGATATCGAAGCCGCCGGCCGCCTCGTTCGCCGCCGAGACCAAATAATCGGGCGGCTCGGGATCGTCCGCTGCCCGAATGTGCGGCGTGCGGTACGGAGCCAGCGCCTGCAGCGAGACGACCCATGGGGAAATCGTGGTTGCGAAGTTCTTCGACAGAAACGGGCCCAGCGGCTGGTATTCCCACGCTTGCAGATCGCGCGCCGACCAATCATTGAGCAAACACAGCCCAAATACATGCGATTCGGCCCGTTCGATCGGGATCGGAGACCCAATCGAATTGCCGTTGCCCAGGAACACGCCCAGCTCCAATTCGTAGTCCAAGCGCACGCTCGGCGCGAACATTGGTCGCGATCCGCCGGGCGGCAGGCGCTGGCCGCGAGGTCTGTGAAAGTCTTGGCCCGAGATGCCGATCGACGAACTGCGGCCGTGGTATCCGATCGGCATCCATTTATAGTTCGGCGTCAGGGGATTGTCGGGGCGAAACAGGCGCCCGACCGCGGTCGCGTGATGCACCGATGAATAGAAGTCCGTGAAATCGCCTATTTGCGCCGGCAGCGAATACTCCGCCGCCGACTGCGGGACCAGGCACGGATTAAGCACCGGCTGAAGAGCCGAACCCTCGAGCAGGCCCTCGAACAGCGCGTGGCGCAGGGCGCTCCAGCCCCCGGGGCCGAGTTGCATGAGATCATTGAGCGTGGGGCGCGCCGCGGCGTGGAGCGCGAGCGCCGCGTCGCCGCTGAATGCGCCGGTGGCTGCGAGGGCGGCCAGGTCCAGGATCTGATCGCCGATGGCAATGCCGCCGCGATACGCCTCGGAAGTATCGCGCCGGCGGAACTCGGCGATCGGCAGATTCTGAATCGGGAAATCGACGCCGCCGCGATTCGCCGCCGGTACCCAGCTGTTGCAATGCGGGTCGTTGGTAACGTCGGGAGCCATGGCCTCACTCACGGGTGTTCGGGGCATGCAGGCGCGTGCTTACCGGCGCCTCGGGTCAAAGAGCTTGCGCAAACCCGACCAGCACTCAAGGTAATCTCTTTGCAGCGGCGGGCGGCCCTCGAGGGCCTGGCGGGTCGGTTTGATCACCATGCGGCTCTCGAACATGAATGCCATCGTGTCATTGATGTGCACAGGCTGAGAGGTGTCGGCGGCGGTGGCTTTCTCGAATGTGGCCGCGTCGGGACCGTGTCCGCTCATGCAGTTGTGCAAGGAGGCGCCGCCCGGTACGAAGCCGCTGCTCTTTGCGTCGTATAGTCCGCTGATCAATCCCAGGTACTCGCTCGCCACATTGCGGTGAAACCACGGCGGCCGGAAGGTGTCTTGCATCGCCAGCCACCGCGGCGGAAAGACCACGAAGTCGACGTTGCCGGTGCCGGGAATGTCGCTCGGGGAATGCAGCACCAAGAATATCGAGGGATCGGGATGGTCGTAGGAAATCGAGCCGACGGCGTTGAAGCGGCGCAGATCGTATTTGTACGGCGCATAATTGCCGTGCCAGGCGACCACGTCGAGCGGCGAATGGTCCATCTCGGCGACCCACAGCCGTCCGAGGAACTTCGCGATCAGTTCGCCTCGCCGGTCGGTGTCTTCAAAGCGCGCTCGAGGTATCGAAAAATCGCGCGGGTTGGCGAGTCCGTTGGAGCCGATCGGCCCCAAATCGGGCAGCTTGAACGGCGCACCGAAATTCTCGCAAATATAGCCGCGCGCGGCGTCGGCCGTCACGCCCGCGCGAAAGCGCACGCCGCGCGGGATGACGGCGATTTCCTGCGGTTCGAGATCGATGCGGCCGAGCTCGGTGTCGAGCGTCAATGCTCCCAGCTGCGGCACGATCAGCAGTTCGCCGTCGGCGCTGTAGAAATAGCGATCGCGCATCGACCGGTTGGCCGCATAGAGATGGATGCCGCAGCCCGACTGCATTTCGGGCGAGCCGTTGCCCGCAACCGGCACCAGGCCGTCGATGAAATCGGTCGCGGCGGCGGGCAGCGGCAATGGGTCCCAGCGCAGCTGGGTCGGCGCCAGCGGCGCCTCCGGGGTCTGCCCGGCGAACGCGTCGCGCTGCAAGGAATGGAAGGGGCCGTGAGTCACAGACGGTCGGATGCGGTATAGCCAAGACCGCCGATTCGCATGTCGCGGCGCGGTAAATGCGGTACCCGACAGTTGTTCGGCATACAGCGAGTAGGGGCAGCGCTGCGGCGAGTTTCGCCCTTGCGGCAGAGCGCCGGGCAGCGCCTCGCTGGCAAACTCGTTGCCGAAGCCGCTCTGATAATCGTTGGTATCGAGGGTGGACATGCGGCGATCAGTTGAGCCGAGCGCCCTGGCGTTTCAGTTCCGTTTGCACGCGGCCGACGTCGAGATGCTCGAAGGGCGCCCCCGTCTTAAGCGACACGGCCGCCGCGACGCCGGCCCCCTGGCCGCTGACCGCGCAGCACATCATGTTGCGGGTGGCCGCATGCGAAACCTTGTCGCCGCCGATGCAGCGGCCGGCGACGATCAGGCCGGCGATTCCTTTGGGCACCAGCGAGCGATAGGGCACATGAAAATAGCGGCCGGTGGTCGGCAGCAGCAAGATGCCGTATCCGTCCACGAATTCGGGGAAGATGCCGATGGAGTCCTCGAATCGCCCCTGCTCGCGCACGTCGGCGTCGGTCATGTTGTACAGCGCGTCAATCTTGCGGGTATCGCGAATGCCGAGGGTCATGCCGAAATTCCTGAGCTTTGCCTCCTCGCAGCCCGGCATGAAACGGCGGAGCGCCTCCACCGCCATGATGGCCTGACGACGGCCTTCGATCTCTCCGGCGGTCAGGTCGCGCGGGTCCGTGCCGTCTACTTTCGGCAGATGCACGAGGTTCAGGTAGGTGAGATCGCCCTGGTCCGAGATCGCGCCCCAGGTGCCGGCAATGGTGCCGAGATTGGCGGGAATGACGCCGGCGGCGATCGCCTGCTTGAACGGCTTGCGCAGGAAGGGCGAGAACAAATCGTCCTCCTTGCCGGAGGTCTTGATGTCCCATTCGCCGTTACCGGTCCAATCCTTGTAGGTCTGCGGGTCCGCCTTCACCTGTTCGATGAAGCGCCGTTTGTTGACTCCCGTCATCGAGAACATCACCGATGCCGCCATCATCTGCTCCCGGGGCGTCTTTCGCGTCGGCGCACCGGCGCGCATGGCGACATCCGCATCTCCCGTGGCGTCGATGACCCGCTTGGCGAGGATCGCCTCGCGTCCCGATTTGCTCTCGGTGATCACGCCGCGGATGGTTCCGTCGCGGACGATCGGCGCCACGAACATCCGGTGCAGCATGGGCTCCACCCGCGCCTCCTGGACCAGGACGTCGGCGACGTACTTGAACATCTCCGCGTCCAGTGCGTGGCTGATCGACTGCGGCTCCGGCATCGCCGCCCCCATCGCTTTGGCGCGCTCTTCGAACTCGATGCCGATTCCCTCGCTGTCGACGGTGCCGGCGTGGCGGTACCAGGCGAAGCCTTCCACACCGACCTGAGTGATATTGCCGCCAAAACAGCCGTTTCGCTCGAGCAGCGTGGTGCGGGCCCCGGCGCGGGCGGCGGCGAGTGCCGCTGCGAGCCCGGCAGGCCCGCTGCCGACGACCAGTACCTCGGTTTCGGACACCACGTCGAGGTCCCGGGCCGGTTCGCTGATGGTTTGCATGGGGATATTCTAACTCGACGCTCGCCCAGCGGGTGCTCCGATGATTGGCCTATCTCGTCGCGGCGTAGGGTAAGCTATTTGGATGCGCAATATTCTGGGCGTGCCTCGATCATGAGCAACAGCCGGATGGAGGCGTTCAGTGACGGGGTCATCGCCATCATCATCACCATCATGGTGCTCGACCTCAAGGTGCCGCATGGCGAGAGCCTCGATGCGCTGTTGCCGGTGATCCCGGTCTTCTTGAGTTATGTCTTGAGCTTCGTCTACGTCGGAATCTATTGGAATAATCATCACCACATGCTGCACGCAAGCGATCGGGTCACCGGACCGATCTTGTGGGCCAATTTGCATCTGCTGTTCTGGCTGTCGTTGTTTCCGTTTTCGACGGCATGGATGGGTGAAAATCACTTTGCCGCGGTGCCCACCGCCCTGTACGGCGCGGTGCTGCTAATGGCCGCGGCCGCTTATTGGATACTGCAGCAGGCTATCATCGCCTCGCAGGGACCCGCTTCGCTGCTCAAGCGAGCGGTCGGCAGCGATTGGAAGGGCAAGCTGTCGCCCGTGCTCTATCTCATCGGCATCGCGGCGGCTTTTGGGTCGCCCCGGGTGTCTCAAGCGCTCTATACGGCGGTCGCTGCGCTGTGGCTCGTGCCCGACCGCCGAATTGAAAACATCTTGGCGGCCGACAACACCAGGACCCGGCACAAGGCGTGATCGCGTGAGCCGCGAAGGCCCGGGGGGCCGGGCAGGCCTTGGGGACAGTCGGCCTCAATTGTGCGATGCTCGCCCGGTGGTGGAAACCGTAAGGGCTTGAACATGGGACGCGTGAGCTTTCACTGGGACGATCCGCTGCTGCTCGAAGAGCAGCTGACGATGGAGGAGAAGATGGTGCGCGATGCGGCGCGCGAGTATGCGCAGGGGCGTCTGGCGCCGCGCATCCTCGAGGCGTTTCGCCGGGAGCACACGGATCCTTCGATCTTTCGCGAGATGGGCGGTCTCGGTTTGTTGGGCACGACCATACCCGAGGAATTCGGCGGCGGCGGCCTCAACTATGTCAGCTACGGGCTCATCGCGCGCGAAGTCGAGCGCGTGGATTCCGGATACCGGTCCATGATGAGCGTGCAGTCCTCGCTGGTCATGCTGCCCATTCATGCATTCGGAAGCGCCGAACAAAAGCGCCGCTATCTGCCGGCGCTGGCGCGCGGCGAATCGATCGGATGCTTTGGCTTGACCGAACCCGATCATGGCTCCGACCCCGGCAGCATGGTGACGCGTGCGCGCGCCGCGAGCGGCGGGTTTCGTTTGACGGGATCCAAGACCTGGATTTCCAACAGCCCTTTCGCGGATGTGTTCATCGTGTGGGCCAAAACCGACGACGATGCGATTCGCGGCTTCATTCTCGAAAAAGGCTGGAAGGGGCTGTCGGCGCCGCCGTTGCGCGGCAAGGTCGGCCTACGCGCGTCGACCACGGGCCAAATCGTCATGGACGACGTCTTCGTGCCTCAGGATAACCTTTTGCCGGGCGTGAGCGGGCTGAAAGGACCTTTCACGTGCCTCGATTCCGCGCGATACGGCATTTCGTGGGGCGCGCTCGGCGCGGCCGAGACCTGCTGGCACACCGCCCGCGACTATGTGCTCGAAAGAAAGCAATTTGGCCGTCCGCTGGCCGCAAATCAACTGATTCAAAAGAAACTCGTCGACATGCAAACCGAGATCACACTGGCGCTGCAGGCCTGCCTGCGGCTCGGACGCATGAAGGACGAGGGCATCGCCGCCGTGGAGATCACCTCGATGCTCAAGCGCAATTCGTGCGGCAAAGCGCTCGAGGTCGCGCGCGCCGCGCGCGACATGTTGGGCGGGAACGGCATATCCGACGAATTCGGCGTGATCCGGCACCTGGTGAATCTCGAGGTGGTGAACACCTACGAGGGTACGCACGACATACACGCGCTCATCCTGGGCAGGGCGCAGACGGGTATTCAGGCTTTTTCTTGATGCGGCGCCCTGAATCTCAGCGCGAACGACGGCTGCCGCTTCGGTGTCCCGGCACAGCATGACCACGGTGAAGCCCGCCGCGGCGAGCTCCCGGGCGGTTACCCGGCCGATTCCATGGGTGGTGCCGGTAATGACCGCAACGCGGCTCAAGGTGCGGCCGGCGTGTCGAGCGGATGCCCCGCGGCCACCCAGGCATCGAGTCCGCCGTGCAGGGGGCGCACCTTCCTGAAGCCGTGATTCATGAGAATTTTGGCGACGCGGGCCGCGGACGCCTCATTCGGGCAGGTGCAATAGACCACGATGTCCCGATCGCGCGGCAGATCGGCGATATGCCGGCCCACCTCTTGCAGCGGCACATGCCGGGCCCCGGGTATCGAACGCGGTTCGAGTGATTTGGCCGTATGCGAGCGCACATCGACGATGATGGGCTGGGCGCCCGCTTGAATCATGTCGTACAGCTCCCCCACGCTGATGCGTGCCATGCGCAGCAGCCGATAAAAGCGCGCCCGCTCCCACCATTTGAACGCGATGTACGCCGCCAGCAGGCCCGCGATGATCAGACCGGCGAAGCCGCCGAATCGATCCAGGTGCAGCAGCAATTCATCGATCTGCGAGTGGAACAGCATGCCGGCCGCGATGGCGCTGCCCACCCAGACGGCCGCGCTCAACGTCGAGAGGACGATGAATTTGCGCCAACCGAGGCGCATGGCGCCGGCGAGGGGCGGGGCGATGACGGCGAGGCCCGGCACGAATTTGGCGATCACCAGTGAATTGATTCCCCAGCGCTCGAAGCGCGACTGGGTCTGGCTGACGCATGAATCCGGCTCCAGGGATATGCGGCACAGCAGCTTCAGCACCTGGATCCCGTAGATCTCGCCCACGAAGTACCAGCCGCAGTCGGCCGCGAGGCAGGCGCTCACGGACAGCAGAAACAACGGGCCTGCGGCCAAATGGCCGTCCGCCGCAATCGCTCCCGCCAAAATCAGAGTGGGATAAGCCGGCACCGGCAGGCCGATTTGATCCACCAGTACGTTCGCGCCGACGATCAGCAATCCGTACTGCGCGATCAGCGATACGAGTTCATGAGTCATGCGGCACCTGCCCGAACCGTGCGGCGTTCGATATGGGGCAGCAGCGCGGCGGTCACGCCGAGCAGCGGCAGGAATGCGCAAAGCCGGTACACGAATTCGATGCCGTGCCGGTCGGCCACCGCGCCCAGCACAGCGGCGCCGATGCCGCCCATGCCGAAGGCAAGACCGAAGAACAGGCCCGACACTGCGCCGATTTTGCCCGGCATGAGTTCCTGCGCGAATACCAGAATCGCCGAAAAGGCCGAGGCCAGTATGAGGCCGATGACGAAGCTCAGGATGCCGGTCCACCACAGGTTCACGTAGGGCAGAGCCATGGTGAAGGGGGCGACGCCCAGGATGGAAAACCAAATGACCCGCTTGCGCCCCACGCGGTCGCCGACGGGTCCCCCGATCAGGCCGCCGAGCGCGACCGCGAACAGGAACACGAACAAGTAGAGCTGCGCCGACTGTACCGGCAGATGGAATTTCTCGATCAGGTAGAAGCTGTAATAACTCGAGATGCTGGCCAGGTAGAAATATTTCGAGAAGATGAGCACGAGCAAGATGATCACCGACCAAACGACTCTGCGCGATGAGACCGGGCTCGGGACCCGCGCCGCGGTTTTTCGTTGAGTGGACCGCTCCACATGCCGGCTCTTGTACCAGGCGCTTACATTCCATAACACCGCGATGGCCAGTATCGCCGCCAATGCAAACCAGGCGAGGCTGCGCTGCCCGTGCGGAATGATGATCCAAGCCGCAAGCAGCGGCCCGATCGCACTTCCCGCGCTGCCGCCGACCTGAAAGATCGACTGCGCCAAACCGTGGCGGCCTCCGGAGGCCAGGCGCGCGATGCGCGAGGATTCCGGATGAAAGATCGAGGAGCCGGCGCCGACGAAGGCGGCCGCCGTCAGAACGCTTGCGTAATTCTGCGCGAGCGACAAGGTCAACAAGCCGATCAACGTGAAACCCATGCCGACGCTCAGCGAATGAGGCTTGGGGTGCTTGTCGGTATAGACGCCGACGATGGGCTGCAGCACCGATGCGCAGAGTTGGTAGGTCAATGTGATCGCGCCGATCTGCACGAAATTCAATTGAAACTCACTCTTCAGCAGCGGATAGATCGCGACGATCAACGACTGGATCATGTCGTTGAGAAGGTGCGAAAAGCTGATCGCACCCAGGACCCTGAAGCGTATTTGCGCCGCTGCGGCGCTTGCCGATGAGTCGCTTGGGATACTCTCTGTCATGACTGCTGCTCGTAACCCCCGCTACCCTACTAGCTAGTTCGTTGTCTGTCCTGCGAGAATGCGGCCATGAAACGCTTCGAGCCCTATGTCTTCTTGCGCGAACTCGCCTCGCGCTGGGACATTTTAGCGTTCATCGTAGTCATCGGATTGATCGCTTTTTTGGGCGAAACTGCGCGCGGTCTGTTCGCGCCCCTGACTCAGCTCGAAATCGCGCCCCTTTCGCTCGATCCGGCGCATTTGCCCGAATACGCCGCGCGAACCACTTTTCGCATGCTCGCGGCGCTGTTCTTCTCGCTTGTCTTTACGCTCACCTATGCGACCTGGGCGGCCAAGAGCGAGCGTGCCGGCAGGCTCCTGGTTCCGATACTGGACATCCTGCAATCGGTGCCGATTCTAGGGTTCATTTCGATTACCAGCGTATTTTTCTTGTCGCTGGCGCCCGGGCGGGTGCTCGGCGCTGAATTTGCGGCGATCTTCGCGATATTCACCAGTCAGGCGTGGAATATGGCGTTCAGTTTCTATCAGTCCCTGCGCACGGTGCCGAGGGAACTCGCCGAGGCAGCCGAGTCGTTTCGGCTGTCGCCCTGGATGCGGTTCTGGCAACTGGAGGTTCCGTTCGGAATGCCGGCGCTGGTGTGGAACATGATGCTGTCGATGTCGGGCGGCTGGTTTTTTGTGGTGGCCTCCGAATCGATCAGCGTAGGGCATTCGGCGGTTGCCTTGCCCGGAGTGGGATCGTACATAGCCCTTGCCATCGAGCAGAAAAATCTTCGAGCGATCGGTTGGGCGATCCTCACCATGTTGATCGTGATTCTGATCTACGATCAATTGCTGTTCCGTCCGTTGGTGGCATGGGTCGATCGCTTCAAGGTCGAGCAGGAACCGGGCGAACGCGTGCCGGATTCATGGGCGCTCACCATGATGCGTCACTCGCGCCTGATCAACGCGGCGACGGTGGCGTTTCACGCCGCGGTATTGTGGACCAGTAGAGCCGTTAAGCCTGCCGAAGCGGACGCGCCCGCTATCGAGGCGGCGGAGCGGCCCAAGCGAAGTCTGGACCTGCTGTGGGTGTCGCTGGTCGTCCTCGCGGTGGTGCTCGGGCTTTGGCATATCGTCGCCGGGCTCATTACCAACACGCCGGTGCGCGAGGCCTTGCACGTCTGCGGCTTGGCCGTCATTACCATGCTGCGGGTGTTCATTTTGATCGCTTTGGCGAGCCTGGTGTGGGTGCCGATCGGAATCTGGGTCGGGATGCGGCCCCGCGCCGCACAAATCGTGCAGCCGATCGCCCAGTTCATGGCTGCGTTTCCCGCGAACTTGCTGTTTCCCATTGCCGTGTACGGCATCGTCGAATGGAAACTGAACCCCGATGTTTACTTGAGTCCTTTGATGATCCTGGGTACGCAGTGGTACATCCTGTTCAATATCATCGCCGGCGCATCGTCGATTCCGGCCGAGATGCGCTTTGCCGCCGCCAATCTGGGAGTCAAGGGCTGGCTGTGGTGGCGCAAAGTGGCGCTGCCGGCCGTGCTGCCGTTTTACGTCACGGGAGCCATCACCGCTTCCGGCGGATCGTGGAATGCCGCCCAGGTCGCCGAACTGGCCACATGGGGCCAGGCGGAAGTCAAGGCGCGGGGTTTGGGTTCCTATATCGCGCAGGCTGCGGCCGCGGATAATTTTCACCAGATCGTCCTGGGCGTCGGGGTGATGAGCCTGTTCGTCGTCATCATCAACCGGGTGTTTTGGCGACCCTTGTATTACTACGCCGAGCGCAAATACCGGCTTACCTGACAGGGTATGAAATGACCAACGCTCCGCTACTGCAGTGCACCGACGTTCGCAAGGCGTTCATCAAGCCCGATGGCGACGATTTGCTGGTGCTCGATGGGATGAATCTGGATCTGTACGAGGGTCAGATCGTGGGGCTGCTCGGCCGGTCCGGGTCGGGTAAGTCGACCTTGCTGCGTTTGATAGCGGGTCTGGCTGAGCCGACGGCCGGCCATCTTACATATCTGGGGCACCCGATTTCCGGTCCGGCGCGCGGCATCGCCATGGTGTTTCAAAGCTTTGCGCTGTTTCCCTGGCTCACCGTGTTCGAAAATGTCGCGCTTGGTCTGGAAGCACAGCACCTGTCGCGCGGCGAGATCCGCAAGCGTTCCCTGGCGGCCATCGATTTGATCGGACTCGACGGTTTCGAGTCGGCTTATCCCCGCGAGCTGTCCGGCGGCATGCGCCAAAGGGTGGGCTTTGCGCGTGCGCTGGTCGTACATCCGAACATCCTGCTCATGGACGAGCCGTTTTCCGCTCTGGACGTGCTGACCGCGGAGACGCTGCGCACCGATTTCCTGGATCTATGGGCGGAAGGCCGGATGCCTATCAAGGGCGTGGTCCTGGTCACGCACAACATCGAAGAAGCGGTGCTGATGTGCGATCGAATCCTGGTGTTCGGCAGCAATCCGGGCAGAATATTGAGTGAAATCAAGGTGACGCTGCCCCAGCCGCGCAATCGCCTCGACCCCAGTTTCCGCGAGCTGATCGAGCGCATCTACGTGGAGATGACCGCAAGGCCCAAAGGCGGTGCGGCGGGCGGGCGGCAGGAGCGCTTTCCGGGACTCGGGATCGGCAGTGTGTTGCCGCAGGTGTCCTCCAATTTGATGTCCGGCCTCATGGAGGCGGTTGCCGCCGCGCCTTTCAACGGCAAGGCGGATTTGCCGGAAATCGCCTCCGATCTGCAGATGGAAATCGACGAATTGTTTCCCGTGGCGGAAACTCTCCAAATGCTGCGCTTCGCGGAGCTCGAAGGCGGCGACCTGAAACTGACCGAAGACGGGCTGGCGTTCGCCCAGTCTGCCATCGACGAACGCAAGCGGATTTTTTCGCGCCACCTCCTGAACTACGTGCCGCTGGCTTCGCACATACGCCGGGTGCTCGATGAGCGCGCCAGCCACTCCGCGCGCAAGAGCCGCTTCATCGACGAACTGGAGGATTTCATGAGCGAGCAGGAGGCGGACCGGACCTTGCGCGCGGTCGTCCGTTGGGCCCGCTATGCCGAGGCATTTGCCTACGACGACGATAATGCCATGTTCAGCCTCGAAAATCCGACTTAGAATGACCGGCAACATGAGCGACCCGGCCACGACGAACTTGAATCTGCATGTGCCGCCGGATGAGATGGTCAAGTACATTCAAGATTTGATGACCCTGCCGCAGGGCGAGATCGCGGCCGGTTCGGCGCTGACGCTGGCGCAGCGCCAGTGGGGCGGCGACACGCCCCTGGCGCGCGCCGCACTGCTGCGCTGGGGGGCGCTGAATTTGGCGTTTCAGGACAAGCGGTTGGAGTTCTGGACCGTCACCCGCGAGCGCGACCGTATCCAAGTGCCTGCCGCATTGGTGGCTGCGGCGGGGATCGCGCCGCTGGTGCTCGACAACGAACGTGCCGTGTTCGATATTCCGGCCTTGCTGGACGCCACATTGGAATTCCAGCCCCCAGCGGGTCGGGCCTAAGGGCGTTATGGCTACCGGCGAAGAACCGGCGGCCGCGCCGCGCTTCGGCGTGTTGCGCACGATTGCCGTTTACAAGCTGCTGAAGGCCTCACTGCTGCTGTTGGTGGCCTATGGCGAATTGCGGCTGCACGACGCATCGCTCTCGGCCAAGATATTGGCGTGGCTCGCCGCTCGCCCGTCGGGGCTTGAACACGACGTGGTCAATCGCGTGCTGCACTGGATCAGCGGACTGAGCGAATCGAGAATGCATGCGCTGCGTTTCGTGACCCTGGCCTACGCGGCGGTATTCACCGTGGAAGGGGTGGGACTGTGGATGCGGCGCCGGTGGGCCGAGTGGTTGACTACCATAATCACCGCCTCACTGATTCCCCTGGAGGTCTGGGAGTTGATTAGCAACCCCAACGTCGGCGCGGCGGCGGTGTTGGTCGCCAACATCGCGATCGTCTGGTACCTGTATTGGCACGTCTCCACCAAGCACAAGACTCGCGCCGACTGATCGGGACAAGTCGCCGGCCTTGAGCCGTTGGGCGGCCCGCCGGCGCTTACCGCCCGCCCATCGCGCAGGGCTGCCCGGCTTCGTGAAATGATCTTCATCTCGGATGTTTGCCGCTGATCCGGCGTATTCTGCAGAGGGATGATTTAAACCACCGTTGGAGACCCCATGAATAAGTCCGGAACCCTGATTGCTTCTGCTTTGTTGACCTTCGGATTCGTCGCCGGTGCGATGGCTGCCGATACGCCTGCCGCCGCTCCTGCCGCTGCCGCTCCTGCCGCTTCAACCCCGGCCGCTTCCGGCAAATCGTCGAGCAGTTCCAAGCATTCCCATTCCTCCAAGCACTCTCATTCTTCCAAGCATTCCTCGACGAAGCACGGCAGCAAGACGAAGTCGTCCACCACGCCGACGACCGCCAAGTAAGATTGCCGCGAGACGCCGCCCCGGTCACCGTTGGATGGCCGGGGCGCGTCGGTCCCGCATCCCCTGCCGATGACTGCTTCGGTTCAGTCCATCGATATAGCGCATTGGATTCAAATTGCGCTCACTCCGATCTTCCTCATTTCGGCTATCGGAGTCATTCTCAACGTATTGACGAGCCGGCTGGCGCGCATCGTCGACCGTGCCCGGGCGATGGAAGACCGGTTGCGAACATCGGAGCATCGATCCGGTAGCCCTGAGCTTCACGGCAATCTCGTCGTGCTGGCGCGGCGCGCCAAATGGATAAACGCCGCCATCACGCTGATCACCCTGTCGGCGTTGTTCATAGCGTTCGTGGTCGTGATGCTGTTCGTCAACGCGTTCCTGCGCTGGGATCTGTCGGCATTCACCGCCATCATGTTCATCCTGTCGATGTCGTCGCTGGCGGCGGCGCTGCTCGCGTTTTTGATCGAAGTGCGCATTGCGACCGCCACATTGCGCATCGGCATCGAAGAGGTTTCGCGTCAGGGCGATTGAGGAGCGGGCGGCGCCAAATAGGCCAGCGCGCAGATCGGTAAGAACATAAGATTGGCGAGCATGCGGCAAGTATCGCACTATGTTCAGATGCGGTCGCGGGAGGGTACGATGCACCGAATGTTGTTGAAATGCGCGCTGATCATCGCCGCCGCCGTCGCCGCGGTCGATGCGAATATCGCGCTCGCCGGCGGCCAGATGATGCCCGGAGGCCAGGGCCAGGCGCCCGGCCGATCGCCTACGATAGTCCCGGAGGACGAGCATAGCAGCGGAACCTACGACGAAAAGCCGGATGTGGCGGCGAAGAAAAGCTACGCCGCGGCGATCAAGGCGCTCAACAAGGCCAAGGAATTCGAGGCGATTGCCGCCGCGGCGCCGAATGACGACAAGCGGGCTGCTGCGCTGGGAAAAATGGGCGACAACTACAACAAAGCATTGGACCTGTTCACCGAGGCATTGAGCAAGCAGGGCGATATGATCGATGCGTGGGACAATGTGGGCTACGTGCATTTGCGGCTGGGCGCGTACGCCGAAGCCGTCGACGATTACAATCACGCCCTGGCGCGCAAACCCGATCTGCTCGAGGCGATCGCGCACCGCGCCGAGGCCAATCTCGCGCTCGACCGGCTGGAGGACGTCAAGATCGCCTACATGGACCTTTTCAACCATGCGCCCAATCTGGCCGATCAGCTGATGCTGGCGATGCACAAATGGCTGAGCGCGCATCGTGACGATGCCCACGGCATGCGTCCCGCGGACGTCGCCGCATTCGACAAGTGGCTGCAGGAGCGCGACACCGTCGCGCAACAATCCGCATCGCCGCCGCACTAGCGCGCGGCGGCGGCTTTGAGCGCCTCGATTTCCAGGCGCAGCTGCGCGACCGACTGTTCGAGTTGAACGAGACGTCGAGCCATGCTCACGGCCCCGGGAGCGGCCTGCGGCTCTTCAGCGGTAGCGGGTGCCGACTCGATCGCGCCTGAAAACAAGTGGGCATATCGGTATTCGCGGGCACCGGCGGCGCGCGGCAGGCGGGCGATGAACGGACCGTCCTCACGCGACATCAGACCCGCGAGGGTCGACTCGACCGCGTCCGCATCGGGGAATTCGCACAATCTGGCGGTGCGCGAGCGCAATTCGCCGGGGGTCTGCGGCCCGCGCAGCAGCAACACGCAAATAATGCCGAGTTCCGTTTTCGAGAATTTCAGGGGGCCAAATTCAGTATTGCAAAATCGGTGCTTGTACTTCGTGACGCGGCCGCCGTATCCGGCCGACCTGTCGCTTACCATGTGCTTTTTCATCAGCGAATCCACGGTTTGCTGCACCACGGATTCGGCCAATTCGAGCACCGGCTCGCGGTTCGTCTTCTGATTGCATGCGTTGACGAGGGCGTTGAGCGACAACGGATACTGATCCGGCGTCGCGATTTCCTTCTCGATCAGGCAGCCGATCACGCGCGCTTCGTTCGCCGAAAATTCAATGTTCATATGTGTTCAATTACGTTGGACCGGAATGTTCCGGCTTGGCCGTCAGGGTAACCGATGCGGCGTCTAGGGTAAGATGATGGGCTCATGAGCACAATTCAATTATTGTCGGAGCACGGCTGCTACGGCGGCGTGCAGCAATTCTATAAACACATTTCGCGCGAAACGCGCGGCACGATGAAGTTCTCCGTCTATCTGCCGCCGCAGTCGCAAACGGTGAAGGTGCCTGTGCTGTATTTCCTGTCCGGGCTCACGTGCACCGAGGAAACGTTCCCGATCAAAAGTCATGCTCAACACGCCGCCGCCGAGCTGGGGCTCATGCTGGTGTCGCCGGACACCAGCCCGCGCGAACCGCGCCTGCCGGGCGATGCGGACAATTGGGATTTCGGCCAGGGCGCCGGGTTTTACGTGGACGCGACCGAGCCGCCGTGGTCGACGAACTACCGGATGTACAGCTATGTGACGCGCGAGTTGCCGCAGGTGGTGGCGGCGAATCTGCCGGCTCTTGCCGGGATCGCCGGGATTTTCGGCCATTCGATGGGCGGTCACGGGGCATTGGTGTGCGCCCTGCGAAATCCCTCGCAATACCGGTCCGTGTCGGCGTTCGCGCCGATTGCGGCTCCGCGGCAATGCCCCTGGGGGCAGAAGGCCCTTACGAACTATCTCGGCAAGGACGGCCGAAGGTGGGGCGAGTACGATGCCAGCGAGCTGGTGGTGCGCAACCCATTTCCCGGGCCGATCCTGATCGATCAGGGCACCGCGGATCAATATCTGACCGAACAGTTACAGATCGAGAAGTTTTCATCGGCCGCCGCCGCCTCGGGCCAAGCGCTCAATTTGCGGATGCAGCCGGGCTACGATCACGGCTATTATTTCATTCAAACGTTCATGGCGGATCACGTGCGCCACCACGCGGCCTTTCTGAACAAATAGCAATTGGACGGACGCCTCCACCCCAAACGGACGCTAGCGCGAGACCATCGGCGCCGAGGTCACCTGTCCGTCGAAGTCGGTCCATACATGCCGGGCAAAATCGTACAGCTTGCAGCGCCGCACCGTATTCCAATAATAGCGCCAAGAAAAGACCTGCGAATTCAACCGCTCATCCAGAGTGGCGCTGAGCCTGGCCTGGGCCTCTTTGAGACGGTACAGCGGAATGCCCATGTTAACGTGATGCGCGCCATGCTCGAGGATGTAGTGAATCATGCCGTCCAGCGGCCGCGCCAGCTTGACGTGCACGGTGGTGGTGGCGTAACCCACATTGGCGCTCCATTCGTCGCGGCGCTCGTACCACGCCACCCGCGGATGGGTGTGCTGCACGTAAATCACGAAGCCCATCAGGCAATTCCAAAGGAAAAACGGTACCGCGAATCCAAAGATCAGCAGCGACCAGATGGATTTGCCGCTGACTATTCCCCAAGCCGTCAGGCCGCCGATCCACAGCAGACCGAATACCGACACCAAAATGCTGTCCCAGGTGTAGCTGACGCGCCGTGTAGAAACGTGTGTGCGGGCCGGGAAGAATAATTTCTTCCACCACATCTCGATCATGTAGTAGATCCCCTGACCGAAACCGCTGCGGTATAGGTGCTCCAACCGGCGGCGAATCCACGACAGGCGCGCAAATTCGTGCGGCGAGTAAGGCGCCCATACGTAGTCACGGCCCTTTAAATTCGTGAAACCGTGATGCGCGAGGTTATGGCCGATTTCCCACAGGCTGTAGGGCGTCAAGGACGGCAGGAATGCGATCCTGCCGATCCATTTGTTGAGCAGCTGGTTGGGGGTGTATGAGCCATGGCAGGCATCGTGGCCGATCACGAACAAGCGCGCGATCCACAGCGCCGCCACCAAAGAAGCGAACACCTTGACCCACCACGATTCGACGACCAGCAAACTCGCAATGGCGACAATCAGCACCAACCAGTCGAGCAAAAACCATACGATGGGCGTCGCGAATCCGCGCTTCACCGTGTAAGGCTGCAGCAGTTTCTGGAGTTTGAACCGAGATCTATCCTCCGCCGGCGAATCGGGGGCTCCGCCTGGTGGCGTCGAGGGTGTGCGCATTGAAAAGGCTCCGGCAGCACGCGACCTAAAACGTCAATTCTACGCCTTATGTCGACTGTCCGCTCGGGAACCGCGTCAGCCTATTTCGGCCTCGGGCCAGAGCAACACCCCCAAATGCTCGCAGGCTTCGATCAGGGCCGTCGCGGCCTCCCGGGTGCTGGCATCGAGCCGCCGGTCGTGGGTCAGGAGCCATGTGAGCCGCGCGCGACGCGATCGCGCCGAAGGTTCGCTGTCGAACAGCGCGGGAAACAAGCCCAACGCGTCAACGAATTCGCGCATCGGTGCGCTTTGCGGCGCATTCGGCGCCGGAGAGAGCAAGAGCTTCAGCCATGTGACGCAGCGCTTGGCGAGACCCGCGCGCGTTATGCCGATATTGGTGCGGCGGCGCGTTTCCCCTTCCGCCAACGAGTCCGCCAGATTGCGATAGCGTTCGACCGCGAATTCGTCCGCGGGCAGCGCCGGGCTCGCATCGGACAACACCGAGCGCAACAAGTCCGCCAGCAGCAGCGCCAACGCTTCGGCCAAGAAACGCTGGCTCTGTTCCGCGTCCGGTCGGGACAACTCGGCCCAGAGCTTCGGACCGCCGAGCCGCCTGGCGTTCGGTGAATTCGACATGCTCCCAGTGTAGCGGCTCCGTAGCCCATCGCAACTGTGTCAATATGCGACCAAATTCACGGACCCGCACCCATGTTCTGTAAATGAATCCGTGGCGTTCGAATTCACGCTGCAAGAGGCCTTGAGGTGGGTCCCGGGCGGACCACTGCTCGACTGAGCATGTCATTGCGCGCGGTCGGAGTGCGCCGCGGCGGCAAATGGGTGTTGCGCGACATCAATCTGAGGCTCGACGCGGGCGAACGCTGGGCGCTGGTCGGGGAAAACGGTGCCGGCAAGACTCAGCTGCTCAAATTGCTGGCCGGAGATGTGTGGCCGACGCCGACCGGCCGAGAAAAGCGCATTTACCGCGTCGGCCGCCGCGAGGTCGATCTCATCGAGGCGAAGGCGCGCATCGCCTACGTCGGCGCCGAACTGCAGGACAAATATACCCGCTACGGATGGGATCCGAGCGTCCGGGAAATGATTGCCGCGGGCTTGCATGGCACCGATCTGCTGCTGTGGCCGGCAACCGCGGCGGAACATCGCAGAATCTCCGCGACAATGCGCGCCTGCGGTCTCGGCCGCCTTGCGGCGCGCACATTCTCATCGTTGTCGTACGGGCAGAAACGGCTCGCGTTGCTCGCGCGTGCGTTGGCCCAAAAGCCCGATTGGCTGCTGTTCGACGAGTTTTATAACGGATTGGATACGGCTTATCGCAGGCGCATCGACCGAATCCTAATCGCGGCGCGTGCCGCCGGCCAGTCCTGGATTGCGGTGGCCCATCGTGCGGGCGACGTGCCGCGCGGCACCCGGGGAGTCATCGAACTGCACCAGGGTCGATTGCGCTCGATCAAGCCGCTGCGCCGCGTCGCAGCCGCTTGCTTGGATCACGACGGCGGATCCCGGGCGACCCGCAAGCCGCCGGCTTCCATGGGCGCCGCCGCCGCACACCGGACGCCCGATGGGGCGCTGCTGCTGCGGATCGAGCAGGCGGATCTCTATGTCGACTATCGCCCGGTATTACTCGATCTGAATTGGGAATTGCACAAGGGTCAGCACTGGGCGGTGTTCGGCGCAAACGGATCCGGCAAGACGAGTTTCCTGAAATTGCTTTACGGCGATCTGTCGCCGGCCTTGGGTGGCCGCATTGAGCGCAAAGGCTTTCCCGCGGGCACGCCGATCTCCCTATGGAAGCGGCAGGTCGGCTACGTGTCCCCCGAATTGCAGGCCGACTACGCGGTGGATCTGACCATTCGGGATCTGGTGGCGAGCGGTCGGCAGGCGAGCATTGGCCTTGCCGATGCCCCGACCACACAGGACCGGCGGGCGGCGGCCCGCTGGCTTAGATACTTCCAGCTGATGTCGGTGGCCGGACGGAGGCCGCGTGAATTGTCCTATGGGCAGTTGCGGCGTGCTCTCATTGCACGAGCGTTGACCGCTCAGGCGCGCATCTTGCTGTTCGACGAACCGCTGACGGGGCTCGATCCGCGGCAACGCGCCGCCATGAAGCGCATGCTCGAGCCGCTGATGCGCAAGCAATTGACCGTGGTCATTGCCGTGCATCACACCGAGGATCTGCCGCGCGGAATGACGCACGGGCTGCGCCTGCACAAGCGCCGCGCCTATCCCACCGATTGCAATTTTGCGACCTGAGTCGGCGGCGGCCGGCCGCACTTTGGGTGAGACTGCGACCGTCGCTTTGGGCGCGGGGATCGGATTATGTCGCGTATCTCTCGGTGTGCTCTCGGAGTTGCCGTACTGGCGTTTGCCGGCTGCCAAAGCTCCGGCTATGCGGTGCGCCCGGTACCGCGCATCGCCGCCGATAGCGTCGGCAAGCCCATCACCCGGCTCCAAGACGCCTTCGGTCAGCCGCGCAAGATCGAGACCACACCGACGGAGCAGATTTACGTTTGGTTTTTTGCCGAAACGCCAGCGGGCGCGCCGGTTGGATTCCACGGTTGCGAAATGGAAGTGACCGTGGACGCGCACTCGGAACACGTGCTCGGCTATTCGCTGTCGAACATCGGCTGGTCCAAATGCGGGGAAGTACAGCGCAAGATCCGCGTGGCGGAGCGCTAGAATTATCGGCCGCGGCGGAAGCCGCGCTCGAAAGACCGAGCCTGCCTGCCTGCCGGCGTGGCGGGCGCGAATTGTGGTAAAGTCCCCGCCTACGAAAGCTGCCCCAAGACCCCGCTTATGCATTGGGAGGCATGCCATGTGGTCCATGCGCCGATTTAGAGAACCCGCCTTGCTTTGCCTCGCGGTCATGATGCTTGCCGCGTGCGCCGGACAGCGAGAGCCCGCGCAGAAATTGCTCGGCGACATCGACGCCGCGGTGAATGCGGCCTCATCAGAAGCGGCCAAGTACGTTCCAGAGCGGCTCATCGATGTGCAGACCAAGCTCGGTGATCTAAAGTCGGCTTTCAACAGGCAGGACTATCAGGCGGTCGTCAAGGCGGCGCCGCCCGTGCTTCTCGAAGCGCAGGGCCTGGCAAGCGAGGCGGCCGCGAAGAAGGTCGAAGTGATGAAGGCGCTCGACGATCAGTGGACTTCGTTGTCGGGTGCGGTGCCGGGATCCTTGACGGCGATCCACGATCGCATCGATCTATTGAGCAAGAAATCCAGCCGGAAACTGGCCAAGGGCATCGATCTGATTTCGGCGAAATCGGACTTGGGCGACGCCACGTCGTTGTGGTCGAAGGCGCAAGGGGCATTCGGCAACGGCAACATGGATGAAGCCGTGAAGGCCGCCAAAGCCGCCAAGGCCCGGCTCGACGCGTTGGCGGCGACCTTGAAGGTGGAACTGCCGGCGAAGGCATCCGCCTCATGAGGGTCCCCTAGGCGGCGTGTTTAAAGCGCCAGCGTGCCCTCGCTCACGATGACCGCATTGCCGCCGATGTGCGCGGCGATCAGGCTTCCCTGGTCGATCTCGAGCTTGACACCGACCCGTCCCGGCCGCTTCACCTGCCGGCCTTGGTGACCGACGAAGCCAGTAGACTGCTTGCCGAATTGGCCTAGCTCGAACAAATACGAGGCGAGCATCGCGTGCGCGTTTCCGCTGACCGGATCCTCGGGAATGCCGAGCGCGGGACAGAACATCCGGGACTCGGTCGACAATTCGTCGCTCCCCGAACTGCGTTTCACGGCAAAGACGAAAAATCCGTCGATACCGAGCTCCGCGCCGATCGAAATCAGGGTCTCGAAATTCGGCGCGATCGTATCCAAGGCGCGCGGGTCGCCGATCGGCACGAGCAGGCGGCTGCCGCCTTTGCGGGCGATGCGTGCGGGCATGACCTCGTGCAGTTGAATCGCCGGGAGCCGCAGCGCCTCGGCCACGCGCAGCGTGGTTTTGAACGGCAGCGGGTTGTCCAGTTCGGGCATCGTTTGCCGGAATTCGAAGATTGTCTCGCCGCCCGTGGGCCGCTCCGATTCATGCGCAAGGACCTCGACGATACCGGTCCCGCAATGCTGCCGAACGAATCCGAGCGCACGCCGACCAAGCGCGAGCAGCACCGCGTGGGCGGCAATGGTGGCATGCCCGACGAATGGCGCCTCCTTGCGCGAGTTGAAAAATCGCAGCCGGACATCGTGGTCCGGCGCGGTGGCGGCGAGCACGAATGCCGCCTCCGCGTGGGGGAATTCGCGCGCGACCGACATCAGGGTGGCATCGCTTTGCCCGTCGGCATCGAGCACCACGGTCGCCGGGTTCCCGGTGAAGCGGGTGCGGGTGAATGCGTCTACCTGAAAAATTCGCAAGCGAGTCTCCCCGGCCGATAGGCGAGTTTTACACGCATCCGCGTGCCAGGCTACACTTCTGCGAACCTTTGGGGTGGACCGTCCGGGCCTGAGACGCGGTAGATCGATCATTCGACGCCCGCGAACCCATTGAACCTGACCCGGTTAGTACCGGCGTAGGGAGCAGGTATCCATGCTCGAAGAATTCGGGGTGCAACTCGCGGCCGCATGGCGTGGCACGGGTTGGATCGAAATCATCGCGGCGGCGCTCGCGGTAGCCTATGTGTTGCTGGCCATTCGCCAATCGATCCATTGCTGGGTGGCCGCGTTCGTCAGTTCGTGCCTGTACGTGTGGGTGCTGTTCGGGGCGCGCCTGTACATGGAATCGGCGCTCAACGGATTCTATGCGGCCATGGCCGCCTACGGGTTTTGGCAGTGGCACGAATCCGCGGGTTCGGCCGCCGTCGCGGTTCATCGCTGGACTCTGGCGCGAAACGCCTTGGGCACGGCGGGCATCATCGGCCTGTCCGCGGCGAGCGCCTATCTTCTGCGTCGATTCACCCACGCCGCGTGGCCGTTCACCGATTCGATGGTCGCCTGGGCCAGCGTCTTCGCCACGTTCATGGTGGCCCGCAAGGTGTACGAAAACTGGCATTGGTGGCTGGTCATCGATTCGGTGAGCCTTTGCCTTTATTTCACGCGGCGCCTTTATCTCACGGCGCTGCTGTTCGCGCTGTACCTCGCGTTGATCGTCATCGGCATGCGCGAATGGCGCCGCAGTATGCGAATCGCGGCGCATGCGGCCTGAGGAAATCCGGCGCATCGCCGAGAGCTACGTGCCCGGGTCGGGCCCGCTCGATATCGAGCGCCTCGGATCGGGCCTGGTCAACGACAGCTACCGCGTGGCGCGCGGCGAGCGGCTGTATGCATTGCGTGTTCCGACGGGCTGCGCAGCCGAGTTCGGCATCGATCGCGAGTGGGAGTGCCGCGTGCTCGCGCGCGCGCAGGCGGCCGGTTTGGCGCCGCCGGTCGAATGCTGCGAGCCGCGCCATGGCATTCTGGTGGCGCGTTGGGTGCCCGGGCGGACATGGGCCCCCGCGCAAGTGCGCCGCGCGGAGAATATCGAAACCATCGCGCAACTGGCGCGGCGTATTCACGCGCTCCCGGTGCCCCAAGGCGCGCGAAGGATGAACCCGGCGGCGTGGATCGCTCACTATCGGGACGCGCTCGCCCGGCACGACCCGGGTGCGGATCTGCGGCAGGTCGGTTTGGCGCCGAGCCGCCGTCCGCAATCCGCTGTCGATGCATGTCTCGCCGAACTCGCCAAGTTGCCGCCGGCCACCCCCGTACTCTGCCACAGCGATCTGCACCCGCAGAACCTCGTCCTCGCCGCGCCCGGTCCGGTCTTGCTCGACTGGGAGTATGCCCACGTTTCGGATCCGCTGTGGGATCTGGCGGGATGGTCCTGCAACAATGATTTCTGCGCCGACAGCAGGCGGCTGCTGCTGGCACGCTATCTGAAGCGGCAGCCGAGCTGCGCAGAAGCGTCGCGCCTCGAGCGGCTGGTCTGGCTCTACGACTATGTATGTCTGCTATGGAGTGAAGTTTACGCAACACTGCGTCCGGAGGCGCCCGGCGACGCCGTATCGGCCCGCGCGCAGCTGCTGGCGCAGCGCCTGGACGCAAACCTCTGGTAGTCGCGCCGGGAAAGATGCGGCAAACTACCCCGTTTTGCGGTCTGGAAATTCAATGCAATGGAGAGCTCAATGGCGAGGATGATCGTAGTGGATCGTGATGGCAAGGAGCACGAGATCGAGGCCAAGCCCGGCCTCAAGTTCATGGAAATCCTGCGAGAACTCGACTACGGCGTCTCGGCTATTTGCGGGGGTTTGTGTTCCTGCGCGACCTGTCATATCTACATCGACGAAAGTTGGGCGGGCCGCCTGCCGAAACCGCAGAGCGACGAGCTGGAACTGCTCAAGGAGATCTCCGATTTCCGGGAAGGCACGTCCCGATTATCGTGCCAGGTCGAGTTCACCGATGCGCTCAGCGGCATCAAGGTGGCGATCGCCCAAGACACCTGATCGAGTCACTTTTTCTCGGTTTGACGCCGCACCGCATCCTGGGCGGCGGCGATTGCGGCTGGATCCCCCAAAAATCGCCGGCTGAGCGGCTGCATGCGCCGGTCCAGCTGGTAGAGCATCGGAATGCCGGTTGGGATATTGAATTCGACGATTTCGCGCTCAGACATCCGGTCCAGCATTTTGACCAGCGCGCGCAGCGAATTGCCGTGCGCAACCAAGAGCACGTCCTTGCCGGCTTCGAGCTGCGGAATTATCCGAGTTTCCCAAAACGGCCGTACGCGCTCCAAAGTGTCCTTCAGCGATTCCGTTGCGGGCAGTAATTCGGGAGCGAGGCCGGCATAGCGCGGATCGAAGCGCGGATGCCGCGGGTCATCCAACGCCAACGCGGGCGGAGCGACGTCGTAGCTGCGGCGCCATAGATTGACCTGATCCGCGCCGTGCTTCTCCGCGGTCTGGGCCTTGTTGAGTCCCTGCAGGGCGCCGTAGTGGCGCTCGTTGAGGCGCCAACTGCGCTCGACCGGAATCCACATCCGATCGGTGGTATCGAGGATCAGCCACAGCGATCGAATCGCGCGCTTCAACACAGAGGTGAAAGCAATCTGCGGTTCTAGCTTCTCGCTCAGGAGTTGGCGGCCGGCGAGCACGGCTTCTTCGCGCCCGAGCTCGGTCAAATCGACGTCATGCCAGCCGGTGAACAAATTCTCGAGATTCCAGGTACTTTGGCCGTGACGGACCAGAATCAATTTTCCAGGCAAGGTCGGTTTCTCCTCTTCAATCCTGCGCCAGCCGCCGCACGGCCTGCAGGGCGACCGAAAGCGCCGCGAAATCGGGCGACGATCCGGTGCGCAAATCGACCACGATTCGCTTGAGCGAGTCCACAGCCCCCGCATGGCCCGCGCTCCACCGATCGACGCGCGCTCCCGGATCCCGGCCCTTGCATTTGAGAACCGCGCCCGTAATTCCGCGCTGCAAGGTGTACAGGTTGTCCCGCAGGGTGCCGCGGGCGACCGCCTGCCAGTGCCCGTCGACCGGAAGGCTCTCGATTTGCTCCTTGATCCAGGTGAGCCCGATGCGCTCGCCGATGTCGAAATAAGCCTTCGCCGCGTAGACGATCTTGACGCGCGCCTGCATGGCGGTCTCGACCACGTCGAGGGCGCAGGTAAGCGTTTCAACCGACGCGATGCGCGCCGCCAGCCCCTCGGGCACCCGCTGCTCGATCAATTGCGCGCGCTTGAGGCGCAGGCGGTTGCGGTCTTCGTGGGAGATCACGGATTCGATCTCGCGCCACAGCTCGGCGACCGGCGCGGAGTAGCGGCGCACCGCGCGTTCGATGTCCAGATTTGCGGGCTGGTGCTCGAGCAGCCAATAGCTCATGTGGCGCAGTAATCGGGTGGTATGAGCCATCGCGGTGTATTGAACCGCCGCCCCGATTCGATTATCGAGGTCTTCGATCTGGGCCCAGATGCCGCGCACCGCAAACACCTCGCGCGCGATGCTATAAGCGCGCGCAATGGCTGCCGGATCCGCGCCGGTGTCCTCCTGCGCACGCACCGGGAATACGGGTCCCATGCGGTTGATGAGGCTGTTGGTGACGGAGGTGGCGATGATCTCGCGGCGCAATCGATGGCGCTTCAACCGCGCCGCGAAGCGCAGCCGCACGGGCTCCGGAAAATAGCGGTTGAGCTCGGCGGACAGGTACGGATCTTCCGGGACATTGGAATTGATCAGCGCCTTGTACAGCCAGATCTTGCCGTAACTGAGCACGATGGCGTGTTCGGGGCGCGTCAGACCTTCGCCCGCCTTGCGCCGGTCGGCGATTTCCTCGGTGGAAGGCAGGAATTCCAACGATCGATTCAAGTCCCCGGAGCGCTCCAGCGCACGGATCGCGTAGGCGCTTTCGCTCAGCCGTTCCTTCGACTGAAATTCGCTGGCGCTGATCGCCTGACCCTGCAGGTAATTGTTGCGCAACACCAGCGCCGCGACTTCATCGGTCATCTGCGACAGAAGCCGGTCACGTGCAGCGCGCGTGACCTCCCCCGCACGCACGGCGCCGTTCAGCAGGATCTTCAAATTGACCTCGAGGTCCGAGGTGTTCACGCCTGCCGAATTGTCGATGAAGTCGGTATTGAGCCGCCCGCCGCTGCGCGCATACTCGATGCGCCCCAGTTGGGACACGCCGAGATTTCCCCCCTCGCCGATGACTTTGCAGCGCAGCATCGTGGCATCGACGCGCACCGCGTCGTTGCTGCGGTCGCCGACGTCGCCGTGGCTTTCGCTGCTCGCTTTGACGTAGGTGCCGATGCCGCCGTTCCACATGAGATCGACGCGCGATTTCAATATGGCCTTGATGACCTCGTTGGGCGTGACATCGGCCGGCAATTCGAGCAACGCTTGAGCCTCGCGTGACAGATGCAGGCTCTTGGCGGTGCGCGCATAGATGCCGCCGCCCTTGGAAATCGCGGCGCGCGAGTAATCGTCCCAGGTGGAGCGCGGCAGGCGGAACAGGCGTTCGCGCTCGCGGTTGGAGCGGGCCGCATCGGGGTGCGGGTCTATGAAAATATGCTGATGGTTGAATGCGGCGATCAGCCGGATGTGCGGCGACTGCAGCATGCCGTTGCCGAACACGTCGCCGGACATGTCGCCGATGCCCGCCACGGTGAAATCCTGGCTCTGGATATCCACGCCGATCTCACGAAAGTGGCGCTTCACGCATTCCCAGGCGCCACGCGCCGTGATGGCCATTTTCTTGTGGTCATAACCTGCGGAACCCCCGGAGGCGAAGGCGTCGCCCAGCCAGTAGCCGTATTCCTCCGAAATGGAGTTGGCAATGTCGGAAAATGTCGCGGTCCCCTTGTCGGCCGCGACCACGAGATACGGATCGTCGCCGTCATGGCGCACCACGCCGACCGGAGCCGAGATCTTCTCGTGGACGATATTGTCCGTGAGATCGAGCAAGCCTCGAATCAGCGTTCGATAGCATTCGATCACCTCGGCTTGTTGCGCATCGCGGTCGCCGGCCAGCGGCCGCCTGACCACGAATCCGCCCTTGGCCCCCACGGGCACGATCACCGTGTTCTTGACCTGCTGAGCCTTCATCAGCCCGAGTATTTCGGTGCGGAAGTCCTCGCGCCGGTCCGACCAGCGGATGCCGCCGCGCGCCACCAGCCCCATTCGCAGGTGCACGCCCTCCATGCGCGTCGAGAATACGAATACCTCGAACATGGGCCGCGGCAGCGGCAATTCGTTGAATTTTTGGCTTTCGATCTTGAAGGAAAGGTAATCCTTGATCTGGCCGGATGCCGTGGTTTGGTATGCATTGGTGCGCACCGTGACCGACAGCGCAGTCCACAATGCGCGCAGGATCCGGTCCTCGTCGGAGCGTGTGACGGCTTCGAGCCGGGAGCGGATATGCTGATCGAGCCGGGCGACCGCCCCGCGGCGCGCGCCGCCGGCGATATCCGGATTGAAGCGCGTCACGAACAGGTCGGCGAGGTGGCGGGCGATGACCGGGTTGTTCGCCAGCACCTGCGCTATGTATCCGAAGCTGAACGGCAGCCCGGTCTGCAGGAGATACCGGCAATAGGCGCGCAGCACGGTCACGACGCGCCACGGCACCCCTGCGGCCAGAGTCAGCCGGTTGAAGCTGTCGTTGTCCATGCGGCCGGTCCAGACGGCGGTGAACGTGCTCTTGAGCTCGCCCTCGAGTATTTCGAACTTGCCCGCGGTCTCTCCCTGAATGACGAGTTCGAGGTCCTGAATCCAAGCGCGGCGTCCCCCGGGGAATTCCAGTCCATATGGACGCTCGGCGATCACCTTGAGCCCCATGTTCTCGAGCATGGGCAGCAGATCCGAGATCGGTATGGCATCCGGGTCGCGGAAGATCTTCAGAAAAAATCCATCCTTGTGGCGCGGATCGGCCCGGTAGATATCCAGATGCAACCGCTGCGGCTCCTTCTCCGTCGCTTCCAGAAAACCCACGTCGTTCGCAGCGGCCTCGCCCGCAAAATCCTCGGTATAGGCGGCGGGAAACGCCTGCGCATACACCGCGAACAGTTGCAGCGCATAGGCCTCGTCGAAGCGCCCCAGCAGCGCGGTCTTGAAGTCATCCGCCCAGGAGCGCACCGCGAGCGCGATGCGCCGCTCCAGCTGGTCGGCGTCACTGTGGACCGCTTCTCTCGGCAGGGTGCGGGCGACGATGTGGATGCGGGCGAGATTCGATTCGGCGATCTGAACCTGGGACTCCATGCTGATCGCCGAGAAGGCCTCGCCGATGACGCGCTCGATGCGCTGGCGAACCAGGGTGTTGTATTTCTCGCGCGGTACGAAGACCAGACAGGAATAGAACCGGCGAAACGGATCGCGCCGCAACAGCAGACGCACGCGGGGCCGCTCCTGCAGTCCGAATATGCCGGTGACTATGCGACTGAGTTCCGGCACGGTCGCCTGGAACAATTCGTCCCGCGGAAACGACTCCAGTATGTGATGCAGCGCCTTGCCGTCGTGGCTGTCGGGCGCCAGAGCGAAGTTCAGCACCACCTGTGCGACCTTATGGCGGACCAGGGGAATCTCGCGCGGGGCGCAGTTGTAGGCCGCCGAGGTCCATAGCCCCAAGAAGCGCTTTTCGCCGATCAGCCGCCCCTTGGCATCGAAATATTTGAAGCCGACATAGTCGAGATATCCCGCCCGATGCACCGTTGATTGAAGGTTCGCCTTGGTCACCAGCACCAGATCGCGGGAGCGGCTCTGGCGGCGGATGTCGGCGGACAAGCTGCGGCTGGTGTTCGGCGGACGCTTGTGGCCTCGGCGCAGTATCCCCAAGCCGGTCGATTCCACGGCTTCCAGGGTGTCGTGCCCGTTGCGGCTGCGCAGCAGGTATTCCTTGTAGCCGAGGAAAGTGAAATGCCGGTCATCCATCCATGCGAGCAGGGCCTGCGCTTCGCTCACGTCGCGCGAATCGAAGCGCGCACTCAGCGAATTCAAATCCTCCGCCGTGCGCCGCGCGGCCTCGCGCATCTTGTCCCAGTCGGCGCATGCGACCCGCACGTCGCGCATGCTGCGCTCGATCTCGGCGCACAAGGACTGCAGGGTCGCCGCGTCGACGATCCGGTCCACTTCGACGCGTTGGAACGATTCGAGCCGGTGATGCTTGTCGGCGGCCGAACCGCGATCCACGACGCTGCGCAGAACTCCGGCCTTGTCGCGCGTCACCGCGAACACAGGGTGCGTCAAGAAATGCAGCGTGAGGGCGCGCCGAGTCAGCGCGAGGCCGATCGAATCGACCAGGAACGGCATGTCGTCGTTGACCATTTCGATGACGGTGTGCGGCGAGCTGTAGCCGTATTCACGCAACGTGGGGTTGAACACGCGCACCAGCGCCCGGCCGCGCCGCTGCCGCGCGAACATCAAGTGCGACAGCGCCGCCGCCGCAAGCTCCGCGGGATCTCGCGCGGCGATATCCTCGGCGTCCACGTTGGCGTAGTACGCCTGCAGGAAGCGCTTCGGATCCGCGCCGCGCATGGACTTCGGCAGACGCGCCGCCGCCGCCACAATGGCCGAGACGCTTTTGCGGTACTGTTCGGTGCTTGCTTGATGCATGGTCGAATCCTGGCGGCTATTCCGGAAGTTCGAGATCGCCGATGACGGCGGCCAAGAAGCGGCATGCTTCGCCGCCGGTGATGCAGCGGTGATCGAAGCTCAGCGACAGCGGCATGCGCCGGTGCGCCGCCACCGTATCTCCGACCGCCACCGCGTCCTTGCGGACCTTGCCCGCGCCCAAAATTGCCACCGCCGGAGGCACCACCAGCGGAATGCCGTAGCGGCCGGCGAGCGTGCCGAAGTTCGACAACATCAAGGTAAAGTCGCGCAGATCTTCCGGTGTCGTGCTGCGTTCGTGCGCAGCGTCCTTCTGCGCGGCGATCGCCGCCCGCAGCACCTCGGGCCTCTTGTCTTGGATATTGCGCAATACCGGCACGATCAGTCCACCCGGCGTATCGACGGCGATCGCGAGATCGATGTGCTTGAGCAGAATTCGCGAATTGCTGGCGGCATCGTACCAGGCATTCAAGGCCGGCTCGGCGCGCCATGCGCTGATCATTGCGCGTATCAGCCGCAGCATGTAATCACCGCGCTGCGACCAGGCGTGGATATCGGCGTCATCGCACACGGTGCTCAACGGAATTTGCGCGCGCGACAGCGTCATGCTGTGCGCCATGGCGCGCCGTGCGCCGCGCAGTGGCTCTGCAGTGGCGCCGGCGGGAACGGCCAGGGCGCACTGATTGCCCTCCGGCCGCGACTGCGCCGGCGCGGCGTCCATTTGCGCGTGCGCCAGAACATCGTCCAGTTTGATCAATCCGCCGGGTCCGCTGCCGGCAATGTCGGCCAGATCGAGCCCAAAACGGCGCGCGAGCGCGCGCGCCATCGGGACCGCGCGGTTGCGGGCGGCAATGCCGCCGCGCGCCCGGCCGATCTTCGCCGAGTCGACGTACTCTTCCTCGCTGGTGGCCGGCATGGAGCCGACCACGGTGCCGGAATCGAAATCAATGAGCGGCGAGCCGGTCGCCACGATGTCGCCGACGGCACCGTGCAACGCCGTGACCATGCCGCTGTAGGGCACCGGGACCTCGACCACCGCTTTGGCCGTTTCCACGGATACCATCGGCTGATCCACCAGAACGCGGTCGCCCGGTTTGACGTGCCATTCGAGGATCTCGGCCTCGGCCAAGCCCTCGCCCAAATCCGGAAGCTTGAATGTACCCATGCTCGAGTCTCTAGTCGGCCAACGTGAGTTGCACTGCGTCCACGATGCGTTGCACGCAGGGAATGTAGTCGTGCTCGAGCCTGAACAGCGGCATGATGGTGTCGAAACCGGTGACCCGCTGTACGGGCGCATGCAAGTCGTACAAGCCATGTTCGGCCACGAGCGCCGCGATTTCCGCGCCGACGCCGACGTTGCGGGCCGCCTCGTGCACGATCACGAGTCGACCAGTCTTAGCGACCGAGGCCAGAATGGTCTCGCCGTCGATCGGGCTCAGGGTCGCAAGATCGATGACTTCGGCGCTGATGCCCTGGCTTTCGAGTTCGCCGACCGCACGCAGCGTTTCAATGGCCATGGCGCCCCATGTCACGATGGTGACGTCGCTTCCCTCGCGCAATATGAAACAGTGATCGAGCGGCAGCGCCTGGCCATCGTCGCTCACTTCCTGGCGCATCGCGCGATACAGCCGCACCGGTTCCAGGAACATCACCGGATCCGGATCGCGGATCGCGGCGAGCAGCAAGCCGTAGGCGCGCGCGGGCGAGGATGGGCAGACCACGCGAATGCCGGGAATGTGGCAGAGCATGGCCTCGGTGCTTTCCGAGTGGTGTTCGGGCGCGTGGATGCCGCCGCCATGCGGCGTACGAATGACCACCGGGCATGTCAGGCGGCCGCGGGTGCGATAGCGCATGCGCGACATGTGGTTGACGATCTGATCGAGCGCGGGATACATGAATCCCATGAACTGAATTTCCGCCACCGGCTTCAATCCGTGCGTCGCCATGCCCACTGACATGCCGGCGATGGTCGCTTCCGCCAATGGCGTGTCCTGTACCCGATCGGTGCCGAAGCGTGCCTGCAGACCGGCGGTGGCGCGAAACACGCCGCCGTTCGCGCCCACGTCCTGACCGAGCACGACCACGCTGGGGTCATGTTGCATTTCCCAGCCGTGGGCCATTGCGATGGCTTCAACCATGGTCATTTTGGCCAATTCAATGGCCCCGGGGCTTGGCGCCGTATTTGCGCGCGATGGCGCGCTGCTCGCGCAGGTGCAGGGGCAATTCGGCGTACAAGGTGTCGAACATGGCGTCGGTCGACTGCTTCGGGGTACTCAAATATTCGTTCACCGCGGCATCGACCTCACGCGTGCAGTCCTTTTGCAAGTTCTGCTCGTCAGCCTCGGACCAAACGCCCGCGGCGCGCAGATACTGGCGTATGCGAATCAATGGCTCAAGCGCCCACGCCTCTTTGACCTCCCGGGTGCTTCGATAGCGGCTTGCGTCGTCGGCGGTGGTATGATCGCTCAAGCGATAGGTGAGGGCTTCGATCAGGCACGGACCCGCGCCGCGCCGCGCCGCGTTGAGCGCCTCGGCGACCGTATCGCGCACCGCGAACACATCGTTGCCGTCCACCTGAATCCCGGGAATTCCGGCAGCAACGGCTTTTTGCGCCAGGGTTTGCGTCGCCGTTTGCTGGGCGACCGGTACCGAGATGGCCCAGCCGTTGTTCACGATCACGAACACCACCGGCAGGGTACGTGCTCCGGCCAGATTGAGCGCCTCGTAAAAGGCGCCCTCGGAAGTGCCGCCGTCGCCTATGTAGGCAAGGGCGCAGCGCGGCTCCTTGCGCAGCTTGAACGCCATGGCAGCGCCGGCGGCATGCAAGGTTTGAGTGGCGATCGGCACGCACCAGGCAAAATCGTGCCGTGGGCGGCCGAAATCATTGCCGCGTTCGTCGCCGCCCCAGTACAGCAAGATCTCCTTCATGGTCACGCCGCGCCACAGCTGCGTGCCGAACTCGCGGTACACCGGGGCCAGCACGTCTTGCGGCTGCATCGCGGCGCCGACCCCGATATGCGCGGCCTCGTGCCCGAGCGACGACGGATAGGTGCCGAGCTGTCCCGTGCGCTGCAAATTCACGGCCTTGGCGTCGAACACCCGCACCCGCGTCATCGCTCGATACATGCGCAGCACCTCGGCTGGGTCGGCTGCGAAATTCGGCAGCGGCGCCACGATTTCACCCAGGGGGTCGAGTATCTGCTTGTAGTCGATCTTGAATTCGGCAACCATCCGCATCTGCGAATTATGCCAGGGCTTGCGCGGCGGCGCTTCAAGCACGGTGCGCCCCCGCCAGGTAGCGATGCGTTTGCATGTCGGCGAGCCGGCTGGCGGCGCGCCGGAAATCCATTTGAAGCCGCTCGCCGCGGTACAACACATCGGGTGCCGCCGCTGCCGATACCACGATCTTGACACCGCGATCGTACAGCTCGTCGATCAACATGATGAAGCGGCGCGCGGCGTCCTCGTGCTGATGCGTGAATTCGGGGATATTCGCAATGAACAGCGTGCTGTACCGGCGTGCGAGCTCGATGTAGTCGTTCTGGCTGCGCGCTCCTTCGCATAGCTCGCTGAAGTCGAACCAGGCCATGCCGGGAGCGGTGTCGACCGCGTGCAGAGTGCGACCTTCGAGCGCGAGGGTCGCGGGCCCCGCAACGGACCCGCCGGCGAGCGCAGCGAAGCGATCCTCGAGCGCCGCCGGCGTGTGCGGCAGATTGGAATCGAGGTAGGTCGGCGCCCGCTCGAGCTGGCGCAGCCGATAGTCGATGCCGCCGTCGAGGTGCAGAACCTCGGCATGGGATTCGATGAGCGCGATTGCGGGCAAGAAGCGCTGCCGTTGCAGCCCCTCTTTGTATAGATCCTGCGGCGCCTGATTCGAGGTTGCTACCAGGGTCACGCCGCGGCGGAACAGGCCGGTGAACAAGCCGGCGAGAATCATCGCATCGGCGATGTCCGCGACGAATAGCTCGTCGAGGCATATGACATCGGCGCGAGCGGCGATGACCCGGGCCACCCGTTCCAGGGGCCGCACCCGGCCCTTGGCTCCGCCGAGTTCGGCATGCACGCCGCGCATGAAACGGTAGAAGTGCCAGCGCTCGGCCCGCGGCGTGCGCAGCGAAGCGAAAAACCAATCCATCAGCAGCGTTTTGCCCCGACCGACGCCGCCCCAGATGTACAGGCCGCGTGGAGCCGCGGCCGCCGCGCCGGAAGGCAGCCACGGCATGCGCAAGCGCAGGGTTCGCAGCCGGCCGCGCGGGCGGCGCAGTTCCTCGCCCAGGGCGGTGAGGCGCGCGGCCGCCCCTTGTTGGGCGGCGGCGAATTCCATTCGTCGAGCGGCGACCTCTTCGCTCAAGCGCGCGCTGACCGTCTTGGGCTCGTCGTTCACGAAGACTGCCGCTGTTTGGGTTACGGCTCTGAGCTACAGGCTTTGGTAGTTCGGGCCCGAACCGCCCTCGGGCGTGGTCCAGGTGATTTGGTCGGTATAGGGTTCCTTGATGTCGCAGGCCTTGCAATGCACGCAGTTCGACGCATTGATTTGCAGTTTCTTGCCGCCGGCGCCGTCCGGGATCATTTCATAGACGTTGGCCGGACAAAAGTTGGTGCAGGGGTTGCCGAATTCGGCGGCGCAGCGCGTGGCGCACAGCGACGTATCGGCAACGCGCAAATGCACAGGTTGAGTTTCATCGTGCGTCGTTGCGGCAAAGAACACGAACGCCACCCGGTCGCGCGGCGGCAGATCCCGCGCGCCCCAGCCGCGGTCGGGCGAGGCGTATTCGTCCAGGCGCTCGAGCGCCTTGTCGTCGGCGTGATTGGCGAGGGTCCACGGAGCCGCGCCCCTGGCCAGGTAGGTTTCAAACGCCGCGTTGGCAAGACCGAACCACAGGCCGCGATTGAATCCGGGGCGAATATTACGGACCTTGTACAGTTCGCGGCCGCCGGGCGATGCGCGCCAGCGCGCGTCGAAGCCCGCGCTGCCGCCGGTTTCGGCGTAGTGCTCGGCGGCGGTCATACCGGAGCGGATCGCCTGATGAATCCCCTTGATCTTCGGCGTGTTGAGAGTGCCTCCGGCGTCGCCCACCAACATCGCGCCGGGCATGTCCAACTTGGGCATCGACTGATAGCCGCCCTCTATCACCGTGCGTGCACCGCCGGCGATGATCTCGCCGCCGTGCAACAACGGATTGACCTGCGGATGATTCTTGTATTGCTGGAAAGCCTCGAAGGGTTTGAGCCGCGGATCCTTATAATCCAAACCCACCACGAATCCCACGTACACCCGGTCGTTGCCGAGGTGATAGAGAAAACTGCCGCCGTAGGTGCGGTGGTCGAGCGGCCATCCCACGGTGTGTTGGATCAGACCCGGCTGCACCCGCCCCGGCGGCAGCTGCCAGAGCTCCTTGAATCCCAGGCCGTAGGTCTGCGGAGACTTGCCGGCATCCAGCTTGAAGCGCTTGATCAGCTGCTTGGATGTGCTGCCGCGGCAGCCTTCGCAGAACATGGTGATTTTCGCGTGAATCTCCGGCCCCAACGCAAAATTCGGTCCGGGCTCGCCGCCTTTTTCCACCCCCATGTCGCCGATGCGCACGCCCTTCACGGCGCCGGAGGAATCGAACAAGGCCTCGGCGGCGGCAAAGCCGGCGAACACATCGACGCCGAGCTTCTCCGCATGCGCCCCGAGGATCGGCACCAGCTGCCCGAGCGAGATGATGAAGTTGCCGTGATTGACCATTTGCGGCGGCGTGATCGGCACCCGGTAGCGCTTGCTGCGGGTCAGTACGAAGAATTCATCGCGGGTCGCGGGCACGCAAATCGCGGGCGCGTGCTCGCGCCATTGAGGCAGCAGCTCATCGAGAGGTCCGGGTTCCAAGACCGCCCCGGAAAGCGAATGCGCGCCCAAGCTTGCGGCTTTCTCCAGCACGCAGATGCTCAGGTCGGGTTTCAATTGCTTGAGCCGGATCGCACACGCAAGCCCGGCGGGGCCGGCGCCGACAATGGCGACCTCATACTCCATGACATCACGTTGGCTTTCGATCATCGAATTCGCACCTTGACCCAAAAGCAATATGCCGCCTAAAAACGGCGGCGTAGTACACCACAAACTGCGCCAACCGGGACAGCCGACGGACGGATCACGGCGGGGAGGTCCACCCGGGCTTGCGCCTCTCGAAGAATGCGCGGAAGCCTTCTTGAGCTTCCGCCTGCACCCGCAGGCGCGCCAGCCGCCGGGCCATGTCGGCCGAAATCGCCGTGCGCTCGCCGCTGGCGCGCGCCACGTCGCGAATCAGCCGCTTGGCCTCCGCCACAGCGCCCGGCGCCGCCAGCAGCAGCGCGGCGACCGTGCGCTCGCAACTCCGGTCGAGTTCGCCGGCCGGCGCCACTTCATGCACCATCCGCAGTTCCTTCAGACGTTCCGCGGTGAGCGTCTCCGCCGTCAAAAAATAGCGCCGCGCCGCGCTTTCGCCTATTTTGGCGAGCACGAACGGCGAGATGACGGCCGGGATGATGCCGAGCCTCACCTCGGTGAATGCGAATTTGGCGTCGATCGCCGCGATGGCGATGTCGCAGGCGCCGAGCAGGCCGAGCGCGCCCCCGTAGCCGTCGCCGTTGACCCGCGCCAGCGTCGGCTTCGAGAGCGAGTCAAGGGTGCCGAGAAGCGTCGTTAGCCGCGCGGCATCGGCCAGATTGTCCTCCTCGCCGGCATTCCGCTGCGCTTGCATCTCCGCGAGGTCCGCCCCGGCGCAAAAAACATCCCCGGCGCCGGTGAGCTGCACGACCCGCACGGCGGGATCGCGTTCGCAGCGTTCGAGCGCCTCCGTGAGCGCGACAATGGTCGCGCGGTCCAGCGCATTGCGCTTTTCGGGTCGGTTAATGGTGATGCGGGCGAGGCCCGCGGCGATGGATGTCTGAATTCCGCGGTCCGCCGCCACGTCAGACGACTTCCATATCTAGGCGATTGCCATGTCAGACGATTTCGACGGCGATGGCCGTCGCTTCGCCGCCGCCGATGCACAAGCTCGCGATGCCGCGCTTCTTGCCGCGATTCTTCAGCGCGTATATCAGGGTCGTGAGGATCCGCGCGCCGGTGGCGCCGATCGGATGGCCGAGCGCACAGGCGCCGCCGTTGACGTTCACTTTCGCAGGGTCCAACCCCAAATCCTTGATGGCCGCCATGGCGACCACCGCAAAAGCTTCGTTCACTTCGTACAGGTCGGCGTCCGAGGCCCGCCATTGCAATTGAGCCAGCAATTTTTGGACGGCGCCGACCGGCGCCAGCGTGAACCATTCGGGCTCGCGGGCGAAGCTCGCATAACCCAGGATGCGCGCCAGCGGCTTCAAGGCCCGTGCCGCGGCGAAGGATTCGCGCGCCAACACAACCGCCGCCGCGCCATCGGCAATGCTCGCGGAACTGGCGGCGGTCACCGATCCGTCTTTCTTGAAGGCGGGCTTGAGCCCCGGAATCTTCGAAATGTCGAGCGTGGTCGGCGGTTCATCCCTGTCGATCAGGGCTTCGCCCTTGCGGGTTTTGGCCGTCACCGCCGCCACCTCCTGCGCAAAGGCGCCGCCGGTGACGGCGGCTTGCGCGCGCCGCACCGATTCGCAGGCGAAATCATCTTGGGCACGGCGCGTGAACTCGTACTTGGCCGAGGTCGCCTCGGCAAAGCAGCCCATGAGCTGTCCATCCCAGGGGCTTTGCAGTCCATCGAAGAACATATGATCAAGAACTTCCTGGTGCCCCATTCGATAACCGGCCCGCGCCTTGGGCAGCAGGTAGGGCGCATTGGTCATCGACTCGAGGCCTCCCGCCACGATCACGCGGGCGGAACCGGCCAGGATCTGGTCGGCCGCCAGCATCACGGCGCGCATGGCCGATCCGCACATTTTGTTGACGGTGGTGGTGGGCACGCCTGCGGGCATGCCGGCGCCCAAAGCGGCCTGGCGGGCGGGTGCCTGGCCAAGTCCGGCGGAGAGCACACAGCCCATGATCACCTCGTCGATCTCCGCGGCGCTTACACCGGAATCGGCGATCGCGGCCTTGATGGCCGCCGCGCCCAGTTGTGGTGCGCTGAGGCTCGCAAGCGCGCCTTGGAAGGCGCCGACCGGCGTGCGCCGCGCGCCCAGAATGACGATGGGATCCGAACTCATGGGCTTTGATTCCGTTGGGGTTGCGTGGCGCACGAGTATAACCGCTGGGCCGGTTCGCGGCGAAATTCAGCAGCCTGTCCGGGTATTCCGCGGTCGCGACCACGGGGAATGCTCGGACAGGCTCCTAGGGCGCCAGCGGCTCGCCGACTGCCTGTGCGATGAGCTCGCGGCTGCGCTGCCGGGCCGCATCGGGATCCAGGACCTCCAGGATTTCGAAGCGAATGGGTTTGCGCCTCATGAGAAGGCTGCCGCAAGGCAAGACTTCGCGGGTTCCGTGGATGGCGGCTGCGACGATGCGCATTTGCGAGCGTTCGGCCGTAGCAAAGGCGCCGCCCAGGAATCTGCCGATCCGGGGAGTCCGGTCGAATGTGCCCTCCGGAAAGAACATCAGGGACTGGCCGGCGGCCGCGAGCTTCCATACCCGGCGCGCGTCCGAAGCGCCTTTGTGGCGGTCGAAGCGTTCGACGAATGCGGATCCGAGGCGCCGCAGCAACAGGCCGGCGAGCGGTACGCGCACCATCTCCCTCTTGATCACGAAGGCAAAGTCGGGCGGCAATGCCGCGATGGCGACGATTCCGTCGATGTAGCTGGCGTGATTCGCGACCACCACGCACGGTTCGCGCGGCATCGCGTGCAGGCCATGGACGCGCAGCGGGATGCCGGCGGCTCGAAAGAATCCGCGCGAACACGCGCCCGCCACCCGCCGGCGGGCGCGCAGGCCGGGCAAAAACACATTGATTGTGAGCACAGTCATACCCATTCCTAGAAACAGCGCCAGGCAATAGGCGCCGTAAAGGCGTTGCCGAAGAAATTCGGACAGGGCGTATGTGATCTGGTTCTCCTTATGTTAATAGTTGCGTTTACTGTGAGACTGATCACGCCGACAGGCAAGGACCCCTCGCATACTGCAATCGAGCAGCAGGTAAGGCACATTTAGTGCGAGTTATTACCCGGAAAATTATGGTGACAGCACTCAAACGCACGGTTTTCACACGCACCTCGGGCGCAGCGTCGCTGGCCCGCGACGCGGCCAATCCTGCGTTGCAGAAGTTTCTCGATGCGGTCTGGATGGAGCGCGGCCTGTCGGCCAATACCCTGGCCGCGTATCGGGCGGATTTGACCGCGCTGGCGCGATGGCTCGAGGAGCGCGGCAGCGCCTTGCTGAACGCCACGCGCATCGAGCTGCTCGGATTCATCGCCGCGCGCGTCGAGGGCGGATCTCGGCCGCGTTCGACCGCGAGGCAATTATCTAGTTTTCGGCGCTTTTTTCGTTTCATGGTGCGCGAAGGGCTGATCGCAGCGGATCCCACGGCGCAAATCGCCATGCCCAAGATCGGCCGTTCTCTGCCGAAATCACTCACCGAGGCGGAGGTCGAGTCGCTGCTCGAGGCACCGGTGGTGTCCGATCCATTGGGTCATCGCGATCGCACCATGCTCGAGGTATTGTACGCCACGGGATTGCGCGTCTCCGAGCTCGTCAGCCTCAAGCACAACCAGGTCAATCTGAACCAGGGCGTGATGCGCGTGGTCGGCAAGGGCAATCGAGAGCGCCTGATACCGTTGGGAGACGAGGCGGTCAAGTGGCTGCATCAGTTCATGCAGGTGCCGCGCGTGGAAATCCTGCTGGAACGGCAAACCGATTATTTGTTTCCCACCCGCCGCGGCGATCGCATGACCCGCCAGGCGTTCTGGCACATCATCAAGCGCTACTCGAAGAAGGCCGGGATCGCGAAAGAGCTGTCGCCGCATACCCTGCGGCACGCATTCGCCACGCATCTATTGAATCACGGCGCGGATTTGCGGGTGGTGCAAATGCTCCTCGGCCACAGCGATCTGTCGACGACGCAAATCTATACGCACGTCGCCCGCGAGCGCTTGAAGGAACTGCATTCCCAGCATCATCCGCGCGGCTAGGCGCGCACCCGGCGCGCCTCCGGGCGCATTGCCCGAGTCATCGCACCGCACCTCGCCGGCTTCGCGCTGCGGTCTGATAGAATTTCGTGAACCACCCGCCTGCGGCGGAGTCAAAGCAAGTTTGATACTCAGGAAGCCCCTCATGTTGAAACACCTTGGCGTAATAGTCGCCGTCGTTGCCTCAGCCGGATCAAACGCGTGGGCCGAACCGGCGCAGCAGCCGGCGGACCCGCGGGCGGCCCTGGTGAAGCTGTTGCCGGCCGGCTCGAGTCTCGAGGATTTGAAGCCTTCACCCGTCCCAGGCATATACCAATTCGTGCGCGGCGCGGACGTGAGCTATTTGACCGCGGACGGCAAATATTTCTTCGATGGCAACGTGTATGACATGAGCACGCGTGAGAATTTGACCGAGGCGATCCGCGCGCACGCGCGCCTGGCGATGATCAATGCCGTGCCCGAATCGCAGATGCTGATTTTTTCACCCAAGAATCCGCTATACACCGTCACGGTGTTCACCGACGTGGATTGCCAGTATTGCCGCAAGCTGCACAGCGAGATGGCGGAGCTCAACAAGCTAGGCGTGCGTGTGCGCTACATGTTCTACCCGCGTTCCGGCCCGAACACGGAAGGGTGGCGCAAGGCCGAAGTGGTGTGGTGTTCGGCGGACCGGAACGAGGCGCTCACGCGTGCCAAGGCCGGAGGCCAGCTGGACATGAAGAAGACCTGCGAGCCGACGCCCGTTGCGCGCGAGTATGCGCTGGGGCAGAGCATCGGGGTGCGCGGCACGCCGGCCATGGTTACCGACAGCGGCGAATTCATCGAGGGCTATATGCCGCCCAACGAGTTGGTGAAGACGCTCAAGGAGACGCAAGTGGCGAAGCGTTAGCGCCGGCGCTCATCGCTCCAGATATTTCAGCTTGTCCTTGACGGTGTCCCACTGCTTGGCGTCGGCGGGAGCCACGCCCATCTCGGTGATCACGGGCCATTGCTTCGCCAGCTCCGCGTTCAGCTGCCGAAAGCTTTCCTGTCCCTTGGGAATGTCCTCTTCGGAGAATATGGCCTCGACCGGGCATTCGGGTTCGCACAGCGTGCAATCGATGCACTCATCCGGATCGATCACCAGGAAATTCGGCCCCTCATGGAAGCAATCAACGGGACACACCTCCACGCAGTCCATGTATTTGCACTTGATGCAGCTTTCGGTGACCACGAACGTCATGACGTACCCTTCTTGAATTGCAGTTGAATGTGAACGAGCGGTTGAATATGGCTGCTATTCTGCCATACCCTTGGGTTTCAACGGACGGGTCAGCTCCGTGAAATGATGATCCTCGCGCCCCGCGGCGCGGTCGGCGAAATACTTGCGCAGTGCGAACTCGCCGCTTGGAAACGCCAAATCGTTCCACGGCACTTGCGCCTCATCGTACAGCCCGACTTCCAGGCTTTCGGGCCCGGGAGCGAATTCGGGGCCGAGCAGGCGTGCCCGAAACATGATGTGCACCTGGCCGGCGTGGGTCACGTTGGCAACCGCCAGCAAGGAGCCCACCTCGACCGTCGCCAGGGCCTCCTCGTAGCATTCGCGCGCCGCCGCCAGCTGCATGGTCTCCCCGTTTTCCATGAATCCTGCCGGTACCGTCCAAAATCCCAGGCGCGGCTCGATGGCGCGCCGGCACAGCAGGATTTTTCCCTCCCATTCGGGCACGCAACCCAAGACCAGCAGCGGGTTCTGGTAGTGAATCCTGCCACAGTTCGAGCATACGAACCGCGGCAGGTGATCGCCGTCGGGGATTTTGGATTTAACGGGCGAGCCGCAGTGACTGCAGAAATTCAAGGGATGTCCATAATTTTAGGGTCTGGTGCCCGGAGAGGGAATCGAACCCACACGGTGTCACCACCACCGGATTTTGAGTCCGGCGCGTCTACCAGTTCCGCCATCCGGGCATGCCAGACCGCGCATTATATGCGATTGTCGCAAGGTAGTATTGGTCTAAACGATGCAGCGCACGGACTTTCACTTCGAGCTTCCCGGGGAACTCATTGCCCAGCGTCCGGTCACGCCGCGCTCCGCCAGCCGGATGCTCGCGCTCGACGGCGGCGCGGGGTCGTGGCGGGACCTGCGCTTTGGTGATCTCCCGGCTCTTCTGACGCCCGCGGATCTGTTGGTGTTCAACGATACGCGCGTGCTACCGGCGCGAATTCACGGGATCAAGGACAGCGGCGGAAGGGTTGAGCTGCTGCTCGAGCGCGTGCTCACCGCCGATACGGCGCTGATGCATGCCCGCGCCAGCAAGGGGCTGCGGCCGAACGCACGGGTGAACTTGCCCGGCGGGCGCAGCGCGCACCTGCTTGGCCGGATCGGAGACCTTTACCACATGCAGTTCTCGGGCGACGTACTGGCATTGTTCGAGGCTCATGGAGCTGTGCCTCTGCCCCCCTATATCGATCGCGCACCCGAGTCTGCCGATCGCGAGCGTTACCAGACCGTGTTCGCGCGAGCCCTGGGCGCGGTCGCAGCGCCGACGGCGGGGCTGCACTTCGATGAGCACGTCTTTGCCGCGCTGGAGCGGAGGCGGGTGAGGCATGCTTTCGTGACTTTGCACGTCGGCGCCGGCACCTTCCAGCCGGTGCGGGTGGACGATATCGACGGGCACGAAATGCATGCCGAATATCTCGAGGTGCCGCAGGCCACCTGCGATGCGATCAGCGCCGCGCGCGCCGCCGGTGGCCGCATCATCGCGGTCGGTACGACGGTGGTGAGGAGCTTGGAGACGGCGGCCGGATGCGGTGTTCTCTCCCCGTACCGCGGGTTGACGCGAATATTCATCAAGCCCGGCTACCGGTTTCGAGTGGTGGATGCGATGGTGACTAATTTTCACCTGCCCGAGTCGACATTGCTGATGCTGTGTGCGTCATTCGTCGGCAAGGACACGCTGCTCGCGGCCTATGAGCACGCGATCAAGGATCGGTACCGTTTCTTCAGTTACGGCGATGCGATGTTTTTGACGCCCGCGGCGGCGGGGCGCACGTGAAGGCGCCGCCCGGCATGCGTTTCGAACTGCTGCACCGGGACGGAGCCGCACGGCGCGGACGCTTGGATTTCGCGCGCGGCGCGGTTGAGACGCCGGCGTTCATGCCGGTGGGCACCTACGGCACGGTCAAGGCGATGACCCCGGAACAGCTGGAGGGCATCGGCGTCGAGATCGTTCTCGGCAACACCTTCCATTTGTACTTGCGCCCCGGCCTCGAGGTGATCGAGGCGCATCGGGGCTTGCATCGCTTCATGCACTGGCGCCGTCCGATCCTCACCGATTCCGGCGGGTTTCAAGTGTGGAGCCTCAAGGAAATGCGCAAGATCACCGAGGAAGGCGCGCGATTTCGCTCGCCGGTCGACGGCGCGCCGGTGTTCCTGTCGCCGGAGGAGTCGATGCGCATCCAACGCGTGCTGGGCTCGGATATCGCGATGAGCTTCGATGAATGTACGCCATATCCGGCAACCGAGGCGCAGGCGCGAGTTTCCATGGAATTGTCGATGCGCTGGGCGGCGCGCGGCTTTCGCGAATACCACGACAACGACCCGCCCGGTACGCTGTTCGGCATCGTCCAGGGCGGCACTCACGACAATCTGCGCGCCGCCTCGCTCGAGGCGCTCGAGGACATCGGCTTTGCGGGACTTGCGGTCGGCGGCCTCGCGGTGGGCGAGAGCGAGGCCGAGCGCAGCCGGGTCCTCGATGGATTGGTACGCCACATGCCCGCGCACAAACCCCGTTACCTGATGGGTGTCGGTCGTCCGGAAGACATCGTCGAGGCGGTGCGGCGCGGAATCGACATGTTCGATTGCGTCATGCCGACGCGGCATGCGCGCAATGCGCATCTATTCACGCGCTCGGGCGTGCTCAATATTCGTAACGCAGTGCACCACAAGGATACCGGTCCGATCGACGAGGGGTGCGCATGCTATACCTGCCGTAACTACAGCCGCGCCTATCTGCGCCATTTGGACAAATGCGGCGAGATATTGGGCTCGCAGCTCAACACGATCCACAACTTGTATTTCTATCAGCGTCTGATGGCTGAAATTCGCTGCGCGATCGAGGCCGGGCGGTTTGCGGAGTTCGCGGCCGAATTCTATGCGCTCAAGGGCTGCGGGCCGGACGGAACGGCCGTCGAGACCAGCCGGTAGGGGCAAACCGCGAGGCGAAAGCCGCCGGTAAGGCGTGTGCCGCCCGGATGGTGCCGCGCTTGGGCCAGCCCCCGGACGCGTTAATTTTTAGGGCTGCCTGCTGTATACTGCACGGCTTTGTGCCGCGGCGTCCGCCGCCAAAAACGGGTGTAACGCTATGGATTTCCTCATTAATTCGGCCCATGCACAGGCCGCCGGCGGGTCCGGCGGGCAAAGTATGCTGAGCGCTTTGCTGCTGCCCGTGCTGCTATTGGTGGTATTTTATTTCCTGTTGATTCGGCCGCAGAGCAAGCGCGCCAAAGAACAGCGCGAGATGCTGTCGAAAATCGTCGCGGGCGACGAGGTGGCGACCACCGGCGGAATTCTCGGCAAGGTGGTCGAGGTCGGCGACCAGTTCCTGACCTTGGAAATCGCCAGCGGCGTGAACATCAAGCTGCAAAAATTCCAGGTTGCGCAACTGCTGCCGAAGGGCACGGTCAAGAGCGCATGATTTCGTATCCGCGCTGGAAGATCGCGCTGGTCGCGGCCGTGGTCGTGTTCGGGATCTTTCTGGCGCTGCCGAATCTGTTTGGCGAAGAGAATGCGTTGCAATTGGCCCGCGACCGCGCGGCCGTCCAGGCAAGCGACCGCACCGGCATCGAGGAGTTGCTCAAGTCCAAAGGCGTGACGCCAAGCGGCGCATTTCTCGAACAGGGCCGTCTGACGCTGCGATTCAGCAGCAAACAAGATCAATTGAAAGCGCGCGATTTGATTGCCGAAGCGCGCCCCAACCAGTTCACGATCGCCCTGTCGCAGGCCTCCCGGGTACCGGAATGGATGCGCAATTTGGGGCTGAATCCGTTGAAGCTGGGCCTGGACCTGCGGGGCGGGGTCTACCTCGTCTATCAAGTGGACGTGCAGGGTGCCGTGAGGCAGCAGCTCGATCATCGCGAACAGGATTTCCGCGCATCGTTGCGCAACGCGCGCGTGCCCTACCAGGACGTGCAGGTGGACTACCCGACGGATCGCGTCAGGGTGTTGTTTCGCGACGCCGACAGTTTGGCCAAGGGCAAGGCGGCCATTGTTTCAGACAACCGCAACTTGAATTTGACCGAAACCGTGGTCGGGAGTTCGCCCGCCTTGGAGCTGAAGCTGGCGCCTCAGGAAATCAAGGAGCGCCAGGACTACGCGGTTCAGCAAAACATCATCATTCTGCGCAATCGCTTGAATAGCCCGGAGCTCGCGGTGTCCGAGCCGCAGGTCGCGCGCGAGGGCGTCGATCGGATCGCGATTCAATTGCCCGGGCTGCAAAATTCGGCCGAGGTGAAGAAGATTTTAGGCAAGACGGCGACCTTGGAATTTCGCATGGTCGACGAAACCAACAATCCGCTCGAAGCCGCGGCCACCGGGCGCGCGCCACTGGGCTCGAAGCTGTACTACACCCGCGAGAAGCAGCCGGTGCTGCTCAAGCGCGACGTGGTGGTCACCGGGGATCAGCTCACGGACGCCTCGTTTCAGCCGAATACACAGGACGGCCCGGCGGTCTCGGTGAGCCTCGATAGCCGCGGCGCCGCCAAGATGCTGAAAAATACCCAGGAGAACATCGGCCATTTGATGGCCGTGGTGTTCATCGACCGTTCGCGCGAGAAGAACGCGGAAGGTGTCGACGTGGACCGCGTAACGGAGGAAGTCATCAACCGCGCGACCATTCGCGGCGTATTCAGCAATAACTTTCAGATCACGGGCGTCAATCCGATCGAGGGCCGCGAGCTTGCGCTGTTGCTGCGCGCCGGCGGCTTGGCGGCGCCGTTGTCCGCGGTGGAAGAGCGCGCCATCGGCCCGAGTCTGGGCCAGGACAACATCGACAAGGGCGTCCACGCCATGATCTTCGGCATGTTGGCGGCCTTCGTGTTCATGGCGATCTACTACAAGGTGTTCGGCCTGATCGCGGACCTGGTCCTGGTCTGCAACGTGGTGTTGCTCACGGCGTTTTTGTCGCTGGTTGGAGCCGCGCTGACGCTGCCGGGAATCGCCGCGGTGGTATTGACCGTCGGCATGGCGGTCGATGCGAATATCTTGATTTATGAGCGCATCCGTGAAGAATTGCGCAATGGCGTGTCGCCGCGCGCGGCGATCAGCGCCGGCTTCGACCGGGCGTTCTCGGCCATCTTTGACTCCAACGTCACCGCGGCGATTGCGGGCTTGGTGCTGTGGCTGTTCGGCGCCGGCGCGGTGCGCGGCTTCGCGGTGGTGCTGGTGCTCGGTATTGCTACCTCGATGTTCACCTCGCTGATGGGCAGTCGCGCACTGGTGCAGATCATCTACGGCGGCAAGCGCAAGGTCGAGCGCTTGTCCATATAAGGTTCGCTTCAAGGTTCAGGTCCATGGAATTTTTTCACAAGGTAACGCGCTTCCCGTTCATGAACACCCGCAAGGTGTGGTACGGGCTGTCGGCCGTGCTGATCGCCGGCTCGCTGGCGCTGGTCGCCGTGCGCGGCCTGAACCTCGGCATCGACTTCACCGGCGGCGTCGTCGTCGAGACGAATTTCCCGCAGGCGCCGAACATCGAGAACCTGCGTGCAGCGCTCGGCACGGCCGGCGTCGCCGGTGCGCAGGTCCAGGCATTCGGCAGTTCGCGCGACATCCTCGTGCGGCTGCCGCCGGACCCGAACGTCAAGGGCGAGCAGGCCGGCGCGCGCATCCTCGAGGTTTTCCACGGCATCGATGCCGGCGTCCGCCTGCAGCGCACCGAGGTCGTCGGCCCGCAGGTCGGCCAGGAACTGTTCGTCAAGGGCGCCTGGGCGCTCGTTGCCACGCTGTTCCTGATCGCGATCTACGTGCTGCTGCGCTTCACGCCGAAGCTGGCAATGGGTGCGATTCTCGCCGTTCTGCACGACCCGATCTGCGTACTGGGCTTCTTCGCGGTGACGCAGATGACGTTCGACCTGACGGCGATATCCGCGGTGCTGGCCGTGATCGGCTATTCGCTGAACGACACCGTCATCGTGTTCGACCGCGTCCGCGAGCGCGCGCGCAACGCGCGCAAGCTGACCATCGCGCAGGTCATAGACGAGTCGATCAACCAGACGCTGTCGCGTACCCTGATGACCAAGCTCGTGACGCTGCTGGTCGTCGTCGCGCTGCTGATCTTCGGCGGCGAGACGCTGCACGGCTTCTCGGCCGCGCTGGTCATCGGCATCCTCGCCGGCACCTATTCCTCGATCTACATTTCGGCGGCCATCGCGCTGGATTTCGGCTTGCGCAGCGACGACCTGCTGGAGCGCAAGCTCACGAAGCCCGAGGAAGTCGACGGCCTGCCCTAAAGCCGCTACAGTCATGCCCACCGGGGCCCGGTCCCCAAAGTAATCAGGTGCATGACATGGGCATGAAGGAACTGTTGGCGACCAAGCCGATTTCCGATTACCACGAGGAAGCCGCCGCCAAGGGCCTGGCACGCGCGCTCGGCGTACCGTCGCTGGTCGCGTTCGGCATTGGCGGCATCATCGGCACCGGCATCTTCGTGCTGACGGGTCTCGCCGCGGCCCAGCATGCGGGCCCCGCGATCGTGCTCTCTTTCATCATCGCGGGCATCGGCTGCGGCTTCGCCGGGCTGTGCTACTCCGAGTTCGCGGCGATGGTCCCGGTCGCCGGCAGCGCCTACGCATACAGCTACGCGACGCTTGGCGAGTTCATCGCGTGGTTCGTTGGCTGGAACCTGATCCTCGAATACATGGTCGCGGCCGCGACAGTTGCTGTCGGCTGGAGCCGCTACTTCGTCAAGCTGCTCGACCACTACGGCATCAACTTCATTTCGGCCGCGCTGACGTCCGCGCCGTTCGCTGCCGATGCGAGTGGCGGCAATATCCACCAGACCGGCGCATTCCTGAACCTGCCGGCGATCGGCATCGTCGCCGTCGTGACCGCGCTCTGCTACAAGGGCATCAAGGAAAGCGCGGTGGTCAACATGGTCATCGTGTCGATCAAGGTCTCCATCGTGCTGGCCGTAATCGGCTTCGGCGCGATGTACGTCAATACGGGGAACTGGCAGCCGTTCATTCCGGAGAACACCGGGACATTCGGCACGTTCGGCTGGAGCGGCGTCCTGCAGGCGGCCGGCATCATCTTCTTCGCGTACATCGGCTTCGACGGCGTATCGACCTGCGCGCAGGAAGCCAAGGATCCGCAGCGCGGCATGCCGATCGGCATTCTCGGCAGCCTCGCGATCTGCACGGTGCTGTACGTGATGATGTCCAGCGTGATGACCGGGCTCGTGCCGTTCAGGCAGCTGAACGATGCTGCCCCGGTCGCGGTCGCGCTCGAGTCGCATCCGCAGCTGGCCTGGCTGTCGGGCTGGGTCATCTGGGGCGCGCTGGCCGGCTTGACGTCGGTGATTCTGACGATGAT
>JBBIUT010000002.1:0-136834 GCA_037440085.1 Gammaproteobacteria bacterium
TGTCGGTGGTCAGGCGCTCTTCAAAGCCATGCAATTGATCGGGGCCGCAGAAGTGCATCTTGCCGCTCAGCACCGTCTGGTATCCGGCGCGGCGCAAGCAATGGGCGAAAGTGGGCACCTGCGCCGGGAACTCCGCGGCATTGTCGTAGGCGCCGATGGCAGAGACCTGGCGCCCCGCGAGCAAGGAAAATCGCGACGGCGCGCACAGCGGACTGTTGCAGTAGAACGAATCGAAAACCACCCCGGCCGCGGCCAGGGCGTCGATGTGCGGAGTCTTGGCGACGCGGTTTCCATAGGCGGGCAGCGCCCGCGCCGTGAGCTGATCGGCCATTAAAATCAGAAAATTCGGGCGGCTGACTTGCATCTGCGTGCCCTCACTCAGCGACCGGCAGCCGCTTCCTGAGCCCGATACGCGATCCAGCTCTGCTCGATCAGGTAGGCGTGAATGTTGTCCGCATCCCCTTCGCTCAAGATGTCGTCGAACCGCTCCATGCCCGCCGGCGCCAATGCGCCGCGCAATAGGATGTCCTTGAAGGCAGCATGCAGTCCGGCGTCGAGCCGGCGCAGATCGGGTGTGGTGGAGAGGCCGAGCGCGTGGCAGCGCGTGCATTCTTCGTTGAACTTGATTTCGCCGGCATTGATGCCGGCGGCCGCGGCGGTTTGCGCCGGCGGCTTGGGGAACGGCACGCTCACACGGGCGGGCGGCGCCGGCACCTCGCCGCCGCCCAGCTTGAAGGCAATGATTCGGTTGGTGTTTTCGTAGGTCGCGGCGGCGCTGCTCGGCGGAATGGGGCCTTCGGCGATGGCGGTACCGCCGTAGCCCACCTGGACGGCGACATACTGTTGGCCGCTGACCGCGTAGGTCGCGGGCGCCGCCATGATGTGGCTGCCGGTCTTGATCACTTTCAATATCTTGCCGGTGTCGGCGGCGTAAACCCACATCTCGCCGCTGCCGCGGCCTTGGAACACGAGATTGCCCGCGGTCGACATCACCCCGCCGTCGTAGCCGCGCATGCCGCTCGAGGTCTCGTGCTCCCATACCGTCTTCTGCGCGATCGGGTCCCAGGCGCGAATCAGTTCCCGCACCGGCTTGACCTTGCGGGTTGCCTTGATCTCCTTCAAGTCCGGCAGCGGCCCGAACAGGCGTTTCAAATCCGCCGCGTCGTAGCTGTCGTCGGGAAAAATACCGTTGACGGTGTAGAACCCGTCGATGAACTTCACCTGACCGCCGTTGTGCAGCATGTCGACCCAGACGCTCGGCACATCGAGCACCGGAATGTAGACCAGGCGGGTTTGCGGGCTGAACGACATCGGATTCCAGGTGTGGCCTCCGGCCCACGAGGGATACACATTCTTGGGCGAGGCATACCAATCGGACTGGCTGGTTGGGATCGGCCGTCCGGTCTTCATGTCCACGCCGCTGGCCCAATTGATGTAGGTGTAGTTCTTTGCGGAAAGGAGCTTCCCGGTCCTTCGGTCGAGAACGTAGAAGAATCCGTTCTTGGACGCCTGCAACAGCACTTGCCGCGGCACTCCGTCGATGTCGAAATCCGCGAAAATCAGTTTTTGATTGGCGTCGAAATCCCAGTGATCGTGCGGGGTTGTTTGGTAGTACCAGGCGAGCCGCCCCGTATCTGCGTGCAAAGCGATGATGGAGGCGGTGTACAGGCCGTCGAGCTTTGCCGGACCGAGCTGGCGCAAGTCGTACGGAGCCGCATTGCCGGTGCCGAAATACACCAGGTTCAGCGCGCGATCGTACGCCATGCCGTCCCACACCGTGCCGCCGCCCTGATACCTCGGGTCGCGATGCGCATCCCAGGTTTTCGCGGCCGCCTCGAGCTCCGGATTCTCGAACGGCTGCCCGGCAGCCGGCGGCACCGTGTAGAACCGCCATTTGAAGGCGCCGGTCTGTAAATCGTAGGCGGCGACGTAGCCGCGTACGCCGAATCGCCCCATGTCCGAACCGGCGTTGCCGATGACGATGACGTCGCCGGCGATCTGCGGCGCGCCGGTGCTGGAGTAAGGAAGCTTGTGGTCGGTGATGGTGTCGACCGCCCAGATCTTCTTGCCGGTTGCCGCGTCCAACGCATGCAGACGTCCGTCGACCGAGGCCACGTACACCTTTCCCTGCCAAACCGCGACGCCGCGGTTCACCAGGTCGCAGCACGGATTTCTCGCAGCCGCGTAGTCCGCCTTGGGATCGTAGCGCCACAATTCACGGCCGGTTGCGGCATCGACGGCATACACGTAACCCCAGGTGCCCGAGGTATACAGCACGCCGTCGACGACGACCGGCGTCGCCTCCTGGCCGCGCTGCGGGGTTCCGAGATCGTAGCTCCAGGCGAAGCCCAAATCCTTGACGTTCCCGGCATCGATCAGCTTCAAGGGGGAATAATAGGTGCCGTCCTGGTCGCGCCCGCCGGTGAACCAGTTCTGCGGTTCGGAATCCGCCGACTGCAGCCGCCCGGCGTCGACGGCGCCAGGGGCGCCCGAAGCCGCGCCGGACGCGAATGCCGCCAGCGGTGCCATCAAGACGGCGCATCCGAGGGCAGCGCGGGCGCTGCGCGCCGCGACACGGGCTGGAACGAACATCGGCAACGGTGCTCCCCTGAAGGATGATCGAGAGCTTAGCGAACATCCGCCGCGAACGGTACCGCTGCTCATTCGCGCTCGCCTTCTCCGCCAGACATGACGATCGACAGCATTCGCATCGGCACCGAATCCAGGCGCTCCGGCCCGTGGGCCGCATCGCCGCCATTGCGCAATACGCAATTTAGTTGCTCCACAGTTAAAAATCATGCTTATATTCGCACATGGCGCCAGTGCTGTTAACCGCTATTCGAACGGCCGAAATCCCCTAAAACCTGCATGCCTCATCGATTAATTCGTTTCGGCCTGTCCCGCAAGCATCCGGAGCCGCGGATGTTCACCCGGCACGACTCGCTCAAGGCCGGCTACGACGTCGTGATCATAGGCGGCGGCGGACACGGTTTGGCGGCCGCCTATTATCTGGCGCGGGATCACGGCGTCCGCAATGTCGCCGTGCTCGAAAAGGGCTACATCGGCGGCGGCAACACTGGACGCAACACCACCATCATCCGCTCGAACTATCTGACCCCGGAAGGCGTCAAGTTCTACGATGAAAGCGTGCGCCTTTGGCAGGATCTGGCCGAAGACTTCGATCTGAACCTGTTTTATTCGACGCGCGGCCATTTCACCCTGGCCCACACCGATTCGGCGATGCGCACCATGCGCTGGCGCGCGGAGGTCAACAAACATTACGGCGTGCGCTCCGAGGCGGTGGATGCCGCGTTCGTGAAACGCGCGATCCCCGCGATCGACATGAGCTGCGGCGGGCACGCGCCCATTCTTGGCGCCTTGTTCCACGAACCGGGAGCGATTGCGCGCCACGACGCCGTCGCCTGGGGCTACGGCCGCGGCGCCGACCGCCGCGGCGTCGAGATTCATCAGCAAACCGAAGTGACCGGGATCCGAGTGGCGGGGGGGCGCGTCGTCGGCGTCGACACCAACCGTGGATCGATCGCCGCCTCGCGGGTGTTGTGCGCGGTGGCGGGATTCACGCCGCGAGTGCTCGACATGGTGGATTTGCATACGCCGATCTACGTGCACCCGCTGCAGGCGATGGTTTCGGAGCCGGTCAAGCCGTGGCTCGACCCGATCATCGTGTCGGGCTCGCTGCATGTCTACGTGTCGCAAACGGCGCGCGGCGAACTCGTGATGGGCGCATCTCTCGACCCCTACGAGCTGCATCACACGCGTTCGACGCTCGATTTCGTCGAGTCCTTGAGCGCCCACATGCTCGATATGTTTCCGTTCTTGAGCGAGGTCAAGGTCAATCGCCAATGGGCCGGCCTGGCCGACATGACGCCGGACTTCGCCCCCATCATGGGCCTCACGCCGCTGGAGGGCTTCTTTCTGGATGCGGGCTGGGGAACCTGGGGATTCAAGGCGACGCCAGTGTGCGGCAAGACCATGAGCCACACGGTGGCCACCGGGCGCAACCATGCGCTGATCGAAGGCTTTTCGATGGAGCGCTTCGCGCGCTATCAAATGACCGGCGAAAAGGGCGCAGCCTCGGTGGGCCACTGATGAAAATCATGGTCTGTCCCTTGAACGGACCGCGCCCGGTTTCGGAATTCGCGTACGGCGGAGAGGTGCGCAATCCCCCGGATGCGGACACTTGCAGCGACGCCGAGTGGAGCGCGTACGTATTCAATCGGTCGGGGTCGCCGGGGGTCAAATACGAATGGTGGTGTCACATAGCCTCGGGCTTCTGGTTCATCGCGCTGCGCGACACGACGCGTGATGCCGTGATCGCGACCTACCCCGCAGAGGCGGCGCGTAATACCCTCGAGCCGCCGGGACGCGCGCCATGATGCACCGGCTGGAGCCGCATCCGCAGGAATGGATCGATCGCGCGACGGTGATCAATTTCATTTTCGAGGGCAGGCCCTGCCGCGGCTTCGGCGGCGACACCATTTCCTCGGCACTCGCCGCCACGCTGCCGTACCTGGGCCGCAGCTTCAAGTACCACCGGCCGCGCGGCATCCTGTCGTTTGCGAATCACGACAGCAACACGCTGTTTCAAGTCGACGGGGTGCCCAATGTGCGTGGTGACGTGACGTTGCTGCGCGAAGGCATGCGGGTTGCGGCGATCAACACCTTCGGCGGCCTCGAAGGCGACAAGGCGCGGATTCTGGACCGCTTCGCGCGGTTTTTGCCGGTCGGGTTCTATTACAAGGCGTTTCATTCGAAGCGCCTGTTTCCCCGCTGGGAGCGCATGTTCCGGGTCATCACGGGTTTGGGCGCCGTGACGCTCGGGGCCGAGCGGCGGCTGACGCCGAAGCGCTATGGATTTTGCGACGTGCTGGTGATCGGCGGCGGACCCAGCGGACTCGCGGCCGCGCTCGAAGCGGCTGCCGCCGGCGCGCACGTGGGATTGGTCGATGAGGCGTTTCGCCTGGGCGGATCCGGCGCCGACGGCGAATACGAGTCTTTGCGCGCACTGACCGACGCCGTCAGCCGCTCGCCGCGCATCACCGTGTTCGCCGCGACGGTGGCGGCCGGCTACTACGCGGATCATTGGGTGGCGCTCGCGGAACCTACGCGCATGACCAAGATGCGCGCAAAGGCGGTGGTGTTCGCCACCGGCGCCATCGAACAGCCCGCGGTGTTCCGCAACAATGACTTGCCGGGCGTGCTCTTGGCATCGGGCGCGCGGCGTTTGCTGCGGCGTTATCGGATCGCCCCCGGGCGGCGCGTGGTGATGGTCGCCGCGAATTTGGAAGCGTATTCGGTCTGCCTCGATTTGCACGCTCAGGGGGTGCAGGTCGCCGCCATCGTCGAGTTGCGCCGCCCGCCATTCGACCATAGCGAAGCCGCGCGGGGATGCGCCAAAGCCGGAATCACCATCATTCCGGGCTCGGCGCCGTACGAAGCCATCGCGGGCGCCGACGGCGCCGTGGCGGCGCTCGCGATCGCACCGCTCGATGCCTCGGGCGGCATCCAACCGGCGAAGCCGCGGCGCATCGACTGCGACGCCGTCTTGATGAGCGTCGGGTGGGCGGCAGCCACCCAGCTCTACCAGCAGGCGGGCGGCAGCACGCGGTTCTCGGAGGAGCTGCAGCAATTCATCCCGGAGGAGGTGCAGCCGCAGGGGATTTTCGCGGCGGGCCGCATGAATGGCGTCTATGATTTCGAGGCCCGCGTGGCCGACGGCAAGCGGGCCGGTTCCCAGGCCGCGGCCCATGCCGGCTTCGGGGCGCCCTCGAACGCGCCCATTGCGCGCGGCCCCCGTTGTCCGTCGCACCGCTTTCCCATCATCGACCATCCTCTGGCCAAGAACTTCGTCGACTTCGACGAGGATCTGCAGGTCAAGGACCTTACGAACGCGGCGCAGGAGGGCTTCGATTCGAGCGAATTGCTCAAGCGCTACAGCACGGTCGGCATGGGGCCGTCGCAGGGCAAGCATTCGAACATGAACGCACTGCGCATCCTGGCCCGCGTGCGCGGCTCGACCATCGAGCAGCTGGGCTTGACCACATCGCGGCCGATGTACCATCCGGTTCCCTTGAAGCTGCTCGCCGGCCGCAGCTTCAATATCGAGAGGCGCACGCCGATCGACGGCGAGCATCGCGCGCTCGGCGCGGTTTGGATGCCTGCGGGAAACTGGCGGCGCCCCGAATATTATGCGGTGAGCGGCGAGACGCGGGCGGAGAGCATCGAAGCCGAGGTGCGGGCGGTGCGCACCGGCGTCGGCCTCATCGATGTCGGCACTCTCGGCAAGATCGAGATCCATGGGCCGCAGGCCGGATTGTTCCTGGACCGGGTGTATGCGGGCAAGTACTCCGACATGAAGGTCGGAAGCACCCGCTACGGACTGATGTTGGACGAGGCGGGCGTCATCATCGACGACGGCGTCATCGCCCGATTGACGGCCGAGACGTTCTATTTCACCACCACGACCGGCGGCTCGGCCACGGTGTTTCGCGAACTGCTGCGGCTCAACGCGTTGTGGGGGCTCGATTGCGCGCTGGTGAACGTGACCGGACACCGCGCGGCCTTCAATTTTGCCGGGCCGCTGTGCCGCGACATTCTCCAGAGCCTCACCGATGCCGATTTGGGCGAGAGCGCGTTTCCATTCTTGGGCGTGCGCAGCGCCAGGGTTGCCGGCGTTGATGTGCGCCTGATGCGGGTCGGCTTCGTGGGCGAGCTGGGCTATGAAATCCATGTCCCCGCAGGCGGCGCATGCGCCGTATGGCAGGCTCTTCACCAGGCCGGGCTGCCGCGCGGATTGCGCGCCTTCGGCGTCGAGGCGCAACGGGTGTTGCGACTGGAGAAGGGCCATCTGATCGTGGGCCAGGACACCGACGGCCTGACCGATCCGTTCGAGGCCAATGCGAGGTGGGCGGTGAACCTGAACAAGCCGTACTTCGTCGGACAACGCAGCTTGAAGATTCTGGCAAAGCGCGGCCCTCGGCAGAAGCTCGTCGGCTTCGAAATCCCGGATCCGAAGCGCCTGCCCAAAGAGAGCCATCTGGTGATCGAGAAGGGGGAAATCGCGGGCCGCGTCACCAGCGTGGTTCATTCACGGACCTTGAACAAAACCATCGGGCTCGCCATGTTGGCGCCGCGGCTGGCCGAGGTGGGCGGCGAGATCCGGATTCGCGCCGATCACGGCGAAATGCTCGCGGCGCGCGTCGCGGCCACGCCGTTCTATGACCCGCAAAACCTGCGCCAGCGGGCCGGAGTTGGCGCATGACCCGCACGGCACTCGACATGGTGGACCAGCGCGTTCGCTTGGGGCTGAAGGGGCCGCGCGCCGCGGACTGGTTGGCGAGGCAAGGCATCTCCCTGCCGACGGCGCCCAATAGCTGGAACCGCGCGCCGTCGGCGGGCGGCACGGAGGGCTTGCTGGTGGCGCGGCTCGGCGGCGCCGAGTTCTTTCTCGAGGATGCGGCCGGCAGCGCGCTCGAGGGCGTGAAATCGGCATTGGCGGCGGATCCACCCGGCGTCTATCCGGTATTGCGCGAGGACTGGACACTCCATTTGTGCGGCGCGGGCGTGCACGAGGTGCTCGCACAGGTCTGCAACGTCAACTTCGAAGGGCTGGCAATGGATTCGCATCCGGTGATCATGACGCTCATGATCGGCGTCGCGGTGCTGGTGGTGCCGGAGGCGACGCACGAGGGGTCCGGTTCCGAGCGGCGGTATCGGATTTGGTGCGACCCCAGTTTCGGTCCTTCCTTGAGTGAAACCCTTGGGGCGGTGGTCGTTGAAAGCGGCGGGATCATAAGAGGAGTATCGGCATGAATCGGGAGCAGGCTAAAAAGTTCTTCGACGAACACAAGATCCGCTATGTGCTGGCGCAGTTCGTCGACATCCACGGCGCCGCCAAGGCGAAGGCGGTGCCGGTCGAGCATTTGGATATGGTGTTGACGGATGGTGCGGGCTTCGCCGGCTTTGCGCTGTGGGGCTTCGGCATGGGGCCGGAGGGACCGGACTACATGGCGGTCGGCGATCTGGCTACACTGCAGCAGATCCCATGGATGCCGGGGTATGCGCGGCTCATCTGCAACGGGGTCGTCAACCGCAAGTCCTATCCCTACTGTTCGCGAGTCGCGCTGCAGGCGCAGATTGCGCGGCTCACGGAGCGGGGCCTCACGATGTTCACCGGCATCGAACCCGAGTTCATGCTTCTGGCGCGGCGCGCGGACGGAAGCCTGGGCCCCGCCGATCCCACCGACGATCTGGACAAGCCGTGCTACGACTACAAAGGCCTATATCGCACCCGCGAGGCGCTGGATGAGATGGTCGCGGGGCTGCGTGAGGTCGGGATCGACGTGTATCAAATCGATCACGAGGACGGCAACGGCCAGTTCGAAATCAACTTCACCTACGCCGATGCGCTGAAGTCCGCGGACAATTTCACCTTCGTGAAGATGGCGGCGAGCGAGATCGCGCACAAGCACGGCATGATCGCCACATTCATGCCCAAGCCCTTCTCCAACCGCACCGGCAGCGGCGCGCATTTTCACGTCTCGCTGGGTTCGGCTACCCAGAAAAACGCGTTCCACGATCCGACCGACAAGTCCGGCATGGGACTCTCCGCCATGGCCTATCATTTCCTGGCGGGAGTGCTCACTCACGCACGCGCCTTTTGCGCGGTTGCGGCGCCGACCGTCAATTCGTACAAGCGGCTGGTCGTCGGCCGGTCGTTGTCGGGCGCCACCTGGGCTCCCGCCTACATCACCTACGGGGACAACAACCGCACCGCGTGCGTGCGCGTTCCGCATGGCCGGCTCGAAGTGCGATTGCCTGATTCGGGCTGCAATCCGTATCTCGTTTCCGCGGCGCTGATCGCCGCGGGGCTCGACGGGATCGATCGGAAACTCGATCCAGGGCCGCCGCAGAACATCAATTTCTATCAGTTGTCGCTCGATGAGGTGGCGGCCAAGGGGGTCAAACTGTTGCCGCAGTCCTTGACCGAAGCCCTCGATGCGCTCGAGCAGGACACGGTCATCCGCGACGGTCTCGGACCCGATCTCGCGCGCGAGTTCATCCGCCTGAAGCGCATGGAGTGGACCGAGTATTCGCGCCACGTATCCGATTGGGAGTCGCGGCGCTATTTGGAATTCTTTTAGGAGAAGGCGCATGTGTGGAATTGTCGGGCTGTTGGTCAAGAACCCGAACCTGCGTGATCGGCTTGGGGCGCTCATGGTGCCGATGCTGGTCGGCATGACCGAGCGCGGCCCCGATTCGGCGGGCCTCGCCGTGTATACCGAACCGGTGTCCGGCCGGCAGCACAAGCTCAGCCTCTATAGCGGCGCTCATGCGGTCGATTGGCTGGAGTTGCTGGAAGCGATCCGCGGGGAATTCGCCGATCATCAACAGATCGAGATTCACGGCAACCACGCGGTGCTCACCACCGCGGCCGATCCCGACCGCCTGGTCGGCTGGCTCAAGGGCCATGCGCCCGTGGTCGCGGTGCTTTCCGTGGGCCAGTCGATCGACTTGTACAAGGATGTGGGTGCGCCGGCGGACATCGCGCGCCGCTACCGGTTCGAGTCGCTCAAGGGCACTCATCTGGTCGGGCATACCCGCATGGCCACCGAATCGGCGGTGACCCCCGCGCACGCGCATCCATTCACCGCCGGGCGCGATTTTTGCCTGGTGCACAACGGCTCGCTCTCCAATCCGCATCTGGTGCGCAAGCGCCTGGAGCCGCTCGGCATCGAATTCGAAACCGACAACGATACCGAGGCGGCATGCCGGTTCTTCGAGTGGCGCCTGCGCGAAGGCGATGACCTCGAGACCGCGGTCGAGCGTGGATTCAGCGAGCTGGACGGGTTCTTCACGTTCTTGATGGGCACCGACCGGGATCTGCTCATCGTGCGCGACGCCTTCGCCTGCAAGCCGGCGATCGTGGCCGAGACCGATGACTACGTCGCCATCGCCTCGGAATTCCGCTCGCTTGCACACCTGCCTCAGATCTCCCAAGCGACGCTGTTCGAGCCCAAGCCGGAGGAGATCTATTCATGGCAAATCTGAGGCCCGGGCACAAGGCGCGGGAGTTCGATCTGGCGCGGGACTTGCTGCGCGATCTGAATCTTTTTCTGCACAAGCATGCGGCCGCGGAGGGCGTATCGCAGATCAGCGTGCAAAATCCCGACGGCGCACATTCCATCGCCTGCGGCCTCAATGCCGATCTCGACGTGCACATTTACGGCCACGTGGGCTACTACGCCGCCGGAATGAACAAGCGCGCTTCGGTGACCATTCACGGCAATGCCGGACCCGGCGCGGCCGAGAACATGATGTCCGGACGGGTGCACGTCAAGGGATTCGCCTCCACCGCCGCCGGCGCATCCGCGCACGGCGGGCTGCTCATCATCGACGGCGACGCCTCCTTGCGCTGCGGAATCTCGCTCAAAGGCGCCGACATCGTCGTCGGCGGCAGTGTCGGCAGCTTTTCGGCGTTCATGGCGCAAGCCGGGCGCATCGTCATTTGCGGAAACGCCGAGGATGCATTGGGCGATTCACTGTACGAAGCGGTGATCTACGTGCGCGGCGAAGTTCGATCGCTCGGTGCGGATGCTCGCTTCGAAGCGATGAGCGACGCCGACCGGGGCGCCGTGAAGAGCCTGCTCAGCGCGGCGGGGCTGCCGCACGATCCGGGCGAATTCAGACGCGTCGCTTCCGCCAAGAGCTTGTATCACTGGCACGCCGATGCCAACCAGGAGTACTGATCTCATGAGTCGCCTGCAGCGGGAAGAATCCTCGGGCTTCGACCGACACACCATCGACTACATCCAGCGCGCGGCCGCGAGCGGCCTGTACGAGATTCGCGGGCTGGGTGCGAAGCGCCGGGTGCCGAGTTTCGACGACCTGCTGTTTCTCGCCGCATCGCTGTCCCGCTATCCGCTCGAGGGGTACCGCGAGCGCTGCGCGACCAAAACGCTGCTCGGTACGCGCTTTGCGTCGAAGCCCATCGAGCTCGCGGTTCCGATCACGGTCGCCGGGATGAGCTTCGGCGCCTTGTCCGCGCGGGTCAAGGAGGCGCTCGGCCGCGCCGCGACCGAGGTGGGCACTTCAACCACCACCGGGGACGGCGGCATGACCTCCGAAGAGCGGGCCGCCTCGAAGACACTGGTGTATCAATGTCTGCCGTCGCGCTACGGCTTCAATCCGGACGACGTGCGCCGCGCCGACGCCATCGAAATCGTCATCGGCCAGGGCGCGAAGCCCGGCGGCGGCGGCATGCTTCTCGGCCAGAAGGTCAATCCGCGCGTGGCGCGCATGCGCACGCTGCCGGAAGGCGTCGATCAGCGCTCCGCGTCGCGTCATCCTGATTGGACCGGACCCGACGACCTGGTGATCAAGATCAAGGAATTGCGCGAAATCACCGATTGGGAGAAGCCGATCTACGTCAAGGTGGGCGCGACCCGGGTATTCAACGACGTCAAGCTTGCGGTGCACGCGGGCGCCGATGTGATCGTGGTCGACGGCATGCAGGGCGGTACCGCGGCGACGCAAACCGTGTTCATCGAGCACGTCGGGATTCCGACTCTGGCGGCGCTTCGTCAAGCGGTCGATGCGCTCGACGATCTGAACATGCGGGGCACGGTGCAGCTGGTGATTTCCGGCGGCATTCGCAGCGGCGCCGATGTGGGCAAGGCGCTCGCCATGGGCGCCGACGCGGTGGCGATCGGGCAGGGCGTTCTCATCGCGCTGGGATGCAACAGCGATACCTACGTTGCCGGCGGCGAACATGTCTCCGCGGTCGAGGACTATGCCCGGCTCGGCACCGCGCCGGGCTACTGCCATCACTGCCACACGGGCAAGTGCCCGGTCGGCATCACCACCCAGGATCCGCAGCTCGAGCTGCGGCTCGAGCCGGCGGTGGGCGCCAAACGGCTCAAGAACTATTTGAAGACGCTGAACATGGAGCTGACGACGCTCGCTCGCGCGTGCGGCAAGCAGGACGTGCATCATTTGGAGAAAGAGGACCTGGTGGCATTGACGGTGGAAGCCGCGGCGATGGCGGGCGTTCCGTTGGCCGGCACCTCGTGGATACCGGGAAGTTAGTAAGCTGCCATCCTGAGCGGCGGGTCATGAACTTGATCCAGAGCATCGATGATCTGCGCAAATTGGCCAGGCGGCGCATACCGCGGGCCATCTTCGATTATGCCGACGGCGGCTCGTATCAAGAACGCACTCTGCGCGCCAACGCGGCGGATCTCGACGCCCTGACCTTCCGCCAGCGCGTCATGGTGGACGTTTCCTCAACCTCGCTCGCGACCACGGTGCTCGGCACCGAGATCTCGATGCCGCTCGCGATCGCGCCGACCGGGCTCGCCGGGTTGTTCCACGCCGATGGCGAAATTCTCGGCGCGCGGGCCGCCGCAGCCTTCGGCATCCCGTTCTGCCTGAGCACCATGTCGATCTGCTCGATCGAGGACGTGCGCGCGGCCACCGGCCGGCCGTTCTGGTTTCAGCAATACCTGATGCGCGATCGCGGATTCAATCAGGCGCTCATCGACCGGGCGATCGCGGCGCAATGTTCGGCGTTGATGCTCACGCTGGATTTGCCGCTGCTCGGGGAGCGCTGGCGCGATGCGCGCAACGGTCTCTCCATCCCGCCGCGCTTGTCGCTGCGCAACGCCTGGGATGTCGCGACCAAACCCGCTTGGGCGATGAAGGTGCTGTTCGGCAAGCGCCGCACCTTCGGCAATCTGGTCGGGCACATCAAGGGCGCCACCGGCGTCTTGAACCTCGCCGAATGGACGCACTCGCAGTTCGACGCGTCGGCCACCTGGCGCGACGTCGAATGGGTGAGAAGCCGGTGGCCGGGCCGGCTCATTCTTAAGGGCATATTGGATGCCGAAGATGCGCGCCTCGCGCTTGCCGCCGGAGCCGATGCCGTGGTGGTCTCGAATCACGGCGGCCGCCAGCTCGACGGCGCGCCGTCCACGATCTCGGTATTGCCGGAAATCGTGGCGGCGGTCGACGGGCGCTGCGAAGTGCTGTTCGACGGCGGCATACGCTCGGGTCAGGACATCGCCAAGGCGCTCGCCCTTGGGGCCCGTGCCGGTCTGATCGGCAAGTCGTTTTTGTTCGCGCTCGCCGCCGGCGGCGAAGCGGGCGTCACCCGGGCCCTCGGCATCATGCGCGACGAGTTACGCGTGACGTTGGCGCTGACCGGCACCCCGAACGCGGCGGCAGCGGGACGGCGCATGCTGAGGTAGTGCAGCCAGCCCGCTCGAGCGTCACAGCACCATGAGGACGGCGCCCGCCGCGATCAGGCCGGTGCCAAACCCCACTTTCCACGTGAGCCGCTCGCCGAGAAATGCGGCCGCCAAAAGCACCGCGAACACCACGCTCAGCTTGTCGATCGGCGCAACCCGGGAAGCGGGGCCCAATTGCAGCGCGCGGTAGTAGCAAAGCCACGAGAATCCGGTTGCGATGCCGGAGAGGACCAAGAACAGAACGCCTTTCGAGGACAACGCGTCCGGGCGCTGCCACTCGTTGCGCGCCCACAGGATGAGCGCGGCGACGATCAAAATGATGATGGTCCGAAGAAAAGTCGCGAGGTCGGAGTTGATTTCCGATACCGCGACCTTGCCGAAGATCGCGGTGAGCGCGGCAAACAGGGCCGATCCGAGCGCATAGAGGCGCCAGTCGGCGTTCATGCGGTAGGCAACGGGCGCGGCTTGCCGCGCGCAAAGGCCGCATCGATGCGCGCGATTTCCGCAGCGCCGAGCCGCAGCGAACCGGCGCCCGCATTCTCCCGCACGTGTTCGAGCTTGGATGCCTTGGGAATCACAAAGGTGTTCGGCTGGCGCAGCAGGAATGCCAGTGCGACTTGTCGGGCGGTGGCGTGATGCGCAGCGGCGATCTCCTGCAGGATGCCCCCGTGCTTGGTGCCTGGATCGAATGTGCGCGCGGAATTGCCGAAGGGCGTGTAGGCGACCACGGCGGTTCCGTGCTCGAGGCACCACGGAAGCACCGTGTGTTCGATCGCGCGCTCCTGCAGGTGGTACAACACTTGATTGCAGGACGGATGCCCGGGACCGGCGATCGCCGCGACCTCATCGAGATCGGCAACGTCGAAATTGCTCACACCCCAGGAGAGTATCGCGCCCTTGCGCAGCAATGCATCGAAGGCTTCGATGGTTTCCTCGAGCGGGTGGGCGCCGCGCCAATGCAGCAAATAGCAATCGAGCCGATCGGTTCCCAGGCGCTTGAGCGATTTCTCGCAGGCAGCGACCGTGCCGCGCCTCGAGGCGTTGCTCGGCAGCACTTTGGACACCAGGAACACCTCGTTCCGCCGCCCCTCGATGGCCGCGCCGATGATCTTCTCCGCGGCGCCGCCGCCGTACATTTCCGCGGTGTCGATCTGCGTCATGCCGAGATCGAGGCCGCAGCGCAGAGCGGCAATCGCATCCTCGACGGCGCTTTCCTCGGCACGCCACGAACCCTGACCGACCGCGGCGACCTCGCGGCCGGTGGAGCCGAAAACCCGCCTAAGGGGTGGCTGCGCCGTGCGATTCAACGCGGCTGCTCCAGGGTCAGGCGTCGCGTCATGCGCAGCGACGCCTCCCGCCCCTGGTAGTAGCCCGGCACGACATCGAGTGCGGTGAATCCCAGGGCCTGATAGAAGTTGCGCGCTTCCGTGTTTTGGGCGCGCAATTCCAAATTGATGCGAAACACGCCGGCTTCGATGGCGGTCAACGCGAGCCAGTCCATCAGACGGCGCCCGAGTCCTTGGCGGCGGTGATCGCTTGCCACCGCCAGCAGATTCAGATGCGCGACCTCTTGCCCGAAATGCATGATGCCGAAGGCCGCGATCCGCCGCTCGCGCCGTGCGACCACGGCCGAACAATCCTTGCCGGCAATGAAGCGCTGCACCCGCGCCGGCGTCCATGACCAGGATAGGCCCTGCTCGATCAAGTCGCGCGACATCTCCGCGATTTCGCGTGAGTCGGCAAGGCGCGCGAGACCCAATGTGGCGAGTTGCGGCATGGCGCGGTCAGCGGCTGCGGTATCGGTCCGTGGCCAGCACCAGTTCGTGGGTATTGCCGGCCTCGAACGCCGAATGGCCGGCATCCGCCACCATGCGAAACGTGGCCTCGGGCCACGCTCGATGCAGGTCCCAAGCGCTGGTTGCCGGACAGACGACGTCATAGCGTCCCTGCACGATGGTTGCCGGGATGTGGCGGATGCGCTGCACATCGTCGATCAGTTGCGTTTCGCTGCGCAGAAAGCCGCGATTCACGAAGTAATGGCATTCGATTCGCGCCACCGCCAGCGCGAACTGGTCTTCGCCCCACTTGCGGATGTTGTCCGGATTGCTGTACAGGAAACTGGTGGATGCCTCCCACACCGACCAGGCCCGCGCCGCCGCCAGGGCCGCCCGCTGATCGTTGCCGGTGAGGCGCTGGTGGTAGGCGCGCAAGAAATCGTCGTGTTGGTCGAGCGGGATTGCGTCGCGGTACGCCTCCCAACAATCCGGAAAAATATTCGAGGCACCATGCTGGTACATCCAGCGGATCTCCGCATAGCGCAACAGAAAAATGCCGCGCAGCACGAGTTCGCTGACGCGCTCCGGGTGCGCCTCGGCGTAGGCGAGCGCCAGCGTGCTGCCCCAGGATCCGCCAAACACCAGCCAACGTTCGATGCCGAGATGCTTGCGCAGCCGCTCGAGATCGGCCACTAGATGCCAGGTGGTGTTCTCGATCAGACTGGCGCTCGGTCGGCTGCGGCCGCAACCGCGCTGATCGAACACCACGATGCGATAATGATGAGGATCGAAGAATTGCCGCGCACGCTTGTCGGAACCCGCGCCGGGACCGCCGTGCAGGAACACCGCGGGTTTGCCGGCGGGGTTTCCGCATTCCTCATAATAGATCTCGTGGATCTCGGACACGCGCAGATAACCGTGCCGGAACGGTTCGATGGCGGGGTACAGTTCGCGCCGCACCACGGGCTGCGAGATTCTCGCGGAGGTGCGCGAAGCCACCGCGCGCGCGGCGGATTTCGCGGTGCTGCGTTTTGCCGGGGATGGGCGCTTGGCGCCGGTGGTGCGCCGGGTGCGCTTGGCCGCGGGCTGCGCGTTCTTTTTCTTCTTCATGACCTGTTCCTCTGTTTTTACCCTATGCGCGCTGGAGCATCGGCCCCAGCGGTTTTCCGCCCAGCAAATGCAAATGCAGGTGATAGACCTCTTGCCCGCTATCGGGATTGCAGTTGATCACGAGGCGATAGCCGCTCTTCGCGATTCCCTGTTTGCGCGCAAGATCGCGCGCGACGATGACCATGTGTCCGATCAGCGCCGCGTCCTCGTCCTCAATATCATCCGTTGTCGGAATGGGTTTATGCGGCACAATTAATATGTGTACCGGGGCAGCAGGGCGGATGTCCAGAAATGCGATCAGCCGCGAATCGCGGAAAACCACGGTCGCAGGCAGTTCGCCCGCTATGATCTTTTCAAAAAGCGTAGGCATTTCATACGCCTCCGGCGGTTCGGGGGGGCATAAGATTAGCAGGAAGCCGGGCGCCGACTCGGGTTCCGGTGGTCCCGCCTGACTGCCGCAATGCAGCAACGTGCCGCCGCTGGCCGCTGCCCGGGCGCAGTCAATGAATAGTAATGGGAACGATTCTCATATAGGATGGACGCATGGCAGGGACACCCCAAATTGCCCAGGCGGCGGACGCACCGGCCGGCATGAAGCTCGCCGACCTCGCGACAGGCGCGGTGGCGCGTGTGGTATCGGTATCGGTATCGGCCGCCGACGGAGTAGCCCCCGACATGGGCAGACGCCTGGCGGAACTTGGTTTCCTGCCCGGGGAAGCGGTGCGGATCGTCGCACGCGGCCTGGTGGCGCGCGAGCCGATAGCGGTGCGCATTGGCACCGGCACCTTCGCATTGCGTTTGTTCGAAGCAGCCTGTATCCGCGTGTGCCCGGAGCAGCCTTTGCTCGGTTAGATTCATGAAGGCTCTGACCGGTGCGCACCCCAGCCCCTTGATCGCATTGGTCGGCAACCCCAATTGCGGCAAGACCGCCCTGTTCAATGTCCTGACCGGCAGCCGGCAAAAGGTCGCGAACTACGCCGGCGTCACGATCGAACGCAAGGAAGGCTCTCTTCTCACGCCGTCAGGGCGGCGGGTGCGCGTCCTCGATCTGCCGGGTGCCTACAGCCTCGATCCGTCGACGCCCGACGAAGAGATCACCGCCGATGTATTGCTCGGGCGGTGCAGCGGCGAAACGGCGCCCGATTTCGTGGTCTGTGTGGCGGACGCGACCAATCTGCGCCAGAATTTGCGCCTGGTGCTTTCCCTCAAGCGCTTGGGCCTGCCGATGGTCGTCGCGCTGAACATGACGGACATCGCGCGCCGCAAAGGCATCATCGTCGATGCGCCGCGTCTGGCAGCCGAACTCGGCGTACCGGTGGTCGAAACCATCGGCATCAAAGCGTCGGGAGCGGGCGCCTTGATCAAGGTTCTGGACGCGCTGGAAATTCCGGCGCACTCTCCCCCCAAGGGGCCGTGGCGCACTCCCGAGCCCGTCGATATCGAGCGCGATCAGGCCGAAGTGCGCAGAATCTTGAGTGCCGTCGGCGCCGACCGGCTCGACGGCGTCACCTTCAGCGACAAGGTGGACGCCGTGGTGCTGCATCCGGTGTTGGGGCCGATGGTCCTCGCCTCGATTCTGTTCCTGGTGTTTCAAGCTGTGTTCGCGTGGGCTCAGATGCCGATGGATGCGATCAAATTCGGCGCGGGCGCATTCGGTGGATTGTTGAACCAAACCCTCCCGGCGGGGCTGTTCAAGGATTTGCTGGTCAACGGCGTGTTGGCGGGCCTCGGCAGCGTGTTGGTGTTCCTGCCGCAGATCATCATCCTGTTCTTCTTCATATTGATGCTCGAGGATTCGGGATATCTGCCGCGCGCCGCATTTTTGCTGGACCGCCTGATGGGCAGCGTTGGACTGTCGGGGCGCGCCTTCATTCCGTTGCTGTCGAGTTTCGCCTGCGCGATTCCAGGCATCATGGCCACCCGCACCATTCAAAATCCGCGCGATCGGTTGGCGACCATCATGATCGCGCCGTTGATGACATGCTCGGCGCGCCTGCCGGTGTACGCCTTGATCATCGGCGCATTCATTCCGCGGCGCGCCGTATGGGGCGGCTTGCAGCTGCAGGGTTTGGTCCTGTTCGCGCTCTATGTTGCCGGAGTCGCGAGCGCAATGGGCGTCGCCTATGTGCTCAAGCGCTTCGGTTCCGGTGCGCGTTTCCAGGCTCTGATGTTGGAGTTGCCGGCCTATCACTGGCCGAATCCGCGCAATCTGGTCATCGGTTTGTGGCAACGCGTGGAAATCTTCTTGAGCCGTGTCGGCACGATCATTCTCGCGTTAATGGTGATCTTGTGGGCCCTGAGTTCGTTCCCGGCCCCGCCGCTCGGCGCCCCCGGTCCGGCCATCCAGTACAGTGTTGCGGGGCATTTGGGCGCCTGGCTTGCGGTGCTGTTCGCGCCCATCGGATTCAATTGGCAGATATCGATCGCGCTGGTGCCGGGGCTCGCGGCTCGCGAGGTCGCGGTGAGCGCCCTCGGCACCGTCTATGCCTTGTCCGCCACCGGCACCGATATGAGCGGAGCGCTGACGCCGCTGATCGAGCATTCGTGGAGTTTGGCGACGGCGCTCTCTCTGCTTGCCTGGTATGTTTTCGCGCCGCAGTGCCTGGCGACCCTCGCCACCGTCAGGCGCGAAACGAATTCCTGGCGCTACCCGCTCATGATGGCCGGCTACCTTTTTTCGCTGGCCTATGCGGGATCGTGGATCACCTATCGGATCGCGCTGGCTCTCGGCGGCTGATGGGCACCTCGAAATCATGAACAGATTTCTGGACGTTACCTTGGTGCTGCTGGCGCTGCTGGCGAGCGGCACGTATGCCCTCTCATCGCTCGGCCCGAAGAGCCTGCGGGCGCGCATGTGGGGGAGGCTGGCGCGCATCGTGGCGCGTGCGCCCCGGTTCCTGCGGCTGGGTGGACTCGCGCGCGGACTCGATGCGGCCGCCGGCAAGGCGGCGGGTGGTTGCGGCGGTTGCGGCAGCTGCGCTTCGGATCAGCCGGCTGCCGACTCGCGCGTACCCGAGGTGCGCGTGCCGGTGGCGAGGATCTGCCGACGCGGCTGATGAGTCTGGGCGAATTCGTGCGCCGCACGTATTCGGTCAGCCAGCAAGGTATAGTTGTACGGTATCTCGCGCAGGCGTTCGGATCCGGCAACCGCCGGGCGCAAGCCTTGAGAACCGGGAGCGGGAATCTTCCGTGAACCATCACTTCGAGACGCGCCGCGGATCATGGAATGAGCGAAACGACGATTGGAAGCCTGCTCATCGCAAATCGCGGCGAAATCGCCATTCGCGTCATGCGCGCCGCCACCGAGCTCGGCATTCGCACCGTGGCGATCCACTCGCGCGAAGATCGCTTCTCGCTGCACCGGACCAAGGCCGATGAAAGCTATCTGGTCGGCGACGGCAGGGGACCGGTCGAGGCATATCTGGACATTGCCGACATCATTCGCATTGCCATCGAGGCGCGAGTCGACGCCATACATCCCGGCTACGGATTCTTGTCCGAAAGTCCGGAATTCGCGGAGGCTTGCGCGGCGGCCGGCATCGTATTCATAGGGCCCTTGCCCGGCACCATGCGCAGACTCGGCAACAAGATCGAGGCACGCAACCTGGCGATGGCGGCCGGCGTTCCGGTGATGCCCGCCACGGCGTCTTTGCCGGCGGGCGAAGCCGAGACTCTCGCGATGGCCCGCGCCGTGGGTTTTCCGCTCATGCTCAAGGCGAGCTGGGGCGGCGGCGGCCGCGGCATGCGCATCGTCGAGGACGAGCGCGGACTCATCGAGACGGTGGCGGCCGCCAAGCGCGAAGCAAAGGCCGCCTTCGGCAAGGACGAGGTCTACTTCGAGAAGCTCATCAGACGCGCCCGGCACGTGGAAGTGCAAATCATGGGCGATGCGCACGGCAACTTGGTGCATCTGTACGAGCGCGACTGCACCGTGCAACGGCGCAATCAGAAGGTGGTGGAACGCGCCCCGGCTGGTTTTCTCACGCACGAGCAACGAGCCGACCTATGCGAGGCGGCCCTCAAGATCGGGCGTGCGGTCGCATATCGCGCCGCGGGGACGGTCGAGTTCCTGCAGGATGCCGACACCGGCAAGTTTTATTTCATCGAGGTCAATCCGCGGATCCAGGTCGAGCACACGGTCACGGAGTGCGTGACCGGCATCGATCTGGTCAAGGCGCAAATTCGGATCGCCGGCGGCGCGAGAATCGGCACGGCGCAGAGCGGGGTGCCGCGGCAAGAGGATATCCGCGTGAACGCTCACGCGCTGCAGTGCCGGGTCACGACCGAGGATCCGGAAAACAACTTCGTGCCGGATTACGGCCGCGTGACCGCATATCGTAGCCCCGCCGGCTTCGGCATCCGGCTCGACGCGGGAACCGCTTACTCGGGCGCCATCATCACCCGTTTTTACGATTCCCTGCTGGTGAAGGTCACCGCCTGGTCGCCGACCCCGGAGGAGACGATTGCGCGCATGCACCGGGCGCTGTGGGAGTTTCGAATTCGCGGCGTGGTGACCAATTTGCGCTTTCTGGATCAACTGATCATGCATCCGCGCTTCGCAACTGCGGATTACACCACGCAATTCATCGACCAAACCCCTGAGCTATTTCGCACCCCGCCCAAGCGCGACCGGGCGACCCGGCTGTTGAGCTTCATCGGCGAGGTGATCGTCAACGGCAATGCCGAAGTCAAAGGGCGGGGGCGCAAGCCGCACCTGCCGGTCTTCCCCCGGTTGCCGCGCGTCGAGTTGCCGCCGCCGCCGCCCGGCACTAAACAGAAACTCGATGAGCTCGGACCCGAGCGATTCGCCGCATGGATGCTGCACGAAAAGCGGGTGCTGGTCACCGACACCAGCATGCGTGATGCGCACCAGTCGCTGCTCGCGACCCGCTTTAGAACCCACGACATGGCGATGATCGCGCCTTATTACGCGAGCCTTCTGCCGCAATTGTTCTCGGTCGAATGCTGGGGAGGCGCAACCTTCGATGTGGCGATGAGATATCTCAAGGAGGATCCGTGGGCGCGGCTCGCGAGCTTTCGCGAAGCCATGCCGAATTTGCTGCTGCAAATGTTGTTGCGCTCGGCGAACGCGGTCGGATACGCCAATTACCCGGACAACGTGGTGCGGCACTTCGTCGCACAGGCGAGCGCGGCCGGAATCGACGTGTTTCGGGTTTTCGACTGCCTGAATTGGACGGACAACATGAAAGTGGCCATCGAAGCGGTCAGGGCGGCCGATCGGCTCTGCGAGGGGGCGATTTGCTACACCGGCAATCTGTCGAACCCGCGGGAGACGAAATACGATCTGCGTTACTACCTCAAGATCGCCAAGGAATTAAAAGCCATGGGCGTTCAGGTGATCGCCATCAAGGACATGGCGGGTCTGTGCCAGCCGCGGGCGGCCGCCGCCCTGGTAGGCGCGATAAAAAGCGAGGTGGGGCTGCCGGTTCACTTTCATACCCACGACACCAGCGGCATTGCCGCGGCCAGTGTGCTCGCCGCGATCGAGGCCGGCGCAGATGCGGTCGACGGCGCCATCGACGCCCTCTCGGGGCTTACTTCGCAGCCCAATTTGGGCTCGATCGTCGAGGCGCTTAGATTCGCGCCGCGTGATTCGCTGCTGGACCCGGATGCGCTGCGATCGATCTCCGGCTATTGGGAGCAGGTTCGCCACGGCTACGTCGCCTTCGAAAGCGATATTCGTGCGGGCACCTCGGAGGTCTATATACATGGCATGCCGGGCGGCCAATACACGAACTTGCGCGAGCAAGTGCGCTCTCTCGGCATCGATGAACATCGCTGGCCCGAGGTGGCGCAGGCCTACTCCCAAGTCAACGAGATGTTCGGCGACATCATCAAGGTCACGCCGACATCCAAGGTCGTCGGCGACATGGCCCTCACGATGGTTACGAGCGGACTCACGAAGGACGCGGTCCTCGACCCGGCGGTCGACATCGTGTTTCCGGACTCGGTGGTGCAATTGTTCCGCGGAGAACTTGGCCGGCCTCTCGGGGGATTTCCGCGAGCGCTGCAGAAAAAGGTGCTGGGCGGCGCGGCGCCGCTCACCGCGCGCCCGGGCGAACTCTTGCCGCCTGCGGACCTGAACGCGGAACGCGCCGCGGCCGAGACCAAAATCGGCCGGCCGGTCACTGAATTCGAACTGGCCTCGCATCTGATGTATCCCAAGGTGTTCTCCGAATACGCGGCCGAGCGCGCAGCGTTCGGCGATGTGAGCACGTTGCCGACCTGCGTGTTCTTCTATGGCATGGAGCCAGGCCAGGAAATCAACATCGACCTGGAGCGCGGCAAGACGTTGATCGTCAGGTACGTTACCACCAGCGATGCGCATGACGACGGTACACGCACCGTGTTCTTCGAGTTGAATGGTCAGCCGCGCCCGATTCGCGTGGCGGATCGCAGCCAAGTCGCAAAACGGCCGCCGCCGCGCAAGGTAGAGGCCGGCAATTCGAAGCATGTCGGCGCACCGATGCCCGGAATCATCAGTACGGTACCGGTGCACGTCGGTCAGCGCCTGGTTCGCGGCGAGGTGTTGGCGACGCTCGAAGCCATGAAGATGGAAACGACGGTTCGCGCGGAACGCGACGGCGTGGTCCAAGAGATTTTGGCGAAGCCCGGCCTGCAGGTCGATGCGAAGGATCTGCTCATCGTTTACGAGTAATCGGGATACGTTGGGCGGATGCCGCCATCCGGACTATCCGGTCGTGCCGGCCGGTGACCGGAACCTTGACCCATAGCCACCCCTCCGCGATCAGGCAGTGCGGGTGTTCGCAACAATCATAAATTTTCGGCAACGAAAAAAAATCAGTCGCGGCTGACCAGGAAGTATATCTTGTGTCATTGTTGACCGCGGAGCGCGACGGCTACCCAATCGGATCCATTTTACATAAGCCTCCCGCAAAACGTGAACAGCAGGCAAGCCTTAGGATTGTCTATTGTCCCTTAGCTAGGGCGGCGAGCGGCGCGGCCGAACCAAGTTTGCGTACTGATGCAGATGATCAAAATTATCGCCAGCGAACCAAACGAGAGCGCCTCGCTAATCGAGTTGAATTTGGAGCGGCGGCTTGATCTCCTCGTCCGCGGCGAATGCAGCGAAGACGAATTTATGGACGAGTTATCGAATCTTCGCGAAGCGGTTCCCGATACAGCGTGGGACGTCGTGGCATTACTCGATCAACGATACCGGCGCGGGCAAGTACCCGCCGACTTGTTTCGTTCGATTGAGTCAAGGATCGCGCAGCGCGAGTGCGGGATGCTTGACGACGGTACGACAATCAGTCTCCATCCCGTTCATGCAGCGCCCAGGGCGATAACACAGCGCTTTGGTCCGGCCGAGAGAAGCGGCATTCCGGCAATACGCGGGCGCCGCAGCCACAGGCAGACATCCGCTTCCGCGACTCAAGCGAAGCAGTTCGGAGCGCCCGCGCTGCGAACGGATCATCGATCGGCGCCGCCTGCCGTCGATATCGGACGAGTATTGCGAAATCGGTACGTTCTTGAGAGCCGGTTGGGCAGTGGCGGGATGGGTACGGTATTCAAGGCGATGGACCGATACCGGTGCGATCTGCCGGAAGGCCGCCGCCACGTGGCAATAAAAGTTCTGCATAAGGCAATTGACAGTCGTCCGGAAGTCTTATCGAACCTGCGACGCGAATTTTATTGTGCGCAGGCGCTTGCGCATCGCAATATTGTCAAGGTATACGAGCTAGATCGGGATGAGGACGTCGCATTTTTTACAATGGAGCTATTGGAGGGGGATCTCTTAAGCGGCTTGCTTGAGCGGTTGAATCGTCCTTCGATATCCAGATCATGTGCGTGGAAAATCATACTCGAAGTAGCGGCCGGCCTGGCGCACGCGCATGCCTGCAACGTGGTCCACGCGGATCTTAAGCCGCAAAATATAATGATTATCAAATCAGGCGAAGTGCGCATACTCGACTTCGGTTCCTCTACTGAGTGCGTTCGTCAACGCTCGAGCGCCGATGACGATCAAGGTCATTCTACGGAATTGACGCCGGCTTACGCTTCCTGCGAACTCCTGGATGGGCAACAAGCCGATCCACGCGACGATCTATATGCCCTGGCGTGCGTATCGTATGAGTTGCTTGCGGGCGAGCATCCATTTCATGGTCGAAAATCGACTGAGGCGCGAGATCTTGGACTGGTCGCGCGGCGGCCGCCCGGGCTGACCCGACGACAATGGCAAGCTTTGGCAATGGGTCTTCGTTGGCGTCGGGAAGATCGGTCGATATCGGTTAGCGATTGGATTGGGAAACTGAACCCGCGCCGGGCGGCGGTCCCGCGATGGGCGGGCCTCATTGATCCAAAAATGGAACCCACGCTTAAGGTATTTTCGCCACGCACCGCCGTTCTGCTCGGGGCAATAGCGGCGGGCCTAATGATATGGATTTCATTCAGTCGGCCGCCCTTCGAAGGAAGAAGCAGTGTCAATGCCGGCGTTCCGAACACCCGGGTGGATACCCCAATCAATAGCGGACCCGCTGCGTGGAACCCAAATGCCTTTTCAAGTTGGAACCCTCTGACGGGATCGATGTTAACGGAACCTGCCGTGAAAATTGTTCCGTCGGCAGAAATGCCGACACAAACTTTGCGGGCGGTACCGCTGTCAGATACTGAGAGACGCGACACCGGGCGCTCGGCGTTGCGTGACCAGAAGGGCAATAAGATCAGCATTTCCGCCGATGCCTACAGGATTCGTTCGGGAGAACATTTCGCGGAAATCCATGTCCGTCGCTCCGGTGATTCTGACGGTGATGCCGGCTTTGTATGGTGGACCGAGCCTTGGTCGGCAAAACCCGGCACCGACTATGTTCCGCAAGCCCGGACAACTCAAATATTGTCCAAGGACAGGCACATGGTCAGCTTATTCGTCAGAATTATTCCGAATGCAAACAGAAAGCATTCTGCGGTGTTTTACGTTGCCATCGGCGATCCCGGCAACGGCGCCACTCTGGGCCGCGTTGCACGCGCGGCGATATTACTGCCGCCATAAATATATACATCCGTGGGTTCGTTTGTCGGCGAGTCCTCCCGCCGGGACCGTGGGATCGCCGAGGTCCCCGGTGCTCGCGGCCGTCAATCGGCATCATCCCCGGCGGCGTTTGCGGCCGGCGTTATGGCAAATGGCGATTTGTCTCCGGCAGGCGCATCACTTGGGGCGCATCGGGGTTATTGACTGACACTGTGTTGAGGTGCGCAATGGCCGCAAATGTCACTCAATGGGTGGCGCAACCGGAACCAAGGTAGCGGCAAGCAATGAACAGAATTTCCAGGTGGGCGACGGCGCTGGCACTAGCGTTGGCCGGGCCGATGGCGGTGCAAGCGCAATCCGCCCTGCAGGCGGTGCTTCAGCGCGGATACGACGCCAGCGTTTCGGGCGCGAATCTCTCCGAGACCACGCTCAATGCGTCCAATGTCGGCCCCACTACGTTCGGCCTGCTGTTCAAGCTCCCCGTCGATGAACGAATCTATGCGCAGCCGCTCTACGTGCCCAATGTCGCCATCCCCAACCTGGGTTCGCACAACGTCCTGTACGTCGCGACCATGAACGACACCCTGTACGCCTTCGACGCCGACGCGGGCGGCGCTCCCTTATGGTCGGTGAATCTCGCCGGCTTGTTTGGCACGACGGCACCGATATGGGCGGACTTTGCGATCCCCCCCAATAACCCTGCCGGCCACCTCGGCATCTTGAGCACCCCGGTCATCGATCCGGCCACAAATATCATGTACATCGTCGCGTGCACGCTGGAAAACGCCGCGATGGCCTACCGGCTGCATGCCATCGACATCACCACCGGCTCGGAGCCCTACGGTCCCGGCGTGCTGATCACCGGCAGCAACAGCGTCATCACGTTGAACCCGCACTACATGGTGCAGCGCATGTCGCTGGTACTGGCAGCCGACCAGGTCGTTTTTGGCTTTGGCGCGATGCAGGTAGAGCACCCCCTCAACTACGTCGGCTGGGTGATGGCCTACGACAAGCGCACCCTGCAGCAGAGCGGCGTCTTCGCCCCGGTGATCACCGGCAACCTGCAGGGTGGGATTTGGCAATCCGGCCGGCCGCCGGCCGTCGATGGCTCGGGCCACGTCTACGTCTTCACGGGCAACACGGCGACTGGCGGCTGGAACGGCACGACCGACTTCAGCGAAAGCGTGTTGAATCTCGATCCCACGCATGGCCTCAGTTTATTCGACTGGTTCACGGCCGGTAACTGGCAATACCTCGACGACAACGACTTCGATCTCGGCAGTTCCGGACCGCTGCTGATCCCGGGGACGAGCCTGCTCACCGGCGGCGGCAAGACGGGTGATTTGTACGTGCTTGATACCGTGAAACTCGGTCAGGTCGCCGACGACAGCCAGGCCAAACAAAAAATAAACATCACCGCGGGGGGGCAGATTCATGGCGGGCCCGTGTACTGGGCGGGGTCTGCGGCCACCGGCGGTCCCCTGCTCTATGACTGGGGCGCAGGCGATGTCGTCAAGGCCTTTGCGTTCAACGGCAGGACCTTCGCGGCCAGCCCCAGCGCGCAGGGCACGTACAGCGCGGTAATGCCCGGGGGAATTCTCGCCGTGTCCGCCAACGGCAACGTACAGGGCAGCGGTGTGCTCTGGGCCAGTACCGCAGGGAACTCGGGGGCCAGTCCGCCGGTGCCGCCCGCGCTGCGCGCCTTCGATGCCGAGAATATCTCGAATGAACTGTGGAACTCCACGATGAACGCAGCGCGCGACGGATTCGGCAATGTCGGGCACTTCGTGCCGCCGATGGTCGCCAATGGCAAGGTCTATATGGCGACGGCGTCCAATCAGGTGGCGGTCTACGGACTATTTCCGACCTACACGGCGTCGCCGGCCTCTTTGGCGTTTGGCAGCCAGACGACGAACGTGGCGAGTCAGCCCATGTCGGTCACGGTGACCAACACCGCCGCGGTGGCGCTGCCGATCACGAGCGTTACATTCTCGGGTGCGAATGCACTCCAGTTCCGGCAGACCAATACCTGCGGAACCTCGGTCGCGGTCGCAGGGACTTGCACCATCAGCGTGGTGTTCAAGCCGACCGCCATTGGATCGGCCACGGCGACGCTCGCCGTGAATGCCGGCCAAGGTGCCGGGACGCAGAGCGTGGCGCTCAGCGGGACCGGAGTCGTGCCGGCCTACACGGCGTCGCCGACGGCGGTGGCGTTTGGCGATCAGTTGACGAACGTGGCGAGCACGCCCAAGTCCGTTTCGGTGACGAACACCGCCGCGGTGGCCCTGCCGATCATCAGCATCAGCGTCTCGAGCGCGGGCTCTCAGCCGTTCTCGCAGACCAATACCTGCGGCACGCCGGTCGCGGTCGCAGGGAAATGCACGATCAGCGTGGTGTTCAATCCGGCCTCCGCGGGTCCGGCCACGGCGACGCTGAGCGTGAATGCCGGCAATGGCGCCGGCACGCAGACCGTGGCGCTCGGCGGAACCGGTATCGTGCCGACCGTCACGCTGGCGGCCGCACCAACCTCCATTACCGTCGGGAACTCCGCAACCTTGACCTGGACCTCATCAAATGCGGCCACCTGTCTGGCCGGCGGCGGGCAGTCCGGCGACGGATGGGCAGGCGGTAAATCGGCCAACGGCACGGCAACGGTGACGCCGAGTGCTGCGGGAACGATAACCTACACGATGACTTGCTGGTCCGGACCCAACTCTGTCCAGGCCATCGCGCGGGTCGTCGCAACCAGTCCACCACCCTCCGGCGGCAGCAGCGGCTCCGGCAATGGGGGGGGCGCGCTTGATTTGCTTGCGTTGCTGTCGCTGCTGACTTTGATTGGATTGCGACAACGACGCGAATCGATGCGCGGTCCCGAGTAACGAAAAGGCGTTGAACGGCGCTCGCGTCGATTGCGATCGGAGCGAGCTGCACGACCGGCGTGAATTCCGGATTTACCTCACGCGTTCCCGGTCCATGGGGCCATTGGCTTGCCCCGCATCCGTTACGCGCGTTGAATGCGAATTTCTAATTCGCGGGGCACGCCATCATAATGGATGCCGCCCGGCAGGGCATGCCGCAGCAAGAATGGAGCATTGGACGATGAGAACGCCATGAGAAACGTATCGGCCATAATCAAAGAAGAGTTTCTGGCGATACTTCCGCCAACCACTTTCTTTTTCGTCGCTTTGCACCTCGTCGCATTGGTTCGCGCGTTGATGATCAAGGCAGCGGGAATCGCACCGCTATCGACAATTTCGATCGCAGTGTCGGCACTTATCCTTGGCAAGGCGGTATTGATCGCGGACATGCTGCCCGTCATCAATCGCTATCCGGATAAACCGCTGATCTACAATGTGGCCTGGAAGACCGGGATCTACCTGTTGGTCTCCCTATTCATTCATTACCTGGAACGGCTCTATGATTTCTCGCGTCAGGCGGGCGGACTGATCGCGGGAAATGACAAACTGCTCGCGGAAATCGTATGGCCGCACTTCTGGGCGGTCCAGATCGTGCTATTCATCATGGTCCTCACGTATTGCACGACCCGCGAACTGGTGCGAGTGCTCGGCAAGGAACGCGCTATGCGGATGTTCTTCGGGCCGCTCCCGCTGCCGGTGATTTAAGCTGGCGTCGGGTCCGTGCCGATCTTCATCAAAGATTCCACTGGCAACCCGCGCCGCTACCGGCCGTCGCGGGCTACGGTTGCCTGCCGCTGTTTGCTGCGCATGACCTTGCCGTACTCGGCGAGTTCGCGCTTGTACTGCACATAGAAGTGCTGGTCACCGCGCGCATCGAGGATGCCGCGCCAGTCGCTACTCGCCCGAAAACTGCGGCGCGCGTTTGGCGCGGAATGCCAGCACGCCCTCCGCGAAATCCCGCGTGTCGGCCAGCTGCGCCTGCGCCACGGCCTCGAGCGCCAGCTGATCGGAAAGCGTGGGCGCGGGCTGCTGATTGAATATTTTCTTGATGTGTTTGAAGGCCTGGGTCGGGCCGGCCGCGAATCGGCGGGCCATGATCGAGGCTTGATTGAGCAAGGCGTCATCCTCGACGCACGCCCAAATTAGCCCCCATTGCACCGCATCCGCCGCCGTGAGTGCATCGCCGAGCAGCGTCAAGCCCTTCGCGCGGGCCGTGCCGACGAGACGCGGCAGATGAAAAGTGCTGCCGAGATCGGGCATCAAGCCGAGTTTCGGTGCAAACAGCTGTAGAAAGGTGGCCGAGCGCGCCGCCAGCACGATGTCGCCGGCCAGGGCAAGGCTCATTCCGGCTCCCGCCGCAACGCCGTTGACCGCCACCACCACGGGCACGGATAAGTCGCACCAGGCACTGACCATCGGGTTGAAGTGCCGGCGCATGCTTGCGCCGATATTCTCCCCGAGACTGCCGTGCGAAGCCTCGAGAAAATCGTCCCGCATGAGATCGGCGCCGGAGCTGAACGCTCGTCCGGCCCCCGTGAGCAAAACGGCGCGAATTTGCGGATCCGCTTCGATGGCCGCGGCGGCGGCGCGCAAATCCTCGACCAACTGCAGGCTGAGAGCGTTCAACCGGTCGGGCCGGTTGAGCGTGACATGGGCGACACGTTCGCGCCGCTCGAACAACAGGGTTGCAAACTCCATGATGCCGCCAGTGTACCGCACGGCGCGGTCAGTCATAATGACGCGTCATTCGATTTGAGAGCTCGTCAAATGCCAGTTCCCGCCGTACTCAAAGGCCATCTGCGCTTACCGGTCATTGGCGCGCCCATGTTCATCGTATCCACCCCCGGCCTGGTGCTGGCGCAGTGCAAGGCGGGAGTCGTCGGCTCGTTTCCGGCGTTGAATGCCCGGCCGGCCTCGCAACTCGATGAGTGGTTGGCACGGATCACCGAAGAGCTGGCCACATACCGGCGGGCGAACCCCGGAGTCTCGGTCGCGCCATACGCCGTAAACCAGATCGTGCATGCCAGCAACGACCGGCTGGAGCATGACGTCGGTTTGTGCGTCAAATACCGGGTACCGATCGTCATAACCAGCCTGCGGCCGCCGGCCGAAGTGGTTGCCGCCGTGCACGGTTACGGAGGCATCGTGTTTCACGACGTGATCAATCTGCGGCACGCCGAGAAGGCCGCGGCGCAGGGCGTCGACGGGATCATCGCGGTGTGCGCCGGCGCCGGCGGCCATGCCGGCGTGCTGAGCCCGTTCGCGCTGGTGAAGCAAATCCGCGGAATCTATCCCGGTGCCATTATTTTGTCGGGAGCCATGAGCACCGGCGCCGATGTGCTCGCGGCGCAAGCGCTCGGCGCGGATCTCGCGTATCTCGGCACGCGCTTCATCGCCACCCGGGAGGCGAATGCGAGCCCGGCCTACCAGCAGATGCTGATCGAATCCCGGGCCGAGGACATCGTCTACACGTCCTTGTTCAGCGGCGTTGCCGGCAACTATTTGCGCGGCAGCGTCCTGAAGACCGGCATGGATCCGGACAACCTGCCGCAGGCGGACAAGACCAAGATGAATTTCGGCACCGGCGGAAATAGCGAACTCAAGGCCTGGAAGGATATCTGGAGCGCCGGGCAGAGCGTCAGCGGCATTCACGATGTGCCGACGGTGGCGGCGCTGGTGGAGCGAATGATTGGCGAGTACCGGGCGGCGCGGGCGTACCTCGACAGCGCCTCGGCCGACTATACCCGAGCATGAGGCGCCGCAATTGCGCTTGAACTCCGATCAGTTGCCGGCCGCGTTGAGTCGCGGTCTTGCCCCCGTCTACCTCGTATCCGGCGATGAGCCGCTCTTGGTCGGCGAGACGGCGGATGCCGTTCGAGCGGCCTCGCGGGCGTCCGGATACCTCGACCGCGCGGTGTTCTTCATCGACCGCAGCTTCGACTGGAACGAATTGCGCCATGCGACCCAGGCGCTGTCCTTATTCGCCGAGCGCCGCCTTTTCGAATTGCGGATGCCGAGCGGCAAGCCCGATAAGGGCGCGGCGCAGTTGGCCGAACTCGCGACGAATCCGCCACCCGACGCGATCTGTTTGATCATCACCGACAAACTCGACCGCAAGGCGAGCGAGGCGCCGTGGGTACGCGCCATCGAACGTCACGGGGTGTGGATTCCGATTTGGCCGGTGGATACCGCGGCGCTGCCGGCCTGGCTGCGCGGCCGTGCCCGATTTCTCAAGGTGGAATTGCAGCCGGCCGCCGCGCAGCTCATCGTCGATCGCGTCGAGGGGAATTTGCTCGCCGCGAAGCAGGAACTCGAGAAATTGGCGCTGCTCGCCAACGGCAAACCGATAGACGATGAGTTGGTGTTGCGGGCGGTCGGCGACAGTGCCCGCTACGATGTGTTTCAGCTCGCGCAAGCGGCGGCGGCGGGCGACGCCCGGCGCGCGATGCGCGTGCTCATGGGCCTGAAGAGCGAGGGAGTGGAGCCGACACTCATCTTGTGGGCGCTGGTGCGCGAGCTGCGCGGGCTGTGGCAGGCCCGCGAACGAGCCCGCCTGCGCTCGCATACCGCAGGGGCGGGCTGGAATCAGGCGGCCAAACCGTCGGAGCGCGCGTTGTCGCGAATCGGTTCGATGCCGCTGGCACGGCTGCTGCGGCAAGCCGGCCATACGGACCGCATCATCAAGGGCCTGGCACGCGGCGATGCCTGGACCGCAATCATCGGTTTGACCGCATCCATGGCGGGCGCTTTGCAAGCGTCTCAAGAATCAGGCAGGGTAGCCTCATGAATCCGATGGGCATCTTCGGCGGGACCTTCGATCCCATCCATTACGCGCACCTGCGCACCGCGTTCGAGTTGCAGCAGGCCTTGCGCCTGAAGGAAATACGGTTTCTGCCCGCGGGCAATCCGCCGCATCGCGACCAGCCGGTCGCCGATGCGCAGTTGCGGCTGAATATGGTGGAGTTGGCCACCGCCGACCAGCCGGGTTTCGTGGTCGACGATCGCGAAGTGCGCAAGCAGGGGCCCTCATATTCCGTCGAGACCTTGAGCGAACTGCGCCACGAGTACCCCGACCGCAGCCTATGTCTCATCGTGGGCATGGATGCCTTCCTGAGCTTGACCAAATGGCATCAATGGCGCGAATTGCTGCAGCTCGCCCATCTGGTGGTGGCACACCGGCCGGGGTGGCGAGCTCCGGGGATGGGACCATTGGGCGAACTATTGGTCGATCGCGGCACCGGCCGCATCGGCGACCTGCATGAACAGCGTGCCGGCTGCATCTTCATCCACGCCGTGACGCAACTCGAGATCTCCTCCACGGAAGTGCGGCACCTGATCGCAATGGGGAGGGATCCGCGCTTCCTCATGCCGGATTCAGTGCGTAAACTGATCCTGGAAAGCCATTGTTACTCCAAACCACGGACGCCGTAGTGCCAGCCAAGAAAAGACTCCTTCCAGCCAAGCCCACGATCAAAAGACCCAAGGCCGGTGCGCAGGCCCGCAAGCCTAAACCCGCCGCCAAGCTGCAATCCACCGGTGCGCCCAAGTCCGCCGGTTCGCCCAAGCCCGCCGCCAAGCCGAATCCCGCCGCCAAGGGGTCTCTAAAATCCGTGATACTCGACGCCTTGGCCGACATGAAGGCGCTGGAAGTCAGGGTATTGGACGTACGGGGCATCACCGATATCGCGGATTTCATGGTGATCGCAAGCGGCACCTCCGATCGGCACGTGCGTTCCGTGGCGCAGCGCGTGGTCGAGAAGACCAAAGCGGCGGGTTTCCGGCCGCACGGCGTGGAAGGTCAACAGGATGGTGATTGGGTGCTCATCGATTTGCACGAGATGATCGTGCATGTCATGTTGCCGCGCGTGCGCGAGTTCTACGGACTCGAGAAATTGTGGGACACGTGGGCGACGAAGCGTGCGGCCCACGCCTGAAATTTCGGCGAAATTCGCATGAAATGCCGGCTGATCGCGGTCGGCACCCGGTTACCCGAATGGGTAAACGAGGGGTTTCGCGAATACCAAAAGCGGCTGCGCGCGCCCCTGGTTCTGGAACTTTCGGAGATTCCTCTCGGCGCGCGGCGCGCCGGCGAGGACCCTAAGCGCGCGATTGCGCGCGAGGGCTCGAATATGCTGGGTGCGGTGGGCCCGAACGACTACGTCGTCGCGCTGGAAATCACGGGTCGGTCCATGACGACCGAGGAACTCAGTGCCTGGCTGTCGCTGCGTCTGCGTGAGGCGAGGCCGCTGGCCCTGCTGATCGGCGGTCCGGACGGCCTGGCGCCGGAATGCCGGCAGCGCGCCGACCAGAGCTGGTCGCTTTCGCCGCTCACCCTGCCGCATGCGCTGGCGCGGGTGGTGGTGGCCGAGCAGATCTATCGCGCGATGAGCATCTCGGCGCGCCACCCGTATCACCGCGCCTAAAGCGGCGCAAGACCGGTATCCTTAAGCGCATGCGCCCGGATTTTGTTTATCTTGCTTCCGCCTCGCCCCGCCGGCACCAGCTCCTTAAGCAAATAGGCGTGCCTTTTCAGGTACTTAACGTGGAGGTCGACGAGTCGGCCGGCGCCGGGGAGGTGCCGTTCGATTATGTGACGAGGCTCGCCGCCGCCAAGGCCGGGGCGGGCCTGCGCCAAAGCGACGCGCGGGTGTCATTTTCCCGGCCGGTGCTCGCCGCGGACACGGCGGTGGTCATCGATGGCGAGATTCTCGGCAAACCGCTCGATGGCGAGGATGCGCAGCGCATGTTGCGGCTGCTGTCGGGCCGCACTCACGAGGTGCTGACCGCCGTCGCACTGGCGACGGCAAACGGGTTTGCATCGCGCGTCAGCCGCAGCGAGGTCACATTTCGCTCGATCGGCTCGGCTGAGGCGCGCGACTACTGGGAAACCGGGGAGCCACGCGACAAGGCGGGCGGATACGCCATTCAGGGCTATGGCGCGGTGTTCGTTGCGGACATGCGCGGCAGCTATTCGGGCGTCATGGGACTGCCGCTGTACGAAACCGCGGAGTGTCTACGGTCGGCCGGCGTTTCGCTGTGGAAACCCGGCACGGTTGGCGGTGACGATGAGCACTGAGATTCTCTTCAATGCGAGCATCCACGAAGCACGCGCCGCGGTGGTCGAGAACGGCGTGCTGCACGAGGTGTATCTCGAACGCGCCAGCCGGCGCGGCCTGATCAGCAATATCTACAAAGGCCGAGTCTCGCGGGTGCTTCCGGGCATGCAGGCGGCCTTCATCGAGATCGGATTGGAACGCACCGCCTTCCTGCATGCCTCCGACATCTTCGATCCGCGGCATGAGGGCACCGGGATCGAGGCGCCGCGCACGGAAAACATCCGGACATTGGTTGCCGAGGGCAACGAAATTCTGGTGCAAGTCGTCAAGGACCCGCTGGGGACCAAGGGCGCACGGCTTACCACGTACATTACGCTGCCCTCGCGCCACCTGGTGTACATGCCTCAGGGGCGCGGCGTGGGCGTTTCGGCACGCGTCGAGGATGAACGCGAGCGCGAGCGCCTGCGCGCCGCGGTGCGCGCCGGTCTGGAGCCCGATGAGAACGCCGGATTCATCGTGCGTACGGCGGCCGAAGACGCACCGCCCGAAGCGTTGCGCGCCGACATGATTTATTTGCGCAAGCTATGGGAATTCGTGCGCGAAAAGGGCCTGCGCACCGAGCCGGGGCAGCTGGTGCACGCCGATTTGCCGCTGCACCTTCGGATATTGCGCGACCTGCTGCGGCCGGACGTGGATCGGGTGCTGATCGACCATCCGGGCGCATACCGAGAAATGCAGGAGTTCGCGAGCACATTCGTGCCTGATGTGCTGCCGCGCATCGAACTGTACGCTGCAGGGCGTCCGGTATTCGAACTGCACAACGTCGAGGAGGAGATTCAAAAGGCCCTCGACCGCAAGGTTTCGCTCAAATCGGGCGGCTATCTGATCATCGATCAAACGGAGGCGATGACCACGATCGATGTCAACACGGGCGCCTTCGTCGGTCACCGCAATTTGGAGGAGACGATCTTTCGCACCAATTTGGAGGCGGCGATGACCATCGCGCGGCAGCTTCGCCTGCGCAATCTCGGCGGCATCATCATCATCGACTTCATCGACATGGAAGAGCCCGAGCATCGCCGGCAAGTGATTCAGGCATTGGAGCGGGCGTTGAGCGGCGATCACGTCAAGACCAATATATCGTCCGTTTCGCCGCTCGGCTTGGTGGAAATGACGCGCAAACGGACCCGCGAAAGCCTGGAACATCTGTTGTGCCAGCCTTGTCCGACCTGCGAAGGGCGGGGTTTCGTCAAGACGGCGGAAACCGTCTGCTACGAGGTGTTCCGGGAGATCGTGCGGCAAGCGCGCCAATTCGAATGTCAGCAGCTGATGGTGTTGGCGCACCAGGATGTGATCGAACGGCTGCTCGACGAGGAATCATCGGCCTTGGGCGAACTCGAACTGACCACCGGAAAGCCGATACGCCTGCAAACCGAAGCTCTGTACGCCGTCGACCAGTACGACGTGGTCCTGATGTAAATGAGTCCGCGTAGAGTCGGAAAAATTCTGCTGTTCGGCATCGCGGGATCGCTCATCACGGTGCTGGTGCTGATGCTGGCGGTCAAGCTCGCGATCGATAGCGCGCCGCGCAATCAGGCCGAGATCAAGCAATGGGTGCACGAGCGGATCGGTTACAACATCGCCTTTGCGCACGTGTCGCCGGCGTTTCGCTGGTACGGTCCGGAATTGTACTTCGATCAAATGGAGTTGCGTTCGAAGGACAATGAGCGGGTTCTGGCGCGGGCCGCCGGGGGCCGGGTCGGCGCCGACCTTTGGCAGTTCCTGCGCGGCGGCAAGCTGTTCGCGCTGCGCATCGAACTCGATTCGCCCGATATCCTCATCGCGCGCGTCGGTCCGAACACGTTTGCCCTCGGCTCGGAGATCGTGCTGGGCGGCGATGATTCCGCCTGGTCCGCGCTCGCGCTCAACGATTTGCCGGCCGGAACGCTCGCTGTTCGCCAGGGCCGCGTGACCATACAAGATTGGAATTCGGCGTTGCCGCACCTCGAGTTGAACTCGGTCAAGCTGGATTTGCACCGCGGCTCCGACCTGATCGCGCTCAAGGTGGCGGCGCAGCTGCCGGCTGCGCTCGGCGGCAACCTGAATTTCGACGGGACGGCGACCGGCGCCGGCCGACTCGACGCCTTGGATTGGCAATTCGAGGCGAGCGCGCGCGGCATATCGTTTCCGGGCTGGCGCGAATTCCTGCCCGAGTATCTGACGCGCCTCGATGCGGGCAGCGGCGCCTTCGCGATCCGGGGGGGCGGCCGGGGAGCCTCGCTCGCGAACGCGGGCCTGGATTTCAGCGCGCAAGGCGTGGTCGCCAAGCTCACCGACGGTCCCAGCGCGACATTCACCCAGATCAGCGGGATCTTGAGCCTGACTCACGCGGACGATCGCTGGACGGTGAGCGGCCGGCGCGTACGCGCGCTCGCCGCGGGCCGTCAAGATCCGGATTCGGAGTTCGATGTGAATTGGCGCGCCGACGAATCGGGCTTGCTGGAACTGCGGGCCGGCGCGAGTTACCTGCGCGCCGAGGCGCTGCTGCCGCTCGCCGGGCTCATGCCGCAAAAGGAACTGCGCGACAGGCTGCGCGATCTTGCCCCCACTGGCCAGTGGACGGATTTGCAGGTTCAGCTGGCGCGCGGCACCGTCAATGATCCCTGGCAATTGCAGACCCACGCGAAATTCCGCGAGGTGGGTTTCGCGCCGCTCGGCCGCGCACCGGGTGTGCGCGGATTGAGCGGCGTGCTCGCCGGCGATGCTAACAGCGGCCGCCTGGAAATCGACACGCAGAGCGCCGTGTTCCACTGGCCGAGCCAGCTTTCCCAACCGGTCAATCTGACCAAATTCAAGACGACGCTGTATTGGAAGCGCACCCCGCAGGAGTTCCTGGCGGCAACGCAGGATCTCGAGATGGTGGTTCGCGACGTGAGCATTCATGGCAAGGCAGCCTGGCAACAGCCAAGCGACGGCAGCTCGCCCATTTTGACCCTCGCGAGCACAATGGACAACGGCAACGTGACCGATGCGCACCTGTATTTCCCGCGCGGACTCATCGCGCCGGCCGCGCTCGCGTGGCTCGACCGGGCGTTCATCGCCGGCCGCGTGCCGCATGCGGAGGTGGTTTTCAAAGGTCCGGTACGGCAATTTCCGTTTCATGACGGCGGCGGGCTGTTTCTGGCGCGATGCAATGTCGTCGGTGTGACGCTGGATTATCAGGACGGTTGGTCGCGCATTGAGAATCTCACCGGCCAGGCGGAATTTCGCAACGAGGGCATGACCGCGCGGTTCACCAGCGCCCGCACCGGCGGAATCACCCTGGATTCAGCGGATGCGCGCTTCGCCGACCTGCGCAGCGGCGAGCTCAACGTGCACGCGGCGGTTCACGGCGATGCGAGCGGTGCGCTGCAGTACCTGCGCGCCACCCCGCTCGATGCGATGGCGGAGAACGGCTTTTCCACGACCCAGGCCAAGGGGGCGCTCAGCGCCGACGTGAATTTGTTCCTGCCGTTCAGAGAATTCGATCACCGGCGCGTGCTGGTGCATGTGAAATTGAACGACGTGACGCTGAGCCGTCCCGGTTCGTCGCTGGCCGCGACCGAATTGACGGGCGAGGCCGACATCGACGGCGCGCAGGTGGCCCGCGCCGACATTCGCGGCCGGGTACTCGGCGGCGCATTCCAGATGACGGCCCGCGCGCCGCGCAATCGACCGGTGAGCCGCACTCAACTGGAGTTTCGCGGCACCTTCGGCGGCGACGCGCTGCGCGCGGCGCTGTCGCTGCCCGCGAACGTCGCCATCGGCGGTCAGGCGGACTGGCACGGCGTCCTCAAGATGGTGCCGGAGCCGGCGCGCGAACGCTCGCTGCGCATCGCGAGCACGCTCGCCGGGATCGAACTCGGACTCCCCGCGCCGCTGGCAAAGCGCGCCGAAGACTCCCTGCCGGCTTCGGTCGACACCCAATGGCCCGCTGGCGGCGCAGTGCAGGTGCGCGTGGCCGTGGGATCGGTGCTGCGCGCTGCATTGAACCTGCAGTCCGATGCGTCCGGGATGCGGCTCGATCGCGCCGCTCTCGAGTTCGGTACCGCCGAGCCCGTGTTCAGCGACAGCCAGATCGTCAATGTGGGCGGCAATATCGAGAAGTTGGATCTGGCCGGATGGCTGAAACTCGGCAGCCCCGCCGCGGGGGCGAAGCCGCTGGGATCCTATATGCGCTCCGCCAAGTTCGACGTGGGACAGCTCGATTATCTTGGTTTTTCGTTTCTCAACATCGCCGTGAACCTGGGGCAGAGCGATTCCGGCTGGCGCATCTCGATGAGCGGGCCGAACACGGTGGGCGTCATTTCACTGCCGGGGGCCGCGGACCCGGCCGAGCCATGGAATCTTGAATTCAAGCGCCTCAAATTCGTCAGCGGGGCGCCCGAGGCTGCCGCGCCGGACGATCAACAACATGCCGCCGATCCGCGCGCGGTCCCGGCAATCAATTTTCACGCGACGCAATTGATTTGGGGCGACCGGCAGTTGGGCGAGGTCCGTGCGGCGCTCATGAAACAGGACGACGGCGTCCGTCTCAAGCAATTGACGGTCACCGGTTCGACCTTCGGTGCGCACGCCAAGGGCGAGTGGCTCGGCAAGAATGGCGGCTTGGGCCGCATCGACGGCACGATCACCAGCACCGACGTCGGGGACACGATGAAACAGCTCGGCTTTGCCGCGGTGATAGAGGCCAAGACCGGGCACCTGGATTTCGACGTGAACTGGATCGGCGCACCCACGGCCGGCGCGCTGCAAGCGGCCAAGGGGCATGTGCAAGTAGGGCTCGAGAAGGGACAAATCGTCGGTTTGAAGCCCGGCGCGGGGCGGGTCCTCGGTCTTTCCAGCCTGGCGGAGCTGCCGCGGCGATTGGCGCTCGATTTCAGCGATTTGACCGACAAAGGCTTTTCGTTCGATAACATTCGCGGCGATTTCGACCTGCATGACGGCAGCGCGTACACGGACAACGTGCTGGTGAAGGGGCCTGCCGCCGAAATCGGCCTGATTGGCAGAGTCGGCTTGAAAAACGAGGATTACGACCAAACTGCGGTGGTGACGGGCAACCTCGGAAGCAGCTCGCTGTCGTTGGCCGGATTTGCGGGCGGGCCGGTCATCGGAGCGGCGGTGGTACTGTTCACGCAAGTGTTCAAACAACCGCTGAGCGGTCTGGCGCGAGGGTATTATCGGATTACGGGAACTTGGGATAATCCCACGGTCGAACGAATCAAGAGTGCGGAAGCCGCCACCGCGACCGCAGAGGCGCCGAAATAATGAGCATCGTAGCTGCCATTCAAATGACCTCGAGTCACGTGGTCGCAGACAATCTGCAGGCCGCGGGCGCGTTGCTGCGCGAGGCCAAGTCGCTGGGGGCCGAGGTCGCCTGCCTGCCGGAGAATTTTTCCTTTATCGGCCTGCGTGACGCCGACAAGCTGCAGGTGGCCGAAGCCGACGGCGACGGGCCGGTGCAGGCATTTCTCAGCGACACGGCGCGGCAGCTGAAGTTGTGGATCTTGGGCGGCAGTACCGTCATCAAGGGCGACTCCGCGGATCGGGTGGCCAATGCCTCCTTGTTGTTCGATGCCGACGGCAGGCGCGTCGCGCGCTACGATAAAATCCACCTGTTCGACGTGACCATTCCGGGGCGCAACGAGCGGTACTTGGAATCCGCGCATGTGACGCCGGGTCGCGCCTCGGCGGTTGCGGACACGCCGGCCGGAAGGCTCGGGCTGTCGGTGTGTTACGACATGCGCTTTCCCGAACTGTACCGGGACCTCGTCGCCCAGGGCGCCGAGTGGCTGGCAATACCGGCGGCGTTCACGGTGCCGACCGGACGCGCGCACTGGGAGACGCTGCTGCGCGCACGCGCGATCGAAAATCTGTGCTACGTGGTGGCGCCCGCCCAGAGCGGCACGCATACGAGCGGCCGGGAAACCTATGGCGATACGTTGATCGTCAATTATTGGGGCGAGCTGCTCGCGCGCCTGCCAAAGGGTGCTGGAGTGATCACAGCGGAGCTCGATCGGACCAAACTCGCGGAGACCCGGGCGCGCTTTCCGGCGCTCGATAATCGTCGGCTCGGATTGCCCGACGTCGCGGCCGGGCAGCCATGAGCGCCGCACCTTCGCTCGATGTCGCGGAGAGAATGATCCTCACCCCGTCGGGGCTGGATGAAGGCCGCCTGTCTTCGGTGCTCGGCAAGGTGATGAGCCGGGGCGTGGACTATGCCGATTTGTATTTCCAGCTGTCACGCGAGGAATCGTGGTCGCTCGAGGACGGCATCGTCAAGGAAGGCTCCCACAGCATCGAGCAGGGCGTCGGGGTGCGTGCGATCAGCGGCGAGAAGACCGGCTTTGCCTATACGGACGAAGTTTTCCTGCCGGCGCTGGTGGAAGCATCCGATGCGGCGCGCGCCATCGCGCGCAGCGGCGGGAGCGGTTCGGTCAGGGCGTGGGAGCGGCCGCTCACGCACCGGCTGTACTTGCCGGTGGACCCGCTCGATGCCATGCGCGACGAGGACAAGGTCGATTGGCTGATGCGCATCGACGCGCAAACGCGGCGCATCGATCCGCGGGTCAAGCAGGTGATGGCCTCCTTGGCGGCGGTGCACGAGGTGGTCTTGGTCGCCTCGAGCGACGGTACCTTGACGGCCGACGTACGGCCGCTGGTGCGGATCAACGTGTCCGTCATCGTCGAACAAAATGGCCGGCGCGAACAGGGATACAGCGGCGGCGGCGGACGCTTCGGCCTGGATGAATTGTTGCGCGGCGATGAGCCGTTCGGCTACGGGCGCGAGGCGGTGCGCCAGGCGCTGGTGAATCTCGAGGCGGTGGCGGCGCCGGCCGGCTCGATGACCGTTGTGCTGGGAGCCGGCTGGCCGGGCATTTTGCTGCACGAGGCCATCGGGCATGGATTGGAGGGAGACTTCAATCGAAAGGGCACCTCCGCGTTCTCCAATCGTATCGGCCAGAAGGTCGCCGCCGCCGAAATCACCGTGGTGGACGACGGCACGCTCGATCGGCGGCGCGGCTCACTGAACGTGGACGATGAAGGCACCCCGACCCAGTGCACCGTGCTCATCGAAAACGGCGTGCTGCGGGGCTACCTCCAGGACAAGCTGAACGCGCGCCTGATGGGCATGGCGCCGACCGGCAACGGCCGGCGCGAGTCCTTTGCGCACATGACCTTGCCGCGTATGACGAACACCTACATGCGTGCCGGCGCGCACGCGCCGCAGGAGATCATCGCATCCGTCGAGAAGGGGTTGTATGCGGTGAATTTCGGCGGCGGCCAGGTGGATATCACGTCGGGAAAGTTCGTGTTCTCGGCGAGCGAGGCCTATTTGATCCAGAACGGCAAGATCGGGGCGCCGGTGAAGGGCGCGACTTTGATCGGCAACGGTCCGGATGTACTGACCCGCGTCAGCATGGCGGGCAACGACATGCGGCTCGACGCCGGAGTCGGGACCTGCGGCAAGGAAGGTCAATCGGTGCCTGTCGGAGTAGGGCAACCCACTCTGCGCATCGATGCGCTCACGGTGGGCGGCACCGGCTAGGCGCGAATCTGTGCGTTTACATCGTAGTGCGCTCTGTCGCCGGCGCGCCGCCGCGGCCAGAATCATCGCGTGGCCCCTCAAGGACGAGGGTTCGCCGGGGATCGACTCGCGACGAATGGGCGGGATGCTTGCCGCAGCGCGGGCGGGATGCTCATGACTGCGAGCGTCTTGCCCGCGCTTTCAGTCCCGCTGCCGGTATGCTACATATCGTCCCCACCCGCCGTATCGGAGACTCAGCGATGAAATTGTACCGGTTCGCCGCCCTCCTGTGGGGGATGGCGGCAGGATTGATGCCGGTCGCGTGGGCGGCGGAGGATCCGGCGACGCAACTCGGGTTTTCCCGCCCCGTCGCGGCGGCGATGCACGGGATCGATTCTGAACGCATGCGCGCGCACGTGCGATTCCTCGCCGACGACCTGCTCGAGGGGCGCGGTACGGGCGCGCGCGGCGGGGAGATCGCCGCACTGTATATCGCCACCCAGTTCGCGCTGGATGGCCTGAAGCCGGCAGGGGACAACGGCACGTTTTTTCAAGAGGTGAATCTCTCGGGGGTGCAGACCCTGCCCGCGACGACGGCTTCCTTCAAGCCGGCGCACGGCGCGACGCTGGATCTGAAATTAGGGGAGGACTACGTCGCCGGCAATCAAACCCTGACCGAGAGCGTCGATGTGGATGCGCCCATCGTTTTCGTCGGTTACGGCATAGAGGCGCCGGAGTACGGCTGGGACGACTACCAAGGCGTCGACGTCAAGGGCAAGGTGGTTCTGGTGATCGTCAACGAACCGCCGTCGACAGACCCCAAATTCTTCAACGGCGAGGCCTTGACCTACTACGGGCGCTGGACCTACAAGTTCGAGGAAGCGGCTCGCAAGGGGGCGCTCGGCGCATTGATCATCCACCGCACGGACCTGGCCAGCTACGGCTGGCATGTGGTGCGCAGTTCGTGGAGCGGCGAGGAGGCGTATCTGGCCGGCGACCGCGAACCGAAGCTTGCGGCGGCATCTTGGATACAGTGGGATGTGGCTCGCCGGTTGTTCGCCGCCTCGGATCTCAATTTGGACGAGATGGTCGCGATGGCTGGGACCCGCAATTTCCGGGCGCGCGAGCTGCCGGTGCGCTTCAATGCGCACATCGAGAGTCGAGTGCGCCAATTCAAGGCATACAACGTGATGGGTATGGTGCCGGGGACGCAGGCCGGCGCCGTGGCGCAGGCGGTGGTGTTCACCGCGCATTACGACCATCTCGGCATCGATCCGGCGATGAGCGGCCACAATATCTATAACGGCGCCGTGGACAATGCGACGGGTTGTGCAATCCTGCTCGAACTCGCGCGCGCTTTCGGCACGCCGGCCACGCGGCCGCCGCATCCGGTGCTGTTCGTCTCGGTCACCGCCGAGGAGAAGGGGCTGCTTGGATCCGATTATCTCGGCAAGCATCTGCCGATTCCCGCGGCGCAGATTGCGCTTGCGTTGAATTTCGATGCGATAGAGCCGATCGGCATGCCCGAATCCGTGAGCGTGGTCGGCGCGCAGCGCACCACCTTCTACCCGCTGGTCGAGCGGACCGCGGCGGCGTTCGGCTTCGACATTCAACCGGATCCCGAACCCGGCGCCGGCCACTACTACCGCTCCGATCATTTCAGTTTGGCCCGCTTGGGCGTACCTGGGTTCTCCATCGGCACGGGGATCAAGTTCGCCGGGCACCCCGCGGAATGGGGCAAGGCGCAGCGCGCCGAGTACACCGCCCGGCGTTATCACCAACCGAGCGATGCATACACACCGGAGATGGATTTTTCCACCGACGCCTCGCTCGGCAGGTTCGGCTTTGCGCTCGGCTGGGAGGCATTGATCGCGAAGCAGCGGTTGAATTGGTTGCCGGGCGATGAGTTCGAGGCCAAGCGGCTGCAGGGTATGCGGCAATGAGCCGGGTCGAAGAGGCGCACACCGGCGGCTGCCTCTGCGGCGGTGTCCGCTTCCGCATCCGCGGTTCTCTGCGCGGGGTGATTGCCTGCCATTGCACGCAATGCCGCAAAACCAGCGGGCACCATGCCGCCATGACCAGCGTGCCGTCCGTTAACTTATCGCTGATCTCCTCTGACCCGTTGACCTGGTACAAGTCGTCGGAAACGGCCGAGCGCGGCTTCTGCCGCGTTTGCGGCGGCAATTTGTTTTGGAGGGCGTTCGGCGAGGATACGATCTTCGTTACCGCGGGAACGCTCGACACGCCGACCAACCTCGCCCTGACCGAGCACATATTCGTCTCCGACAAATCGGACTATTACGGGATCAACGACGATCTACCCAAGAAGGCGCAGTGGATCTAGGGCGCGTGCGGCGTCGCTGACGTACACCGCACCAGGCGACCATGGTCCAGCTGTCCAACGGGATCAGCCGGGTAAGCAGACCTCCCGCGCTCCAGGCCACCGCCCATCCGGTGACGAGCGGAAATCCCAGGCGATGAGGGGATCTATTCACGGAGCCGCGCTGGTATTGCAGGGGCCGCGTATTATGGCAAAGATATTTCAGCGGCTACGTCGCTTCCTGGCAACGCAGGGGCCGCGAATCGCGGATGGAACACAATAGCGTGCGGCGCGTCGCATCCCGGGCCCCGCCGATGCCGATACTCTGAGCCGCAGTGTCATCCTCGATGGAGTTTCCATGTCCGACAATTCAGTGACGGGTACGTTTCAGCTCAATCTGCCGAAGGAGCTTCTGTCGGAGTCGGCGCGCCAGTCGAAGCGCAGCAAAGAGCAGCTGCAGGTCGAGGGTTGGCGCAATTCCTGGTTGTCGCGTCTTTCGGAGCTTCTGGTCGGCCGGGAATAGACTGTCCCGCGCGCCGGGGGTCCTTAAACCGGCGACGCCTTAAGTCAAATCGAGCCGCCGACCCGGTGGCTGCGGCATTACCATAGGGCATGGAGGTTCGCATCCATGCGTCTCGCTAAACCCGTCTATGAAATCCTGCCGCTGATCTACGTGGTGATCGGCGCACTGGCGATTCTGCTCGTGTATGTCGATCCCCAGGGTCCATTCGCGTTGATCGCGTTCGGGATTGGATCGCTGGTCGAGATCGCGGCGCTCACCGTGTTCCTGCATCGGCAGGATTGCCGCGCCCAAAGCCGCGAATATCCGGGCGAGTCCATCGACTTGCCGCCGACTCTCAACCGGTAATCCGCCGACGCTCCTCAGTGCTGTTCGGCATCGTCGACGCCGGCGCGCGCACGCGGCGCACGTTCGTCGATGTACATGATTTCGTGCTGACCGACCTGAACCACGTCGCCGTCGTTCAAATTGTGCAGTCGAACGCGCTTCGACTGCACGAAGATGCCATTGGTGCTGTTGAGGTCCTCGATGAGGCACGAATTGACCTGGGTCACGATTTGGCAGTGATGCCGGCTGATGAATTTGCTGTCGATCTGTATGTCGTTATCCGCAGTGCGTCCGATCACCAATCGACCCGGCCGGAGCTCTCGCTCCATCACCGTCTTGCCGCCGCTTGCCAGCAGAATGCGGCCGACGACCGGACCCTTTTTCATATGGGAGAGGGGCGCTTGCTCCATTTTGAGCACTTGCATGCGATCCGTGTTGGCGTTGAACTCAACCCACTGCAATTCTCCGATCGCGGCCTCGAGATCCTGAAGGGTCACGGTATCCCGGTCGCGGCCGAAGGCAGCCATCATGCACGTGTCGCATAAGGTATTGATCAATCGCGGTACGCCGCCCGTGTATTTGTAGATCACGGGATAAGTGTCTTCCTCGAAGATTCTGCGTCCCTGCGAACCCGCGACTTCGAGCCGATGATCGATATACGCGCTGGTCTCGGCTTGCGACAGCGTGCTCAAGTGAAAACGCAGGCGCACGCGCTGCACAAGCTGGGTCAGCTCGCGGGAATTCAGCTTGTCATTCAGTTCCGGTTGGCCCGCCAAGATGATCCGCAGGACTTTTTCCTTCGTCGTCTCGATGCCCGACAACATGCGCAGCTCTTCGAGCACCTTGTTGCTCAAATTTTGCGCCTCGTCGACGATCAACAGGACTTTCCGGCCACTGACGTGCTGTTCCACCAGGAATTGGTTCAAGGTCGCCAAAACCTCCGGTTTCTTCATGTCGAAAGGGGTGAAACCGAACTGCACCAGGATCGTCTGCAGAAACTCCGTTGGCGACAATTGAGTCTGGTTTATCTGCGCAACGACCACGTTGCCCTGCAATTCGCGCAGGAATGTTTCGATCAGCGTGGTCTTGCCGGAACCGATTTCGCCCGTGATCACCACGAACCCGTCGGTGAACCAGATCGTCGACTCCATGTACGCCTTGGCGCGCGCGTGCTGTTTGCTGAGATAAAGGAATTGCGGGTCCGGGCTCAGGCGGAACGGCAGCTCGCGCAGTTTGAAGAGTTCTAGATACATCGTGCGGTCAGTCCAGGGGATCGATCAATTCGAGAGCCTCCGCCAGAGCCCGGTTGCGATCCGCGATGCCCGCCTTGAGAATGGTGCAATGGCCGAGTTTTCGGCCCGGCCGCGCTTGCTTGCCGTAATCGTGGAAGGCGAGACCGTCAATCTCCAACAGGCGCTTGCGGTCGGGCATCTGCCCCAGAAAGTTGATCATGGCCGCGTGTCCCAAGGCGCGCGTGCTGCCAAGCGGTAAATCGCAAATGGCGCGCAGGTGGTTCTCGAACTGGCTGGTGACGCAGCCTTCAATGGTCCAATGGCCCGAATTGTGGACGCGCGGCGCCATCTCGTTGGCGATCAATCCGCCCTTCACCACGAAGAACTCGATCGTGAGCACGCCGACGTAGTTGAGCGCCCTCATGATGCGTTTCAAGTAGATTCTGGCGCTGCGGTTCAGGGCGGGGTTCGTATACGGAGCCACGCTATGGCGCAGGATGCCGTCTGCGTGGCTGTTGGCGGACAACGGATAGTAGACGATCTCCCCGGCTGCGGAGCGCGCGCCCACGATGGAAACCTCCCGGGTGAACGCTTGAAATTTTTCGTAGATCAAACCCTCGGCGCCGAGGCGATCCCAGGCCGGTTCGATGTCCTGCGTGCGGCGCACGACGAATTGACCCTTGCCGTCGTAGCCCATGCGCCGCGTCTTGAGCACGCCCGGAATCCCGAGCTTGGCCGCAGCGAGCTCCAATTGCTCCCGGGTGTCCACTTTCGCGTGCTCGGTTACGGGGATCTTCAAACGCCTGAACAATGCCTTTTCCTGCAGTCGATCCTGGGACACCTCGAGGGCCGCGCGCGGGGGGCGGATCGAGGTGAGTTTCTCCAAGGGCACGAGGGCGGCGCCCGAAATGTTCTCCCAATCGAAAGTGACCACATCGTTGCCGGATGCCAATTTGGCGAGCAGCGCCGCATCCTCCAGCGATCCTACCAATATGGGCGCAACCTGTGCACCCGGCGCGTCGGCGCCGCGGTCCAAAAACGAGCATTGGACGCCCAACGGATAGCCGGCGAGCGCCAGCATGCGCCCCAGTTGACCGGCACCGACGATACCAACGCGCAAAGGAATCAAGGTTGACGCGGATCGGGCTTATTGAGCACCGCCGCCGTCTGCGCGGCACGGAATGCATCCAATGCGGCGCGCACTTCGGGCAATTCGTTGGCAAGAATCGCGGCTGCGAACAGTGCGGCGTTCCGTGCGCCCGCCGCGCCGATCGCAAAGGTCGCAACCGGCACCCCGCTCGGCATCTGGGCTATGGAGAGCAGTGAATCGATGCCGTTCAAGGTCTTCGTTTGGACCGGGACGCCGAGCACTGGAACCGAGGTCTTGGCGGCGGTCATGCCGGGAAGATGAGCGGCTCCGCCGGCGCCGGCGATGATGGCCTTGAGGCCGCGCGAGCGCGCCGAGGCGGCATATTCGAACAACAAGTCCGGGGTACGGTGGGCGGACACCACGCGCACCTCGTGCACCACTCCAAGGGATTCGAGAGTTTCAGCCGCGCCCCGCATCGTTTCCCAGTCGGACGCGGAGCCCATAATGATTCCGACCACGGCTTTCATGGATCGTCAGTCTACCAAAGACTAACCCAGCAACCGTCTCAGAAACGCAAAAAGCTCCCGCGCACCCACCGGAGAGCGCTGTTCCAGCCGTTCTCGTTCGGCCTTGTCGAGCAGCCTCTTGAGTTCGGCCGCGTCCGCGTGCGGATATTCCTGCAGCAGTTCACCCACGGCAGTGGCCGGTTCGGAAAGCAGCCGATCGCGCCAGCGCTCGATTTGCTGGAAATACCGGATCTCCAAGTCGTGGCGCTGCTTGCGCTCCGCCAGTTTCGCCAATACCGGCTCCGGATCGATGCCGCGCATCAACTTGCCGATATACTGACGCTGCCTTACCTGCGCCCCGTGCGAGGGTAGGCGCCGCAGGTCGCGCAATGCCACGAATAGGCTGTCCGGCAGATTCAGGGCTTTGATTTCCTGGTCCGGAAGCGCGGCGAGCTTGACGCCCAATTCCTGCAGGGACGCTGCTTCCCGCTTGCGCGCGCTTTTGCTCTGGCGCTGCTCCTCGGTTTCCCCGGACTCGTCTGCTTGGCTCTCGGTCATCATATTGCTCCATGCTACCACTCAGGCCGGTAGAATCACGGGCTGGAATCCTCGAATACGGTGTTGGAGATGACGATGTCCGTGCCTATGGAGTCCGTGCAAAGCGAGTCGGTGCGTCTAGCCCAGGGAGACCTCGAATCGATCATCGAGCGTGCCCTCGAAGAAGCGCGCGCGCGGGGGGCCTCTCAGGCCGAGGCCGCCGTCAGCCAGGATACCGGTCTTTCGGTCGGTGTGCGACTCGGCGAAGTGGAAACCCTGGAACATCAACGCGACCGCAGCATGGGCATTACCGTGTATTTCGGGCGGCGCAAGGGCTCGGCCAGCACGGCCGATTTTTCCTTGGAGGCGGTTCGTGCAACCGTCGCCAAGGCTTGCAGCATTGCCCGGTTTACGGCGGAGGATCCCTGTGCAGGTCTGGCGGATCCTTCGCTGATGGCGCGCTCGCCGCCCGATTTGGATCTCGCCCATCCGTGGAATATCAGCGCAGATCGTGCGATCGAGATCGCCAAGGCATGCGAGGCGGCAGCGCTGGCATTCGACCGGCGCATCAACAATTCCGAGGGAGCCTCGGTCGGCGCCCATCGAGGGCTGCACGTCTATGGCAACACTCACGGCTTCATCGGGGGCTATCCGACCACCTCGCACAGCTTGAGCTGTGTGGTGCTCGCCGGCACCGGGGAGGATATGCAGCGCGACTATTGGTACACGAGTTCGCGGGACTGGCGCGAGCTGCAGGATGCGGAGGCGGTCGGGCGCGAAAGCGCACGGCGCACCGTCGCACGCTTGGGGCCTCGCAAGCTCAGCACGCGGCGCGCGCCGGTCTTGTTCAGCCCCGAGATCGCGCGCGGTCTTTTCGGATATTTCAGCGGGGCGATACGCGGCAGCAGCCAATACCGGCAATCCTCGTTCCTGCTCAATTCGCTCGGACAGCAGATATTTCCCAAGGGGTTTTCGATTGTCGAGCGTCCGCACATTCCCAAAGCGATGGCCAGCGCACCCTTCGACGAGGAAGGCGTCGCCACTTGCGATCGCGACCTCATCGCCGATGGCGTGCTCACCGGCTACATTCTCTCCAGCTACTCCGCGTGCAAGCTCGGGCTCAAGACGACCGGCAATGCGGGCGGCGCCCACAATCTTCTGGTGGCGCCGGACACCTCCGGAGGATTCGACGCGATGCTCGGGCGACTGGGCAGCGGGCTGCTGGTGACCGAATTGATGGGGCAGGGCGTAAACCCGGTGACCGGCGATTATTCGCGCGGCGCGGCGGGCTTTTGGGTCGAAAACGGCGCCATTCAATACCCGGTGGCCGAGATCACCGTTGCCGGGAACCTGCGCGATATGTTCAAGGATATCGTGGCAGTCGGCGACGATATCGATGTGCGCAGCGGCACCCGCGTCGGATCGGTGTTGTTAAAGGAGATGACCATCGCGGGCGAGTGACGCGCTGCCCGGCAGTTCGACAGGCTCAGGGCGGCGGCGCAGGTATTGCGGGAATTGCACATAGCAGGCGAGCTGCGCACCGATCAACAGGATGAGCCAGGTCACGTAAATCCAGATCAAGACGGTCATCACGATCGCAAGACCGGTGTAGACCGCGATCATGTGCGAGGAATAGACGATAAACGCGCTGAACGCATGGCCAACCAGGGCCCAAACGACGCCCGCCGCGACACCGCCGATGAGCGCCGGCCGGAAGGCGACATGGGTGTTGGGGATGAATGCATACACGAACACAAAGACCATCGTGACTATGGCGTACGGCAGGAGCTGACCGAGGAGCCGGAAGGCCCACGCGAGGTGCGCGAAGGAGTAGAGCCACTGGGCGGCGGGACTGTACTCGGCCGAGGCCAGCAGCTCGAGCGCGACCGCCAACAGAATGGGCCCCGCGATCATGACGCTCAAGAGCTCGGTGAAGCGCCGCCCGAAGCTGCGCGGCCGGCCGACGCGCCATACGAAATTGAAGCTTGCTTCGACCTTCTGAACGGTGCCGATGGCGGTGTAGACCAGCATCGCGAGACCGATCGAGCCGAGCAGTTCGCCGCGCATGTTCTCGACGAATTGCATGACGGTTTCGGTCAGTGGACCTTCCGCATTGCCCAAGGGGCGGAAGAACTCATGCAGGATGAACCTCAAGTCGGAGTGCGCTCCGAGGCGCTTCAAAATGGAAAAGACGAACACCATCAGGGGTACGAAGGACAGGAGCGTGGTGTACGCCAAGCTCATGGCGTGGGTATCGATGTCACCCGCCAGCCAGTCGCGGAGCAGGGCGTTCGGATAGCGCAGCACGTGCAACGCCTGCCCCCAGGGACGGCCCAATTTGCGGGATTTTTGCGCGAGCTTATCGTCGAGATGTTCCAGCGAGTCGAGCATGCCGGGCTTTGGCGCTCAGGCGGTCAGCAATTCGAACGCCTTGCGATAATTATCGCTGGTGCGCGCGAGGACCTCGGGCGGCAAATGCGGCGCCGGCGGTTTCTTGTTCCAATGTATGGATTCCAGATAGTCCCGCACGAACTGCTTGTCGAAACTCGGGGGGCTGACGCCGGGTTTGTACGATGCTACCGGCCAGAACCGCGACGAGTCGGGCGTCAGCGCCTCATCGATCAGCAGCAAATTACCCGACTTGTCGATTCCGAACTCGAATTTGGTGTCGGCGATGATGATGTCGCGGGCGTGCGCATGCCGCGCCGCGTACCCGTACACCGCAAGCGCGATGCGCCGAATGTCGGTCGCATGTTCCCGGCCCACCGCCTTGACCACCGACTCGAAATCGACATTTTCATCATGCTGGCCGGCGGGCGCTTTCGAGGCCGGCGTGAAGATCGGTTCCGGCAGCGCCTGCGCCAGCTGCAGTCCGGCCGGCAAGGCAATGCCGCACACCGAACCGTGCAATTGATAGTCTTTGTAGCCCGAGCCGATCAGATAGCCGCGCACCACCGCTTCGATCGGCAACGGGGTCAATTTCTTCACCACCATCGCGCGGCCGGCGAGCTGCGCCCGCTCCTCGGGATCGGTGATGAGGTCCTCCACCCGCAAGTCGGTCAGATGATTGGCGACCAAATGGCGGGTTTTGCCGAACCAGAACGCGGAAATCCTCGCCAGCACCTCGCCCTTGAGCGGAACGGGGTCCGGCAGCACCACGTCGAACGCCGACAATCGGTCGGTGGTGACGATCAGCAGATGGTCCGAATCGACATCGTAAATATCGCGCACCTTCCCCTGATGAAGCCGGCGCAGACTGCGGATGTGGGATTCGAACAGCGGCGGCGATTGCGAAAGCGGTTGCATTTACGGGGGCTGCTACCATTGCGGAGTGGAAGGTCGGCGATTGTGGCGGGGCGGATCGCATAGGTCAACGCGAATGGCTTGGAACGGTACATTGTTTGGGGCATTGGGCGGCTTTTTGATCACCAGAAGCGTCTGGGGAGCCGTGTTCGGCGCCATCGTCGGGCAGATGTTCGATCAGAGCGGCCGCCTGATCGGCGCCACGGGCGCGGACACATCCACGGCCGCGCCGGTACCCGAGGTATTCTTCCGCACCACGTTCGAACTCATGGGCCACGTTGCCAAGTCCGACGGGCGAGTGTCGGAGGCGGAGATCGACGCGGCGCGCCGGCTCATGCACGAACTGCGCTTGAGTCCCCGCGACGTCGGAATCGCGATCGACTGCTTTAGAGCCGGAAAGTCGCCGGCCTACGATGCCGGTTTGCGGGTGGAACAACTGCGCGAAGCCTGCGGATTGCGCTACGAGCTGCTGCGCGCCTTCATGGAATTGCAATTACGGGCGGCGCTCGCCGGGAACGGCATTTCGCCGCCGGCGCGCAGCGTCTTGACGCGCGTGGCGGGAGAACTAGGCATGTCGCCACTCGAGTTCGCCCATATGGAATCGGCGGTGCGCGCGCGGCAGCAGGGCGGCCGCAGATCCGCGGGCCCGGCGCCGGTGCAAGGACCGTTGGCCGACTGCTATGCGGAACTCGAGGTCGGCGCAGACATGAGCGATCTAGAAGTCACCAAGGCTTATCGCCGGCAGATGAGCCGTCATCATCCCGACAAGCTGGTTGCCAACGGATTACCGGAGTCCATGGCGCAGGTGGCCAAGGAAAAGACGCAGCGGATCCAGGAGGCCTACGAGGCAATACGTGCGGCGCGCGGCATGCGTTGATCAAGCGGCGGCAGGGCGCCGCGCCTTGCGCCGGCGCTACTCGTCGTCCTCGTCCTCATCTTCGTCCTCGTCGTGCTTTGCGGCGCGCACGCTCTTGCCGGCCGGCGCATTGGCCGCCGTGCCGGGCTTGACCGGAACGATCAGCGGCCGCGTCTTGACCTTCGGACGCGCATTGAACACGACGATGGTTTTGCCGGTGGCGCGCAGCAGCCCCTGTTCTTCGAGGACCTTGAGGACGCGTCCCGCCATTTCGCGCGAGCAGCCGACCAAACGCGACAACTCCTGCCGGCTGACCTTGATTTGCATCCCTTCCGGGTGTGTCATCGCATCGGGCTCGCCGCACAGGTCCATGATCGCGTGCGCCACGCGTCCCGTGACGTCCACGAAAGCGAGATCGCCGAGTTTGCGGTTGGTGCGATCGAGCCGGGTGGCGAGCTGAGTGGCCAATTCAAATATGAGCCCGGGACTTTCGGCGGCAATCTGCCTGAACCGCGGGTAGGTCATTTCCGCCAGTTCGGACTGCTGGCGGGTGCGAACCCAGGCGCTGCGGGTCGGCTGTTCGTAGAACAGGCCCATTTCGCCAAAAAATTGCCCCTTGTTCAGATACGCCAGCACCATTTCATTGCCGTCTTCGTCTTCGATCATGACTTCGACGGAGCCCGAGATGATGTAGTAGAGGATGTCCGGCAGGTCGCCCGCGTGGATGATTACGGTCTTGGAAGGGACTGTCCGGATACGGCAGTAGCTCAAGAAACGATTGATCGCAGGGATATCGCTTAAGGCTTTTGCCATTTCTTCCATGGTCTCTCCCTAGTTTTTAGGCTTTGCGGTCGTGAAAACGACTGTTCTGGCGCACGTTTTATTACATAAGTCCCGGAATCGCAAGCACTAACGGGATTTCGCTACAGCCAATAGGAACCACGAGTCATGACTCGCGAGACGAGGCGCATCGCAATGCGCAGAGCAATCGGCAGCTCCTTGCCCCCTAGAGCGAGTGCCGTGGCACCATGCCTCGCCTCGTCAGCGGCCATCTGCTCGAGGATCAGACGGCTGCGCCGGTCGGCCTGCGGCAAGCGCTGCATGTGATCATGCAAGTGCGATTCGACTTGACGCTCGGTCTCGGTGATGAATCCCAAACTGCTGCGATCGCCGAAGGCGCCCGCCACGGCACCGATGGCGAAGGAGCCCGCATACCACACCGGGTTCAAGAGACTGGTCCGGCCGTGCAATTCCTCGAGCCGCTGCTCGCACCAGGCCAGATGGTCCATTTCCTCCGCGGCAGCTTGGCGCATGGCGTCGCTCACGGCCGAATCTCGCGCGGCGAGCGCCTGCCCCCGATACAGCGCCTGGGCGGCCACCTCGCCGGCGTGGTTCACGCGCATCAGACGAATCGATTCCTGGCGCTCCGCCTCCTTAAGGGCCGGCTCGCCGCCGGGGGCCGCCGGGTTCGCGCGAAGCGTGTGCACAGGGCTAGCTAATACCTTGATTGCTCTATCAATTTCGCCAAGGACACGGTCCGCCAGGCTGAATATGCGAGAATTCATGGATACATTATATTATAGGGTGCTATCGGCACGGCGGGCTGGTAACGGGGCGCCTGGTTCTGTACACTTTCGCGCCTTTCGTTATCGGCCCGACACATCTGAGTATTTCCATGTACACCGTATTCTCCAAGCCTGAAGCAACCCGCGGCGACTGGTATCTGGTCGACGCCGGCGGCAAGACCCTCGGCCGGCTGGCCTCGCAGATCGCGCATCGATTGAAGGGCAAACACAAGCCCAATTATGCGCCCCATCAAGACCTGGGCGATCACATTGTGGTGATCAACGCCGGAACCGTGCGGGTCACCGGCGCCAAGCTCACCGACAAGTTCTATCACCAGCACACCGGCTACGTCGGAAACCTGAAAAGCATCGCGCTCGGCAAGCTGCTAAAGGAACACCCCGAGCGTGCGATCGAATTCGCGGTCAAGGGCATGCTGCCGAAGGGGCCTCTGGGCAGGCGCATGTACAAGAAGCTGCATGTATTCGGCGGCAACACCCATCCGCATCAAGCACAGCAGCCCAAAGCGCTGCAACTCTAAGAGCTTCGTAGGAAATCAAGCATGGCATCAAGCACAGCCGCGAACACCTTTTACGGGACCGGCCGCCGAAAAACTTCGAGCGCACGGGTATACCTGCGCAAAGGAACCGGCAAGGTCTCGATCAACGGCCGTTCTCTGGACGAATTCTTCGGGCGGGAGACCGGCCGTATGATCGTGCAGCAGCCTTTCGGCGCGGTCCAGTTGGACGGCAAGTTCGACGTCGATGCGCACGTCGAAGGCGGCGGAATCACGGGTCAAGCCGGCGCGATTCGCCACGGCATTACGCGCGCCTTGATGGCCTACGATGAGGCGCTGCGCTCGCCGCTGCGCAAGGCGGGATTCGTGACTCGGGACGCGCGCGAAGTCGAACGCAAGAAAGTTGGCCGCCGCAAGGCTCGCCGCGGAACCCAGTTCTCCAAACGCTGATCGGCTTTGGATGCCGTCCGCCGTCCGCCGTCCGCTGTACGACGAAACGATCGAACGGATTTGGGGGATCGTCTAGCGGTAGGACAACGGTCTCTGACACCGTTTACCTAGGTTCGAATCCTAGTCCCCCAGCCAATTTAATCAGGGCCCACATTGTGGGCCCGCTTCTTTTCCGCAGGTACACATGTCGGGCGATCTAAATCCGGGTAGACCTGTAGTACCCCTGGCGCTGGCCGCGCTGGGAGTGGTGTTCGGCGACATCGGCACCAGTCCGCTGTATGCCATGTCGGCTTGCTTTTCCGGTCCCAACATTCAAGTGACGCCGGAGCACGTCTTCGGCGTCCTGTCCCTGATTTTCTGGACCCTGGTGCTGGTGATCCTGCTCAAGTACGTCGCGGTCGTGCTGAATGCCGACAACAAGGGCGAAGGAGGCGTGCTGGCGCTGACCGCCCTGGTGATCAATACGGCGCGCGAGAGTCCGCGCCGCAGGATTTACGGGACGTTGGGTATCCTGGGGGCGGCGCTGTTCTTCGCCGACGGCGCAATCACGCCCGCGATTTCGGTGTTGAGCGCCGTCGAGGGATTGCACGTGGCCGCACCGAGCGCGGGAATCCCCGTGCTGCCGATCACCGTGGTGGTGCTGGTGGGGCTGTTCTTGATCCAGCGCCACGGCACCGGCTCGGTGGGCAGGGTCTTCGGTCCGGTGATGTTGGGATGGTTCGCCATTTTGGCGGTGATGGGCGTCAGCTGGATCGTGCGCGAACCTCAAGTGCTCTACGCGCTCGACCCGTCGCGGGCGCTGCTGCTCATCTCGCAACACCAGATTTCCTCGCTGGCGGTGCTGGCCGGCGTTTTCCTGACCGTCACCGGCGGCGAAGCGCTGTATGCCGACATGGGTCATTTCGGCAAGTCGCCGATTCGCTTGGGTTGGATGTGCATCGTCATGCCGGCGCTGGTTCTCAATTATTTTGGTCAAGGGGCCTTGCTGATCGAGAATCCGGCGGCGGTCAGCAATCCCTTTTACTTAATGGCGCCCGAGTGGTCCTTGTGGCCTCTGGTCGTCATCGCCACCGCCGCCACGGTGATCGCCTCGCAGGCGGTGATTTCGGGGGTGTTCTCCGTGACCACTCAGGCGGTGAGCCTGGGTCTGTTTCCCCGGGTGCGGGTCGAGCATTCCTCGGCGGAATACGCCGGACAGATTTATGTGCCGACGATGAATTGGATCCTGATGGGTGCCGCCTTGGCATTGGTCCTGAGCTTCGGCAGTTCGGCGGCGCTGGCGGGCGCCTATGGCCTGGCCGTCTCCGGCGCCATGACCATCGTGACGCCATTGACCTTGAGTCTCATTAAATCGCAGACCGGACGCGAGAGCCGCACGCTGCGCGCCGGCCTGTCGCTGCTGTTCATCGTCGACATCGCATTCCTGCTCGCGAACTTGACCAAGCTCGGGGACGGAGGATGGCTGCCGCTGCTGTCCGGGTTCGTCATTTATTGGCTGATGCAGACCTGGGCCAGCGGCAAGGCCTCGGTCATGGCGCGGTTGCTGCGCGATCAAAAGCCGGTGCGCGACTTCCTCGAGGACTTGAAGCGCGATCCGCCGGTGCGGGTGCCCGGAACCGCAATCTTCATGGACGCGAAAGCCACCGGCATACCGCGGGCACTGCTCAACAACATCAAGTTCAACCGCGTCATCCACGAGCATGTGGTTCTGCTGACGGTGGTCACCCGCGAACAGCCGCGTGTCCCCGCGGCAAAGCGCTTGAGCGTTACCCCGGTGTGCGAGGGCATCATGCGGCTCGTGGCCCAGGTCGGATTCATGGAGAAGCCGAGCATTCCGGAAATCCTCCGGGATGCGGAGGCCTACGGCATTGTTTACGAGCCGGAGAACACGACTTTCTTCCTGAGCCGCGAAGAATTGCTGCCGGGACAGCGCTCGGACTTGCCGCCGCTGCGGCGCCGGGCTTTCATGCAAATGGCGCGCAGCGCCCAGGTCGTCGCCGACTACTACGGTCTGCCGCCCGGCCGCGTGATCGAGATCGGGACACGGCTGGAAATCTGAATCGTCTTGACGCCGTCATCGCCCGCCACCAGCAGCAGATCCGCCGCGCGATGCGCGAATAAACCGACGGTGACCACCCCCGCGATCCGATTGATCGCATCCTCCATGGCGAGGGGGTCGGTCAGAGGCATATGGTGCACATCCAATATCGCGTTGCCGTTGTCGGTCACCACCCGTTCGCGCCACACCGGTAGTCCGCCGAGCTTCACCAGTTGTCGCGCGACGTAGGAGCGCGCCATGGGTATGACCTCGACCGGCAAGGGGAAGGCGCCCAGCGACTTGACCAGCTTGCTGTCATCGACGATGCAGATGAACTTCTCGGACGCCGCGGCGATGATCTTCTCGCGGGTGAGCGCTGCGCCGCCGCCCTTGATCAGCACGCCGTGTTCATTGGCCTCGTCGGCTCCGTCGATGTAGAGGGAAAGATCGCCTTGCGCGTTCAGGTCCAGTACCGGAATCCCCGCCGCCTGCAACGCGAGTGTGGTCCGGTCCGAACTCGCGACCGCGCCTGCAAGCCTGATTTTACGGTCTTTCAGCTCTTCGATGAGTTCGGCCACCGTCGAGCCCGTTCCCATACCGAGGACCATGCCCTCCTCGATGTAGGGGATCGCGGCTTGCGCGGCGCGACGTTTTTTTTGACTCGGTGAAAGGATTTTCCGGCTCCTTAAAACAACTGTGCCCGCTTACGCGGGCACAGTTGATTACTTTCGAAGGCTTACTTCTTCTTAGCGGCCTTTTTCTTAGCTACCTTCTTCTTCGCCTTCTTTGCTTTCGCTGCCATGATAGAAACTCCGTTGTCGGGTTAGTCCGGGGTCCGAGTATATACACGAATAATTAATTTACAAGCAATACGTCGCGCTTCTTCCACGACAATGTGGTAGCGCTGCGACGGGCGTCACTCGAGAGTGAGAACGAATTCCCATTCCGCCTTGGATACCGGCGTCACCGACAGACGATTCCCGCGCCGCAAGACGGCCATGCCGGCGAGCGCATCGTCGGCGTGTTTGCGCAGCTCCTCGAGCGCAACGAGGCGCTTGAACTTGCGCACCAACTTCACATCGACCACGAACCAGCAAGGATCGCTCCGGGTACTGCCGGCGTCGTAGTGATGATCCCTCGGGTCGAAGGCGGTTTTGTCCGCATAGCCCTCTTTCACCACGCGGACGATTCCGGCGATGCCCGGGAGGGCGCAACCGGAGTGATAGAAAAAGGCCGTATCGCCTATTTTCATAGAGTCCCGCAGCATGTTCCTCGCCTGGTAATTGCGCACGCCGTCCCAAGCGGTGATCTGTCCGGGCGATGCGGCGAGGTGATCAACGCTGAAGGTGTCGGGCTCGGATTTCATGAGCCAATGATTCATTGCGCGTCCTTCGGGAAATTTTCATATCCGGTTTCCGTCGCGAGCGCATCCAGGCGAACGTCCCAGGGTTCGGCGAAGGCGCAAGCGGCGCGCTGGCGTTCAAAGGCGATACCGACGAGCCGCGGACCCATCCAATGGCGGCGGTGACGCCGAAAGGCGAGCGCGCGATCATAGAATCCGCCGCCCATCCCCAAGCGACGGCCTCGCGGATCGACTCCCACCAGCGGCACCACGATCAGATCGAACCAGCGCGGCTCGACGGCGCGCGCCAGGCGGTGAGGGGCGCATTGCGGCACCAAAATACCGAACGTGCCGCGCCGCGTCCTGCCGGTCAGGGGGTAGAAGCGCAGGCGGCGATGGCGCAGATCGCTCACCACGGGCACGAAAATGCGAACTCCGCGGCGCCGTGCCGCGACGATCAGAGCGGCCGTGTCCGTTTCACCATCGAACGGCAGATAGAGCGCGATGCGGGCGCCCGACTTGAATGCCGCCGTGCGGACAATGGCCGCGGCGGCGCGCCGGGAACGCAGGCGGTGATCCGCGGGGGCGAGGGAGCGGCGCGCGGCCCGCAATTGCTTGCGCAACTTCACTTTCATGAAATCAAGAATAGACGCGCGAAGGAGATGGCGCTACCCGCAGGTGCCGTTTTGGACCGTTGCTCCCGACCTGAGCAACAGGTGGGGCTAACTGCGGCACTTAAGGCTTTCCGCTCGAGGCGGACTTGCACAATGCTGCCAGCAAGCAATGGCCCCTGGGGTTTACAAATTAGGGTCAGGAGGTAACCCGATCCGCATCGAACACCGCAGGCAGCGCCAAAATTAACCTTAGATAGGGAAAGGGCCCTAGAACTCGAGCTGTCGGCCCTTCTCCAAAGCCGACTCTACGCGTTCGCGCAAGATACGCAAGCGTCCGCCGACGTCGGTTTCGAGAGTGGTGTCACGTTTGCGGAATCTGATCAGCTCGTTCGCCAGATTGAGCGCGGCGATGACGGCTATTCGATCCAGACCGACGACTTTTCCGCTTTCTCGAATCTCGCGCATTTTCGAATTCAGGAACTCCGCCGAATCGAGCAGGTCGGAGCGCTCCTCCATGGGGCAGGTAATGTGATACTCCTTCTCGAGTATGCGCACGCTTACCCGCGCCTGAGTGTCGCTCATGCCTGCTCCATCGATTTCAGACGTCCGATCATCGCTTCGACCCGCCCGCGCACCAGTTCGTTCTTGTGCAACAGATTGGCGCGCTCCGAGGTGAGCGTATCTTGCCGCTGGCGCAGCGCCCGATTCTCTTCCTTGATCTGGTGCACCGTGGCGACCAGCTCCTCCAGCCGCTTCTCCAGTCGTTTGAGCTCGAGGTCCACCGGGGACTTTGGATTTCCTTCGTTCATAGAGCGCCAATATAGATCGCTGCATTGCGCAATGCAAAGGGTCGACAACGGCCCCCCGGCACGGCTTACGCGGTATCATTCGAAAAATGATGGCGGATATCCGATTCGAAGACTTCGAGGACGTTCTGGCGGCCGCCAGAAGTCTCGCCGATGCGGCCGAGGCTCACGGGTCGTTGTGCGGCGCGCTGTGCTCCATGGCGCCCTACAGCCTGCAGGATTGGATCAACGAGATCCTGCCGGATGGGAACTCGCTGTCCGAGGAATCGGCGGCCATGCTGGAACGGGTGTTCACCGCGACCGCCACCTCGTTCGGCGAACAAGGCATGCAGTTCGAGCCCTTGCTGCCGGACGACGAGCAGCCGCTCAACGGGCGGGCAAACGCGCTCGCGCTGTGGTGCACCGGATTCCTATACGGCCTGGGCACCGGTCAAATCGCCGACTTGGAGGCGCTCAACGGCGATGTCGGCGAAATCGTCCGTGACTTCACCGAGATCTCGCGGGCCACGGGCGACGATGCCGAGGCGGACGAATCGAACGAACAGGCCTATGCCGAACTGGTCGAATTCATCCGCGTTGCCGCCCAGGTGGTGTTCGAGGAACTTCTACCCTTGCGCCGACAGGTCTACCAGACGACCCAACAGCGGCTGCACTAATCCATGAATCGCAAGGAGTTCGCGCGCCGCCGCCGCCAGTTCATGCGCATGATCGGCAAGGACGCGATTGCGGTGCTGCCGGCGGCGCCCGTGCGCCACCGAAACGGCGACATCGAGTATACCTACCGGCAGGACAGCCACTTTTACTACCTCAGCGGGTTTCCCGAGCCGGATGCCGTCGCGGTACTGGTGCCGGGCCGCCCGCAAGGCGAATATCTGCTGTTCGTGCGCGATCACGATGCCTTGCGCGAGTCCTGGGACGGGGCGTGGGCCGGCACCGACGGTGCGGTGGAGCGATACGACGCGGACGATGCGTTTCCGATCGCCGATATCGATGAAATTCTACCGGGCCTCATGGAGCAACGGCAGGGCATTTTCTATTCGATGGGCGCGCACTTCGAATTTGACCCTCGTATGCTGGCATGGGTGAACGCAATTAGGGTGCAGACACGGCAGGCCACGGGTACGCAGCAGGAATTCGTTGCGCTCGGTCATGTGCTCGACGACATGCGTTTGTACAAGAGTCATGCGGAGCAGGCGAGTCTGCGGCGCGCCGCGCACATCGCCATGGGCGCCCATCGCCGCGCCATGCGCTTTACCCGCCCCGGGCGCATGGAGTACGAGATCATGGCGGAACTGCTGCACGAATTCCGGTCGCACAACGCGGATATGTCCTACCACCCCATCGTCGGCAGCGGTGCCAATGCCTGCATCATGCACTACCGCGACAACGACCGGCGCCTGTGCGATGGGGACTTGCTGTTGCTCGACGCCGGCTGCGAGCATGACTATTACGCCTCGGACGTCACCCGCACCTTCCCGGTGAGCGGCCGGTTCACGGCGGCTCAACGTGCGATCTATGAAGTGGTCCTCGAGGCGCAACTGGCGGCAATCGACAAGGTGCGGCCCGGAAACCATTGGAACCAACCGCACGAAGCCGCAGTGCGCGCCATCACCCAAGGACTGGTCAAGCTCGGATTGCTCAAGGGTTCGATCGCGCGGCTCATCAAGGATCAGGCCTATTTGCCGTTCTTCAATCATCGCACCGGGCACTGGCTCGGACTCGACGTGCACGACGTGGGCGACTACAAGGTCGGCGGAGAATGGCGGGTGCTCGAACCCGGTATGGCCCTCACCGTGGAGCCGGGCATTTACATTCGCCCCTCGCCGCGCGTACCCCGGGAGTTCTGGAACATCGGTGTTCGAATAGAGGACGACGTATTGGTGACCGAGGTCGCTCCGGAGGTGCTGACGGCGGCGCTCGAGAAGACTCCCGAGGCTATCGAGCGCCTGGTGCAGGCGGGGTGACGCGGATGCACGCGGCGTGAATAACTCGTTCGATATCGCCATCGTCGGCGGCGGCATGGTCGGCGCCAGTCTGGCCGTGGCGCTCAAGGGGCTCGACGTGCGGGTGGCGCTGATCGAGGCCGTGCCGCACGACTCGGCATCGCAACCGAGCTTCGATGAGCGCACCACGGCGCTCTCGAACGGCAGCCGCCGCATTCTGGAAACCTTGGGCGTGTGGCCGGCGGTGGCCGCCGCGGCGACGCCCATCGCCAAAATTCACGTCTCCGATCAGGGCCACTTCGGCTTTGCGCGCATCGATGCGGCGGAGCAGGGCCTGCGCGCGCTCGGGTACGTGGTTGCGAATCGCGCGCTCGGCGCGGCGCTGTGGTCCAAGCTCGGCGATCACGGGAATCTGCGCGTGTACTGTCCGGCGCGAGTGTCGCGCCTGGTCCCCGGGGAGCAGCCGGTTGCGCTTGGCGTATCGGAGGCGTCCGGAGCCGAGTCCTCGATCAAGGCGCAATTGGTGGTCGCGGCGGACGGCATCGAGTCCGCGGTGCGCAGCGCCTTCGGCGTGTCCGCCGACGTGCGCGACTACGAACAGACCGCGGTGATCACCACGGTATTGCCGCGAAAATTTCACGATCATGTGGCCTACGAACGCTTCACCGCCAACGGCCCGCTCGCGTTGCTGCCGCTCAACGACGGCCGCTGTACCCTGGTCCTCACGCTCCGCCGCTCGTTGGCGGAGTCGGCCATGGGCTGGTCGGATCAGGATTTTCTGGCCGAAGTGCAGAGTCGATTCGGATTCAGGCTGGGCCGATTCCTCAAGGTGGGGCGCCGTGTCGCCTATCCTCTGTCCTTGACGCGCGCCACGCGCACCAGCGCCGGACGCTGCGCGGTCATCGGCAACGCGGCGCAGGGACTGCATCCGGTCGCCGGGATGGGGTTCAATCTCGGCCTGCGCGACGTGGCGTGCCTCGCCGAGCTGATTGCCGAGCGTTGCTCGGAGCATGCCGGGAATCGGCAGTTGCAGGACCTCGACGCGAGCGCCCTGTTGTCGGCGTACGATGCCTGGCGAGCCGCGGACCGCAGCGAAATCATCGCCTTCACCGATGGATTGGTGCGGCTGTTTTCCAATCCCCTGGGCGCGGTGCAGCGGCTGCGCAATCTCGGGCTGTTGGCCTTCGATTTGCTGCCGCCCGCGAAAGCGGCGTTGTCGTCGTTGAGCACCGGAGCCGCCGGACGGGTCCCAAAACTTGCGCGCGGCGTCGCGCTCGGCCCGGCAAGCCGCGCCGCTGGCTCTACGGCATGAGCCGCGATTTCGACGCCATAATCGTCGGCGCGGGAGTAGTCGGCAGCGTTATGGCGAGTCTGTTGCTGGCGCGCAAGCAAAGCAGCCCGGGCCGGGTGGCGATCGTCGCCGACCGAATTGCGGCGGGCTCGGGCGCCCCCGCCGCTGACTGGGATCTGCGGGTGTATGCATTGAGCCGCGCCTCGCAGCGGCTGCTGCAAATATGCGGAGCGTGGCAGAGCCTGCCGCCGCAGCGAGTGTCCGCCTACGACCGCATGTGCGTTTGGGACGAGAGCGGCACTCCGGAAGGGCCGGGATCGCTGACCTTCGATTGCGCCGAGATCGGCGAAGCGAATCTGGGCCACATCGTCGACGGGCGCGCATTGCAGGAGTCCTGCCTGCGGGCGGCGTGCGCCACCGGCGCCGTGCTCATCGAGGCGCAGGTGCAGGAGGTCGCGCTGACCGCGGCCGATGCGCGGCTGCGCCTGACCGACGGCCGCGATCTGCGCGGCGCTCTGCTGATCGCGGCCGACGGCGCCGAATCGAAGACCCGCGGCCTCATCGGCATCGACGTCGCCGGCCATGCCTACCATCAGGATGCGCTGGTGGCTCACGTGCGAAGCGAAAGATCGCATCGGAACACCGCCTGGCAGCGATTCTTATCCACCGGACCGCTGGCATTCCTGCCGCTGCCGGACGGCCGCTCATCGATCGTCTGGAGCGTCGCGCGGGCCGAGGCCGCGCGGCTGCGGGGACTCGATGCGGCGGCGTTCGGGGTGGCGCTGCGGGCGGCGAGCGGCGACGTGCTCGGGGAACTAGCGCTTACGACGCCGCTTGCGAGCTTTGCGCTCAAATTACAGTATTCGGTCGACTATGCGCGGCCGCGCGCCGTGCTGCTCGGCGATGCCGCACACGCGGTGCACCCACTGGCGGGGCAAGGATTGAATCTTGGGCTGCTGGATTGCGCGTCGCTCGCCGATGTGCTCGGCTCCGCGGGCGCGGCCGCACAGTTCGGCGAGTACCGGTTGCTGCGCCGCTACGAGCGTTGGCGCAAGAGCGAGAACCTGCTGGCGGCCACCGCGTTCGACGGTTTGGAGCGTCTATTTTCGAATGCCAACTCGGGCGCGGCGCGGCTGCGCACCGCCGGGCTCGATTCGGTGCGCAAGCTGCCGTTCCTCAAACGGCAGTTCGCGAAGCGCGCCCTGGGGTTGGTCGGCGACGTTCCCGCCTTTCTCAAGGCCGAGGGCGTCTAGGCGGAACTATTCATGAACCAAAGGTAGTTTCGTGGATCACCGCCCAACCCGGCCTTCTTCACGTTTTTCCGTAATTCATGAATAGTTCCGGCTAGAGCCGCCTGGCGTCAACCGCGCCCGGCGCCGTGCTCATTCCAACAAGCGATCGATCTTGGCGGCGCAGATGAAATCGTTCTGTGACAGACCGCGGATCGAATGCGTGGTGTAGGTGAGGCGGCAGTAGTCATAACCGACCTCGAAGTCGGGGTGGTGATCTTCCACATTCGCGATGTGCGCGGCCGCGTTGACGAAACTCATGGTACGGTAGAAATCCTTGAACCTGAACGCGCGCTTCAGGCTTTTGGCATCGGCGGCGAGCTTCCAATCGGGGTGCAGCTCGGCGCGCAGCGCCGCGGCCTCGGTCTTGTTCAAGGGCGCAACACCGCCTTCACAGGGTGCACATTTCTTTGCGGACAGCTCGTTCACGAAGAGGTCCTGTGATAGGTGCGCTCGACGTAGCGTTCGACCAGCTCCTGGAACTCCTCGGCGATGCGCTCGCCTTTGAGCGTCACCGTCTTGGCGCCGTCCTCATAAACCGGTGCCACCGGATACTCGCCCGTGCCCGGCAGGCTGATGCCGATATTGGCGTGCTTGCTCTCGCCCGGGCCGTTGACCACGCAGCCCATGACGGCGACCGTCATGTCCTCGACGCCCGCTCGCTGCTGGCGCCACTGCGGCATGCGATGGCGGATATGGCCCTGGATTTTCTGCGCCAGCTCCTGGAAATAGGTGCTGGTGGTGCGGCCGCAGCCCGGGCACGCAATCACCATCGGCGTGAACGAGCGCAAGCCCATGGTTTGCAGTATTTCCTGCGCGACGATGACTTCCTGGGTACGGTCGCCGCCGGGTTCGGGCGTCAACGACACACGGATCGTATCGCCGATGCCTTCTTGCAGCAGCACGCCGATGGCGGCGGTCGATGCCACGATGCCCTTGCTGCCCATGCCGGCCTCGGTGAGGCCGAGATGCAACGGGTAGCTGCAGCGTGCCGCGAGATTGCGGTACACCGCGATCAAGTCCTGGACGCCGCTCACCTTGGCGCTGATCACGATCATATCCGCACCGAGCCCCAGGCTCTCGGCGCGCTTGGCGCTGTCCAAGGCCGACACCACGATCGCTTCGCGCATCACGTCAAGCGCCGGCCGGGGTTCGGCCTGCTTCGAATTCTCGTCCATCATGCGGGTGAGCAGATCCTGATCGAGGCTGCCCCAGTTCACGCCGATGCGCACCGGCTTGGCGTACCTACAGGCGGTTTCGATCATTTCTGCGAATTGCGGGTCGCGCTTGCTGCCCCGGCCCACGTTGCCCGGATTGATCCGCAGCTTGGCCAGGGCCTGCGCGCAGGCGGGGTGAGCCTTGAGCAGCTTATGACCGTTGAAGTGGAAATCCCCCACCAGGGGTACGCCGAGGTTTTGGGCGTCCAATTTTTCGCGAATGTGCGGCACGGCGGCGGCCGACTCGTCGTTGTTGACCGTGACGCGCACCAATTCCGACCCGGCGCGCGCCAACGCTTTGACTTGCGCCACCGTGCCCTCGATGTCCGCCGTATCGGTATTGGTCATCGCCTGCACCACGATCGGTGCGCCGCCGCCGATGGTCACGTCGCCGACTTTGACGCTTGATGACTTTCTGCGTGATCTCATGGTGACTATTCTACCTTGCCGGCCGGTCGTATCGCACGGGCTCCCGCCGTCTCGCGGCAAACCGGCATAATGCGAGCGTGGCGGCAAGAATCATCTATTCCACCGGGATAGGCAGCCTGTGTCCCAACTGCCGCCGTGCGCTGCGCGAATGCGTTTGCCCCAAAGGCACTCCGGGCGTGCGGACGCCGAGCGCGGTGCGCGTAGCCCGGGAAACCAAGGGCCGGGCCGGCAAGGGGGTCACGACGGTGACCGGATTGCCGCTCGCGATGGCGGACATCGAGGCGCTCGCCGCCAAGCTCAAGAAGCGCTGCGGGTCGGGCGGGACGGTGCGCGACGGGGTCATCGAAATTCAGGGCGATCACCGCGACCTCATCGTCGCGGAGTTGATCAAATCGGGCTGGCCGGCCAAAAGGGCCGGCGGCTGAGGACGCGCCTCGGATCGTGTATCATGCGCGCATCGCGAGAAGAGCTGTTTGGAGAGCGTCCTTTTTATCGAAGGACCGCCGAAGGCGCAACCGCCCGGAAACGCTCAGGCACATGAACTACAGTCTCTAGCGATCTCTGGAGAGCGGTCGCGCCGCCGTCGGCGCAGACCCACCGAAGGGGAGCAGCGCGCATCGGTGCGCTCGATCTCTCAGGTCACAAGGACAGAGGGGCGACGGGCACCGGCGGGTGCCTGCCGTATCTCTCCTTACGTTCGCAGCGAGGTTGCGATGGGCCTGAGAACTCCGCTCTACGACACCCAGCTTTCGCAGGGCGCAAAAATCATCGACTTTGGCGGCTGGGACATGCCGCTCAGCTTCGGCTCGCAGATCGACGAACATCACGCGGTGCGCAGAGACGCGGGTATATTCGACGTATCGCACATGTGCATCGCCGACTTGAAAGGTGCGCGCACCCGAGAGTTCCTGCGCTTCCTGCTGGCGAACGACGTCGCAAAACTCACGGTTCCCGGACGGGCGCTGTATTCGTGCATGTTGCTGCCCTCGGGCGGCGTGATCGACGATTTGATCGTCTACTTCATGACCGAGTCGTGGTTCAGACTGGTCGTCAACGCCGGTACGCGCCGCAAGGATCTCGCGTGGATCGGCGAACACGCGGCCCCCTTTGGAGTGGAGGTGCTCGAACGCACGGATCTCGCGATGCTCGCCGTTCAGGGCCCCAACGCAATCGCCAAGACGCTGCCGCTGATGGCGCCGGCGCGGCGCGGCGCGGCGCAGGGGCTCGCCCGCTTCAGCGGCGCCGAGTTCGAATCCTGGTTCGTGGCGCGTACCGGATATACCGGCGAGGACGGCTTCGAGATCATGCTGCCCGCTGCGCAGGCCGCCGCCATCTGGCAGGCGCTCGTGGCCCACGGCGTCACGCCCGCCGGATTGGGTGCGCGCGATACGCTGCGCTTGGAGGCGGGCATGAATCTCTACGGCAACGACATGGACGAAAGCCGCCATCCGCTCGAGTCCGGATTGGCATGGACGGTGGCTTTCGAGCCCGCAACCCGCGAATTCATCGGCCGAAGCGCGCTCACCCGCGCGCGCGGGACCGTCCACCCCGCGCTCGTCGGCTTGCTGCTCGAGGAACGCGGGGTGTTGCGCAAATCCCAGCAAGTCAGCGCCGCCACCGACGCCGGGGCGGTTGCGCCGCATGCTTCGATCCCGCTCGGGGAGGTCACCAGCGGCACGTTTTCGCCGACGCTGAATCGCGCCATCGCACTGGCGCGGCTGGCGCCGGGAGCCGGACCCAGGGTGCTGGTGGACATCCGCGGCAGACCGCATGCGGCGCGCGTCGTGAAACCGCCGTTCGTGCGCAACGGGAAGATATTGGTACCTATTTAATCAAAGGAGATCGGCGAGTGAGCAACATACCGGGCGATTTGCACTACACGCGAAGTCACGAGTGGGTTCGGCGGTTGCCAAGCGGACAGGTGGAGGTGGGCATCACGGATCACGCCCAGGAGGCGCTCGGGGATCTGGTGTTCGTCGAAGTGCCGCAAGTCAAGCGGCGCGTGACTGCAGGAGAAGCGTGTGCCGTCGTCGAATCCGTCAAGGCCGCATCCGATGTCTACAGCCCGGTCACGGGCCAGGTCGCCGCAAGCAACGATGAGCTGGCGCGACGTCCGGAATTGCTCAACAGCGATCCCTACCGAGCCGGTTGGCTGATGCGCGTGGAGCCCGACGCGTCGTCCGCGGCAGCCGCCTTGCTGACGGCAGTCGAGTACGGGCAATTCCTCGAGCAAGCCGGGTAGGCTCGCCATGCCATTCATTCCGCACACCGCCGACGACATCGCCCGCATGCTGCATGTCATCGGAGCGCAATCCATCGACGAGCTGTTCGATGAGATCCCGGCCGGCCTGAAGGCGGCGGCGCTGCGCGGCGTCCCGCCGGCACTGTCGGAAATGGAGGTCGGCCGGCTGCTCACCGAGCGCGCCTTGCGCGACGGCAGGCCGTTGAATTTCATCGGCGCCGGCGCCTATGAGCACCACATCCCCGCTCCGGTGTGGGCCATCGCCACACGCGGGGAGTTCTATTCCGCCTACACGCCCTATCAGGCGGAGGCGAGCCAGGGCACGTTGCAGCTGATCTACGAATACCAGTCGATGATGTGCGCATTGACCGCCATGGAAGTATCCAACGCGTCTTTGTACGACGGCGCCTCGGCATTGGCCGAGGCCTGCCTGATGGCGGTGCGCGCGAACCGCAGTTCGGAATCGCGCCGCATCTTGCTGCCGCGCGCGGTGAATCCGACCTATGGCCAGGTGGTGCGAACCCTCACCTGCAACCAGCATCTGGAAATCGAGGCGGTGAATTTCGATCGGCGCGAGGGGCGAGTGCCGTTACAGGCGCTGCAAGCGTACGAGGGGCGGGACTGCGCCGCGCTGGTGGTGCAACAGCCCAATTTTTTCGGCAACTTGGAAGAAGTGGACCGGCTGACCGATTGGGCGCACGGCCAGAACATGCTGGTGATCGCGGTAGTGAATCCGACTGCGCTGGCGCTGCTCAAGCCCCCGGGCGAGTGGGGCGGTCTCTCGGGCGGCACCCGCGGGGCCGATATCGTGTGCGGCGAGGGACAGCCGCTCGGCGTCCCGCTCGCCTCGGGCGGACCGTACTTCGGCTTCATGGCGACGCGCATGCAGTACGTGCGGCAAATGCCCGGCCGAATCGTCGGCGGGACCCTGGATGTCGAAGGCCGGCCGGGCTTCAGTCTGACGCTGCAGGCGCGGGAGCAGCACATCCGGCGCAGCAAGGCGACCTCCAACATATGCACCAATCAAGGACTGCTGGTGACCGCTGCGACCATCTATCTGGCGCTGCTCGGCGCCGCCGGCTTGAAGGGCGTTGCGGCGGCGAGCGCGCAGCGCACCGCGCAGTTGGTGCGTGCGCTCAGCCAAATCGACGGTGTTTCCGCGGCTTTTGACAGCCCGCGGTTTCACGAGGCGGTGCTGCTCTTGAACCGCCCGGTGGCGCCGGTGTTGGCCGCGCTCGCCGAGCGCGGGATCTCCGGCGGGCTCGATCTTCACGCGAGCCACCCGGAACTCGGGCACGCGCTGCTGGTGTGTGCGACCGAAACCAAGACGGAAGCCGACATCGATGCGTATGCGCGCGCGCTCGCCGATGTCATGCAGCCGGCGCGTGATGTGCGCGGCGCCATTTGAGGGGATGCAATATGGCCGACCTGAAATTACGCGAGCCGCTGATATTCGAATTGAGCAAGCCGGGCCGTCAAGCGAGGAGCCAATTTCCGCCGCCGGTATCGGCGGCGGAGCCGGCGGCAGCCTCGGAGATCCCCGAGCACCTGCGCCGCGGAGCGCCGCCACCGCTGCCTGAAGTCTCCGAGCTGCAGGCGGTGCGGCACTACACGCGCTTGTCGCAGTTCAACTTTTCGATCGATACGCATTTTTATCCCTTGGGCTCCTGCACCATGAAGTACAACCCCAAGGCCTGCAACAGCTACGCCATGTTGCCGGAATTCTTGTCGCGCCATCCGCTCGCGCCCGATCCCCAGGGCTTCCTCGAATGCATGCACGAGCTGCAGGAAATGCTCAAGGAGATCACCGGCATGCAGCGGGTCAGTCTCGCGCCCATGGCCGGCGCGCAAGGCGAATTTGCGGGCGTTGCGATGATTAGGGCCTATCATCGATCGCGCAACGATGCGGCTCGCCGCCAGATCATCGTGCCTCAGGCCGCGCATGGCACCAATCCGGCCACCGCCGCGATGTGCGGCTGCAGCGTCACGGAGATTCCGTGCGACCGCAACGGCGATATCGATATCGAAGCGTTGACGGCGGCGGTGAGCGGCGAAACGGCCGCGATCATGCTCACCAATCCGTCCACCCTGGGCGTGTTCGAGCACAGAATCGAGGAGGTCGCGCGCATCGTTCACGGCGCGGGCGGGCTGTTGTACTACGACGGCGCGAATCTAAACGCCATTCTCGGCAAGGTTCGCCCGGGCGACATGGGTTTCGACGTCATTCACATGAATTTGCACAAGACCTTCTCGACACCGCACGGCGGCGGCGGCCCCGGCTCCGGCGCGGTGGGGGTCGGTCCGCGCCTCGCGCCCTTTGTGCCGATTCCACTGGTGGGCAAGGTCGAGGAACGGTATCACTGGTTGACGGAACGCGACGTGCCGCACTCCATCGGCCGCCTGTCGGGGTTCATGGGCAATGCCGGCGTGAACTTGCGCGCCTATGTCTACATGCGGATGTTGGGCCGCGAAGGCATGGTGCGGGTCGCGGAATTCGCCGCACTCAACGCCAACTATCTGATGAAGCGCCTGATTCAAACCGGCTACGAAGCGGCATACCCGATGCGCCGCGCCAGCCATGAGTTCATCATCACCCTGAAGCAGGAAAACCGGCGCTACCAGGTCACCGCGATGGACGTGGCGAAGCGGCTTCTGGATCTGGGGTTCCATGCGCCGACCACTTATTTTCCGCTGTTGGTGCCCGAATGCCTGCTGATCGAGCCGACGGAAACCGAAACCAAGGAAGAGCTCGACCATTTTTGCGACGCCATGGCGGTCATTCGGCGCGAAATGGAACGGGAGCCCGAGAAACTGCGCTCCGCACCGCATACAATGCCGGTCCGGCGGCTGGACGACGTGCGAGCCGTGAAACAGCCCGATTTGGCGTGGAAGCCTGCCGCTTGAATGACTGAACGAGAGAAACCCACCGGAATGGTGCGCCTGTTGCGCGCCTTCGGCTATTCTATCCAAGGTTTCCGCTACGCTTGGCGCGAAGAGGCCGCGTTCCGTCAGGAGTTGTTCCTGGCGGCATTGGTCATTCCCGGCGGCCTGTTCTTGGGCCATTCCGGCGTCGAACGGGCCCTCCTGGTTTGTCCGATGATGCAGATTCTGGTGATCGAAATATTGAACAGCGCGGTGGAGGCGGCCGTGGATCGCAGCGGCACGGAGCGCAACGCGCTCGCCGGCATGGCCAAGGACATGGGGTCGGCAGCCGTTATGCTCAGTATCGCGATGCTGGGAACCGTATGGCTCCTGATCTTGTCCGATCACGGACACTGAAGTTCATTTCATAACAAGGATCGGCATGTTCCGTACGTCGTTAGTGCTCTCGCTGCTGATGCTGGCCGGCCGGGTTTTGGGAGCGGCGGCGCCGGGCGCGCCCGGCGGCGTACCGGTCGAACCGGGCAAAAGCGCCAATTGGGCGCAGACACTCGAGCGCATCGCCTCGGCAGTGGTGACCATTCAAATCGACAGCACGCGCGCTTTCGACACCGAATGGAATACGACGGCGCAGGCGACCGGTTTCGTCATCGATGCGAAGCGCGGCCTCATATTGACGAATCGGCACGTGGTGACGCCGGGTCCGGTGACGGCGCAGGCCATTTTCCAGAATCGCGAGGAGGTGCAGCTCTACCCCGTGTACCGCGACCCGGTTCACGACTTCGGCATCTATCGCTACGACCCGGAGAAATTGCGTTTCATCAAGCCGGCGGAATTGCCGCTGTATCCCGCGGGCGCGGTGATCGGGCGCGAAATTCGCGTGGTGGGGAACGATGCCGGCGAGCAGCTGTCGATTCTGGCCGGCACGCTCGCGCGTCTGGACCGCCAGGCCCCGGAGTACGGCTACGGCAAGTACAACGATTTCAATACGTTCTATTACCAGGCCGCGTCCGGCACTTCCGGCGGCTCTTCGGGGTCGCCGGTCATCGACATCGAGGGGCGGGTGGTGGCGCTCAACGCCGGCGGCGCAACCGGCGCGCAGTCGAGTTTCTACCTGCCGCTGCCCGCCGTTGCGCGCGCGCTGAAATACATCGACGCCGGCAAGCCGGTGCCGCGCGGCACCCTGGAGACGGTATTCAAATACACGCCCTACGACGAATTGCGGCGTCTGGGACTCAGCCCGGCAACCGAAGCACGGATGCGCGGCGCCTACCCGAAGCTCACCGGGATGCTGGTGGTCGATGAGGTGCAGCCGGGATCCGCGGCGGACGGCATCTTGTCGCCGGGGGACATTTTGGTCGCAATCGACGGCAAGCCGGTGCCGGAGTTCTTCGCCTTGGAAGACGTGCTCGACAATCATGTCGGACAGGAGGTCAAAGTCGAGATTCAACGCGGCGACCAAAGCCTGCGGCACGCGCTCGAGGTGCAGTCCCTGAGCGCCATTACCGCCGACGAGTACCTGGAATTCGGCGAAGCGGTCGTGCACACGCTCTCCTATCAACAGGCGCGCCACTACAATTTGCCGATCACTGGCGTGTACGTCGCCAATCCGGGCTATGTATTCGGCAGCGCGGGCATTCCGCACGGTGCGCTGATCAGTTCGTTCAACGGCAAAAAAACGCAGACGCTCGCCGATTTCGAAGCCGCATTGGCCGATCTTGCGGACGGCGAACGGGCGGCCGTGCGTTATGTGACCCTCGAGGATCCGCGCGCCACGCAACTCAAGGTGGTGCGCATGGATCGGCGCTGGTTCCCCGCGCGTCACTGCAAGCGTGACGATGCGCTCGGGATCTGGCCGTGCGTGGACTTGAGCGCGGGGCCCGCGGCGGCGCCGCTCAAACCGGCGTCGACACAGTTCCCGAAGAGCGGCGATCCGCGCATCGATCGCCTTGCGCCGTCATTGGTCATGGTGACCTTCGACATGCCGTATTCGGTGTCCGGCGTGACCGAAAAGAACTACCACGGCACCGGCGTGATCGTGGACGTCAAACGCGGTTTGGTGGCGATCGACCGCAATACCGTGCCGCTGGCGATGGGCGACGTGCGCCTGACCTTCAACGGTACGGTCGAGGTGCCGGGCAAGGTCGAATTCATACACCCATTGCACAACCTTGCGATCGTCTCCTACGAGCCGAAGTCGATCGGCGACACGCCGGTGCGCGCCGCGTCGCTCATCAGCAAGGATCTCGCTCCCGGCGAGGACGTGTGGGTGGTCGGGCAACGCAACGATTCCAAAATCGTTTCGCAGCGCACCCAGGTGGCTAGCGTCGATGCGGTTGCCTTCCCGTTGTCGCGCACCCTGCGCTTCCGGGACAGCAATCTGGAGGTGGTGAATCTGGTCAACGCACCCGGGGACATGGACGGGGTTTTGGCCAACGACAAAGGCGAAGTGCTGGCGCTGTGGTCGAGTTTCGCCTTCGAAACACAGCGCGAGCTCGAGCAGGTCAATCGCGGCATTCCGGCCGACCAGGTCGCGCAAATGATCGACGTGGTCGCCAGCGGACGGCCCCTCTATTCCTTCGACGCGGAGTTCAACGTGCAGTCGCTCGCCGGCGCGCGCAAGCTCGGCCTGCCCGACGAATGGGTGCGCCGGTTCGAGGAGCACGACCCGCAGCGCCGCCAGGTACTCGGCGTCGATCGGCTGGTCGCCGGATCGCCCGCCGCGGCATTGCTCGAGCCCGGCGATCTCCTGCTCGCGATCGACGGCAAGGTCGTCAACCGCTTCCGCGAGGTGGAGCGTGCCGTTCAAAAACCGCAGGTGTCGGTCACGGTGTGGCGCGACGGCGCGGAGAAGATTCTGCCCCTGAAGACGAGCGAACTGAACGGCCGCGATATCGATCGGGTGCTGATTTGGGCGGGAGCGACCCTGCAGGCTCCGCACCGGGCCATGGCGGCGCAGCGCGGCATCGCGCCGTACGGCGTATTCGTCTCGTTCTTCTTTTACGGCTCGCCCGCCACTCGCTACGGGCTGTATGCCGGCAGGCGCATCGTTGAAGTCGACGGGCAGCCGACCGCGGATCTCGATGCTTTCATCAAGGCGGTTCGCGGCAAACCCGATCGGGCCTCGTTACGGCTGAAAACCGTCGCATGGAACGGGCAAACCGACGTCATCACGCTCAAGCTCGACAATCACTATTGGCCGGCCTATGAGCTGGTTCGCGGCAGCGACGGCAGCTGGACGCGCACCGCCCTCGACCCCGCCGAAGTGGCCGTGGCACGCGCACCTTGAACGCGAAATTTGCGATATCCCCCGCCGCCCGCCCGCAGCTTGCGGAAATATTGGCCATTTACAACGAGGTGATTCGCGACACCACCGCGGTGTATTCGGACCAGGAGGTCACGTTATCGAACCGCGAGGACTGGTTCGAGGCGAAAGCCGCCGGCGGCTTCCCGGTGCTGGTTGCGCACGACGGCTCGGGTGTCCTGGGATTCGGCACATTCGGCGAGTTTCGCGCGTGGCCTTGTTATCGCTACAGCGTCGAACACAGCGTCCATGTGCGCGCCGAATTCCGCGGCCGCGGTATCGGCCGGGCGCTCATTCTCGCGCTGCTCGAGGCGGCGGCCGGCATGCACAAGCACGTGATGATCGGCGGCATCGACGCGGACAACGCCGTGTCCATCGGCCTGCACCAGAGCCTCGGCTTCAAGGTGGTGGCTCATTTGCACGAAGTCGGGTTCAAGTTCGGGCGCTGGCTCGACCTGAAGTTCCTGCAACGGCGCATTTGATATCATGAGCCTGTGGTAAGAGCGACACAGACCGAAATCGAAGAAGCCGTCGAAACGCTGCGCGCCGGCGACTTGGTGGCATTCCCGACCGAGACCGTCTACGGGCTCGGAGCCAATGCCTCCAATCCGGCGGCGGTGCGCAAGATTTTCGAGGTCAAAGGCCGTCCGGCGGACCACCCGGTGATCGTGCATCTGGATAACCCGCGCTACCTGCACCGTTGGGTGGCGAATGTGCCGCCGGCGGCGGAACGCTTGGCGGGCATGTTTTGGCCCGGTCCCCTCACCTTGATCCTGCCGAAGGCGGACAACGTCAACGACATCGTCACCGGCGGACAAGACAGCATCGGCATTCGGATTCCCTCGCATCCGATGGCGCAGCAGCTCCTGACCGCCTTCGGCGGCGGCATAGCGGCGCCCTCCGCCAATCGTTATGGCCGCCTGAGTCCGACCAAGCCCGAGCACGTGCGAGACGAGTTCGGCGATGCGGTCCGGGTGCTTCTGGATGGCGGGGACTCGCCGATCGGTCTCGAGTCGACGATCGTGTCGTGCATCAACAACGAAATGCGATTGCTGCGTCCCGGGTTCATCACCCGCTCGCAGATCGAAGCGGTGGTCGGAGAATTGACGGTCGGAGGCACGGCGCCGCGCGCTCCCGGCGACCGGGCGCTGCATTATGCCCCGACGACGCCGCTCGAGATCGTGCCGACCGACGAACTGGAGGCGCAGGCCGGCGAGCTGGTGGCGCGCCAGGAAAAGGTGGCGGTTCTGGCGATGCGCCCGCCGCTGCATACCACGCGTTTTATGACGTGGATCAATGCGGGGAAAAGGCCCGAGGCGTACGCTCATAATCTTTATAATCATTTGCGCACCCTGGACCGTGCCGGCTGCGTGAGGATCTTGGTGCAGGAATTGCCGCAGGACGAACGCTGGGCCGCAATTCTGGACCGCTTGCAGCACGCCAGCGGAATGCGCGAGGATCCGCTCGAATTGAGCGCGGGTTGAACCCTTGAATGCGAGCTGATCAGATGGCCAAGGCGCCCGGAATTACCAGATTGCGCGCAGTCGATTCTCAGGAACTCGATCCGGCGGCCGATCCGCTTGCGCCCGACTCGCTCAGGCATCTGGCGGCCCGATACGGGTCGCCCCTTTTCATCATCGATGCGGGCCGTGTGCGCGCCCAGTACCAGCGGCTGGCGGCGGCACTGCCCGGAGTGGACCTGCACTACGCGGTCAAGTCATTGCCGCACGCTTCGGTCGTCGACACGCTGCGTGCGGCGGGCGCCTATTTCGATCTGGCAACCAACGGCGAAATCGACTTGGTACGCCGTCTCGGGGTGCCGGCCGAGCGCTGCATTCATACCCACCCGATCAAGCGCGACGGCGACATCCGCACCGCTTTGTCGTTCGGCGTGACGCGATTCGTCGTCGACAACGCGGACGAATTGCGCAAATTCGTCAAATTCAGAACCCGCGCCTCGTTGCTGATCCGGGTCGCCTTCCGCAGCGATGCGGTGTGCGACTTTTCGCGTAAATTCGGCTGCGACCCCGGTGCGGTCGCGGATCTGCTGGCGCTTGCCGCGAAGCTGGACATCAAGGTCGAGGGACTGTCGTTTCACGCCGGCTCCCAGGCATCCGGGCCCGCCATGCATGTCGAGGCCATCGAGGTGTGCCGCGACCTGATCGGGCAGGCGGCACAGCGCGGGCACAGGCTCGAAACGCTCGACATCGGCGGCGGATTTCCGGTCGATTACCTGCAGCGCTCGAGCCCCATCGAGGAATTTTGCGCGCCAATTTGTCGTGCCTTGAGTTCGCTCGCGCCGCCGATGCGCATCATCGCCGAACCGGGACGCTATATCGCTGCGCCGGCCGCGGCGGCGGTGTCCTCGGTCATGGGCTGCGCATTGCGCGACGGGCGCTGGTGGTACTATCTCGACGACGGCGTGTACGGGAGCTACAGCGGCCAGATGTACGATCATGCATCCTATCCGATAGAGTGTCTGGCGGCGGCCGGGCCCACCTACCCCTCGGTGCTTGCCGGGCCGACCTGCGACGGCATCGACGTCATCAACGAGCATATGGCGCTGCCGAAGCTCAAGAACGGCGATCTCATCGTCGGGCGCTCGATGGGCGCCTACACCTGGGCCTGCTCCTCCGAATTCAACTTCTTTCCCCGTCCGACGGTGCTGACGCTCGATGGCGGCCGGCTATGGCGAGAGGGCGAAGGGCGATGAGCCGGGTGGTGACTTGGAGCCGCCGACGGGTGCTCAAAGCCGGCGCGCTGGTGGCCGGTGCGTCCGCGGTCGCAGCGTGGGCGCCGCGTGCCCGGGCGAATGACTCCACGCTGGTCAAGCGGCTGGCATTGCGCAACTTGCACACACCGGAGTCGATCGAGCTCGAGTTTTTTCGAGACGACACCTACATTCCCAGCGCGCTCGCGGCCGCTCAAGTATTTCTGCGCGATTACCGCAACGGTGAGCAGCACCCCATCGACCCGCCGTTGTTCGATTACCTGTACGACGTGGCGCGTCGAATGGGCGTCGATCCGGTATTTGGCGTGATCTCAGGCTACCGGTCGCCGCAGACCAATGAACGGCTGCGCGAGCGCAGCAACGGCGTGGCGCGCCACAGTCTGCATTTGGAAGGGCGCGCCGTCGATGTGCGCCTCGAGGGCGTCGATTGCGCGGATCTTGCCGCCGGAGCGTTGGCCCTGAGCCGCGGCGGCGTAGGCTATTACCGCAGATCCGATTTCGTGCACTTGGACACCGGAGCGCTGCGCACCTGGCGCGGCTGATCGAGGAAGGCGCGGATGCGCGCAAGCTCCTCATCGAGGCCGGCGCGATATGCGCGGTCCCGGGGCGCGCGGCCGCTCACGTAGCCGAAATCAGCGGCGAGCGAGCTGCCGGCGATGCGTAGATTGCCCCAGCCGATAATGCGTTCGTGCCACAAGATGGGCATGGCGTAGTAGCCCAATTTGCGCTTCGCCGCAGGCGTATACGCTTCGAATCGATAGCGCCAATCCCAATAAATTTCGAATCGATGGCGGTCCCACACCACCGGATCGAACGGCGTGAGTAAACGCACCCCCTCGGCGGGCCGCCAGCGGGCCGATGCCGGGCTCTCGGCGGCGGACCAATACCAGTCGATGCCCTCGATGCGGGCGTGAGCCAGGCGCTGCCGCGCCCGCTCGAGCGCCGCCACCCGATGCTTCGCCCATTGGGGCGCACCGCCGCGCAGCAGGCTCAACAAACGGCCAAGGCTGCTCGCCGGCAGCGGCGCATAGGCCTGCACGATCACGTCGATCAGCGCGTCGATACGAGCGGCGGCGGCTGAATCGCCGGCAAGCGGCGCGTCGCTCGCGCGCAGCGCGTACACGCGGATTCCGCCGTCGCGGCGCGCGACCCGCAGCAATCCGCGATAGTGCATTTCGTCGAGCAGGCGTGTGGTTGCATTGGAAGAACCGCCGAACCAATTCGTGACCTTACCGTGCGCAAAATGCGCGTCCACGGCGCGCGGGTGCGCCGTGCCGCATGCGCCGACGAACTCCAGCAGAGCCCGTGCCTTGCGCTCGCGCGCAGGGCTCCACGCGGATTGCGGCGCGCGGGGATGCATGAGACCGTGCAGCGCACGCGGCAGAAAGCCGTAATTGACGAAGAAATCCTCTTCCAGCGGCAAGCGCGGGTAGCGGCGCTCGAGGTCGCCGGCGCAGTACCCCGCGACGCGGTGGCGCAGCGTGAGGTCCTGGGCCCGGGCGGGAGCGCGGATCGGGTCGGCCTGCACGAAGCCGAGTTTATCTATTGCGCGCGAAAGCGTGGTCGGCTTGAAGAGGGAACGGGCGATCGCATAGCGGCGCAGATGGCCGAGCGTGATGGGCATGCGCCGATGATAGCGTCCCGGAGCCTAAGACGCGCCGGAATGCGCGCGCCGCGCTTTAAGCGCCTGTTCCAAGCGCTCGTCGTGACCGTAGATGTCGTCGAAGAACAGAATGTTGCCTTGTTCAGTGGCCATTGCGGTACCGTAGACGATGAACACGCGGATGTGGTTCTTGAGCTTGACTATGAGCGGCTCTTCTCCGTTCATGGCCGCCCAAATCCTCTCCCGGGTCCATTCCGGCGAGTCACGCAATACGTACTGCGCGAGCCCCATGGGATCGCTCACCCGTACACAGCCATGGCTGAAATCTCGCCGCGATTCGCCGAACAGCGCTTGCGCCGGCGTGCCGTGCAAATATACGTTGTAGGGATTCGGCAGCATGAATTTCACCAGCCCCAAGGAATTATTGGGGCCCGGCTTCTGGCGCACGCGCAGCGCACCCTTGGCCAGCAGTTCGATGTTCTCGGCGGTGTCGGGCATGACGGTGACCGAATTGCCGCCGCCGCGCACAATCTCCATTTGATGCCGCGCGATGCTGGCCGGATCGCGGCGCGCGGCCGGGACGATTTCCTTGCGGGCGATGTCATAGGGGACGTCCCAATAGGGGTGGAATACCAAATAGGTCATTTCCGCGCTGAATACCGGGGTTTGAGTGGCATGGAAGGCCTTACCGACGATGACATCCATTTGGCGGATGCTGGCTTCCGAGTCGCTGGTCGATTCGAAGGCGAACAGACGGAATTGCGGGATGTTGACGATGATGGGTGCGCTCTCGAGTTCAGTGGGCAGCCAGCGCCAACGTTCCATGGTGAGCTCGATTTGCCGCACCCTCAGGCGCAACGGGCGCGTGAGCTGCGCAAACGTCGCGCGCCCCAGGACGCCGTCCGGCTTCTGACCATGCCGGGACTGGAAATGCCTCAAGGCGTCGACGAGCGCGGGCGTCAGGGATTGCGGCGGCAATGCCGCGCAGGGCGTGGCATCGCCGAGCGCGCACAGCAGTTGTTGGAGTTGCGGGGCGCCGGCATAAGTACCGCCGGGTCTCACCGATTTGGCGGGCAGCGGCGGCAGCCTGGTGATGTCGTCCTCGCCCGCCAGCACTCGATAGTGCGATAGCTGCTTCTTCAACAGTGCGTAGTGCGTGAACCGCGGTTCGAGCGCATCGAGTGCAGCCGGCACCTCGCCGGCAGCCGCCACGCGCTCGAGCGTCGCCGGCAGGTCCAGATTGACCCGGCCGACCGACAGGTTGTGTCCGACCGTGGCCGGATCGATTCGGCCATAGTGCAGATCGGAGATAAACTGCAGACCGGCACGGGTCATTTCGGCATCGAATGCGGCCCATTGCGCCGTACCGGCAGCGGACGGCGTCGCACCGGTCAGGACGGCCAATCGGCTCGCCAGGCGATCGACCGGATAATCCTCCGGGTCCAAGCCGCGTTCCGCGCATTGGCGCAGCTGCTGCACCAGGGAGATAGCCTGCGCCGTCGGTTTGCGGCCGTCACTCCACAGCAACCGGTCGCGCGCCGCCGTTGGCGCAGGGGCCGCGGATGCGACCGCGGCGATGAGGATGGCCAGCGCGCCTGCAATGACTCGCAATTCAAGTACTCCCCGGATTCATTTGCTACGATCAGCCGGATGGCGAAACACCGTACATGGATCATCCCGTAAATGAAACCCATGCTACCCACGCTTCAGGCGATCGGCTTGCTGACTCTATCGAATGTGTTCATGACCTTCGCGTGGTATGCGCACCTCAAGACCTTGAACGACAAGCCGTGGTTCGTGGCGGCGGTGTTGAGCTGGGGCATCGCGCTTTTCGAATACCTGTTGCAGGTGCCGGGAAATCGGATCGGCTTCACGGTGATGAGTCTGCCGCAACTCAAGATCATGCAGGAAGTCATCACCTTGTCGGTGTTCGTGCCGTTTCTCATGATTTTCATGAAGCAACCGTTCAGGCTGGATTTCGTGTGGGCCGGGTGCTGCATGCTGGGCGCCGTGTACTTCATGTTTCGCAGCCAATCGTGAGCCTGGTAGCACCCCGCGCGACCGCGATACACCGCATGGTGCAACGCTGCCGCGCGGGCGATGCTCCGGCGATGGTTGCCAAAATGCGATCCGGCTGGGCGGTGATGGGCGACCGGCAGGTGTTTCCAGGCTATTGCCTGCTGCTGGCGGATCCGGTTGCGGACCACTTGAATGCGCTGGCCTCGGCGCACCGGGCGCAATTTCTCGCCGACATGGCTCTCATCGGTGATGCGGTTCTGGCGAGCACCGGTGCAATACGCGTCAATTATGCGATATTCGGCAACGTCGAGCCGGCGCTGCACGCGCATGTCTTTCCCCGCCAGGCGGCCGAACCCGAGGCCACTCGCACCGCGCAACCGTGGGCGTTCGATTGGAATCTCGCACCGGCTTACTCCGATTCCCTGCATGGCGAGTTGCGGAGCCGAATCGCGGCTTATCTCGAAGAGTTTTCGGCCAAGCCGATTGCACTCTATCCTTGAGGTGCGCGTCGGTTAGAATGCGCGCCTTCGCCCTGCTGAGCCATTCCTATGCCTGAGTTTGCTGAATTGCCGGTGCTGCGCTTGAAGCGCAATGAGGACCGCCGGCTCAACGCCGGCCATCTGTGGGTGTTCAGCAACGAAGTGGACACGCTGCAAACGCCCCTGCCCAAATTCAAGCCCGGCGAATTGGTGCGCGTGCTGGCCCACAACGACCGCGCCCTGGGTTTGGCTTACGTAAATCCGAAGTCGCTCATCTGCGCGCGGCTGCTGGGCACCTGGAAACTGCCCGATGCCGCGTGGTTTGCGGCGCGCATGCGGATCGCCCTTGCGTTGCGCCAACGGCTGTATGCGGAGCCGTACTACCGGGTGGTCTACGGCGAATCCGACGGGCTGCCGGGTTTGGTGATTGACCGCTACGGCGCGCAATGCGTGGTGCAAATCGGCACTGCCGGAATGGAACGGCTCAAGCCGCAGATTCAAGAGGCGGTGCTGCAGGTGCTCGAGTGTGAAACGCTGCTGTTCAAGAACGACGGCGCTGCGCGCGAATTGGAGGGTTTACCGTCCTACGTCGAGGCCGCCAAGGGCGGCATCGACGAATACGGCTCGGTGGTCGAGGAGGGCCTGAAATTCCTGCTGCCGCTCGCTGCGGGACAGAAAACCGGATGGTTCTTCGATCAGGCGGCCAACCGGCGGGCGTTGAGGAAATATGTGCGCGCGGGCGCGCGGGTACTCGATGTGTTCAGCTATGTGGGCGCCTGGGGAATAAGTGCGGCGCGGGACGGTGCGGCGGAGGTGATCTGCGTCGACAGCTCGGCGCTCGCGCTCGATCTGGCCGTGAAAAACGCCGAGCGCAACAGGCTCGGCATCACCGCGCGCAAAGGCGACGCGTTCGCGGTTCTGGAAGCCATGCTCGGGGAACGGGCCCGATTCGATATCGTGATCGTCGATCCGCCGGCGTTTGCCAAGAAAAAAAGGGACCTGCCGAAGGGTCTGGCGGCGTATAAGCGCCTGAATCAGCTCGCCATGCAGCTGCTGGCCGCCGACGGGATCCTGGTGTCGTGCTCGTGCTCCTATCACGTGAGCGCGCAGGAGCTCGAGGATGCGATCGCCAAGGCGGCGCGCGGCGCCGACAAGCATGTGCAGTTGCTGGAAATGGGCGGACAGGCGCCGGATCATCCGGTGCACCCGGCGATTGCGGAAACCCGCTATCTCAAAGCCTATTTCTGTCGCGTGCACGACAGTTTAAAGTAGCGCGCATGCTGACCTATCCACACATCGACCCCATAGCGATTTCGATCGGGCCACTCTTCGGCATCGGTCCATTGCGCGTCCATTGGTACGGCATCATGTACCTGATCGGATTCACCGCGGCCTGGTGGCTAGCGAGATACCGCGCCCGGCAGCCGGGCTCGACTTGGACGCCGCTCGATATCGACGATCTGATCTTCTATTGCGCGGTGGGCGTCATAGCCGGCGGACGGACGGGCTGGTGCCTGTTTTACGGCCACGACGTCATCGCCGAGAATTGGCTGAACATCTTCCGCATTTGGGACGGCGGCATGTCGTTTCACGGCGGCATGCTCGGCGTGCTGGCGGCGACGCTGCTGTTCGCGCGCGTCAAGGCCAAGCATGTGGGCGATGTGCTCGATTTCCTGGCGCCGCTTCCGGGCATCGGCTTGATGGCGGGGCGCCTCGGAAATTTCATCAACGGCGAGCTTTGGGGCAAGCCGACGAATCTGCCGTGGGGGTTCGGGGTACCGAATGCCGAGGGCGTGTTGATTGCGAGGCACCCGTCGCAGCTTTATGAGTCGGCCCTGGAGGGTCTGGTGCTGTTCCTGGTGATCTGGTGGTTCACTTCCAAGCCGCGGCCGCGCTTGGCGCCCATCGGCCTGTTCCTGTTGGTGTACGGATGCGCGCGCTTTACCGTTGAATGGGTCCGGCTGCCCGATGCCAACATCGGCTACCTGGCGGGCGACTGGCTGACCATGGGCATGCTGCTGACCATACCCATGATTCTCGGCGGCGCCGCGGTGTTGATTTACGCCTATCGATCGCGCCGGCCAAGCGGCAATTTGAGCGCCGCCAAGGCGCGGGCGGGCCTCTAGGGTGCGGCAATATCTCGATTTCCTGCGCCACATACGCGAGTCTGGAGCGCACAAAGAGGACCGCACCGGCACCGGCACCTTGAGTGTCTTCGGCCACCAGATGCGCTTCGACCTGGATGCCGGTCTTCCGCTGGTAACCACCAAGCAGCTGCACCTGCGCTCGATCGTCTACGAGCTGCTGTGGTTTTTGCAGGGCGGCACCAATGTCAAGTTCCTGCGCGATCACAAGGTGACCATCTGGGATGAATGGGCGGACGAGCACGGCGATCTGGGCCCGGTTTACGGCAAACAGTGGCGCGGCTGGCCGACCGCCGATGGGCGCACCGTGGATCAGCTCGCCGATGTGGTCGATCAAATCAAGAAGAATCCAAATTCCAGACGCCTGGTGGTGAGCGCGTGGAACGTCGGCGAACTGGACAAAATGGCGCTGCTGCCGTGCCACGCGCTGTTTCAATTCCATGTGGCCGGCGGACGGCTGTCCTGTCAGCTGTACCAGCGCAGCGCCGATGCGCTGCTCGGCGTGCCGTTCAACATCGCATCCTATGCGCTGCTCACTCACATGGTGGCGCAGCAATGCGACCTCGGGGTCGGCGAGTTCATCTGGACCGGCGGCGATTGCCACCTGTACCTGAATCATCTGAGTCAGGCGGACCTGCAATTGTCGCGAATTCCATACCCGTTGCCGCGGCTCGAGTTCCGGCGCAGGCCGGCGGATCTGTTCAGCTACGCTTTCGCGGATTTCGACGTCCAGAATTACCGGCACCATGCGCCGATCAAGGCGCCGATCGCCGTTTGAGGGTTCATGAAAAAGAAACGCGTGCACAAGCGGCCGATGATCGAAGTTCGCCACTCATCCATTCACGGTTATGGGGTGTTCGCGCTGCGCCGGATTCGCAGGAGCACGCGCATCCTCGAGTACCTCGGCGAGCGGATCAGCCATGAAGTGGCCGATACGCGATACGTGGACAAGGGCTCGCAGGACAACCACACCTTTCTGTTCACGGTCGACGCCAAGACCGTCATCGACGCCGGCGTCAACGGCAACGAGGCGCGCTACATCAACCATGGCTGCGATCCGAATTGCCAAAGCATCAGCGTGGCTCGGCGGATCTTCGTCGAATCCATCCGTACGATCCAGCCGGGCGAGGAATTGGCCTACGATTATCAGATTCAGCGCGACCCGGACGACGCGGCCGATGTCGACCAGGTGTTCGCGTGCCGCTGCGGGGTGCCAAACTGCCGGGGCAGCATGCTGGAAGCGCTCCCGAAACGCGCCGCGCGGGGACGCGCCAAATCCAAAAAGGCGGGCCGCCGCGAAGCTCGGCGCCACGCCCCGCGATGACGGATATCGACCTTCGCACCCGCGACTTCGCGGTGCGCGACGGGTTCCTGACGCCGCAACAGGTCGGGGCGCTGGTCAATTGCGCACAGATGCGCCGCGAGCGCGGCGATTTCGTGGCGGCACGCATCGGCGCCGGCCGGGCGCGGGAGCGCCGCGCGGAAATTCGCGGCGATTCGATTTGCTGGGTGAGCGAGCCGCTATTCGCGCCGGAGGGCGAGCTCTTGGAATCGCTCGAGGAGCTGCGTCTGCAATTGAACCGCAGCGCCTTTTTGGGGCTGTTCGAATCGGAGTGGCACTACGCGTGGTATCCGCCGGGTGCGGGCTATGCACGCCACGTCGATCAGCCGCATGGTCGCGACCAGCGGCGGGTGTCCCTGGTGCTCTATCTCAACGAGCATTGGCAATCCTCCGACGGCGGCGTGCTCAGGATCTTTACCGACGACGGACGGTACACCGATATCGAACCGTTGGGCGGGCGGGTGGTGGCGTTTTTGAGCGAGAGGCGCGAGCACGCCGTGATGCCCACGCTTCGCGGCCGATTGAGCCTCACCGGCTGGTTCCGCAGCCGCGAACCATCGGCGCCGCGCTAGCGAGTTGCGCGCGGCCGGCGTATAAATTCGCATGGAGTTGATCGTTGCGGCGGCGGAAAACGATGTCATCGGGCGTGGCAACCGCCTGCCGTGGCGGCTGCCGGCGGATTTGCGCCGCTTCAAGGCGCTGACCCTCGGCAAGTGCGTGCTGATGGGCCGCAAGACCTACGAATCGATCGGCCGAGCGTTGCCGGGCCGGACCAACCTGGTGCTCAGCCGTTCGCCCGAATTTGCGCCGGGCGATTGCACCGTGGCCGCGACGCTGGAGGCCGCCCGAATCGCGGCCGGCACGGCGTCCACGCTCATGGTGATCGGCGGTGCGGAGGTCTACCGGCTGTGCCTGCCGCTGGCGTCGCGCATTCACCTCACCTTGGTGCACACCCGGATCGAGGACGGCGATGCGTTCTTCGGGGGCTGGCGGAGCCCGGAGTGGCGCGAATCGGGGCGCGAACTTCACGGGCCGGACGCAAACAACTCCTGCGCCTACAGTTTCGTCACGCTGGACAGGTGCTGAAGCGGCGCGAGCCGCGATTCGATCTCGCGCGCGGCGCGGGCGTAATCGACATCGGCCAGCGTTGCGGCGTCGGAAGTCAGCTCGGCAAGCAGCCGCGCTTGAACGCTGCCGCGCTCTTGCGCAATCCTGTACGGAATCTCGTGGTGAAACATCACCATCGAGTAACGGGGTATGAATCGCTGCGGAAAGCGCCGCTCGAGCTCCAGCGCCAGGGCCTGGCGCATCAGGAACGCCGAGTCGGCGACGTGTTCGCGCATCTCCAGATAGTTCTCGAGCGCCATCGCGCAGATTGCCTCGGTATTGGGCTTTCGCATTGCATAAAACTCGGCGAACGCGGACTCCCAGGATGCGCAGCGGGCAATGCAGGAGTCGAACTCGATGCAATCCTCGAAGCAGCAATTCATGCCTTGGCCGTGAAACGGCACCATGGCGTGCGCGGCATCGCCGATCAGAGCGGCCGCCGAGCCCGCCTGCCAGCCCTGCGCATGAACGGTGCCTAAAAGCCCGGTCGGGTTCGACTGGAATTCCGCCAGGCAATTCGGCATCAACTGGCGCGCGTCGGCGAAGTTCGACGACATGAATTCATCGATCGCCGCCGGCGTACCCAAGCTTTCGAAGCTCACGGCGCCGCGCATCGGCAGGAACAGGGTCGCCGTGAAACTGCGGTCCAGGTTGGGCAGCGCGATCAACATAAAACCGCCGCGCGGCCAGATGTGCAGAGCCTCTTGATCCAGGCGCTCCCCGCCGCGCGGCCCCGGCGGAATCGACAGCTCCTTGTAGCCGTGCTCGAGGTCGCGTTCTCGCGTTTCGATCAGGCCGCGTTCGGCCATGCGCCGGCGCATAACCGAGCCGGCGCCGTCGGCGGCCACCAGGGGTTGCATCGGCACCTCGACGATGCGGTCGCGGCGCAGGTCCCGAATCTGCGCCACGCGTGCGTCGAAATCGGCATTCTCCAGGCGATGCTCGAAATTCACGACAACCCCGGATTCGTGCTGCGCTGCGCGCAGCAGCGCTTGAGTGAGCTGCTGCCGTGAAATGGAGTAGATGACCTCGCCGGGCCGCTGACCGTACGGCTGCAGCGAGCCGGACGCATCGCGCGGATGAACGAACCGGCCGCGCATCGGCACCAGCGAGCTCTCGATTTGAGCGAACACGCCGGCGAGCTTCAAGGCATGTATGCCGCGGTCCGCCAGCGCCAAATTGATGGATCTGCCGGATTCGCCGGCGCCGTGGCGCGGGTCGGGGCGGCTTTCGTAGAGCGTCACCCGCAGGCCGCGGCGTTGCAGGAGTATCGCGAGCAGCGCGCCGGTGGGTCCCGCGCCGACTATCGAGGCAGAATCGCCCGGTAATTTCACGAGCTGACCGCGCTCGCCAGCGCCCCGACGGCGGTGAATACGTCCTGATACGAATTGTAGAGCGGTACCGGCGCCCAGCGCAGTATGTCCGGCTCGCGCCAATCCCCGATCACGCCCGCCGCAATCAGCTGTTCGTGGCAGCGCCTGGCCCGCGGTGCGGGAAGGGCGAGACGCAGACTCAACTGGCAACCACGCTCGCTCGCCTGGCCGGGCGTGACGATCTGCACCGCCCGCGGCAGCAGATGTTCGATCAAGGACCGTAAAAATCCGGTGAGCGAAATCGACTTCTCGCGCAGCCGCGCCATGCCGGCGCGCTTAAACACATCGAGCGAAGCGAGCAGCGGAGCGGTGGAGAGTATCGGCGGGTTGCTGATCTGCCAGCCTTGGGCGCCGGCGGCGGGCGTGAATTGCGCTCCCATCTCGAATCGCGTCGATTCGAGATGCCCCCACCATCCGGCAAATCGCGGCAAATCGCGGCGCTCGCCATGGCGCGCGTGGACGAAGCAGCCGCCGACGGCGCCGGGCCCCGCGTTCAGATACTTGTAGCTGCACCAGACCGCGAAATCGGCATTCCAATCGTGCAAGTGCAGCGGGATGTTGCCGACCGCGTGCGCAAGGTCGAGGCCGACGCTCGCGCCGGTGCCGCGCGCGGCGGCGATGAGCGGACCTAGATCGAACGCCTGGCCGGTCAAATACTGCACGCCCGGCAACAGCACCAGGGCCAGGCGGGTACCCTCGCGCTCGAGGCAGGCAATGAGATCCTCTGTCCTCAGGCAGCGTTCGCCGGCGCGTGGCGCGATCTCGATCAGGTGTTCCGCCGCATTCAGTCCGTGAAATTCGAGTTGCGAGACGATGGCGTATCGATCGGACGGAAACGCCGATTTTTCGATCAGCACGCGGTTGCGTGGGCCGCTCGGTCTGAAGAAACTGACCATCATCAGGTGCAGGTTCACGGTCAGGGAATTCATGGCGACGACCTCGGTCTCGGCGGCGCCGACCAGCGCGGCAAGGCCGGTGCTCGCCCGCTGGTGATAATTGAGCCACGGACGCTCCGCCGCGTGATGACCGAGCACCGCGAGGCGCTGCCAGTCGATCAATTCCTGCGCGACGTATTCCGCGGTCGATTTGCACTGCAGTCCGAGCGAATGACCGCACAGATACACCAGGCGGCGGCCGGTCGCATCATGCGGATGATGAAATTCGGCGGCGAATTCCGCCAGCGGATCGCGCGCATCCTGCTGGTGCGCGCCGGCCTCGTTTAATGCCACACCGCTCAGGCTACGCTCGGCCGGCGACGCTCATCCGGCGGGCGGCTCGAGCACGGTGCCGCAGGAGGTGCAGGTGCGGAGTTGGAGGTTCGAATAAAATTTCGCGAATATCCCGGGCAGCTGCGTCTCGATGTTGCGCACCGCGATCCGCTCGAGATACAGGCAATGACCGCAACTCTCGCAGTACCACGAGAATCCGTCCATTTCGTCGGCGCCGCGGCGCCGCTCGACCACGATGCCGACGCTGCCTGCGGGTCGCTGGGGCGAATGCGGCACCTCGCTCGGCAGCAGGAAAACCTCGCCTTCGCGAATCGGCACGTCTGTGAGCCGGCCCGATTGAATGGTTCTGAGCACCATGTCGCCCTCGAGCTGGTAGAAGAATTCCGCGCCGGGGTCATGATGAAAATCCTTGCGGGAGTTCGGGCCGCCCACCGCCATGACGATGAACTCGCTGTCCTCGACCAGAAGTTTGTTGCCGACCGGCGGTTTGAGCAGGCCGCGGTTCCGGTCGATCCACTCGCGCAGGTTGAACGGCGCCGATAGGTGCATGGCGGTATTATAGCGAGGTCGCGCACTCGATGCGTACGGGCGGCGCATCCGGCACATCCAAGCGCAACGCGGTGAGGCTTCCTCCCCAGACGCATCCGGTGTCGAGTCCGATGACATCCGCGTTCCTGAAAAAACCCAGCGTCGACCAGTGACCGAAGACGATGCGCGTGCCCCGCCAGGCGGCGTTTTCGGCACCGAACCAGGGGATCAGCGCTGGCCGCGGCGATTCCGTCGGTGCATGCTTTTCGCGCAGCGCCAAGCGTCCCTCCCTATCGAGGTAGCGCAGCCGCGTGAAGCAATTGGCGATGAATCGCAGGCGCTCCGCGCCGCGCAGCGCAGGGTCCCACCGGTTTGGCTTGTCGCCGTACATCTGCTTGAACAACTTCTCGGGATTGTGCCGCAAGGCGCGCTCCAGTTCGCGGGCGCAGTCCTGCGCCGTTCGCAGGTCCCACTGCGGCGGCAAACCCGCGTGCAGCATGCACAGACTGAGCGTTCGATCTTGGTGCAGCAGCGGCTGCTGCAGGAGCCATTCGAGCAGGGCGTCGCGATCGGGCGCGGCCAACACCTCCGCCAACGTGTCGTCGCCGCGCAGCGGCGCGCAGCCGAGCGCAACCGCCAACAGGTGCAGGTCATGGTTGCCGAGCGTGACCGTGGCGGCATCGCCGAGCGCGCGGACACGGCGCAAGACCTGCAGCGAGGCCGGGCCGCGATTCACGAGATCCCCCACGAACCAAGCCTGGTCGCGATCCGCCGAAAAGCCTATGGCTTCGAGCAGCGCTGCGAGTTCGGTGTCGCAACCCTGCACATCTCCGATTGCATAGAGGGCCATCGGGTCGGCCTAGTGCAAAACTCCGGGCATCGCCAACCTGAACGGTGCGATGGGCGCATCGAATTGCTGCCCGTTGTCGGACAGCATCTGATAGCTGCCCTGCATGGTGCCGACCGGGGTCTCGATGACCGTGCCGCTGGAGTAGCGAAATCCCTGGCCGGGCTTGAGGTAGGGCTGCTCGCCGACCACCCCTTCGCCGCGCGTCTCCTTCACATTGCCGTTGGCGTCGGTGATGATCCAATGGCGCGTGAGCAGACGGGCCGGAACCTGTCCCTCGTTGCGAATGGTGATGGTGTACGAGAATACGAAGCGCTTTTCCCCCGGGCTCGACTGCTCCTCGATATAGGAGGTTTCGACTTCGACGTGAATTCGCGGATTGGCCGGTACGGACGCCATGAGCCTAGTTCAGGCGCACCGCCAGCACGTCGCAATGCGCGGCGTGCAGGACCGTGTCCTCGGTAAAATTGACCAGGATCGCGAGACCGTGGCGTTCGCGGCTGCCCAGAACGATCAAATCGGCGCGTTCTTCGGCCGCCACCCGCAGGATCTCCGCCTTGGTGTTGCCGATTTCGACCCTGCACTTGGCGCCCTTGAGCCCGAGCCGTGCGACGAGCGCATCGAGCCGTTCGCGCGAGCGCGCGGCCAGATCCGCCTCGATCTGCATCGTCGGCATCAGCGTTTCGCCCATCGGCTCGACCGGCACGAATTCCACCACGTGCAGCGCGACGATGGCGGCGTTCGAGTACGCCGCAATGTCCCGGCCGGCGATGATGACCCGGTCGCCGTCATTCGACAGATCCGAGAGGATCAAGATTCTTTGGTAGCCGGTCATGCAGTTGCAAGTATAGCGGAGTGCATCGCGGCTCAAGCGCCGGGTTGGGGCCGCAGCCGCCGGTAATGGGCCGCGAGCAGCCCGAATTGCGCCGGTGCCAGGGTTTCGGGGCGCAATTGCGGATCGATGCCGCAAGCCTCTATTTCCTCGCCGGTCAGGAGGCCCTTCAGTCCGTTGCGCAGGGTTTTGCGGCGATGGGAAAAGGCGGCAGTCACCAGCGATCCCAGCGCGCGGTCGTCGCCGATGTCGAACCGCGGCTGCGCGCTCGGCCGCATGCGCACGATGGCGGACCACACCCTGGGTTTCGGATGAAACGCCCCGGGGCCCACATCGAACAGCGCCTGTACCTCGGTGTAGGCCGCGAGCATCACGGTCAGTCGCCCATAATCCTTGCCGCCGGGCGCCGCCGCCATGCGATCCACGACCTCCTTTTGCAGCATGAAATGCAGATCGGCTATCGCGGCCCGCTGTTTCAGCAGGTGAAACAGCAGCGGGGTGGAAATATTGTAGGGCAGATTGCCCACGATCCGCAGCGGCGGTCCGCCGGCGCGCAGGCGCCCGAAGTCGGTGTCGAGCACGTTCTCGACATGCACGCGCAATCGGCCCTGCGCACGAGGATCCGCGGCGAGCGAGTGGGCGAGATCGCGGTCGATCTCGACTGCGTCCAGTTGCCCGGCTCGCTCCAGCAGGCTCCAGGTGAGAGCGCCTCGGCCCGGCCCCACCTCGACCACGCGTTCGCCGCTCGAGGGCGCCACCGCATCGACGATGCGGCGTATCACACCCGGGTCGTGCAGGAAATGCTGTCCGAAGCGTTTACGAACCGCCATAACCCGTACTGACGCCCGCCAAGTCAATCGCGAGAGCCAATGCGGCCCGCATGCTGCCCGCGTCCGCTTTGCCGGTGCGCGCCAGAGTAAGCGCGGTGCCGTGATCGACGCTGGTGCGCAGAATCGGCAATCCGAGCGTGACATTGACGGTATTGCCGAAGCCGGCATGTTTGATGACCGGCAGACCCTGATCGTGATACATCGCCACCACCACATCCGCGGTTGCGAGAAACTGCGGCGTGAAGGCGGTATCGGCCGGTATCGGGCCGAAAACGTTCAGGCCCTCCGCCTGCAGTTGGCGGATCACCGGATCAATCACCTCGATCTCCTCGCGACCTAGATGCCCGGATTCTCCGGCGTGAGGATTCAGACCCAAAACGGCGATGCGCGGCGCGCCGAGGGCGAAGTGACGTCCCAAATCCATGTGCACGACGCGCAGCGTGGCCCGCAAGCGCTCCGGTGTGATTGCACGCGGCACTTCGGCAAGCGGCAAATGGGTCGTCACCAGCGCGACCCGCAAGGGACCGTTCACCAGCATCATGACCGGCAGCGCCGCTCGGGACCTGCCGGCCAGATATTCGGTGTGCCCCGTGAATGCGAAGCCGGCGTCCATGAGCGTGCTTTTTTGCACCGGAGCCGTCACCATCGCGGCGAACTCCCCGTTCATACATCCATCGCACGCGCGATCGAGCATCGCGATGACGTAATGGGCATTGCGCGGATCCGGCGCCCCGGCGATCACCGGCTGCGCGGCCGGCAGATGCAGCACTTTCAGCGCGCCGGCTCGGTGCGCGGCCACCGGTTGCGAGGAGTCGTATCTTTCGATCTTGAGCCGGAGATCGAGCGCCGCTGCGGTCGCCGCCAACAGAGCGGCGTCCGCGGCCACCACGAGATCTGCCTGCCAATTGCGCTGGGCGAGAACTACGCAGGCGTCCGGCCCGATTCCGGCCGGCTCACCCGAGGTTATGACGATTCGCGGTACGTACACTACATCTTGGTTTCGACGAAGGCCTCGTCGCGTAGCCTGCGCAGCCAAAGCTCGGTCTCCTCGTCCGCCTTGCTTTCGCGGATCGCGGCAAACGCCCGTTGGCGGCGCACGTCATCGGTGCTGTCGTAGGTGCGGGTACCCAGCATTTGCACGATGTGCCAGCCGTACCGGGTCTTGAAGGGCTCGCTGATCTCGTTGATTTTCAGCTCCGCGATTGCCTTGTCGAACTCCGGCACGAAGGTGCCGGGGCCGGCCCAACCGAGGTCGCCGCCGTCAGGCGCCGAGCCGGGATCTTCGGAGGCCGTCGAGGCAATGCCGGCGAAGTCTTCGCCCTTCAATATGCGGTCGCGCAGCTTGCCGAGCTTCTGACGGACGGTTTCATCATCGTCCAGCTCGTTCGGCTTCATCAAAATGTGGCGCAGGTGGATTTGGTTGATGACCACCTTGGTTTCCCCGCCGCGGCGCTCATTGAGCTTCACGATGTGAAAGCCGCTCGGCGTGCGCACCGGTTCGCTGACATCGCCGGGCTTCATCTTGACCACGAGTTCGAGAATGAACTGCGGCAGCTGGTTGCCTTTGCGCCAGCCGAGTTGGCCGCCGTCGAGCGCCGTCTGGCTGTTCGAGTTGGCGATCGCCAGCTGGCCGAAGTCTTCGCCCTTGGAAGCGCGTGCGGCCAGGTCCTGGGCTTTGCGAGCGATTTCGTCGAGCTGTTTCGGAGTGGCGGCCTCCGGCAGCGACAGCAGAATATGCGACACGTTGAACTCATCGTTCGCCGCGGCAGTTTGCTGGCGCGCGAGATACTGGTCGAGTTCATGCGGCGTCACGTTGATATGGGCGATGACGTCGCGCTGCCGCAGCGTGCTCAGGGTCAATTCCCTGCGCATGGATTCGCGGTACAGCTTGTAGTCGACGCCCTGAGCGCCCAGGGCGGTGGGCAACTGGTCGAAAGGGATTTTATTGCGCTGCGCAATATCCTGAAGTGCGCTGTTGAGCTGCTCGTCCGAGATGGTGAGCCCCACATGCTTGGCGCGCTGCATTTGAATTTCCTGCAAAATCAAGCGGTCGAGCACTTGCTGGCGCAACACGCTCTGCGGCGGCATATCGATCTTCTGCTCCTGCAGCCGCTTGGTCACGGCATCCATCTGCCCGTCCAGATCGCTCTTCAGCACCAGACCGTCATTCACGATGGCCGCAATGCGGTCAAGGAGCTCGCCGTGCGCACCGATGTCCCGGGTTTGCGCGAAGCTTGCCGGCGCCAGCAGCAGCAAGGCGCACAACAGGCCGCAAAGGGCCGCTAATTTACGCATAAATCGTCAATTTTCATGATGTTAGGCTACTCGGCATTGGCATCGCGGGTTGAGTATCCGCTGATTTCCTTGGACAAAAACGAATTTGCAGGCTTTCCGACCGAGCTCAAGCCCGTCAGTTCCAATTGTAATGCAATCGAGGTGTCGAGTCCCCCGAAGCGGTTGGTGACGTAGCGGCGCTGCAGGAGCTGAATGCGCCAGCAGCAGCTCTTGTATTCGATTCCAGCCAATTGTTCGATGGTTTGGTGGTTGTCGATCGAGTAAACCCAGCGCCCGACGGTGTTCCAATGGCCGGCTATCGGCCAGGCAAACGAGCCGTCGTATTGCTTCAATATGTTCTGCTGATAGTTCTGTTGATAGTTTTGTTGATAGTTCTGTTGATACGGGTAGCCGAAATTGGCCATCTCTGAGATGTTTCGTTGAAATCGGTAGCCGAGATTGACCACTTCTGACGGGTCCGGACGGTACTGAATCAGCACCTCCGATTTGTCGGTTTGCGAGGTATAAGGATTCACCTGGTAATCCAGGTTGACGCTCCAATGCTTGTAGGCCGTCAGCGATACCTCGCTGATGATGTCCGAGCCATGGGTCGTCTGCGGGGTTTCCCCGGGCAGGGTCACTTCGGGCAGGGTCAAGTAACGGATCTGGCCCACGGTCGCCGACAGGTACTGAACACCGGTGGTTTGATTGATCAGCCGTGTGGTCATGCCGAGCGCAACCTGATCGGCGTCGCCGATGCGGTCATTGCCGACGTATCGGTTGGTGCGGTACAGCTCGACCAGGTTGAAGTCTGGAGCGCCGGTGTCGAAAATCGGCAATGCGTTCTGATTGCGGTACGGCACGTAGCTGTACATCATGCGCGGCTCCAGCGTCTGGGTGAATTGCCCGCGCGAGCCCGCATCCCGCTCGAATATCAGCCCGGTGTCGAGCCTCCCATACGGCATGGTGCGGGTGGGCGTGCTCGGTTCGCCGTAGGAGGCGTTCTGCAAGTCGTATTGCGTATAGTGGTATCCGACCGCGGGCTCGAAATAATACCCGGCTGTGCGATTCGACCAGCGGAACTCGGGAGAGAGATCCATACGCACACCGGCCGGGCCGACATCGCGTATGAAATTGGTGGCCTCGCTGTTCAATAGAAACTCGAATTTGCTGTCGAGGATCGGCCACAGGGCAAAGGCTTCCACTCGCGGTACGCGCGAATAGGGCCGGTCGCCCGCATCGACCGCGGTGTCGATGGTCTGAAAGTTCTGCAGCTGGGCGCGTATGCGCCACGCATCGTCGTAGTACTGCAGGTCGGCGCGGCGTTCGAGGAAGGTCACGCTGGTTTGTTCGGTGCCGGCCCCGAAGTTTTCGAAGTAGCTGCTGTCGCTGACGCTGGTAATGTCGGTATCCAAACGCAGCCCCGGGCGTAGATCCGTGACATCGGTGAGGTGCACGTAGGCGCGATCACTGTGCACGATCGTATCGTTCGGCAGGAAATTCTCTTCGATCTGACCGTGCGAACTCGCCGTCAAGAAGCGGAATTCCCCCGCGAGCTGCACGCCGCGCGCGGACAGATAGCCGGGCGTGAGGGTCAGATCGTAATTCGGCGCCAAATTGAAGTAATAGGGCACCTCGAGCTGGTAGCCGCTGCTGCCGGAGTGTCCGAAACTCGGGAATAACAAGCCGCTCTGGCGCTCGGTGCCGAGCGGAAACGCCAAATACGGCGAGTAGAAAATCGGCACATCCTTGAATCGCATGACCACGCCGCGGGCGGTGCCCTGCTGCTGCTCGGTGTCCATCGTGATCGATGAGGCCTGCAGCATCCAATCCTGATTGCCCACGGGGCAGGTGGTATATCGAACCTTCTCGAGATTGACCTTGCCGTCGGGGTGCACCGCTATTTGCTGCGCGAAGCCGCGGCCATTGCGGTCGAAGATCTGGAAATTCGACTTGCTGAAATTCGCGCCGCCCAGCGCATCGTACAGGCCGCTGTCGCTGCGGATGCTGAGCCGCGGATCCTCGAAGTCGACCGCGCCCGTGACCACCAATTTGCCGGTCTCCTCGTCATAGGTGACCGAGTCGGCCGAAACGCTGCGCTCGTCCTGGTGAGCCTGCACGTGGCCGGTCAATACCGCGGAGCCGTCGGCATCGACGGAGGCGCCGTCGCTGTCGATCCGGATGCGATGATCGCCCGCCGCCGCCGCGGCAACGGCGGCGGCCGTCGGCGCGTGGCGTTTTGGAGGAGCGGGGCACATGTCGCCGGCGCGGACCCGGGAAGTTGCCAGAAGGCAGAAAATGACGGCCAATGCGGCTCGAACGTGAGAAGCCATGGGCAAAGTGAATCGCCTTAGTCGGTATACTTGAACCGCCGCATTAGCGGTGTACGAATGGTCAAGCATGGGTGTACCGGATGCAAGCGATTCCCGCCTGGAGCTGCTGACTCGATGGGTCACGGAGGATCTGGGATTCAGTGCGGGCCGGATCGAACCGGCCTCCGGCGATGCCAGTTTCCGCCGCTACTTTCGGCTCACCCGCGGCAACGATACGTATATCGTCATGGATGCCCCGCCGGACAAGGAAGCGCTTGAACCGTTCGTCAACGTCGCGCAAACGCTGAAGGGCATCGGGTTGAACGTGCCGGTGATTTTGGCGCGCCACCTGCGCCACGGCCTCCTGTTGCTGTCCGATTTGGGCACCCGGCAGTACCTGGATGCTCTGTCGGCCGAGCGCGAGGTCGATCGGCTCTATGCCGATGCTTTGGGCGCTCTCGTGACGATGCAGACCCGCGGCCGCGCGGCGGCGCGCTCGCTGCCGCCCTACGACCGCACTCTGTTGATGCGCGAAATGGAGCTGATGCCGGAATGGTTCTTTGGACGCCACCTCGGCCTCGAGGCCGGCGCCGGGCGCGCGATGCTCGACGGAGTGTTCGAGGCGCTGGTGCGGTCCGCGCTGGCGCAGCCGGCGACGTTCGTGCATCGGGATTATCATTCGCGAAATCTGCTGGTGAGCGCGGACGCCAACCCCGGGATCCTCGACTTTCAGGACGCGGTGTCCGGTGCCGTCACCTACGATTTGGTTTCACTGCTCAAGGATTGCTACATTGTCTGGCCGGCTGCGCGAGTCAACGATTGGGCGCTGCGCTATCGCGAACAGCTGCTGCAAGCCGGTTTCGATCTGGACGCCGATGAAGCCGAGTTCATTCGCTGGTTCGATCTCATGGGGCTGCAGCGGCACATCAAGGTGCTCGGCATATTCGCGCGCCTTTACTATCGCGACCGCAAGTCCGGTTACTTGAAGGATCTGCCGCGGGTGCTCGCGTACACCAAAGCCGCCGCCTCGCGCTATCCGCAGACGGCGGAATTCGCCGAGTACCTCGAGACGCACGTTGGCCCGCGATTCGAAGCGGCCCAGAGGCGCGCCGGCGCGCCGGTCGACGCGCCGACGTGAGCACGGCGGCCGAGCGGCCCCGCGTCGCAATGATTCTGGCCGCGGGGCGCGGCGAGCGCATGCGACCCCTGACCGATAGCTGCCCCAAGCCGCTGCTGCGGGTGCGCGGCAAACCGCTGATCGAGCATCACGTCGAGCGGTTGGCGGCTGCCGGCATCGAGCGCGTCGTGATCAATCTCGCCTGGCTGGGGTCGATGATCCGCGAGTACCTGGGCGACGGCGCGCGCTACGGGATAACGCTCAAATACAGCGTTGAAGAGCCGCGCGCACTCGAGACCGCGGGTGGCATATTCCGTGCCTTGCCCCGTTTGACCCCCGGCCCATTTCTGGTGGTGAACGGGGATGTGTTCACGGACTTTCCGTTCGCGCAGGCGGGTATCGCGACGCATCGGGATGCGCACCTGGTTCTGGTACCGAATCCGCCGCAGCATCCCGGCGGCGATTTTGGATTGGAACACGGCCTCGCACTGCCGGGCGCCGCGGTGCAATTCACCTTTTCCGGCATTGCGGTGTTCCGGGAGCGATTCTTCGATAATTGCGTCGACGGGGCGTTCCCGCTGAAGCCGCTGCTGTTGCGCTCGATGGCGGCGCGGCGCTGCTCGGCGCAGCTGTATTCGGGGATATGGGAGGATGTGGGCACGGTGGAGCGGCTGCAGGCCTTGAACGTTTAGGCTGTCAGCTGGGGTACACTGGCCCCATGTCGGCATTCAAGGGCATCCCCATCGTCGAGCCGCAGCGTCGGGTCCGAAGCGGGGAAAAATACATGACGACCCAGGGATTTACCGCGATCAAGGACGGCATCAAACCGGCCGTGGCCGCGGCGGCGGCGGTCGGCAGCCCGGGCATCTCACGCAAGCCCGCGTGGTTGCGGGCACGGGCGCCGATGGGCGATGCGTTCGCCGCGGTCAAGGGGATCGTGCGGGAACATCGGCTGAGCACCGTGTGCGAAGAAGCCAAGTGCCCCAACATGGGCGAGTGCTGGAACGCGGGAACGGCGACGATCATGTTGATGGGCGCCGTTTGCACGCGCGCCTGCCGGTTTTGCGCGGTGGATACCGGCAATCCGCGCGGCTGGCTGGATCCTCAAGAACCCGACAACGTCGCGCGCTCGGTCGAGTTGATGGGCCTCAAATATGTGGTCCTCACCTCGGTCGACCGGGACGACTTGGCGGATGGCGGAGCCGCTCATTATGCGGCGGCGATTCGCTCCATCAAGCGGCGCAATCCCGGCACTGCGGTCGAGGCCCTGACGCCGGATTTCTCGGGCGTGATGCGCGACGTAATAACCGTGATGGATTCGGGATTGGACGTGTTCGCGCAGAATATCGAGACCGTGGAGCGGCTCACGCACAAAGCGCGGGATCCGCGCGCCGGCTATCGGCAGACCATCGAGGTGCTGCAAGCCGCCAAGCGCTACCGGCCGGCGGTGCTGACCAAGACGAGTCTGATGCTCGGCTTGGGCGAGACCGACGATGAACTGCGCGCGTGCATAAAGGATCTGCGCGGGGCATCGGTCGATATCCTCACACTGGGGCAGTATTTGCAGCCGACCTCGAATCATTTGCAGGTCGAGCGTTTCGTGACCCCCGGCCAATTCGCGCAATACCGCGATTGGGCCCTCGAATCGGGATTCCTGGAATGCGTGTCGGGACCCTTGGTGCGTTCGAGCTATCGCGCCGAAACCACGCTGGCCCGCCACCTAGACCGATGAATGATGCGCCGCTGATACGGCATCTCGGGCTGGTGCCGTACGAGTCCACTTGGCGGGCGATGCAGCGCTTCACGGACGAGCGCCACGCATCGACTCCCGATGAGATTTGGCTGCTCGAACACCCCCCGGTCTTCACGTTGGGTCTGAACGCGAGTCGCGAGCATCTCAAATCCGTGGGCGGGATCCCGGTGCTGCAGATCGACCGCGGGGGGCAGGTCACTTATCACGGGCCGGGACAGCTCGTCGTCTACCCGCTCCTCGACCTGCGGCGCCGGGCGCTCGATGTGCGCCGGCTGGTCCTGGCGCTGGAAAATGCCGTAGTCGCCTACGCGGCCGAATTGGGGGTGGCGGCGAGCGGGTCGCGTGAGGCCCCCGGGGTGTATGTGGGGGGGGCGAAACTGGCGAGCATCGGTCTGCGTATTCGCCGCGGCGCGAGCTACCACGGCCTGGCGCTGAACGTGTCGCTCGATCTCGAACCTTTCGATCGCATCAATGTGTGCGGCTACCCGGGATTGGCCGTGACGCGGCTTGCCGATTGGGCCGCCGGCGTAGATGTGGGGGCGGCAGCGGCCGGGCTCTTGCCGCACCTGCTGCGGCAATTGGGATATCACAATGCCATCAGCACCGATTTGCAGGCGGTGAGTTCGCGGTAGATGGCGTCGAGCTGAGCGCGGCTTTGCGCGCGCACCACATACGTCACCGCGAGAAAATTCCCGTCCGTACTGGTGCGCAGCCGCACGCTGGAATCCGGCACCGGCCCTGCATGCCGCTCGATGATCGCCTGGGTGAGGACGCGCAGAGCGCTGTCGTGGCGGCCCATCACCTTGATGGGAAAGTCGCTCGGGAATCGATCGGGCGTCGAGCCGCTCATAGCGCGGGAGTCCCGGCGAGTTCGCGCGTGTACTCGAGGAAAGCGGCGTGCATGCGCCTGAACAATGGGCCGGGCCGGCCGGCGCCCACCGGCTTGCCGTCGAGCGTGGTCACCGGCAGGATGCCGCGCGTCGAGAACGCCAGCCATATTTCCTCGGCCGCGCGCAGCTCGGATTCGCCGACTGGAACGCTCAGGCTGTCCATCCCTACCCGCAGCGCGAGCTCGTGCACCACGTCGCGCGTCGTGCCGGGCAGAATACGCGTGCCGTTCGGCGGTGTTCGAATCGCGCCCCCGGCGATGACGTGAACCGTGGTCGAGGAGCCTTCGGTGAGTTCGCCGCGCTCGATCAGGATGGTTTCAAACGCGCCGGCATCGACCGCGAGCTTTTTGAGAAGAACATTCGCGAGCAGCGCGGTCGATTTGATGTCGCGCCGCGCCCAACGGGTGTCGGCAGCGGTCACGGCCGACACGCCGCGCTCGAGCAATTGCGGGGAGGGGGCCTCCAGCGCCGTCGCATAGGCAAAGATCGTCGGCTTGAGCCCGTCCGGCCACGCGTGATTGCGGCCGGATTCCGCGCCGCGGGTCACCTGCAAATAAAGGTATTGGTCACCGCCGCCGTTGCGCTCCACCAGCTCGCGGCACAGTTCGCTCCACTCGAGATGCGACAACGGGGGCGCCATGCGGATGCCCTCAAGGCTGCGCGCGAGCCGGTCGAGATGCTGACGCAGCCTGAACGGCCGTCCGCCGAACACGGGCATCACTTCGTAGACCCCTTCGCCGAACAGGAACGCGCGGTCGAGCGGCGAGACCCGCGCCTCGCTCAAGAGCAGGTATTCGCCGTTCAAATGGCAGATCGGGAGCGGCATGCTAGGAGCCTAGGCAAACCAAAGCCGAACGGTGTCTATCAGCCGGTGCCACCAGCCCCCTGCCGCGACGTTCGTCGAGGGGTGCAGGGGCAGCGTCGCCAACATCTGATTGCCGGCGGTCACATGCAGCTGCCCGACAGTGGCGTCGCGCGCCAGCGGTGCGATCAAGCGCGGTTGCAGCTCGAGCGCCGTCTTGACATCGGCCGCCTCGCCGCGCGGCACCGTCACATAAAGATCGTCCCTGATGCTCACCTCGACCGGCGATGAGGCCGCCTTCCATACCGGCGCCGTGGCGAGCGTGGAGCCGCCCTTGACCACCAATTTGGTTTCATAAAACGTAAAGCCATAATTCAGCAGCGCCGCGCTCGCGTTCTCGCGGGCCTTCATGCTGGTGGAACCGAGTACCACCGATACCACACGCATGCCGTCGCGCAGCGCGGAGGTCACCAGGCAATAGCCGGCCGAATCGGTATGACCGGTCTTCAAACCATCGACGCTGGGATCGCGTTCCAGCAGGCCATTGCGGTTTTGCTGCTTGATGCCATTGTGCTCGAATTCGCGCACCGAGTACCACTTATAGTACTGAGGAAAGTCGCGGATCATGGCGATGGCGAGCAGCGACATGTCGCGGGCCGTGGTGTAGTGGTTCGGAGCGGGTAGCCCCGAACTGTTCTCGAAATGCGTGCCCACCATGCCCAGTCGCTTGGCATAGGTGTTCATGAGCTGCACGAAGGTCTGTTCGGTCCCCGCAACTCGTTCCGCAAGGGCAATCGTGGCATCGTTGCCGGATTGCACGATCATGCCGAGGATCAACAGCTGCACCGACACCGGCTTTCCCAATTCGATGAAGGTGCGGGAGCCCTCCGAGCGCCAGGCGTGTTCGCTGACCACCACGGGTTCTTCCAATTTGAGCTTTCCGGCCGCCAGCTGCTCGAACACGATGTAGGCGGTCATCAGCTTCGTCAGGCTCGCGGGCTCCATGCGGGCGTCGGGATCCTGCGCCGCCAGAATCTTATCGGTTCGGTAATCGACCAGAATGTAGGACCTCGCGTCGACGGCGGGGGCGCTCGGGATGGGCGTCGCGGCAAGTGCCGGAACAGCGGCAAACGAGACGATCAGCAGCAAGATCGGCAGGGAACGATGCATGATGGACAAGACCCTTGAATAAAATGTGGCTGAGTGTACCGATGATTGACGGCGCACAAAAGCTGCGGCGGCCGTCAATTCATGGCAAGGTGCGCATCGTGCACACCCGCCTGCTCGAGGGCGGAGACGATGCGGTCGAATTCCGGGACGTCCGGAACCGGCCCGATGCGCACGCGATAGTATTTGCGTCCGGCGATCACATCGTCGCGCACAAAAACCCTTCCATAGCCGCCGCTCCGCAATTTCATCGCCAAACGATCCGCGTTCGCGTGATCGGCGAAGGCGCCGGCCTGCACGTACAGCGCGGCGCTGCGTGCGGCCGCGGCGGTGGTCGCGGGTGCGGGCGAGGGATCGGTGTTGATCGGGGCTGAGGCCGCGGCCGGCGCCATGCCGGATTCACCGGCCGGTTTGGTCGGCCCAACGGAGCGTACTTCGACCATGGCGGTGCCGTTGCGCAGCATGTCGAGCTTCGCCGCGGCCGTGTACGACAAATCGATGATGCGGTTGCCGACAAAGGGGCCGCGGTCGTTGACCCGTACCACGACGCTGCGTCCGTTCTGCAGGTTGGTGACGCGTACGTAGGCCGGCAGCGGCAGCGTTTTATGCGCCGCCGTCATGCCATACATGTCGTAGGGTTCGTGGGTCGAGGTTCGTATCTCGTGAAATCCGGGGCCGTACCAGGAGGCCACTCCGATTTCGACGTAGTCGGCGCTCGAGGGCAATACGTAGTAGCGTTTGCCAAACACCTCGTAGAAAGGCGGATTGCCGTAGGGCGAGCGCGGCTCGAATCGCGGCACCGCGTCGGGGACCGCCTGAACCTGGGCGGGCGGCGCCTGCGGAGCTGCCGGCGACGGTGCCGGCGTGGTGCCGGGCGGCATGGGGCGGGTTCGCTGCGGTGAACCGAAACAACCGCTCAAGGCCACGATCCCGATCGCGAGGATTAACCGGGCGTGAGCGGCGTTCATGGATTCTCGCCGGAGGACGCATCGATCGGATGCGCCGCATCGGTCATCAGAACCCGCTGTTTGATCGCCGCCGCGAGCTCGTATACGGCCATCGCGTACAGTGGGCTGTGGTTGTAGCGCGTGATGACATAGAAATTATTGTAGCCCACACGCCAATGGACACCGTCGGCTTCATCGGCCGCAATCAGCAGCGCGGGCGCATCCGGCGGCAGGGAGCTGTCGAAGCTCACGCCTTTCTCCTGCAAGGATCCGACGGTCTCTGCGAGGGCAAGCATGTGACCGTCCAAATCGGCGGTGTTGTCAGGCTGGACACTGGCTTCGCTCAAAACCGGTTCGCCGGGATTCCACCCGTGCTCCTTCAAATAATTGCCGATGCTAGCGCACACGTCCGGCCAGTTGTTCCAGAGATCGATTCGTCCGTCCGCGCTGGCATCGACCGCGTAGCGCCGGTAGTTCGAGGGCATGAACTGCGGCGCGCCCATCGCGCCGGCATAGGATCCCTTGATGGTCAGCGGGTTCATCTTCAAGTCGCGCGCGAGCAGGATGAATTGTTCGAGCTCATCGCGAAAGAATTTCGCCCGCGGCGGATAGTCGAACGCGAGGGTCGCCAGCGCGTCCAGCACCCGGTAGTTTCCGGTTTGACGACCGTAATAGGTCTCCACGCCCAGGATGGCCGCCAAATATTCCGGAGCGACGCCCGAGCGGATACTCGCCCGATCCAGGTCCTGCCGGTGCGTCAGCCAGAATTCCGCGCCCTCGCGGATTCGTCGCTCGCTCAAGAAGATCGGGCGGTACTCGTACCACATCTTGGCCTTTTCAACGGGCCGATCCATGGCTTCGAGGATCGCCGGCTGGTATTGCGCCGCGGCCAGCAATTTTCGCAGTTCGCGTTTCTTGAAGGAATATTGATCCGCGAATTGATCTATGAAGTCCTTGACGTCCGGGCGCCGCGTGTCGAGCGCCGCGGCCGGATGCGTGCTCGCCGCCAGGATCGCGGCGGCGAGCAGCAAGGCTTGGCACCGGGGCAGCGGGCGCACTCCCTCAGGACCCAATGAGTTTGCGATGCGAATGCAGCGACATCAATATTCCGAACCCCGCCAACAGCGTGACCATGGACGTGCCGCCGTAGCTGATCATCGGCAGCGGCACGCCGACCACCGGTAGTATGCCGCTCACCATGCCGGAATTCACGAATACATACACGAAGAAGCTGAGTGCGATGGCGCCGCCGGTGAGGCGCGAAAAGGTATCCTGCCCCTGCATCGCCAGGTACAGCGCCCGGCCGATCACCACGCCGTAGAGGCACAGAATCAGCAGCTGGCCGAGCAGCCCGAACTCCTCGCCGATGACCGCGAAGATGAAATCGGTCGAGCGTTCCGGCAGGAATTCCAACTGCGCCTGGCTGCCGTTCATGTAACCCTTGCCGAATATGCCGCCCGAACCGATGGCGATTTGCGACTGGATGATGTGATAACCCGCGCCCAGCGGGTCGGTCTCGGGGTTCAAGAACGTCAATATGCGCTGGCGCTGGTAGTCGTGAATGAAATGCCACGCTCCCCATGCGGCGCCCGCGAGCATCGGCAGGGATACCAGGATGATCCGAAAGTGCATGCCGGCCAGCAACATGACTATGAGGCCGGATGCGGCGATCAATAGCGCCGTTCCGAGGTCCGGCTGGACCACGATCAGCGCCGTCGGAACGGCGATCATGAGGCCCATGGCCACCAAATCCTTAAACGTCGGCGGCAGCGGCCGTTCGTGCATGTACCAGGCGCACATCATGGGGACCGCGAGCTTCATGATTTCGGAGGGCTGAAAGCGGATGAAGCCTATGTCGAGCCAGCGCTGCGCGCCCTTGCCGATGTGGCCGGTCGCGGCCACCACCAGCAGCAGCAGAATTCCAATGACATAGGCGATCGGGGCGAACAGCCGCAGATATTGCGGGGTCGCCAGCCGCGCGAGGGCGATCAGCGCGGCCACCGCAATGGCGATATTCGCCAGATGATGCTCGATCATCTTCAGGTTCTGTCCGGATGCGCTGTAGACCACCAGAATACCGATGCATACGATGATCGCCAGCACTCCGGTCAACGGGCCGTCCAATCCGAGCGCCCGCAGCGTGCGTCCGCCGGCGGTCAGTGTGCGGCGCGTTCGCGACGGCGAGAACTCGTCAAAAATCATGGCGTGCAGAGTGCGTCAACGGGGCTTATCCGGCAACAAGTAGGCATCGAACATCTTGCGCGCAATCGGCGCCGCGGTGCTGCCGCCGTGCTTTCCGTTCTCGACGAAGACGGCCACGGCGAGTTTGGGGTCCTCGGCCGGAGCGAACGAGATGAACAGCGCGTGATCGAGCATGCGCTCCGACAGCAGCTTCTCATTGTATTTCTCGTTCTGCCCGACGGTGAATACCTGGGCGGATCCGGTCTTTCCCGCGATTTTGTAGGGCGTTCCGGCGGTCGCGGCCGCGGCGGTGCCGCCGGGCCCGGTCGCCAATTCCATGCCCTCCACGACGACGTTCCACTGATCGGCGGTCACGGCGGTCAGGGAGGGCTCCGGCTGCACCGGGCGCCGCTCGACCACGTTCGATCCGGCCGGCCGCACCGCCGTCACGAGCCGGGGCTTGAAGATCTGTCCGCGCGAGGCGATGCCGGACACGGCATGGGCGAGCTGCAGGGGCGTCGCCAGCATATATCCCTGGCCGATGCCGACGCTGATGGTTTCCCCGGGAAACCACACCTGCTCGGCGGCCCGCTTGTAGGCGTGGCGCTTCCATTCGGTGGAGGGCATCAGGCCCGGCTTTTCGCCCGGAATGTCGATTCCCGTGAGTTCGCCGAAGCCGAAGGTGCTCATGAAATCGTGCATGCGATCGATGCCGAGCTTGCTCGCAACCGTATAGAAATACACGTCGCAGGATTGCTGGATCGCATGGCGCATCGAGACGATGCCGTGTCCCTTCGGCTTCCAGTCGCGAAACACGTTTTTGCCTCCGGGCAGGCTGAAGTGGCCCGGACAGAAGATGGTCGTATCCGGCGTCATGACGCCGTACTTAAGCGCGGCCAGCGCGAAAAACGGCTTGACCGTCGAGCCCGGCGGATAGGCTCCGCGCAACGCGCGGTTGATCAGCGGCTTGTCGATATCGTTCTGCAGCGCAGTGAATTGCTTGGTCGTCAGGCCGCGAGCGAAGGCGTTCGGATCGAACCCCGGCGTGCTGGCGAGAGCGATGACATCGCCGTTGTGCGGGTCGATGGCGATGGCCGCGCCGCGCTTTCCCACGAGCGCTTCCTCGGCGGCACGCTGCACCCGCATATCGATGCTCAAGATCAGGTCTGCGCCGGCTACCGGCTGGCGCGTCGCGAGCTTGGGAGTGTAGGCCCCTTGACGTTCGACTGGCCTGCCGGCCGCATTCACCAACACTTCGCGATAGCCGCGCGTGCCGTGCAGTTCGTCCTCGTACGCGCCCTCGACGCCCAATTTACCGATCAGGGTGGTGCCGGCGTACGAATCCAAGTCGATGCGCTTCAAGTCCTGCTCGCTGATCGCGGCGACATAGCCGAGTGCATGCACCGCCATGGGGCCGAAGGGATAATGCCGCGAAAGCCGCGCACGGATGTCCACACCGGTGAATTCGTGGCGATGAACCGCGAAGCGGGCCATATCCTGGTCGTCGAGCTGCAGTTTGATCGGCACGCTTTCATAGACATGATGCGACAGGATCGTGCGTCTGATGCTGCCGATGTCGTCCGCCTCGAGCAATCCGATCCCGACCAAGTGCGCCAGAGTGGCATTGATTTCGGGCATGCCGCCGACCAGCTCGCGCACCAATTCCAGCTGAAATGCCGGCAAATTCTCCGCCATCACCACGCCATGGCGGTCGAGGATCAATCCGCGCCCGGGTGGAATGGGGTCGGTGCGCACCCGGTTGCCCTGCGAGAGCTCGGCATAGTATTCGTGCCGCAACACCGTCAAATAAAAGAGTCGCGAGGCCACGGTCAACAGCAGCGCACCGACGAGTGCGCCGGCGATGATGCCGCGCAGCGTGAATATGCGCTGCTCGGCCCAGTGATCCTTGATGCGAACGCGGCGGGGCAATCTACATGTCCTTAAATCAAGCTTTCGCTGTTGCGGCTAGCGCTCATGCAAACGACTCAGAGTACCCGCTAGAAACGGCCAAATCGCCGCGCCGACCACCGGCGCCAGCCAGCGGCTGAAGCTGGTGACGGGATTTCCGGTGGCGCCGTCGACCCAGAACAAGACGAACTGATACCCGGTCAGAAACGCAAAAATTGTCAGCGATTGCGAGAGCACCGAAAATACCCGCAGACGCAGCCGCAAGTAGGTGGCCCAGGCGGCCATCAAGGTCAACGCCAAGGCGTGCTGACCCAATACCACGCCCTTGATCACATCGAGCGCGATGCCCGCGAAAAAAGCCAATGTGAGCCCGCCGGCGCGAGGCGATGCGATGGACCAGTAAAGGACCACCAGCACCAAGAAATCCGGGCGCAGCGCATCGAGTACGGACGGCAAGGGAATCACGGCGAGCGCCAGCGCCACCAGAGCGGACAGCAGCATCGGCATCCGGCGGATGCGGTCATCGCGCATCATTCGTCGTTTGCCCCCGTCTGCGCGGGTGGGCTCTTGGGCGGGCTCGTCGCCGCGGGCGGTGCGGCCGTGGCTCCGGCCGCCGGAGCCACGGCGGGCGCCGGGGCTTTCGCGGAAGGAGCCGCGGGCAGGACGGCGCCGGGTTTCAGCCAGACGAACATCAGCTCCCGCGAACGGTCGAGAGACGCGGCCGGGCGGACATCGACATCGGCCAGCGATTGTGCCGGGTCGCGTTTGACCTCGGCAACGGTGCCAACCGGATAACCCTCCGGAAACACGCCACCGAGTCCCGAGGTGACCAACAGGTCGCCTGCGACCACATCGGCGCTGGTGGGCAGATAGGGAAGCTTGAGGCGGTTCGAGTCGCCGGTGCCCACGGCAATGGTGCGCAGGCCGTTGCGATTGATCTGAACCGGTATTGCATGGGTCGGGTCGCTGATGAGAATCACCTCGCTGGTGAGCTGCTCGACGCGGGCGACCTGGCCGAACACGCCGCCCGCGTCGAGCACCGCTTGTCCCACCAAGACGCCGTCGGCCGCACCCTTGTCGACCAGGACCCGGGCGCGAAAGGCGTCGAGATCGACGTCCATGATGTCGCCGACGATGAATCGGCTCGAGACCCCGGCCGCGTTGTCGCGCAACCCGCGCAAGCGCTGAGTTTCCGCTTCCAGCGCCTCGTAGCGCTGCAGGCGGAACTGCGCCAGCCGCAACTCCGCCTTGAGCCTGGCATTGTCCGCGCGGAGGGATTCGCGGGAGGAGACGCTCTGGCGAAACCAATTCCAACCTTCGAATGGGCTCTCGACCGCGACTTGCACCGGATAGGCGGCGATCGACAGCAGGCGCCGAATCTTCCCCAGATGATCGTAGCGCTTATCGACGATGATCAAGCCCAAGGCCAGCAGACAATAGAGTACACAATGCAGCAGCAGTCCAGTCGTTCGGCCGGATGAGTCGGAATTACGAAACGCGACCATGGGCAGGGGGTTCCCGTGTCGCCGTCATTACTCCAGTCCGAAGATGCCCGGTCCGTGCTCTTCAGTGAGCTCGAGGATCCGGCCGCCGCCGCGCGCCACGCAGGTCAGCGGATCGTCGGCGATCACCACCGGCAAACCGGTCTCTTCCATGAGCAATTTATCGACATCGCGCAGCAATGCGCCGCCGCCGGTGAGCACGATGCCGCGCTCGGCCACGTCGGCGCCGAGTTCGGGCGGCGTCTGTTCGAGAGCCTGCTTCACCGCGCCCACGATGCCCTGTAAAGGCTCCTGCAGCGCTTCCAGAATTTCGTTCGAGTTGAGCGTGAAGCTGCGCGGAACGCCCTCGGAGAGATTGCGCCCCTTGACCGATATCTCGCGCACCTGTTGCCCCGGATAGGCGGAGCCGATTTCCAGTTTGATGCGCTCGGCCGTGGCCTCGCCGATCAAAATGCCGTAGTTGCGCCGCACGTAGTTGGTGATCGCCTCGTCGAACTTGTCGCCACCGATGCGTACGCTCGCCGCATAGACGATCCCGTTCAAGGAGATGACCGCCACCTCCGAGGTGCCGCCGCCGATGTCGAGCACCATCGATCCGCGAGCTTCTTGCACCGGCAGGCCGGCGCCCACGGCCGCGGCCATCGGCTCCGGGACGATATCGACGCTGCGCGCGCCGGCGCCTTCAGCCGATTCCTTGATGGCGCGGCGCTCGACCTGCGTGGATCCGAAGGGCACGCACACCAGCACGCGCGGACTCGGACTCAAAAAGCGGTTGCCGTGCACCTTCTTGATGAAGTACTGCAGCATCTTTTCGGTGTAGGTGAAATCCGCAATCACGCCGTCCTTCATCGGACGCACCGCGGTGATGTGGCCCGGGGTCCGACCCAGCATGTTTTTGGCTTCCACGCCCACCGCGACGATGATTTTGCCGCCGCGCGTCGGCTCGTCCTGCACCGCGACGACCGAGGGCTCATTGAGCACGATACCGCGCTCGCGCACGTAAATCAGCGTATTGGCGGTTCCAAGATCGATTGAGAGATCATTGGAAAAATAACCTCTAAGGCGTTTGAACATGGGGTCTTTTTCTAGAACGAAATGGGGTGAAAAAAGTTGCGCTAATGTAACAACCGACACGACTTTCAGCAAGGCAACGTGTATCATCTCTTGTGCTTATTTTCTGCGCACTCGCGCGCACTTTTGCATTCATATGAGCCTAACCCGCCAAGACGTCGAAAAGATCGCGCACCTTGCGCGCTTGTCGATCGCCGATGCCGAGATGCCGGTCTACGTCTCGAGCTTGTCGAGCATCGTCGATTTCGTCGCCGAATTGTCGCGCGTCGAAACCGGCGGCGTGGAGCCGATGGCCCACCCCCTCGATGGGCAGCGCCAGCGTTTGCGGCCGGACCAAGTGACGGAAACCGATCACCGTGACAAGTACCAAGCCAACGCGCCGAGTGTGCAAGCGGGGTTGTACGTCGTTCCGCGGGTCATCGAGTAAGGCCCCGTTTGAGTTCCATGACGATGCTGCACAATCTTTCCATCGGCGAACTCGCCGACCGCCTGGCCGCCAGGCAAATTTCAAGCGTCGAACTCACGGCGCATTTTTTGGCGCGAATAGGGCGTTTGAACCCGAGCTTGAACGCCCTGATCACGCTCACCGCCGAGCAGGCGCTCGACAGCGCGGCCGCCGCCGACCGGCGTCTGGCGGCCGGGGAACGGGGCCGGTTGCTCGGCATCCCGCTCATTCATAAAGACATTTTTTGCACCGATGGCGTGCGCACCAGCTGCGGATCGCGGATCCTCGATAATTTCGTCGCTCCGTACGATGCCGCCGTCGTCACGCGCCTGAAGTCCGCCGGCGCCGTCATGCTCGGCAAATCCAACATGGACGAATTTGCCATGGGTTCCTCCAACGAGACCAGCTTCTACGGTCCGGTGAGGAATCCCTGGGATACCACCCGGGTGCCCGGCGGCTCCTCGGGTGGGTCGGCGGCGGCCATGGGCGCGAGGCTCGCCTCGTTCTGCACCGGCACCGATACCGGCGGTTCGATACGTCAGCCCGCGGCGCTGACCGGGGTGACCGGAATCAAGCCCACCTACGGGCGGGTTTCCCGCTACGGGATGGTTGCGTTCGCATCGAGCCTCGATCAGGCGGGTGTGTTCGCCCGGACCGCGGCAGATGCGGCCGCGGTGCTCGAGGTCATGGCCGGCTTCGATCCGCGCGATTCGACCAGTGTCGATGCGCCCGTGCCCGATTATCCGGCGTTGCTCGAGCAACCGCTGAAAGGCCTGCGAATCGGCCTGCTGCGCGAGTTTTTCGAGGGTTTGGAGGCCCGCAACGCGGCGCTCATCGAGGAGGCGCTGCGGGTTTATCGATCGCTCGGTGCCGAGACCCTGGAGGTGAGCCTGCCGCATCTGCCGCTCTCGGTACCCACTTATTATGTGGTCGCACCGGCCGAATGCTCCTCGAACCTCTCGCGCTTCGACGGCGTGCGCTACGGCTACCGATGTGCGCAACCGAGGGACCTGGCCGATCTGTACAAACGGTCGCGCGGCGAAGGCTTCGGCGCGGAGGTCAAACGACGCATCATGACCGGCACCTATGTGCTGTCGGCGGGCTATTACGATGCGTACTATTTGAAGGCGCAGAAGGTGCGCCGCTTGATCACCGACGATTTTCGCGCCGCCTTCCGCAAGGTCGACCTGCTGATCGGACCCACTACGCCCACGCCGGCATTCGCCATCGGCGCGAAGATCGATGATCCGGTCACCATGTACCTGAACGACATCTACACCATCGGTGCGAATCTGGCCGGACTGCCCGGCCTGTCGGCGCCCTGCGGCTTCATCGATGCGTTGCCGATGGGGCTGCAGCTGATCGGGCCGCATTTTTCGGAAGCCCGGTTGCTCGGCGCCGCGCATCAATTCCAGCGTGCCACCCGCTGGCACGAGCAAATTCCGGGCGGGTACGAGTGATGGCCGACTGGGAAGCGGTGATCGGCCTGGAGATACACGCTCAACTGGCCACGAAGTCCAAGATATTTTCCGGCTCTGCGACCGCCTATGGCGCCGAGCCCAACACGCAGGCCAACCTCGTGGATCTGGCCTATCCCGGCGTGTTGCCGGTGCTCAACGCCGAAGCGCTGCGGATGGCGGTCAAGTTCGGACTGGCCATCGGCGCGACGATTTCCCGGCGCTCGATATTCGCGCGCAAAAACTATTTTTATCCGGATTTGCCCAAGGGATATCAGATCAGCCAATACGAGCAGCCGGTGGTCGGCAACGGCTCGCTTGCCGTGGTGCTCGATGACGGTGCCATCAAGACCATCGGCGTGACGCGCGCGCACCTCGAAGAGGACGCCGGCAAGTCCTTGCACGAGGGGCTCGCGAATGCCAGCGGCATCGATTTGAATCGCGCCGGAACGCCGCTGCTCGAGATCGTATCGGAACCGGACATGCGTTCGGCCAAGGAAGCCGTGGCGTACATGAAGAAGATCCACACCTTGGTGCGTTACCTCGAAATCTGCGACGGCAACATGCAAGAGGGTTCGTTTCGGTGCGACGCCAACGTGTCGGTGCGCCCGCGCGGCGCCAATAAATTCGGCACCCGGGCTGAAGTCAAGAACTTGAATTCCTTCCGCTTTCTCGAGAAGGCGATTCAATTCGAGGTCGCGCGGCAGATCGAGCTGATCGAGAGCGGCGGCAAGGTGGTCCAAGAGACGCGGCTGTACGATTCGGACAAGAACGAAACGCGTTCGATGCGCTCCAAGGAAGAGGCTAACGACTATCGTTACTTCCCGGATCCGGATCTGCTGCCGGTGGAGGTCGACCAGCAATTCATCGACGGGGTGCGCGCCACACTGCCCGAATTGCCGGACGAGAAGGCCGCGCGGTTCGCGCGCGAATTCGCGCTCTCCGCATACGATGCCGGCGTGCTGTGCGCGAGCCGCGAACTGGGCGCCTATTTCGAGTCGCTGGTCCAGGCATTGGGGATTGCACATGCCAAGCTCGCGGCCAATTGGGTCATGGGCGAATTGTCGGGCGCTCTGAACCGAGACAACGTGGAGATCACCGCTTCGCGCGTGTCGGCCGCGGATATGAGCGCTCTTCTGGGCCGTATCGTGGACGCGACGATCTCCGGCAAGATCGCCAAGGACGTGTTCGAGGCCATGTGGTCGGAAGGCAAGACCGCGGACGCCCTCATCGAGGCGCGCGGCCTGCGCCAGATCACCGACGCCGGCGCGATTGAGAGCGTGATCGACGCCGTGATCGCAGCCAACCCCAAGCAACTCGCGGACTATCGCGCCGGTAAGGACAAGCTATTCGGGTTCTTCGTGGGGCAGGTCATGAAAGCCACCGGAGGCAAGGCGAACCCGGCTCAGCTCAACGACTTGCTGAAAGCCAAGCTGGCTGGGGAGCCTGTCTGAGCATTCGGTGCGGCCGCGACCGCCATGCATGACCGCGATTGCCTGCATCGTTTCGTATTCGAACAGTTTCCCATTCGCGGACACCTCGTGCATCTCGACGCCGCCTGGCAGGCGTTGATCGAACATCACCGATATCCGGCGCCGGTACGCAATATCCTGGGCGAAGCGGTTGCGGCGTCGCTGCTACTGGCCGCCACCATCAAATTCGAAGGTGTCCTGTCGCTGCAATTGCAGGGCGAGGGATCGGTGTATCTGCTGCTGGCGCAATGCACCAGCGGCCTCGGGGTGCGGGGGCTGGCCCGCTATCGTGAAGCAAAGGAGCCCGCCGGAGTCGCTGCCGCGGGCATCGGCGATCTGATCGGTCCGGGCAACCTGACCGTGACGCTGGAAACGGACGACGGTGCACAGCGCTACCAGGGTATCGTGCCCATCGACGGCGCCCGGCTGACCGATTCGTTGCAGGGGTATTTCGAGAATTCCGAGCAGCTGCCGACGCGTCTCTGGCTGCATGCCGACGGCAACGGTGTCTCCGGCATGCTGTTGCAGCGGCTTCCGGACAGCAGCGGCGAGGCGGTGTCGGCGGCCGTCGACGACGCATGGCGGCGGGTGCAATTGATTGGCGACACGTTGACGCCGGAGGAGCTGAGTACGCTGGCCGATGCGGAAATTCTGCACCGGCTGTTCAACGAGGACGACCTGCGGTTATTCGAGCCGTCGCCGGTTTATTTTCGCTGCCGATGTTCGCGCGAGCGCGTCGCGGGCATGTTGCAGGGTCTCGGCGAATCGGAGACGAGTTCGGTTTTGGCGGAACGAGGCGAGGTCGAGGTGCGCTGCGATTTCTGCAATCGTGCCTATGTTTTCGACGCAGTGGACGTCGCCCAACTGTTCAACGCCGGCGTTTCAGGCGATATTGGCCGCTCGGTTCACTGAGCGAGGCGGGTGTTCGGCCTCAAAGAGCGGACACCCCGCTCAAGTTCGTGAGGCTCAGTGTGCGCGTCAGGGCGATGAACTCTCTTATGTATTCGGCATCGGCGGCCGCATGGCTGGTTGCGGCATACAGCTCGCAGCGCAATCCTCCGTGACCGATCGGACGCGACACGACATAGCCTCGTTCAAGGTAGTTGCCGACCGTCCAGGAGGGCAGAGCGGCAACGCCGCGGCCGCTCGCGACCAGCTGCAGAATCGCAACCGTCAATTCCGCGGTCCGGCGTTTGGGATTGATGCCCGCCGGTGTTAGGCAGTGCTTCATGACGTCGAGCATCTCGTCGGGCACCGGATAAGTAATGAGGGTTTCATCGGCGAAATCGGCGGCTTCCAGCCAGGGCTTGGCCGCCAAGCGGTGCCGCGGACTCATCAGAGCGACGCTCTCGTAGCGAAACAGCGGGCTAAACGCCACGTTTGGGTGCGGTTGCGGCTTGTCATGGATGATCGCCAGCTCTGCTTCCGCCCGTTCGAGCAGCGGCAGCGGGTCGACGACAAATCCTGAGATGATGTCGAGTTCGACTTCGGGCCACAGCGACCGGTAGGCGTCCATGGCCGGCATCAGCCAATCGAAGCAGTTGTGGCATTGCACGGCAATGCGCAAGGGCCCGGCATGGCCCTGCGCCAACCGGGCGACGTCCCGGCCCGCTGCGGCTACCAGAGGCAGGACGGTCCGAGCCAAAGTAACGAGTCTTTGGCCGATGGCCGTAAAGCGCAGCGGCCGTATATTTTTTTCCACCAGGGCCGCGCCATAGTGGCTTTCCAGCGCCTTGAGCTGGTGGGACAGGGCGGATTGGGTCAGAAACAGGCGCGCGGAGGCTTTGGACAGACTGCCGCATTCGGAGAGTGCCAGGATCGTCTCCAGGTGCCGCAACTCGAGCGCCGAGGTCGCCATGAACCGATTTCAACCTCCTCATGAACATAATGAGATTGCGTCATAGCTTAGGCGCTTGCGCGCGCATGGTCGAGCAGCAGCCATTTCTGGGCCGGTACCCATGTCAAATACGGTGCGGGTGTCGTTCGAGTCCGTTCAACCGAACCATGGCCGGATGGCCGCCCAATTATGGGCGGCGCTGCAGCGCCTGGCGTCCATCGAGATTTCCATGCGCTGAACCGCCCAGAGCTCACCCACGCGATTTGCCATGCATTGGGCTACCAGCCATGCATCGTCGAGACCGTGCGGGCATTACCCGCTGGACGACCGGTTCATCGATTCGCCGAGGCGAGGATATCGCGTGCCAGTCCGGCATAGTCGCCGTCGAAATGATGACCGCCTTTGCGCTTCACGATCTGCACCGTCTTAGGATCGAGCTTGGGACACAGCGAGTCGCTTTCGTCTTCGCCATAAATGCATAGCACCGGCACGCCGCTGATCCGGTTCACTTCCGGCATGGTCGCCGGACCGGATGTGTCGTTCGACACCCAGCTGCTCACGTGAAACTCGAACAACGCGTGTTCGGACATGCCCATGAGCGCGGCCAATGAGACGCGCTCGCGTGTTGCCGCAGATAGGCGGTTGACCGCGAAGGGCAGCACATCGGCCCCCTGCGAATAGCCGATGAGCAGCACTCGCTTCTTATCCAGGTGCGCCGCGTAGTAGCGGACCATTCGGTCCAAATCCGCCGCGAGGCCGTCGGGAGTGCGCGCGCTCCAAAAATAGCGCAGCGAATCGAGCCCGATCACGGGGATGCCATGGGTGCTCAGCGCGAGGGCAACATCCTTGTCGAGTCCCGCCCATCCGCCGTCGCCCGACAGAATGATCGCGAAGGTATCGGCCGATGCGGCGCCAGGCTGCGCGGGGACTTCCACGACGGGCAGATCGCCCAAGTCGACGGGCGCCGGCGGAGTCAGTGCGGCCGAAGACCGCTGCACCAAGGTGTCGAAGGCTGCCAGAAATTTTGGCAGCCAGCGCTCGGCTGGTTGGTACGTGTGTCCTGTCTGCGGTAACACCGCGAGCGCGGCTCCCGGCATGTTGGCAATGAAGGCGCCCGCGGTACTCGAGTCGCACTCACGGTCGAACTCGCCCTGCAACAGGACCCAGGGATTCGCGAGCCGCTTCGCCGGTAGATATTCGACCCCGCGCCGGCCCGGGCGGCGGATGAATTCGAGTCCCGAACCCTTGCACAGCGGTTTGCGCATACTCGAGGCCGGGCAAAACCCCAATGTGAGCGCACCGGCAAAGGTGTTTGCCGGCGCCTGAACGAGCGTAGCGTACGCGAGCGCGGCGCCCGCGCCGTAGCCGACGAAGAAGGGCGTGAGATACGTCGGCAGATGATAGTAAGCCTGCAGAAAATGGCTCAGGTTCTCCAGATCGCCGTCCGGGAAGACGCAGTCGGCGTCATCGGCCGCCAAATCGGCGCGGAACGCCGGCAGATCGATGCCCGCCACCATTGCGCCATGGCGCACGAGCTCACGCGCTATATCGGCCATCGCCTGATTCCACCCGCCGTCACCGGACAAAAACAGCACAAAACTCGTTGGTGTTCCGCTGGGCGCGTAAATGGCCACGTTCTTGAAGCGGCCGTGGCTCACGTGCAGGGCATCCGGCGCGGTGGCGCCGCGTGTGGCGCCGCAGAGCGTGGCGCAAACGATGCCGCCCGCCAGAAGGAGCCTCGCCATCGCCAAGCCGGAACGCGGTTCATTTTTCATTGCGGTTCATCTTATCCTGTCGCTAAGCATTCAGCGGCGGCGGTTCGGATAGGCGTCGATTTCGCCCAACATCTCGGGCCCGCCGAGCGCCTGCATCTGGTTCAGTATCCAGTCGCTGCGTTCACGCACATAGCGCGACGGCGCGGCGGCCGAATAGCGCTGCGGGTTCGGCAGCACCGCAGCGAGGATGGCCGCGTCGCCACGCGTCAATCGCGCCGCCGGCTTGTGGAAATAGCTCTGGGCTGCCGCCTCGGCGCCGTAGATCCCGTAGCCGAACTCGGCGATATTGAGATAGACCTCCAGGATGCGCCGCTTGGGCCAGAAGCCTTCGATCAGGATTGTGAAATAGGCTTCGAGCCCTTTGCGCAGGTAGCTGCGGCCGGACCACAGGTACAAGTTCTTGGCAACCTGCTGGCTGATCGTGCTCGCGCCGCGCACCCGATGGCTGTGCTGGTTGAGCTGGTAGGCCCTTTCGATGGCGTCGACGTCGAATCCCCAGTGCTCGGGAAATTTTTGGTCCTCGGAGGCGACCACCGCCAGGGCAAGATTGGGTGAGATGCGCGCGAGATCAACCCAATCGTGGTGAAAGACGTAGCCACGGTCGCGGTTCAACCAGGCCGCGATTTGAGTTTCCGCCATGAAAGCGCTGTACGGCGGATCGATCCAGCGCAGCAGCAACACCGCCGCCATCGATGCGGCCACAATGACGAGTGCAGCGAACAGCAGCGCGCGGCCAATGCGGCTCATCCAGGATCGTGTGCGCGCCATTGCGCAGGTCCGGCATGCTTAGGGCTGGCGCGCCGCTATTGTTTGATCGGCTGCGGGGCGATTCTGTGCACGTGCTTCATGATGACGGCCTCGGTCGGCACGTCGTCGAAGCCGCGCCGCCGGCCGGTTGCCACCGCCGCAATCTTATCGATCACATCCATGCCGTCGGTTACCCGAGCGAATACCGCATAACCGAAATTTCCGGGCTTGTGATCGAGAAAATCATTGTCCTTCAAGTTGACGAAGAACTGCGAGGTGGCGCTGTTGACGTCGTTGGTCCGCGCCATCGACAAGGCGCCGCGCAGGTTCTTCAGACCGTTGTCGGCCTCGTTCTTGATGGGGGGCTGCGTGCGCTTTTGCGACATGTCTTCGGTGAAGCCGCCGCCCTGGATGACGAACCCCGGGACGATGCGGTGAAATATGGTGCCATCGAAGAATCCCGAGTCGATATATTTCAAGAAATTGACCGCCGTTTCCGGCGCCTCCTTCTCGAACAATTCAACGGTGAAGTCGCCGAGCGTGGTTTCAAAACGGATCATGAGAGTTTCCTAGTTGCGAGTGTACGGTTCCCAGCGTCACGCGGGGGTTGCCTGAGTAATCGTGAAACGAGCATACGCCCCCGAAGCCGTGGCGCTCGAGCAGACGCGCGACCTCGTGGGTTTGACTGCTGCCATGCTCGAGCAGCAGATGGCCTCCCGGCTCAAGGTGCCAGGCGGCGTGTTCGACGATCGCGGTGAGCGCTTCGAGGCCCGTCGGGCCGCTGCAGAGCGCGAGCGCGGGTTCCGCGGCCAGCGGCGCAAGCGCCGGATCTCCCGCCGCGATATAAGGCGGATTGGAGATCACCAGGTCGAAGCGCTCGCCGGGCACGGCCTCAAACCAGGATCCTTCGCGCCAGGCGACCTGCGGTAATGAGAGCGCGCGCGCGTTGTCCCTGGCGACGCGCAGAGCCGCGGGCGAGATATCGGCGCCGGTGACCCGGGCGTGGGGTCGCTCCGAGGCAATGGCGAGCGCGATTGCGCCGCTGCCGGTGCCCAAATCGAGTATCGAGCGCTGCTGATCCGCTCCAAAGAGCGCCAACGCCCGTTCGACCAGAGTCTCGGTTTCAGGGCGCGGCACCAGCACCGCGGGGGTGATCCTGAGGTTCATCGACCAGAATTCGCGCGTACCGGTCAAATACGCGATCGGTGCGCCGTTCGCACGCCGATCTATCAGATTCCGATAACTGCACAGCGCGTCCTCCGCGATCGACTGCGCGGCACTCACGATCAGTTGCGGGCGGCCGACCCCCAACACCTTGCCGAGCAATAGCTCGGCATCCAGCCGCGGCGACTCGCTGTGGGGCGCGAGCGCGCGGGCGGCGAATTTCAGAGTCTGGGCGACGGTGTTCATCGGCGTCAGTCCGTCTGTTGAGCGAGTTCTTCGGCCTGATGTTCCTGGTTCAAGGCGCCGATGAGTTCGTCGAGGCCACCTTTCATGACGTCGTCGAGCTTGTACAGGGTGAGGTTGATACGGTGGTCGGTCACGCGGCCTTGCGGAAAATTATAGGTTCGAATGCGCTCCGAGCGATCGCCGGAGCCGACCTGGAGTTTACGCGACTGCGCCTGTTCGCTTTGCTGCTTTTCCCTTTCGTTGGCGAGCAATCGCGCCTTCAGCAGCGACATCGCGCGCGAGCGGTTCTTGTGCTGCGACCGCTCATCCTGGCACTCGACCACGATGCCGGACGGCAGGTGCGTAATGCGGATCGCCGAATCGGTCTTGTTGACGTGCTGTCCGCCCGCACCGGAGGATCGAAAGGTGTCGACGCGCAAGTCCGCCGGATTCAAGTCCACCGCTTCGAGTTCTTCCAGTTCCGGCAAAATGGCGACCGTGCACGCGGAAGTGTGAATGCGCCCCTGTGCTTCGGTTGCCGGCACGCGCTGCACGCGATGCGTACCGGATTCGAATTTGAGCAACGAAAAGGCGCCGCGTCCGATGATGCGGCTGATGATTTCCTTGTACCCGCCGTGCTCGCCGGGACTCTCGCTCAACACCTCGACCTGCCAGTGCTTGGAATCGGCAAAGCGTGCGTACATGCGAAACAGATCCCCGGCGAATATCGCCGCCTCGTCGCCGCCGGTGCCGGCGCGAATCTCCAGGAAAATATTGCTGTCGTCCTGCGGATCCTTGGGCACGAGGAGGCGCTGCAGTTCGAGTTCCTCAGTCATAATGCGCGGCGTCAATTGCGCTATTTCATCCTCCATGGCGAGTTCGCGCGCGGTTGCCGCATCGGCCTCGAGCGAGATGAATCCGCGGTAGCGCTCGATCACGGGGCCCAAACGCGCATACTCCATCGACAACTCACGGAACTGGTTCTGCCGCGCGATGACGCCCGGGTCCGCCAGTAGGCGGCTGATTTCTTCGAATCGCTCGTCGAGCTTCTCGAGCTTGCGTCTGATGGAGTCTTTCATGGCCGCGAATTATAGCGGCCCGCGCAGCGGTTCTTGGGGGTTATTGCCGGTTGCGTTCCTCGATGAGCAAGCGAGCGAGCGCCTCGGCCAGCGCCGGATCGGTCGATTCGGCGGCCCGCCGCAGCGCCTGAGTCGGGGAATGCAGCAGCCGATTGGTCAGAGTATGGGCCAGATAGTCGATCACCTGTTCGGCGGAGTTGCCGGCAGCCAGCATTCGCCGGGCCTGCTCCGCGGTTTGCAGGCGGATAGCGTCCGCTTGGTGGCGCAGCGCTCGGATGGAGGGTCCCGCGTCATGGGCGCGAGATTCGGCCAGAAAACGCACCACTTCTTCCTCGAGCAGCAGCCGCGCGCCGCCGGCCGCGATCTCGCGTTGTTGACGGTTTTCGTCGACCAGTTGCTGCAGATCGTCGATCGAAAATAGATAGATGTCCTCCAGATCCGCGACCGCCGGCTCGATGTCGCGCGGAACGGCCAGATCGACCATGAATATCGGGCGATGGCGGCGCGCACGCACCGCCGCTTCCGCCGCCTGCCTGGTGATGATCGGCATCGGACTCGCCGTGCAGCTGATGACGATATCGGCATCCGCCAGCTCTTTGTCGAGAGCGTTCAAATCAACCGCATAGGCATTGATTTCGGCTGCCAGGGCCTGCGCTCGGCCGAGCGTGCGATTGGCGATGACCGTGCGCTTGATGCCGGCGGCGGTGAAATGTCGTGCCGCGAGCGCAATCATCTCGCCGGCACCTATCATGAGCGCCGAGCGGGCGTGCAAATCGGCGTACATGCGCTGCGCGAGGCGCACCGTCGCGGAGGCGAGAGAGACCGCATTCGCGCCGATCAGGGTTTCCGAGCGCACGCGCTTGGCGGCGGAAAACGCCGCCTGAAACAATTTATTGAGCCAGGGTCCGGTACTTCCGACCTCATGCGCAATGCGGTAGGCGTCCTTCAATTGACCGAGAATTTGCGCCTCACCGAGCACCATGGAGTCGAGTCCGGAGGCGACGCTGAAAGCGTGTTCGACCGCGAGGCGATCCCGATGCACGTACAGACTGGAGGCAATCTCGTCCTCGTAGCCGTGATGGCGCACCAGCCACTGCGACAATTCCTCGCCGCTCGCGCTCCCGGACCAATAGACCTCGGTGCGATTGCAGGTCGACAGAATGACGGCCTCGGCGACCCCGCTTTCGCGCCGCAGCGCGAGTAGGGCATCGATCAATCGGTCCTCGTTGAACGCGACCTTCTCGCGCAGGGCGACCGGTGCGGTCTTGTGATTGAGCCCGAGGATGTTGAATGGCATTGCCGCGCTTTGAATGATAACCCTCGGATTTTCGTGAAGAAACATCGCCGGATCAAGCAGGAATCCGCGGCACCGGACTATTCATTTAGCTATAGTGCGGCCGTGTTCTCGATTTCATACTGGGCAAAGGCTTTGGTCGGGTCAGGTGCCATCGCCTGCGCCGCCTGCGCCGGCTCCAACCCCAAGCCCAGAACCGATGCCGTACCGGCCCCGCAGGTATTTTATACTGTCACGGGCGAGATAGCCCTTGCTCGGCATGAACCGCGCGTGGCGTCGATCCAGTACGCCGCCGCCGCCGCGACCGACAACGAGCCGACTTTGCTCAAGCGTGCCGCCGAAGTCACCGCCGAATCCCTGCAGCCGTCGTTGACCGTCGAGGTCGCGGCGCGTTGGATCAGGCTCTATCCGAATTCTCTGGATGCGCATCATGCGGCGGCGAAGGCGGCTTTGGCGCTGCACAAGATCGCACAATCGGCCGACCAGTATCGAATCGTCGTGGCCGGCTCGCCGCGCGGGGCGGACGCTGAGTTCACCGATCTCGAAACGGAAATCGAACCGCTGGACAACGTATTCGGCGCCCGCCAGCTGGCGGACCGGCTGGCCGAATCCTTTCCCGATTCGGCTGCCGCGCTGCGCTTGCAGGGCTTCGCCGCCCTGCGCGCCGACGACCCGGCCGCCGCGGCGCGCAGCTTCTCCTCGGCGCTCGCGCTCACCGGCGGCGGGGCCGGTGCGGCGGCCGACATGCGCCGCGAACTCACTCAGGGCTTGTGGCGCGCGCAGATTCTGGCGGGTGATCCCGAGGGGCCTCTGGAGCAATCACGAGCGCTCGCCGAGCGCGACGCCACGCCCGAGAATCGGCTCGACTATGCCCTATTGCTATGGGCCGCGCAGCGCGGGGCCGCCGCCGTTGCGGAACTCGAGACGCTCGCGCGCGAAACCGAGTACGCGCCGGTCGCCTTGCGCCTGTTGGGCCTGATCGAATATCAAGACGGCAAGCTCGATGCGGCGGGCAGGCGGTTCACGGAATTATTGGCGACCGGCAAATTTATCGACGATGCCTTTTACTATTTGGGTCTGATCGCCGAGCGGCGCGGCGATCTGGCGCGGGCGTTGCGCCTGTTCGCGCAGGCGCAGAGCGGCGGCAACGCGGTTGCGGCGCTGCTGCGCGCATGCAGCATCCTCCAGGCGCACGGAGCGGTTGCCGAAGCCCAGGAGCTGCTCGAACATCTGATCGAGGATGAACCGCAGCGCGCACCCGAAATTCTGGCGGCGCGCGCCCGGATCTACTCGGACTCCGGCGATTCGCGCCGCGCGATCGAAGTTCTGAACCGCGGCATGCTGCAATATCCGGACAGCGTGGATATCCGCTACGCCATGGCTTCGACCTACGAGGACCAGGGACGCACCGATGCGGCGCTGCGCGAGCTGAAGGAGATTCTCAAGTCGCGCCCGGACGATCCGGCGGCGTTGAACGCCTACGGCTATACGCTGGCGGATCACAACCGAGAGCTCGGGCACGCGCGCGAGCTGATCGAGCGGGCTTATGCGACGGCGCCGAAGAATGCCGCGATTCTGGATAGCCTGGGCTGGGTGCTCTACCGGCAAGGCGAGGACGCGCGGGCTTTGCCGTATTTGACCGCCGCGTATGCGGACGATCGGAGCGGCGATATCGCGGCGCATCTGGGCGAAGTGCTGTGGCGGCTCGGCCGGCATGCCGACGCCGAACGTGTTTGGACCGAGGCTGCCGGCGCCGATGCCGGGAATCACCTGCTGAAGGCAACGCGCCAACGCCTGCACGCTTCTAAATGAGCGGCGTGCGCAGACTGATCGGCTACACCGCCTGCTGCGCCGTGCTGGCCGGCTGCGCGACGACGCGCCCTGCGGTGGCGCCCGCGCCCTGGGAACAACGGCTGTCCGAGCTCGAGCACGCGAACGCCTGGCAGCTCGATGGACGAGCCGCGGTCTCGTTGGGCACGCAGGGTTGGCAGGCCAGCTTGGATTGGCGCCAGCGCGGTGATTCGAGCGAGGTGCATCTGGCAGGGCCCTTCGGGGCGGGGGCGATGGTGCTCAAGGCGACGCCTGCGGGTGTTTCCCTGGACGGCGCACCGCCGAGCGAGGATGTGGCGGCGCAACTGCGCGACCGACTGGGTTTTGAGCTGCCGATCGACAGTCTGCGCTTCTGGCTGCAGGGCATTCCAGATCCAAGCAGCGCTTTCGAGCTGACCCGCAACAAGCAGGATCGTGCGCTCGAGTTGACCCAAGCGGGTTGGAGCATCAAATACGATGGCTACATGCCGAACAACGGCGATTTGCTGCCGGCGCGTCTGGTGCTGCGCCGCGCGGAGGCGCGTGTGCGCATTGCGGTGGACCGCTGGGAGTGGTTGAAGTGAAGGCGGGTGAGGCGGACGAGGCGCGGCCGTGGCCGGCACCGGCGAAGCTCAACCTCTTTTTGCACATTCTCGGACGCCGGGCCGACGGCTATCACGAGTTGCAAACCTGCTTTCAGTTCGTCGAACTGTGCGATGACATTTCGATCCGGGTGCGCTCCGACGGCAGCATTCGGCGCGGCGCGGGTGCCGCGGGCGTCGCTGCGGAGGCCGATTTATGTGTGCGCGCGGCGCAGGCGCTGAAGGCGGCGGCCGGGTGTCCACTCGGCGCGGATATCAGCGTGATCAAACGCATTCCCATGGGCGCGGGATTGGGCGGCGGCAGCTCGGACGCGGCAACGTGCCTGGTGGCGCTGAATCATTTATGGGGTTTGGGCTGGTCCATCGCGAAACTCGCCGAACTTGGATTGAAACTGGGGGCGGATGTGCCGGTCTTCGTCCACGGCCGCGCGGCCTGGGCAGAGGGGGTAGGGGATAGGCTGACCCCGCTGTATCCACCGCTCGCACCGCCAGAGTGTAACTATTTGATTATCAAGCCAAATACCTTTGTCAGCACCAAGGACGTGTTCGAGGACCCTGAATTGACAAGAAATTCTCCGCCCATCACAATTCACGGTTTCCTGGCTTCCGGTGGTAGGAACGATTGTTTGGCGGTGGTGCGGCGCCGATATCCTGAGGTCGCCCGCGCAATCGATTGGCTGTCGCTCTTCGGCGCAGCGCGGCTGACTGGAACGGGCGCCTGTGTCTTTATGGCCTGTGAGCCGACGCAAGCCCGGGAGATTGTCGGCAAGTTGCCGCCGGCATTCGAAGCGATCCTGGCTCGCGGGCTGAACGACTCGCCCTTGCTTGAGAGGTTGGCGGCCGGCTGAGCGGCGTCGCTGCTTAGAATCGTTGACGATTGATTTTCAAGTTGGGGTGTCGCCAAGCGGTAAGGCAGCGGGTTTTGATCCCGCCATACGGAGGTTCGAATCCTTCCACCCCAGCCAACTCGAGCCTTGGTGCAAGTCCGTCATATGTCGCGAAGTAAAGAATTCGAGTCTCCGACCATCTCCGTGTTCGCCGGCAACGCGAACCCGCTGTTGGCGCAGGAAATCACGCGTCACCTGCGCGTGCCATTGGGACGCGCGCACGTTGGCCGGTTCAGCGACGGAGAGGTGAACGTCGAATTGATGGAGAACGTGCGCGGCCGCGACATTTTCATCGTGCAGCCGACCTGTCCGCCGTCGAGCGACAATTTGATGGAATTGCTGCTGATGACGGACGCTTGCCGCCGGGCCTCCGCCAAGCGCATCACCGCGGTGGTGCCCTACTTCGGCTATGCGCGCCAGGACCGGCGGCCGCGCGCGACGCGAGTGGCCATAGCCGCCAAACTGGTGGCGAACATGGTCGCGAGCGCGGGCGTCGACCGATTGTTGACGGTCGATTTGCACGCCGATCAGATACAGGGATTTTTCGACATACCGGTCGACAACGTGTACGCCTCGCCCGTTCTATTGGGCGATGCCTGGAAACAGAAGCACGACAACATGATCGTGGTGTCGCCCGACGTTGGCGGCGTGGTGCGGGCGCGCGCGCTCGCGAAGCGGCTGGACGATGCCGAACTCGCCATCATCGACAAGCGGCGTCCGCGGCCGAACGAGTCGAAGGTGATGAATATCATCGGCGAGGTGGAAGGTAAATCCTGCGTGCTGATCGACGACATGGTGGATACCGCCGGGACGCTTTGCCAGGCGGCGCAGGCCCTCAAAGACGAGGGCGCCACCCGGGTGGTCGCCTACATCACCCATGCCGTTTTGTCGGGCGCGGCGATCGAGCGCATTTCGAAGTCGGTTCTGGACGAATTGGTCGTCACCGACACCATTCCTCTGTCGGCGGAAGGCAAGGCCTGCAGCCGCATTCGCCAGCTGAGCGTCGCGGGATTGTTGGCGGAAACCATACGCCGCATCAGCGACGAGGAATCGGTGAGTTCACTGTATATCGACTGAATCGTCGATGGTATTGGCCGATCTCCCGGCAACTGGTCGCGGTGCGGGGAGATCGTGTTTAGGTAGCAACTGGAGAAGATTATGAAGACCTCTTTTGAACTCGTGGCAGAGTTCCGCGAGACGCAAGGCAAAGGTGCGAGCCGCCGCCTGCGTCACGAAGGGAAAGTGCCGGCAATTCTATATGGTGGACATTCGGAAGCCCGGGCGTTGACCTTGAGCCATCAGAAGCTCTCGATCCTGCTCGATAACGAGCGTTTCTATTCGACCATTCTCAGCTTGAGGGTCGGCGATGAGACGCAGGCCGCGATCCTGAAGGACGTGCAGCGCCACCCGTTCAAGAACTCGGTGCTGCATATCGATTTTCAACGGGTTGACGAGAACGAAAAGATCCGCATCAGCATTCCGCTGCACTTCAAGGGCGAGGCTGTCTCGCCGGGTGTCAAATCGCAGGGCGGACTGGTGTCGCACATGCGTACCGAAGTCGAAGTCTCGTGCCTGCCCAAGGATCTGCCGGAATTCATCGAGGTCGACCTTTCCGGGCTGTCGCTCAACGAGAGCATCCATTTGTCGGAGCTGAAGATACCGGACGGCGTGCAGCTGGTGGATCTAGCGAAGGAAGATGCGGCGGTGGTGGCCATCCACAGCCCGCGCGCGGAAGAGCCGGAACCGACCGCGGCGGCGGCGGCACCCGCGGCAGCGGAGGGTGTGCCGGGAGCGGCAGCGGCAGCGGCGCCGGCCGCGGCCGGCGCCGATGCGGCGAAGAAGGCCGAGCCCGCCAAAGCCGAAGCCAAGAAGGAACCGGCCAAGAAAGACGCGAAGAAATAATCCGTACGACGCGTCTGTACAGGAGGGGCCGTCAGTGGCTGGCGGCCCCTGTTTTTTTTAAGGCAAATGCCGGGTAGGTGCATCCACGATGGCTGGATTACCGTTGCGTTTAATCGTCGGTCTCGGCAATCCGGGGCCCGAACATCAGGCGACACGCCACAATGCCGGCTTCTGGTTCGTGGACCTGCTCGCGCGGCGCCACGGTGGCGAGTTCCGCGACTATCGCAAGTATTCCGGGGAAACTGCCCGCGTCAGCATCGGTGGCGAAGAGATCGTGCTTTTGAAGCCGACCACCTACATGAATCGCAGCGGACTATCGATCCGGCAGCTCAGCGATTTTTACAAGATCGCCGCGGACGGCATTCTGGTGGCGCATGACGAACTCGATCTGCCGGTGGGCAGTGTGCGCCTCAAGCACGGCGGGGGCCACGGCGGACACAACGGGCTGCGCGACACCATTGCGCACATCGGCGAGAGCTTTTGGCGGCTGCGCTTGGGGATCGGTCATCCGGGCAACAAGACCGACGTGATCGACTACGTATTGACTCGTGCGCCGCGCTCCGAGGAAGACCTCATCATGGAGGCGGTTACCCTGGCGGCGGATTGCATTCCGTTGCTGCTCGAACAAGGCGCCGAACGCGCCATGACCAAATTGCACAGTCGTGCGGGAAAACCCTAATGCCTATTCGCTGCGGAATCGTCGGTCTACCGAATGTCGGCAAATCGACGCTGTTCAATGCGCTCACGCGCGCCCAGATCGCGGCCGAGAATTACCCGTTCTGCACCATCGATCCGAACATCGGCGTGGTCCCGGTTCCGGATCCGCGCCTGGATGCGCTCGCCTTAATCGTGCATCCCGAGAGAATTCTGCCGACCACGGTCGAGTTCGTCGATATTGCCGGCCTGGTCGCGGGCGCCTCCCAGGGCGAGGGCCTCGGCAACAAATTTCTGTCGCACATTCGCGAAGTGGATGCGATTGCACATGTGGTGCGATGCTTCGAGAACGACGACATCATTCATGTGTCGGGCAGGATCGATCCCGCGCACGACATCGAGGTGATAAATACCGAACTCGCGCTCGCGGATCTCGACAGCGTCGAGCGCGCCTACCAGAAGGCGGTCAAGGCGGCCAAAACCTCGGAGAAGGACGCGATTAAGACCCGCGAATTGCTCGAGCGGGTGCGCGAAGCGCTGAACAAAGCGCAGCCGGTACGCACGCTCGGCCTCAACACCAACGAACGAGCGCTGCTACGCGACATGCATCTGCTCACCGACAAGCCGGTGATGTATGTGGCTAACGTCGATGAGGCGGGCTTCACCAACAACGCAAGGCTCGATCGGGTTCGCGAACTTGCCAAGGCTGAGGGCGCCGTGGTGGTGCCGGTGTGCGCGGCGATCGAAGCGGAGATATCGCAGCTCGAGGAGGCCGATCGCGCCGAGTTCCTCCAGGAGCTCAAGCTCGATGAGCCCGGGCTCAATCGCATGATTCGCGGCGCCTACGCGCTTCTGGGGCTGCAGACCTATTTTACCGCCGGTGTGAAGGAGGTTCGGGCCTGGACGGTGCGGGCGGGATCCACGGCACCGCAGGCGGCGGGTGTCATTCATACTGACTTCGAGCACGGGTTCATACGCGCCGAAGTCATCGCTTACCAGGACTTCATCGCCCACAAGGGCGAGGCGGGCGCGAAGGAGGCCGGTAAGCTGCGTTTGGAGGGGAAGGAGTACGTGGTACGCGAAGGCGACGTGATGCACTTTCGGTTCAACGTCTGATGGGAACACTGCACGCGGCAGTACTTTCCATGTTGGTCGTAACGGCTCCCGCATGCGTGCCCCGGAAGCGGGCTCCCTCATCGTTATAGCCGCTGCCGATGCGCCTCTGACGCGCGAACAGTTGCAACAGGCCTTACGCAAGAGAGTTCGGCTGAAACCCTGAGCGACGTGCGGTCCGCAATGTCCGCGCGCCTTTGGTGGTAAAATTGCCGGTGTAGGATGCGGAACCCGATCTCAAAGATCGTGCGGCACACAGTGGGCGGTGAAAAGTCTTGATCCGTTTATTAATCCTCGCGACCATGCTGGCCCTGGGGCTTGCGGCATGCGCGCCGTCCTCGCACATCGTGGTGGGCACGGTACGCCCGGCAATAACCCCATCGGAAGTCAAGATTTATCTGCAACCGCCGCCTGCGTTTGAAGAGGTCGCTGTTCTGAATGCCTCGGCGGACAGCATGTTCGGCACCGGCGGACAGAGCACGGTGGATAAGGTCATCCAGCGCTTGAAACAAGAGGCCGCGAAACTTGGTGCAAACGGCATCATCTTGGAGGGCATGTTCGATCAACAAACCGGATCGCTCGGCGGTGGCAGCGGATCCACCTCCTTTTCAGGCAACTCAGCCGTTGGCGTGGGACTGGGCGGATCGCTAGGTATTTACAAGAAGACCGGGCAGGCGCGCGCCATCTTTGTTCCCCCGGGGCCACCGATCGCCCCCGCGGGCAACGTGCAATAGCCGGCGCATTCAAGCGCCCGCGATCACCGACATCCGAAGCCCCGAGGCGCCTTTTGCATTGCGAAACCGTCCCGGCGGCAACGGTGCCGAACCACGCCGCGAAGGATTGGAGAATGATTCCGAAGCTTACCTCGGAGCCTTGCACCGCAGGGATCCGGCTGGTGCATTCGCCGCCAACACGGCTTATGCTGGGTGAGGATCGCCGGGCGCGCACGCGATTTATGAGCGATATCAGAGACAATATTCGAATCCCCGCCATAGCCCTGCTCGTCGCCTGCGCCGTCCCGGCTTCGATCATGGCGCATTCGCAACAACATCCCCGCGACCGCGAGATCAACGACGCAGACACTCGCGCCTGGTGGCACACGACCGAGGCCCTTTCCGGCGACGGCATGGAAGGCCGCGATACCGGCTCCGCCGCCTACCAGCACGCCGCCGAGTACGTCGCAGCGCGCTTCAAGGCCGCGGGGCTTCAACCCGCGGGCGAGAACGGCAGCTATTTTCAGCCCGTACCGATGCATGAAGTTGCAGTCACGCCTGAGGACACGAGCTTCACGCTGGTTCGTCCGGATGGCTCCGAATCCGCGCTCACGTTTCTGCAGCAGATTACGATTACACCGGCGGAAAACCTGCCCACTAGGATGGAAGCGGCTCTGACTTTTCGCGGCTACTGCGACAAGGATGCCATGGCCGACATAGCCGGGCGGATCGTCGTCTGCTTCGGCACCCAGCGCGAGGGACTGCCAAGCGGCACGGAGCGCGCCGCCAACGCACGCGAAGGCAAGGCGCTCGGGCTGATCAACATTGATGATCCGTACTTCACGATCGAGCCGCCTCGCTGGCCCTTCGCATACGCCCGCAGCGTTAACCTTCAAGAACGGCGCAATGCGGTCAACAATTCACCGGCTCCGCTTGCCACGATGCGTATCAGCGCCAAGGCGGTCGATGTGCTGTTTGCCGGCACCGGCCGAGATGCCGCCGCGCTCCTCAAGCTTGGCGGCACGAAGCAACCGCTTGCGAGTTTTGATCTACCCGCCAAGCTGCGCGTTCGACTCTCCCTCATGCAGCGCGATATTTCCTCGCCGAATATTCTCGCGACGCTTCGCGGTGCAGACCCAAAGCTTCATGGCGAACACGTGGTTGTCGCCGCGCACCTGGACGGCTTCGGCTTCGGCACGCCTGTCAACGGCGACAATCTGTACAACGGTACTCTCGACGACGCGGCCTACGTCGCGCTGTTGATCCAGATGGCGGACGACATGAAGGCCCGCAAGCTGCCTGCACCGAAGCGCAGTATCTTGTTCGCAGCCTTTACCGGTGAGGAGAAGGGTCTACTCGGCTCCTCTTGGTTCGTCGCTCATCCCACCGTACCAATTGCACAGCTCGCCGCCGACATCAATCTCGACCAGCTGCGACCGCTGTTTCCGCTGCGCATCCTCACGGCTGAAGCGTTCGCAGACACGACTCTCGGCGGAGTGGCGCGCGCCGTCGCCGCGCCCCTGCACATTGAAATTCGCGCCGATGCCGAGCCGGAGCGCAATTTGCTGGGTCGCGCCGATCAGTACCCCTTCCTCACGAGTCACGTTCCTGCCATCAGCTTCATTTTCGGCTACGACCGCAATACCGACGCGGAAGCGCGCTACCGCGATTGGTATCAGGTCCGCTATCATCGGCCGCAGGACGATTTGATGCAGCCCGTGGACTTCAAGGCCGCCGGGCAATTTGACACGTTCTTCTACAGGCTCGTTGAAGCCATCGCCAACGCACCGACACGCCCCGTGATCTATCCCACCAGTCCGTTCGCCGCTAAGAACTGAGCCAATGCCCTAAGATCCCGTTCCCGAATCACGGGCATTCAGACAGTTCCCGAGCGCCTATGGCACTGAAAGGACCCGCCCGTGCGCTATCTCGTGCACCACGCTTATCGGCGGCCTCGCCATGGCGCTGCGGCTTGGTCCGCGGTCATGCGGTCTACTGCCGGTCGTAGACCGATACGTCGTCGTACTTCCCACCGGCTGCATGCGTGCCCTTTTGCGAGAAGGTCAGCGACTTGCCGTCTTTCGACACGGTGCGGACCCCGGTGCCGACGGTGGCGCCCGCTTTCGTCTGGGTGCTGTGGACGGTCCACACATCAACCCGCGTGACGGACACCATATCGAAGTCCGGGTTGCCGCTGACCGCGTACGGTTTGCCATCGTCCTTGAAGGTCAGCGTGGCCGTGGATTCCTTACCGTCCGCGGCGATTGTCTTGATCCTCAGCGTCAGACCCTGCGCCGATTCAGCATAAGTGCGGGTCTGGCTCTTGGGCGCCGGGCCGGGAGAGAACGTCGATTTCGCGAGATTCAATTTCCACGTCCCGACGACAGAGTCCGCCGCAAGCACCGTGCCGGTCCCGATCACAAGGACAGCTCCAACCAACAGAGTTTTGAATATGGTTTGCATTTGTCCCCCTAGGAAAAATAAATTTGTACGGCGCACTCATGGTGAGGTCGCGTTTTTTATTGCGCCGCCCGCGGCGCACGTCGGAGCTTGCACGTTCCATGCGGGGAGCGCAATCGGACTTTTCCCGCGAGACTTTGTCTGCGCGGAATTCGGCCGCTTTTGGGGCACGGCAAATCGCAGCCTCCACAAATCGCGGCTCGGACAATCGCATCCGATTCTTGCGAGGTTACAGTTCAGCGCGCATCAAGCGGCCGCCACCGCATATCAACTGGCCAATGATCAGGTTCCCTTGGGGGGCGGAGGGGGAGCTTTCTTACCTTCCCCGAAGTTCGGGTGTTTCTGTTTGCACGCCGCAATGAGTGCCGGAGAGACCGGCGGCAATGGCTTGTCGGCCTTGGCCGGCTGAGTGGTGCCGCGCATGATCGGATCCACGCAGTCGACATACAGCCCGTAGCCTTGTTTGGCGTCGCCCTTGACGAAGCCTGCACTGGTGCATGCCGCGACGATCTGCTCACACGGCCCCGGAGCGGGTTCAGCAGACTGCGCCGCCCAAGGAAGCGTGAGCCCAATCACGAGGGTGCAGAGCGTCGCGGGTGAAATCGGCATAGGGCGCATCGTTACGTCTCCCAATTGAATTGCGTCGCTGAGGGGATTTTGACCCGTGGCTCATCGCCCGGCAAGTAGCCATAAGGTATCATCCTGTTGCAGACCCGCGGCTCGACCCGCAACGCTTGGATTGCATAAGCCTTTGATTTGGAAACGATACGCTGGAAAATCGGCTTGACAGGCAACTCCCGGCTCCGGAGAATCCGCCGCTCTTCGTGGTGAGGTAGCTCAGCTGGTTAGAGCGTGGCACTCATAATGCCGAGGTCGAGGGTTCGAGTCCCTCTCTCACCACCAAAATCAATAACTTACGGACTAATATTTTGAGGTATTTGTAATGTGCCCCTTTTTGTGTATATAGCCTGGGCGTGATTGTTGAGCCGCCTGCTGTAGTTCGCCTGCCGTTGGCCTCTAGGGTTTCCGGCACTTAGGCGGTATCGAACGGTCTGTCGGATTCAATGGTAGCGGGGGCGTGATTCACGAACCGTCTACTACCCTCAAATGGTCGCTCGCAGCATAGGCCCAACCGCCAATCGCACTGTCGACAGCGATCCTTCACCGAGGATTACTGGTGATAGTCTCCCCGAAGGCATGAAATGCAAAAGAATCCGCAGCATTACGTGATCGCTGATCGCCTACCGGTCGACTAATGACGATTGCGCCGGGCCGCCGGTAGACCTATCCGCGAGGTTCTGTCTTGTCGTTTAACGTTAACCGTTATAGACTCTCCCGATGATCAAGGGCTTCCGTTGCGCAAACACGAAAGCCCTGTTCGAGACGGGTAAGTGCAAGAGGTTCGCATCGATCAGCAAGGTTGCTACACGGAAATTGGCGCAGTTGGACGCCGCTGAGACGCTGGACTTCTTGCGTTCGCCACCAGGAAACCGGCTGGAGGCACTGAAGGGTGATCGCAAGGGCCAATACAGTGTTCGGGTCAACGAGCAGTACAGAATCTGTTTCCGTTGGACGCCCGACGGTCCCGCCGACGTCGAGCTCGTGGACTATCACTGAGGCTAACGAGGATGTTTAAGAATGGCATGCGGCCGGTTCACCCGGGCGAGGTCCTCCGGGAGGATTTTCTAAAGCCGCTGGGGCTGAGCGCCAACGCCTTGGCAAAGGAGCTCAACGTACCGGCGCCTCGGATCAACGATGTCATCCGGGAGCGGCGAGGAGTTTCCGCAGACACGGCAATGCGTCTCGCGCGATATTTCGGTGGCGACGCACGTTCATGGCTTAACCTTCAATCGGCCTATGATCTTCGCGTTGCGGAAATTTCCAACGCCAAGCGCATTGAACGGGAGGTTTCTCCGTCAGCGGCTTAGCGCGGCCGCTAGGTTCACTCGCCAATGACGATAACGCTTGCGCTGGATACGGTTGCGTCGACAGAGAGCAATTCACGGAACTGCCAATGCGATAATCTCGGATCTTGTGAGTCTTTCGGCAGGCTCATCGGGAATCGAGCCGATGAGCGCCACACCGTGCCAGAACGTGCTCGGAATCTCGACGATAGCCTGAAACTGCGGGAGGCTCGGTCACGGAATTGGTTGTCACCCCTGAGGCTGTATCGCCTATGCTCGATGTCCACGCTCCCCAAGAAGGCATCCACACCTGGCGGTCCTTCTTCATTCACGTCGCTACGATTTGTGTTGGCCTCCTCATCGCCCTCGGGCTAGAACAGACCGTGGAGTTCTTCCACCACCGTCACCAACTGAATGAGAGTCGCGAGAGCCTATGGGCTGAACACAAGGATAACCAGCGCATCATGGGCTACCGGCTCAAGGAGTTTCGTCGCTACAACAAGGTGCTGCAAGGCAATCTCGCAGATTTCATTTACCTACAGCAGCATCCGGGCACACCCATGGAGAAGCTTCCCGAACCTCTCAGCTGGAGCGCAATCCAGATCCCCGCTTACACGTCGGCATGGAGCAGCGCGAAACTCAGTAACATGACCGCGCTGATGACGCCGGCCGAGCTTCACCAATACGAGCGGGTCTACGAGTCGCTGGATACTGCGCAGGCGCGTTATCTGGCGTTCCGGTCAGCACTCGGAGAGGCGCGCGCCTACACGGTCCGTGACCTCGACCCAGCGCGTCTCACGCCCCAGCAGGTCGATAGACAGATCGATCTCACCGAAGCCTGTCTCTACCAACATTACGCCTACGGGGTCGCTCTTTGGTCTGTGTCAAACAGCGTTCACGATATGCCCGCACCGGGAATCGAAGAACTGAATGCGATAGTCCACGAAAGCAAAGACACTGGCCATCCAATTACCCCGGAGGCAAGTGAGATCATTCGCTCCATTGAACAAGAAGCCTCGCGCTTCAGGCCTAACTAGAGCGTTCCGACTGGTGGCACCGGGGATCACTGGCTCAAGAATGGCCGATTTTCGATCGCTGTATGTTGATACCATCGAACCGCCAGCAACAAGTCGAGTGGGGGCGGGCGTTGCAAGCTTCATTCACCGCGAACCGCTGCCCGCGCTCTATGCCTTATTGAAACTCGATGACACGCCCTGATTGTAAATCACAATGACTGCCGCCAAATCATTGATGCAGGATATTCGCGCTCTCGAGAACAACTTCTGGTCACTATGGGCGCGCTTTGGCAAGGGCCCGGGCTGTGTGCTGCATGAGACGTCCAATGTTTTGTGGTTTGAAACGCCAATTCCACTGCTACCCTACAATTTCGTGTTGCGATTCTCCGCGGAAGTAAACGTCGACGAGCAGATCGGCGCCATTTTTGGCGCGTTTGACATTCGCAGTGTTCCTTTCCTCTGGATGATCTATCCATCTTCACGCCCCGCCGATCTTGACAGCCGGCTCATTGCCCGTGGCTTTGCAGAGGTCGAACTCATCGAAGGCACGACGTTGTCGCTGAAGCGTGCGCTTCCAATTCCCTCGCTGAGTAGAGACTTCGACATCCTTGAAGTCGGCCCACAGAGCGGAATCAGCCAATTCCTGGATCTGGTGTTCTGGCGCTGGGATATAAGCCATCAATACCATGAACAGATCGTTGGAATGTCCAGACAGTTCGAAATTGGCGCACCCGGAAGTCAGATCCGGTGCTGGATCGCGCGCGAGAACGAAGTACCCGTTGCAAAGTTGCTGCTGAACTGCGATGGAGAATCGGCAGGGATATACGCGGTGGCGACCAAGCCTGAGTTTCGCGGCGCCGGCCTCGCGAGGGCTTTGACTCTAACGGCGTTGTCGGCTGCGCGCGACGCCGCGTGCGGCTCGCGGTTCTCCATTCGACACCCATGGCGGCGCCTCTCTATCGGAGAATCGGCTTTCAGGGAAGCTATCCCTTTCGCGTTTCTTCGCGACCTGGATCGTTTCACGCCTGAACGGCCCATCGCAGTCTAGACAGCGCACCGCGGTCGTTGCCCCCACGGCGTCGCTGGCCGTCGTTTTCGAGCAGCCCAGCAGCAGTCACGGCCAAGTGGCCAGCCCTAGTTGCAACCGGCCGGTTCGCACTTCATCCACGCTTCGCCGCGGACTATCCTAGCCCGCGGTCGACGGTAGAATTCCGGTAGACGTGAGCGCCGATCAAGCCGCCGGTTTTTCTGCAAAAACAAGCGGGGTCTAGGGATTAGCCGCTGCTAAGCCCGCGACTTCCTCGTGAAACCCTCGGTGTAGCTTCGACTACGCCTTCTCTCCCACCTGTAACTCCGCGGATTTGAAGGGCACCCCACACCCGCCAATCCCGCAGTACCCGTTCGGATTCTTGGCGAGGTACTGCTGGTGATAGTACGCCCTGAGGCTGGATTTCTCGCAAGTACCCCGTCGTTACGCCATCGCTTGTGCTCCACCGGTCGACTTCCAGTCGACCTCAACGTCGGTCTGCTGGCCGACGAATGCGGTCCTGCAAATCGACTCAGGCTGGCATCATACCGATTGAATCCAGCTCTTCGGTGACCCTCTTCCGTGGACTGATATAATCCCCGGCAAGGCGAAGAGTCGGGGAAGAAACTCAATGCCCACCAAGAACTTCCGGTTCAGTAGTTGCATTCTCGCGGTGGGTCTTGCAGTCATGTTCACCGCGCATGGCGCTGCGGCTGTCGACACGCCATCCATGGTCAAGCCGCCCGGCTCCGTGCGTCTATACGTGATGGACTGCGGTGCAATTCATGTTGCCGACACGGCGCGATATGAGCTGCGACGGGACGAGGTCGAGACCTCTGAACTATCTGTGGCCTGCTTCCTCGTTGCCCATCCGAAAGGCGCCCTCATCTGGGACGTAGGCGCCGTTCCAGACAAGGAGTGGGTGCCCACGGGAGCGACCATCATACACCAGCTCTCTTTGCCCGACGGACAAACACGCGACATCACGCTTACACGCACACTCGGCGAGCAGCTCGCTGAAATTGGATATCCGCCGGCAAGAATTCAGTTCATGGCTTTGTCGCATTATCACTACGATCACACGGCCAACGCCAACGCCTTTGCCCAATCGACATGGCTGGTTAGGGCAGTAGAACGCGACGCCATGTTTGCGACGCCGGCACCTGGAACGAGCCGACCGGATACCTACTCGCGACTTAAGAACGCAAAGACAACTCTGATAGACGTAGACCAGTTTGATGTATTCGGCGATGGCAGCGTCGTTATCAAGTCTGCGCCGGGACATACGCCCGGCCATCAGATGCTGCTGCTTCGGCTCAAGAAAACGGGGCCGGTACTGCTATCCGGAGACCTGTATCATTTCCCGCAAGAAAGAACCCTGAATCGCTTCCCAGTATTCGAGTTCGATAAAGAGCAGACCCGCCGAAGCCGGATCGAGATTGAAGGATTCCTCAAAGCAACCGGTGCGGAACTTTGGATTCAGCACGACTATATTGCCAATCGCAAATTGCGAAAGGCGCCCGCATACTATGACTGATGCTCCGTCGCACTGCTGCCCGCTCCCATCACGGAGTGATGTACTGAACGACCTTGATCGCCGTTCCTGCAGGCCCTTCGCCGGGGATTATCCTGAGCCGCAGTCGACGGTAGACTTCCAGTAGAAGTCAGCGCCGATCGCGCGTTGGGTTTTTCTGCGGAATCTCGTGGTGCCTGGTCTCAGGACGCCGGTAACTGCTGACTTCCTGCCGGAAGCCTCGCTGGAGCTCCGCCTACGCCTTCTCCCCCACCGGTAACTCCGCGATTTTGAAGAGGACCCCACAGCCCCGCTCCCGCAGTACCCGTTCGGATTCTTCGCCAGATATTGCTGGTGATAGTCGGCGCTGAAGCGCTTTCCTCCGCGGAAATCACGGCGTCCTCCGGCCATAGTCACGTCGTCGGTAGACT
>JBBIUT010000003.1:0-104320 GCA_037440085.1 Gammaproteobacteria bacterium
TTTGGCGCGGCGGTTGGCGCGGTTAAACGGCCGACCTCGATAGTCGGTCGTGGATAATCGCTCGTCCGCAATGTAGATGACACCGAGGCTCCGTGCACGGCCATGCCTCACGAGGTCATTTGCAAGGTTCTGTGGGGCGTACCTGCAGCCGTCCTTTAAATGCAGTTGCTTTGCTTCAATATAAACGTGGTCGGAACCGTGCACAACGATGTCCGCGGCACATCGATTTCCCAATGGGAACTCTCGAGAAACACTGTGGCCGTCAGCGTGCAACTGGATAAATAGCAACCCGGTCAAAAAATCGCCCGCCTAGGATCGTCTATTGGGGTCGCTCGTTACATGATCGACCGCTCCATCGACCCGCAGCACCGACCTTCCGCCCTGCCCGACTATGTCCTCACCCGGTCACGTTCCCTTGGGGGACGAGGCGGAGCTATTTTTTGCCCTCTCCGAAGTTCGGGTGTTTCTGCTTGCAGGCCGCGATAAGTTGCGGAGAAACCGACGGTAATGGCTTGTCGGCCTTCTTAGGTTGCTTCGCCCCGCGCATGATCGGGTCAATGCAGTCCACCCATAACCCATAGCCCTGTTTGTAGTCGCCCTCGACGAAGCCTGCAGACTTGCAGGTCGCTTTGATTTGATCGCACGGCCCCGGAGCCGCTTCAGCCGACTGCGCAGCCAAAGAGAGCGCAAACCCGACAACGAGGCTACAAAGCTTCGCGAGTGAAATCGGCATAGAGCGCATCGTTTGTCTCCCCAATGGGTGGTATCGGAGAATGGATATTGATCCGCGGCTCATCGCCCGGCAAGAACTTTCAGGATATTATCCCGCAATAAGCCCGTGGCCCGGCGGCTTCCAGGCTCCTTCGCCTGGCGGCAGAACCGAAGTTGGTTCGGTCTTCGGCCAGTAAAGTCGCATTGCGAGGTAGATCGGACCATCGGGCGCCGGAAACGCGTTGGATTCCTTCGCCTTTCCGGGCGAGTCGTCGCCGCTTCGATGCCTCACCAGACTCGCCCCGCTCTAATCGTTGAGGGGTCGCAACGGACGGGGAGGGCCGATTTGCGGCAAATGACTGCCCCCTTCATGGTCCCCACCTTTACTCATTACGTCAGATGAACTTTCGACGCACTGCACGATGCCTCGCTCTCCCGTATCCAGATGTGATCTAAGTCCCGCTGCCGGGCGATATGATGTGACACCGGGCAACGGAGGCCTTGCAGCTGCGCCGTATCGTTGTTTTTATGCGTTGCGCGATCGTCAGTGCGGTGTCGTCCGTCCGGTTGGGCGCTCCCGCACCCGTCGTGAGCCACATCCCCACTAAAGGCAGATGCCGCGCTACCGGTAAATTGCGCTTTGCGCGCGAGTCAGAGCACATCACGGTAGTGATTGAGCACACGTTTACCGGCAAGGTGCAATTATGAGCGCGCCGGGTAAATACCCGTACGGTACACCTGAAGACACGGCGGAGCGCGAAGCCAGAGCACGCGCTAAGCGTGAGGCCGCCGACTACAAAAAAATGATGGCAGAATGGGCGCCGCGCGGTAGGGCCTCAACGTATACCACCAGTGGATTTAGCGGATTTGGAAGGTTTGTCGGCGCTCTATTCAGTCTCGCGATATGCGCCGGGATTGCGCTAATTTTCGTGGGCGCGGTAATGTGGGCGCTGAGGCAAATATGATCGCTAAGGCCAAAATCAGGCGCGCCATGTTAGATCAGTACGGCGCGAGTGCCCTGTAATACCAGCCGAGCGACTCGCAGTCGCTCGATGAAACCAACAAGTTACTCCTCGAAGCGATGCCTGGCGTCTCGATCGCGTTCGTATCGTCTCGTGAGTGGGAACGGCGGCAACCAAGACTCGCGACGGACGATCCACAGTTCGTAGGTTGGCCGCAGCTGGTTGGGGGCATCCAGAGATCCGAGGTTCACTTCGATTTCATCCTCACTGCGCGAAAAAACGGATGAACCGCAGCGGGGGCAGAAGGATCGTCCGGCGTAGTCGCGGGTCTCGCCGTTGATCGTCACCGCATGTTGAGGGAACACCGCGAAAGCATGAAATAGGGCGCCATGATGCTTGCGGCAGTCGAGACAGTGACAAAGACCGATCCGGTACGGGTGTCCCGACGCCACAATTCGCACGCTGCCGCACAGGCAACCGCCGGCGAATGAATTCATGTTGCATCTCCTCGAAAATCAGGAGAACCCGGGTAGCGACGAAACTGGCCGGTCAGGGTCCGTGCCGCCGACGCGGGACCGACGGACGGAAACCGACCCCAACCCGCCCGATGAACTTCCCGTGAACGGTCATCGCGGCGAGGAAAAGCGGACGTCACTAGCGCCATGGAATTCCCAGGATTTAATGGAGACCACTCCGTCGACCTCGTCGGTTAGCCGTCTCAAACTCTTCCGGGCTAACCCCGCCTAGATGACTATGGCGTCGTGTGGCATTGTAGAACGATTCGATGTAATCGGCGATGTCCTTGGTAGCGGTGTCTCGGTCTTTGTAAATGTGTTTTTTGATCCGCTCTTTCTCGATACTGCCGAAGAAGGTTGTTCTCCAGCGCCACGATAGCCTTCTCGACTCCACCGCCGGTTGGCTGCGCTTGCGACCATGCAAAACTCCCGAGTGAGAGCAATCCTAAAAGACACAGCGTCAATTTCTTCATGGCTATTCCCCGTCGTTCCGTTTTTGTTTGGATTCGTATGGAGTTACGCTATAGACAACATGCTCTGCGATGCGAATTCATTCGATACCTGCGACCGAAAGATGTTCAATCGGTCTAGATGCCGATGTCGATGCACCGCCCGATTGGTCGCTCCAGACCGGTCATTCCGCTCGAAATTGACGAATTTAACATTGACGACTTCAGCTCATGCCGGCCGATGGTCAATACCGACCCACACCGGCCCTTCGCCAACGTCCGCCGTCGGGACAGCAATCTGGTGACTTGGCCGGCGGTATCCCGTTTTGACCTTGCCCGCGACAAGCCGACGTGTTACAGTTTTGCCATATGAGTCAGACAGTAACAATCCGTCTTACGAAGGAACTCGCCTCTTGGCTTGAGCAGGCTTCGAAGCGGTCGGGAATGCCGCGCGGCCGCATTATTCGTGAGCAGCTCGAGAAAGCGCGCGACGGTGGGGCAGCGCCGTCCTTCATGAGGCTCGCCGGTACCGTAAGGGGGGCACGTAACCTCTCTGCGCGAAAAGGGTTCTCTCGCCCGTGAAGGGCATCGCCGACACCGGATTCTTGGTGGCGTTTGCAAATGCCAACGACAAACACCACGTGTGGGCAGAGGAAATCGCGGCAGGAGTCACCGAGCCACTGCTGACCTGCGAGGCCGTTCTCGCGGAAACCGCGTTTCACCTCGATAGTACATCAGTGGTACTCGCGATGGTTAACGAAGGGCTTGTGGCGCTGGCATTTGACTGTCGCGACCACCTTGTCCAACTGACGCGCCTCGCCGGCCGTTACGCCGACCGAAAGCCGGACCTCGCCGATCTGTGCCTCGTGCGAATGAGTGAGCTGTTCCCGAAGCATTCGGTAATTACCATTGATCGAGCGGACTTTCGGATCTATCGCCGCAACAAGCGCGAGACGATTCCGATCCTGTGTCCGCCGGAGCGTTAATTCCCGCCACGATCTGCAGTCACACGGATACCGTTGGAGTAATGAGGCTCCTGCGAGCGATTGTCATCAGCGCCCGCGTCGACGGACGCATTTAGAGGCAGGATATATTTGTGCAGTCCGATTCTGATTCCAGAAGCAAAGACGCCGCTTGCAACGCAGGGCAACCGGCAGACCCTAGCAACGACGGGCTCTGACGGAGTCTGTCCGGTAGTTGACCTGCAGGCCAGCCGCGTCCGGGTGCACCAGAACGCCATAGTCCTCGATGAGCTCGGCTACCTGCCGTTCGCACAGGATGGAGGCCAACGTTCTGGCTAAGCCGCGGGCGCGCCGTGCGTCCGATTGTCGCAACCTAAGCGCAACAGTCCGCTTGAGCGAATAGTTAGCCTGCTGCTTAGGATACGCGAACTCTAGCAAAGGTTATCCTGACAGCGCCGACTGCAAAAAGGTGAAGTACAAGATCCACCCTCCGATTTGTACTGCGAGCGCCACGTATTGGATCCAAGTTTGCCTGATGAAGATCGCGGCCACGCTTGTCACCAGAGCCATGGGAACGATAACCATATTCTGTGATGACCATTGCAAGAGACCGTTGGCTTGGCCGATCACAGCATTGACCGCTACTGTGACCCATGAAAGAAGTGCGTAAGCGATAAGGTACTTTCGGCCTTCCTCACTATGAAACGCTTGCAAGTCGAGTTCGCCCGTCTCGGGGATTCGCGGCGATGCGAGGCGTGCCTGCAAGTAAATACCAGCCGCAATGGAGAAATACAACGCTATCGAGCCGACGCCCCAGGTTTTCGCAACGTGCAGATCCCACAAACCGATCCACCATGCACAGGTGAAAAGCAGGTCAGCCCGAAAAGCCCCGAGTCGCACGCAATGGGCGCTCTCGACCCTTCAGCGACATTCGCGCTGCTCCAAACCGGCCGGTCAGAAAGGCGCAGCCGTCACTCCCAACGCTGCGATCTGGATTACTGCCGACGGGCGAAACAGGCCGTCGCCATGAGTCGCCGGCCCTTGTTACGTAGTGCTCGAACACGTACCGCCAGGGAATGGCAACCGCAATAATGACCACCAATGAGCAGGCGAACACGTTATCCGCGGTTGCCTGATCCATTTGATTTAAGCGCCATGCTGGAAATGCCACCCGTAGCAGCCATATCGTCTTCCGCGTCAATTCCCAGAAGAGCAGAGGCAACATTTGCAGCGGATAGCGGATCCCTAGCACGGCCAGGATTGACATGGCGCCCAACATGCTCACAACGACACCACGCATCAATTCCCACTTCTTCGTGGGATCAAGGATCTCCAGCCAGCTGATGAACCAAGACTCGTCGCCGAAATTTAATGCGCTTAACTTCGCAAGTTTCAACGAAAGGCTGCGTTCGCTCAACATAATGCGGCGGTCCGGTCTGGCAAGGCAGTGCCGGCGGCACGCCACAACCCGCGGTATGGGCACGTGTTGCGTTGCGATCCGCCGCATCTCCGACTCAGGCTCTGTCGCCGTTGATACCAGCGGTTCGTTGAGCGTATGCTCGCGCCACTACGAATAAAAACTCGCATATTGATATTCAATCTTACGAGGGATAAAAAATGAAAAACTTACTTAAAGCCGTGGCTGCGCGCGCGCTCGCAGTCACAGCGTCCACCTTGGCCGGCATCACGTTCTCGGCGTCTTCCGTGCTCGCGGCCAATCCCTATGCCCATTCCTTGTGTCAGCAAAATTCACCGCTGTGCACCGAGGTTGCCGACTCGCTCAATGTTAACGGGCAGTATACCGGGCACGATGAGCCGTCCTTGCTGTTCTATTCGAGCACATCCGGCTCCGGCAACAACAACGTTTACTATCTGACGTTGCCGAAGGATCCGCCCACCCTTCCCAAACAGGACGGCACCGGCGGCACCTTCAATTTCCAACTGCATCCGGCATTCTGGTTTGGCATGGCAATGTGCGATGACCAGTCCGCGCCAAACCCGGGTGGTTCTGCAGTGGCGGGTGCCACCATCCCGTGTGTGCCGGACAGCGATGCCAATATCTACGAGAACGCTCACGTAACATCGACCCACTATGTAGGCAAGCATCCGGGCACGGCGTTCATGGAAATGCAGTTCTATCCACCGGGCTGGGTTTCGTGGCCCGCGGGCGTCAGCTGCGATGCGTACAGGTGGTGCGCGGCATTGAACATCGACAGTCTCTCCATCAATTACAATACGGGTGCATATAACAACAACACGTGCCTAGGAACGGCCGGCGTCGAACCGGTCAATTTCGCGTTTATTACGAAAAGCGGTCAGGCGCACGCCCCAGCGAGTCCCTTGCTGGCGACTCTTGATACGTATACGCCAAACCCGGCGACCGACTTGTTCATGAACTCCGGCGACCACCTTGTCGTCAGCCTGCGCGATAGCCCGGACGGATTTCAGGTCGTCATCATTGATTTGAGCACGGGCCAGGTCGGTTCGATGATAGCCAGCGTCGCAAACGGATTCGGTGCGGTTAAATTTGACCCGAATGGCACGACCTGCGAAAGCATTCCCACCGCCTATCACCCAGAATATGCCACCTCGAGCGAGAAGACGCGTGTCGTGTGGGCGGCCCATTCGTACAATGTCGCCTTTGCCGACGAAATCGGCCACTTTGAGTATTGCGCTCAAGACGATGGCGCCGGCGGCTGTTTCGTTGCGGGCGTCACTGATCCGGGCGGAGTGGATGCGGACGATTATATCTGCTTCGGCCCCGATGACTCGCTGCGCATCCAAATTGGGGGTTGCATAAATACCGATGGCGATTTCGACGGCCCCGAGTACTTTAACAACTGGCCGGGCACGCTGACCAATCCCGGCGCCGACCGGTTTCTGCACGCAACGGCGATCACGTTCTCAAGTCCACTGTTCCTTTCAAAGGTCGGGAAAAAGTTGCTGAACTACGACCGTGTGGCCTTCGAGGCCGATCTGCCGCGCATCGAATTTGCGCCGCCCAACAATTGCAACCGCACCACGGGGGCGGGCTGCGTCAATCCGCCCGTTGGCGCCTCTTTCTATCCGATCTTCACCACACGCGACGGCAATGACTTTGGGTGTCTCTGGCAGCTCGGGGGAGCCCACATCCCAGGCACGACGGACACCTTCGGCGGCTCTTCGACTGCCGAATATGGTCCTCTGCTGTCCCTCACCTACCCCGGAGGTGCCAGTTCACTTTCACGCTACAACGACTTCCGGCAAGTTCTAGGTAGCAATCCTTGCCCGGCAATTGGGGGCGACTACTAGGCTCGGTTCCGGTAATAACGAAGTTGTGGGTGTAGCCTCGGTGTGTCCCGCTACTCCTTCTCCCCGACTCGGGGGGAGAAGGAGTCTCGGCGGCCAACGCACCTGCACATAGACTGGCAACAAATAGCCGGTGTTTGTTTCATTGTTGACGTGCCAGCTCTGAACAATCAATTGCGTTCGAACTTAGCAAGCTGATTTAGCGGCCGATCCGCAATGGGACAAGACGACTCCAACCTGCACGTGGCGACAATCAGTTTCCGGGTAATTGAGTTAGGCAGACCGTTCCAAAGTACGTCCCCTCAGGCCGGCATGTTAATTGATTCGCTTTCACCGTCGTGGTATGAAATAACTGTTGCTTCGAGTATTTTTGCGTCGTGAGCCGCTTGGGGGGTGAGTGATATGAAACTGACCAGCGCAGTTAAATTGATTTCGCCCATTGTCGTGTGTGTGGCCCTTTCCGCCTGCGCGACCGATTACGTTTCACAACTTGCTGAACCCAACTTCGGTTTGCATCGTATGCATTACGCGGACGACAACGTGGACCCGACGATGTTGATGAACGGTACATATGCCTCGAAACAGTTGAACGGTCCGTCTATGCCTCTGGGAGCGTTTTGCTTGACTGACTATCGCTGCTCACCACAATCGCAACTGCCGTCATCCGGATGGGCCCCGTAGCGGGGCAATCTTGGGAGAGTTCCGGCGCGCATTTCTGGCGGTCGAATGACTCAAAGTGACCGATTTTTGCCGCTCGGCACTCTCGTTGGCGGTCATTCGGCTCAAAATTGGCGAATTTAACGTTGTCGGATGAGCGGGCGACCGCGAACGGGTCATGTCGACCCACAGCGGCCAGATGCGACCGGCGGCTTTCGGTCGGGTCGGTAACGAATTCTCACCCAGATCCCAGTGTTACATTGTTGATCGCAGCAGTAGCCAACTGCCACTCGCGACAAAGCCCAATCCGGAAATGCGCGAAATTTGCCAGCCAGGCGGCAGCACTTTTTCCGCGAGAACCAAGATTGCGATTGCGGCGATCCAGAGAAGGTTCATAACGCCACCTACGAATAAAAGTGCCATCAGAATCCAACAGCAGCCGAGGCAGTAGGCACCGTGCTTCAAGCCAAGTAGCAACGCGCCGCGCACATCACAATGAAAGCCTCCTTGCCGCTGGATAAAAGCCAAGGGTGCTTGGCACTGCCTCAGGCAGCGTTCCTTCAACGATGTCCACTGATAGACACCCGCCGAGATCAGAACAATAGCTCCCAATATCCTGCTGTTTCCCGCCATCCTTGCGTCGAGAAGGTTAGTGCGTTCGAGTGTCCACTGCGCCGCGGTCGCAGCGAGCGCAAATCCCGACCACACCAGCAGATACCCGCCCAGAAACCAACTCGTGGACGCAAACGGTGTCCCCTGCGTGGCCGCTAGTCGCCCAATTCGGGCGTAAATGAGAATCATCGGCGCAGCCGATGGTGTCATCATGCCCACCATCATCACGATCCACATGATCAACACCAGCACAAACTCGAACCAACGCCAAGGCGCAAGCGCGGGTGCCATGAATCCAAAGCCTGCTGGGATCATCCGGAAGCCGGACATCTCAATTCCGCCCATATCCATATCAGCGGCGATCCATAGGACGTAAGCCCACGCCAGCGCCGTGATTACGGCGAGCGCCACAACGACGACGATGCGGTCGCGGCGCAGCACGACTTCGAGCATCGCATCGATCATAGATGATCAGTGGACGACGCCGGTCCCCGTGATATGGAGCTTCACGAAATGGGCGTGCGAGTCCGCAAGGTTAATCTTGATAGCGCCCGATGTATTCGCCCAGCCGCGCCCGGCCTCCGCCAGGGTGAATTCAAATCCATTCGGCAGATCGAACCGTGCCCGGTGGTCCTGCTTGGTGACCGGATTGACGATGGGCTCGCCGCGGGCATCGATGACACCTGGTACTAGATAGCGCGCCCTGCGTGCGTCGACGTCTATGTCAAGTTCGATCTTCGCGAATACAGGATCGTAGACCTTTTCCAGCATCGAAAAGAAAACTTGAAAGAACGTCGCTCCCGGCTCGGTGTCCTGGCCGCTCATGATGCGCAGGATCGCATCGCGCTGTGCAGGCGTGGCTCGCTCGTCGACAATCGGAACCGCCTCACCGTGTCCTTCATGAATCGGACCTGGCCAACGAAACACCCCGCCGAATTTCAGTCCATCTAGCTGGGTATTGCCGTGATGGCCTTCATCGATGGCGATGCCAACGACAGCTTGACAGTGGCCGTGAGTCGGCAACGCGTTGAACTGACAGGGGCAACCGTAGGCGCAATTGCAATGCGAGAAATCTTTCCCTTTAAGCATCCAGTCGATTTGAGGCATCGGAGGCTCCTCTAATGGGAAGCAACTGATCATAGATCCATCGACGGGCCATATCAATTCGATTTCCAGCCTAATCTTCGAGTTGCTGTAGCGCAGCGAAAGGGGCGGTGCTCTCGCCGACGATAGCCGCCTCTCGACCCAGAGCCGCGGATCGGGAACGGCAGGTATCAGACAGCACGAGTATGCAATATTGGGGATGTCCAGTACCCGACGCGCGCAGTCGTGCAATGGTCTATTGCGTGACGGGTGGACGGGACATCCGCATCGTGCGGCCAACCGGTGTACCGCCGCTTTCGACCCTGAACCGCCTTTCATGAGCGTCAGCTTCGGGGCGGACTGATTGCGCGGGAGGCGCAGTAATCGGAATACTATAAATAGTGCGAATTCCACTGCGCTAAGTGTGGGAGCACGGAGCCTATGACTTCATGCATTCGCTTCAACAGAATATTGGTGCTTCCCTCGCAATTCGAACAGCGCCTCGACCTCTCGGGATAAATCAAATTTGCCTTCACGTCCGCGTCGAGACGGGTGAAAGTAGCAGTACCAATGTGGCTATCGTCGGCGATATGATAGAAATGAAATGCACGACGGAGTGCCTGATGTTCATCGCTTGGTCTTCGTTGAAATTAGCATGGGGAATACCGCCCAAGGGAGTTTTCTATGACGACTGATCGACTAGACCAATCCAATCGGGCTTGGTATATCGAGCCTAAGCCTAAGCACCTCTTCTTTGGCGTGGTCGGCCTGGCGGCTCTGTTTGTTCTGTACAAAAACGAACGATTCATCATCGATCATACGGATCCTTCGTGGACGTATTATTTCCCCGTTCGACGGCTCCTGGTCCCTCACGGTATGGCCGGGGCCATTGCCCTGTTCTTGGGAGCGTCGCAGTTCTCAACGCGGTTGCGTCAGCGCCATGCACGTTTGCATCGTATCCTCGGTCGCTGCTATGTCACAGGTGTTGCGATCGCAGCGCCGATGGGAATTTACATCACCATCCGGCACAACGCGCTTCCGACGAGAATCGCGGTTATTACCACCGCATTGCTTTGGTTTCTAACAACAGCCGTAGCGTTCTACTGCATCCGACGGCGCAACTTTCAGCAACACCGGCAGTGGATGATCCGCAGTTATGCCATCACATTAACGTTTTTGCTGGTTCGGGTGATCGATGCGGTTCCAGCATTGAATGACCTGGATGGGGACGCGAGCCCAAACATGCTGTGGCTCTGCAATATCATCGCATGGGTTGTCCCCACCCTTATCATCTCCTGGCAAAGCATTACCCAGTCACCGGCAGTCACGGCAGCCTCCGCACGCCAGGCTTAGACACAACCCCCACCGACATCCGCCTCATGTTGGCAGATACTCCCAGTCCTTGTCGTAGGTTACTTGGGCGTCGCCATCAGGATCGAACGTCGCCTTTAGGGCAGGCAAATGCAGCAGCCGGAAGACCGGTGGCCGATATTTGCCGGATGGTCTTCCCGGAACCAGCCACTCAGCGCAATTAATGCCAAATTGACTCAGAACGCGGGTCGGGCGGTTCAAGCTGACCAATTGAAGTCGGAATGATCGGAATTTTGAGCACACCCTATAGTAGGCGGCCAATCGAGGCTGGGGCTGTCGCACCCACCGTTACGGCCCGGCCTGGGCCGATGCGGCGACAAGCGGACTGGCGTGATTGTCCGCTTGCGGTTTTCAAATCGGCGCAATTGAATTTCCGATTCTGACCGGGTGCCGTCCGTTGGTGTCGATGGCCTCCAATTTCCGGGCGACGATCGATCCTGGTCCCTGGCGGTGCGTCGCTTCGGTCGGTGTCCCGGGACCGCCATCTGCTGGCGCGCGGCCGCCGCTCAGTCTATCCGGCGCTCTCCCGATCCGAAGACCAAGAACACGACTGCGCCGAGCAAAGATAATCCGGCGGTCAAGTAGAATGGCGCGGCGAAGCTACCGGTCCGGTCGACGAGCCAGCCGGTGATGAAGACGCCGACGATGCCGGGCAGCGTCGCGAACATGTTGCTGATACCCCAGATCACGTCGGCATAGCGCGGTGCGATGTCGAAGGAGTTGGGTGCGAAACCCGCGATGACGCACGCGCCCAACCCGTTCGCCGCGCACGCAATGATAAGGCCGGCGCTCTGCGTCGTCGCGCCCGGCAGCAGCAGCAGGAACATCCCGGCTCCGCCGAGCCCGATCGTGTTCATCAGCTTGCGGACGAAGGTCGCGCTGCGACCGGCGCGCAGCAGGCGGTCGGCCACCGCCGCCGATGCGTTGGCCATGACGAATGCGACCAGCCACGGGGCCGCCGAGAGCGCTCCGGCATAGACCAGAGTGACGCCGAACGCGTGCTTGAAGTAGCTCGGCAACCACGCCAGCAGCACGTACAGCGACCAGTTGGCGCAGAAGTGGGCGACGACGATCGCCCAGATTGCGGGCAGGCGCAACAACCCCACCCACGGAATGGCCGTCGGCGACTTCGCGACGGGGGGTTCGACGCCCCAGCCGCTGTCGACGCCCGCAAACCAGGTGGCCGCCCAGAGCAGCCCGGCTGCTCCGAATACGTAGAACGGGAACGGCCATCCGTAGCCGCGCACCAGCCAGGCGGTCGCTGGCAGCGCGAACACCGTGCCGACGTGAAGCATGCTGAGGAGCAGTGCCACCGCTCGCGAACGCTGCAGCGGCGGCACCCAGCGACCGATCATGTTGATGGAGGCTGGAAATACCGCTGCCTCGCCTAGCCCGAGCGCAATGCGTGCAACGACCAGGGCCGGCAGCGACAGCAGCGCGGCCGGCGGTGTAAGCGCCGTGAACAGCGACCACCAGAGCACAGCGGCGCCTAGCACGATCTTGCCGCCGTAGCGATACGCGAGTGCGCCGCCGGCTAGCATCATCAGGATGTAGCCAATGAAGAACGACGAGAGAACGAGGCCCTTCTGGGTCTCGTTCCAACCGAGCTGCGCCTGCATCGCGATCGCGCCGATTGAGATATTGGTCCGGTCGATGTACGAGATGAAGACCGCCGCACACAGCAGCAGGACGACCAGATAGTGCGCGGGCCAGCGCGAACTGCGCGCGGTCATCCGCCCCGGCTCCGGCCTTCAGTCGCGGTGTTGCTCAAACGCCAAATCTCCGGTGAGGACCAATACTTGTGGATCGCAATGCCGTGCTCGATGCTCGTGACGCGCCGGATCGCGGTATCTGCTCGATTTTTCGGCCTAACCTTGGACTATCCCAATTATTCGCGGGGCGAGTCGATAACGGCGCTGCTCCGCGCGCCTACCACATGCCGCCGAGAGCCACGGTGATCGCCTCACCGTTCACGCCCCCGGCAGCTTCGCTGCACAGGAACGCGATCACCTGCGCAACCTCGCGCGGCTCCAGCACCCGCTTCTGCGGGTAGATGGCGGCGCGCTCCCGCCATACCTGCTCGACGCTGATGCCGCGCCGGTCGGCCTCGGTTTTCGCCGAGCGCTCGGCCATTGCGGTTCGCACCCAGCCGGGTAGCACTGCGTTGGATGTGACTCCGAACGGCCCGGCGTCCTGGGCGACTGCACGCGCGAGTCCGATAACCCCATGCTTAGAAGCCGTGTATGCGCTGCCCGAGCGCTCCGCTTTCTCGCCGGCGGTTGAGCTGGTAAATACGAGCCGGCCGAAGCCGCGCCTGCACATGCCGCCGACCGTCAGCCGCGCGAGCTCGAACGGTGCGTCGAGGTTGATGCGCATTGTCGCCCGCCAGACCTCTGGATCCTGCTCCCACACGAGCCGCTCGTGGGCCGAACCGATGCCGTGGTTCACGACCAGCACGTCAATCGGTCCCAGCCGCCGCTCGGTCTCGGCAACGGCCAGGGCGCAGCCCTCGGCAGTGCCGAGGTCGGCCGCGATGTATTCGAGGCCAACGGCCGCCAGTTCGGTCACGCTGCGCGACACGACCATCACGCGCGCTCCTGCCGTCGAAAGCAGCAGCGCGGCCTCGCGGCCGATCCCCCGGCCGCCGCCCGTGACGAGCGCCACACGTCCCTTCATTTCTTATCTCCCCTATTTGTGTTCGCGGATTCGCCCCACGATAGGCATTATGCTTCGTCTTTCCCGTGGAGCGGTACTTGGGAACGGCTCCTTCTCGACAAGTTACCGCGCCCCGAGGCTAATCAAGTGATGACGCTAGGGCACGGTCAAGCTCAAGTTGAATTGAATAACTATGAGGTCCGGGCGCGTCGTGACGTTCACGATACGAAACTCATCGAGGCGAGCCGACAAACCACCGGCTGCAATGACATCCTTCCTGACAAACTCAGACACATCGATGTTCGCGGCACGAGGCATGAGTTGAGGGTCGATCTGGAGAGCAAGATCAAGGGCATTACGTGCCGATTCATCGTCAACGCGATCGATCCGGATGTCGTCCAGGATTAGAAAATGGCCGCTACCGCGCAACTTTCCGGATAGCGTGACGTTCGATGCAAAGTCGGCACCCACGCAGCCGTCGCCCATCCGCTGACCCAGCCGTGACGACAAATGAGCACGCAGGATCAGGCGGTCGAGTGCCAGATGCGTACGGGGCGATTCAAGATAGGTATAACAACTACCGTCATCGATCAAATACCACCGTCCGGCCCGATTGAAAAGTTGATCGAGCACCAAGGTCTGCACGCTGCGCGGACCCACTGAAAATACCGACTGCGCGGCGGCCGGGAGCGACAACATGATTGCCGAAAGGAAACCAGCGAATATGCGAGTGGGCGCGCTATGGGAGAATCTCGGGATCTTCATGCTTGCGCCGCAGTTTACTCGTCGGGTCTGACCGACGAAGGGGAATATTGCCCGCCTCCGACGACCGCGGACAGTTTTTCGGCGGGTCCCGCCTGCTTGGAGGCTTGCTGTGGTGCGGCCGCACACCGCCGGCGGTCATCATCTAACGATACCGCTGCGGCCGATCGGTGACGCTTATACATGCCCGCGGGCGCGCGGCAATTATTGCGCCGGAATGGTGATCAACGGCAGATTCTGGTTGCCGCCGCTCTCGCTCAGCGTGAAGAAGAACATGATGGCTGTGAGCGCGCGCTTTGTTCGCCAGTCGCCGTCGTCAATCCAGAACCAGCTATCCCGGTAACGGACGGCAGCAAAAGCGCCTGCCGGCTTGTCATTGCCGCTGTAAACTCGCACGGATTGAGGGCGGCCCTCTTCGCCGGAATCGCGCGACTCGGGTACCGCGCTATGGTGCAGCAGATCGACCTCTGGCACATCCACATAACTGGCGAAAGCTCCCATGATTTGCAACAAGGAACGGCTGTTCACGGCCAGTTCACCCGCCGCGCCGCGGCTCGGGGAATAGATCAGCGTGAACTTGGTGCCGTCGGCCGGCAGCTTGAGCAAGCGGCGGATTTCAGCCGATTTTTCCGTAGTTTCAGGGGTCACATCCTCGCGCTGGAAGAACAGGACCGCGGACTGGCCTTTGGCCTTGTCGACTTCGACGCGCATCCCCAGGGCGCCGGCGGCCTGCACTTCGCGCAGCAACTGCAGCACACGAAAGAACTCAGGATCGGCCTCCCGCATCGCCCCCGCAGCCACCGAGCGATTGCGCACGCCATTGAGCGACTCAACGGTTAAGGCCAGAATGAAATCCGCCGCGTAACCCGACTGCAGCATGAAAAAGATGTTCTTCGGATCGATCGGGGTGATCAGCCCGTGCAGGAATTTATCCCCGGTCATCGGTGCGTAGGTGATGGTGGGGCGATCCGTGTATATCGCCTGCGCGCCGGCCGCCACGAAATTCCCTTGGATGGCCTTTGCGGACGAATTGGTGCCCCCGACATTGACTCCGGCCTGCAGCGAGTAGCCGGCGACGATGGATGAAACGTCCACGAACACCGGCAGGTCCATGTAGCGCAGCTTGACGATGTTGAGGAGCGTCTGCTGTTTCCATGATTCGGCGATGGCGCTGCTGTAGTCGGCGCGGTCCACCGCAACGGTGCGGGGACCCAAGTGCGCGCAGCCGGCGAGCATTATTGACGCCGCGAGGCAAAGGCCCAGGCGCCTTGCGATGCGGTTATCGGCGCGCCTGCCGGCGGTCATCGTGCTGTGTGTGCGAGCGGTTATCATGATGATGCTGTTGTCGGTGTTCTGTGTTGCGAGCACTCAAATATACCGCTTGGGCCGAGCGAACCCAATTGAATATCGCCTTTACCTACGCATTACTTTGCCTTGTACGAGAACTTTTGTCCTGCAACAGATGCTTCGTACATCAGTCCACCTTTGGCGATGGTGAACACGGCCACGCCCTTTTGATACCCGCCTGCGGTCGTCGCGTCCTTCTTGCCGCCGCTCGCACCTGCGGTCGAACCCTCCGTGCCGGCACTCGCCGATGCGCCTGCCGTAATGGCGACCGCGCTCACGTTGCCGCTGAAACTGAAATTGCCGGACGTGAATTCGCTCAGTGCTCGCTGGTCCTCGAAGTAAATGATTTCGCTGTACGCCTGACCGCCCAGTTGCAATCCGATGCTGAGCTGGGTCATCGACGTATCGCCGATGTATTTCCCCTTCTGGTAGACGCGGCCGCTTCCGTGCGCTCCGCCGATGCCGATTCCGCCTTTGCCGATGGTCGGGAAAACCGCATAACCGTAGCTGGATTTGAAAAACGCGGCGCTCTGGCCCGCGTTCTTAAAGAGAGCGACTGTGTCGCTGTAACTGTCGGCAAGCGCGGGCAGGGCCGGCAGCGTCAGCGAACTGATCAATAAGCACGTCCACCAGATTTTCTTCATGGCTATTCCTGCAAATATTGGCTCGGACCGCAATATATTACCGTACCCGACAACATCAGATGATATTGCGCGGCGCGCGCGACGGATAACCGGGAGAAATACGTAATTGACCGGGGTTGAGTTCAGCGAACAGCCGGACGGGAGGCGCAAGCAGATCCATTGCGCCGACCGTCTCAGGCGGCCAGCAGCGCTCGGATCAAGGTCAATAGCTCATCTGCGTTGATGGGCTTGCTGGCGATCCGCAGGTATGGATCGCGGGGCAGCCGCTTGATCGCGGAGGTGGTATCGCCGGTCGCGAGCACGGCTCGCAATGAATCGCCCAATCTCTCGCGCAACGCGGCGATGACTTGCGTACCGGTTTCACCGTCGTTCAGATGATAGTCGGTGATCAGCAGATCGACACCGTTGCCGTTGCGGACATGGACCAATGCTTCTGACCGCGAGGCGACCGCCGTGACGTGGTAGCCTTCCAGCTCGAGCAGTAAACTGGTCGCGCTGCGCACCGCCGGATTGTCCTCCACCAGCAAAACTCGACACTCCCCGATGGGCGGAGAAACGGAGATTTTCGATTCCATAGCTTCCTCAGGCGCGAACACGGCCTGACACTTGCTCGCCGGCAGGATGAGCGAGAACGCCGAACCCTTGCCCACCTCGGATCGAACATCGAGTTTGAGCGTGAGCAGCTGGACCAGCCGGTGCACGATGGAGAGGCCGAGACCATAGCCGTCGCGCGAGCAGTTGTGCGGAACGCCAATTTGATAGAACTCATCGTAGATGTACGGAAGGCGATCCGCCGGTATGCCGACTCCCGTATCGAGCACCTCGATACGCACCAAAGCCGCATCCTGCAGGCAGCGCAGACGGACCCAGCCGTCACGGGTGTACTTGACGGCGTTAGAGACTAGGTTCCGTAGGATCTGCTCCACTAACGAAGGATCGCTGTATACGACGTCACGGCAGTTTTCGACTTCGAGTCGCAGCCCCTTACCGGCCGCAATGCCCGCAAATTCCGTGCGCAGCTCCTCGAATATTGCGGCCACCGCGAAATCCGTCGGCTCGGGTCGGATTGCCCCTGACTCGAGTTTGCTGATGTCGAGCAATGCGTTCAGCAGTCTCGACATGGCGCCAATTGCTTGCTCCTGTTGCGACAGGGCTTCGATCGCATAGCGATCGGTCACGCGGCGGCGCAAAGTGCCGTTGAGCAATTCGATGGTTTGCAGCGGCTGACGCAAATCGTGACTGGCGGTGGCGAGAAAGCGGCTCTTGCCCTCATTTGCACGGTCGGCAATTTCGCGCGCGGCGTCGGCGGCTTGGCGTGCCACGATCAGCTGAGCCTCGAAACGCTTACGATCGGTGAGGTCGCGAACGGCAGTCACAAAAATTGTTCGGCCCATATCGTCAATTGGACTCAAACTGATCTCGACGGGAATTTCAGTGCCATCGTGGCGTCGACCAAAGAGTTCGAGGCCCGCCGCGTCGATGCTATTCGTGGCGTCCGGAGCGGCATCGAGCACGCTGCGCGCGAGATCGGGCCGAGTGGTGCTCATTGCGGCGATCCCCTGAATTGACGTTAGTTCGAACGAAAGCCGATGCGGCGGATTATACGCGCCCCTATTATCCGACCCCGTGCGATTACAACTCTTTACACAGCGCGCAAGACTCACGCACTGTGTTGCCGCAGGGCACCGCCCGAGAACGCCGCGTCCAAGGCCCGCTTCCGCCTTAATGTGCCGGAAATCATGTCGTCCAATTCGGGCGACATGCGTTTAGGGTATTGAGAGAGTTGCTGCAACGCAGTGGGTAGAGGAGAGAGCATGAAGTCATTTCGAATTTTGAAGGCTGGAGTGGCGACAATTCTTCTGGCAGGGGCCGCGCTGGGAGGCTGCGTGGTGGCGTCCCCGCCGCCCCGTTACGGAGGCGTCGTGGTAAACGTGCCCCCACCGGCGTCTCTGGTGGAAGTCGTTGGCGTGGCGCCGGCGCCGGGCTACCTGTGGTTCGGCGGCTACTGGAACTGGGCCGGCAGCCGGCATGTCTGGGTTGCCGGCCATTGGGGTCCGGGCCGGCCGGGGTATTACTGGGTTCCGCACCGGTGGGTTCCCGCCGGGGGCGGCTGGCGACTGGTAGGAGGTCACTGGCGCGCCGAGGGACGATAGACCGCGAAGCATTGAACGGGCGGGGCGCATGCCGCGGCCCAACAGAGGAACCGGTGCTCGATCATGTGAGCGGATGGTATTCTCAATCGGGTGTGGCCCATCTTTCCCGCTCTGAGTAGCGCCGTAGGTTGGCGGCGGTTGGCGCTACTTGTTGAACAGTCCCTGCAGTTTATTTTTGAGCGTCTCCTCGAGCTTTTGTTTCACGCCAGACTTCAAAAGCCCGGCGAGGTCCGGCCGTACCTTCGGATCGCTCATGGTGCCGCTGATCTCGACCGGGATTGCGGCAAGAGTCAGTTGCGACAGATCCGAAGCATGCGAGGAGGGCGGGGCCTTCAGGACGGTCGCGATGATGTGATAGTCGATGCCCTTGGTGAGCAGATTCGCAGTTCCGGTCCCGGTCACGCGCAGGAATTGAGAGGCGATCATCAGATCCTTGGTGGTTGCGACGCCGCCGGCGATATCGGCCGACATTTTGAAGCTGTCGAATTTGGTCCGTCGGTCATCGCTTCCGGACGGAAGCGTTTGTTGCTTCAGCAGGGCTTGCGCGCGGCTGATTTCGAACCACAGATCGATGCCGGTCACCGCACCGTCAACGAGATCAGCTTGAACCCGTCCGCTCAAATCTTTGATCAGTGCATCGCTGGTGCGCCCTTGTCCTGCGAGTGTGGCGCGTGCATTGCCGCGCCCGGAAAGCCGATCGCTTTTGATGCTGTCCTTGAGGAGCGCCGCCATGTCGACGCCGCTGACCGCTTGCTCGAGCGCGAGCCGCGGCGTGCTCTCTTGGGCATCGTAGGTTATATCGCCCGAATACTGCCCGCCGTACAGACTCGCCTTGATCGGCGAAAGATGCACGAGGCCCTCGTGGGCATTGACCCCCAATTGCAAGTTCGACAAGGACATCCCGGCGATCGTGGCGCTGCCGATGCTGAAGCTGCCCTTGGTATTCAGCGCCTTGACAGCCGATGTTGGCAGTTCGGTGGGTTTCTCCACGGCATGCGACGACCGATCAGTCGTCGCCTGGGCGGCTTCCGGGGCGCGATAACGATCCACATTGATGCGATCCACGTTCAAATCGAACTCGCTTGCCGGAGTCTCGGGATTTGTGAGCGCGAGGCTGCCGCGAAGCTGCGAATCATCCAGCTGAACATCGAGCTGCGTAAGGCGCAGGGTCTTCAGCGCATATGAGAAGTTCGTCGATAATGCGAGCTTCGAAAAGACCTTCTCATCGCGCGTTTTCGGTGGTTCGACGCCGATGCGCGCCAGGAATTCGCGCAGTACCAGCGGCTCGAGCTTGAAAGATCCGCCGATCTGGGGCGCATCGAGGATCTTGTCGCCGGTCATCGAGCCGGAAAACTGGGCCGGCCCGGCCTGCGCCGAGAACGCGGGCGCCTTCAGGGTCTGTGCGGCCAGATCCAAGTCGACTGAGTGCGCGACCAATTCCCAGGGCAGGCTGCGATTGTCATTCTTCAATTTCAGCTTGCCGCTGAGCGTCACGCCGGCTAGTCCGTAGCGCTTCGCAGGCATATCGAGCGTGACGGTGAACGCGGATGCAAAGCTCAGTCCGTTGCCTCCGGGTCCGCTATCGAAGTCAAATCTGGCCTTGACCGGCACCGCGGCATGCTGCGAAAGGTTGCCGATGTCCACGTTCAGATTGGAGATCGTAATCGCCTCGTAGCTGATGCGGCTCTGTGTGATTTCGATTCCGCCCAATCCCCCCAGGGATTCGGAGGGGCGGCCGGTTTCAGGCACTGTGGCCGGCGCTTGCTTTTGCCCAAAATCCTCCCAATTGCCCTTGCCGGCCGCATTTTTCTTCAAACGCAGATCCAATCCGTCGATCTGGATGCGTCCGATCTGCAATTCCTTGCGCAGCAGCGGCAGCAACTCCAGCCGCAACGCGGCCTTTTGCACCGACAGAAACGGCTCCGTGCCAAAGCCCTCCGGGTTGCCAAGACTCGCCGGTCCGAGCTCGAGCGCGATCCACGGGAAAACCGAAAGCTTGATATCACCCCGGAGGGTCAATTCTCGTCCGGTGCTTGTCTTGACCTGTTGTTCGATGCGTCCTTTGTAATCGTTGGGATTGACGAACAACGTCACTGCGAGCAATAGCAGCAGCGCGAGAGCGATGAGGCCCGCGACGAGCAATCCGAGAAGCTTTAATTTGCGCATCGTATTCCCGCTATTTTTCCACTGCGCTTGATATACGCCGATTCTAGCTCAATGCGCGGCTGCTTCGGGCGGAACGAAGTGACGGAACTAAGGCGAATAGGGCGGCGGATATCTCCCCGCTCCCTCCGGAGCGCTGGAATCGAGCAGCGCTTCGGAGTTGCCGAGCCGCGAGATGTAATCGGCAAGGGCATCTTTTTCCTGAGGCCGCATGCTGCGAAGCGCACTGGTCATCTCCGGCGGTGCGAGGTCCTTATGAAGGGCCGCAGCGGCCTCGATCTGCCGTCTTAAATAGGGATAGCTTTGCCCGGCGAGGCGCGGCACTCGGTTGCCCGCCTCACCGTGACCGGCTACGCCGTGACAAGATGCACAGATGTGCGCGTACAGTTCCTGTCCCACGCGCAGATGCTTGCCCGAGCCTTCGACCGGATTGGGGTTCGGCTCCAGCGCGGCGAGATAGTGCGCAAGCGCGAGGATGTCGTCTTGGCTGCTCACCGACGGGTGCGCCGTCACAATCTGCATGGCGGTATCCACCCGCGCTCCCGATCGGAACAAGGCCAGTTGCCTTTCCAAATAGCGCTCTTGCTGGCCCGCAAGGCTCGGAATGGCCCCATCCGGCGAGCCCCAGGCGTTCGGCTGGTGGCATACCATGCAAGGCCTATAGAGATGGCTGCCGTCCGCTGTGGCCGGTGCCGCCTGCGCTACGCCGACAATTGCCATGGCCAGCACGGCTTTTACCCGATGAGCCCGACATTGCCGATAGGGGCTTCGCATATGATTAGCTTAACCGTACTGGGGAATCGCACATTCAGGAGATTTACCTATTTGAATGCTCGATGTATGTAATCCGGTCAGCCAGCGCAATGGATGACCATCAACCGTGCGCCGTCGGATTTCAGGCAAGGTACCGAAGCAAATAGAGCGTGTGGCGGCCGGTGTCAGCGCAGGCGCAGTCTCTCGCCATATCCGGTGAGCTCCAAATAGCCGCGACCCACCAGTCGCTGCGCCTGGTAGGCGCGCACCGCACCCTCCCAATAAATGGCGCCAGTCGAGAGCCGCGTGTCGTTTTCCTGATCGTCGAGCAGGGGCTCGAGATCGATCTCCTTCGATCCCAGCCGCACCCGCCATTGCACCGGATAGGAGATACCGGTGCGCGGAGACCGCCAGCTTCGGGTTGAAGTGAAGGTGATGCCGGAGGGTTCCAGGATCCGCACCATGCCGTCCGCGCTGCGCAGCGTGCCGCCCGCCCAGCGCGGCTCACCGTGTGCGCCGCGAATGCGGAACGCCATCAACGCCGCGCCGTCATTCAAGTTGATGCCAATCCAGTCCCAGCCGACCGCCTCGCTGTCGAGGTACTCATTCGACCACTCGTGGTCGAACCACGCTTCGCCGCTCGCCGCATCGAGGCGGCCGTGGCGGCCGACCGTGCCCGTGACGGCGAGGTGCGGCAGGCTGTAATAGTAGCTTGCCGACCGCGCAGACGGACCCTTGCGGCTCATCCCGGAATCTCCGTGGAGCAGGGGCGGCTGCGTGCCGGAAAGCCTCAGATGCAGCGAGAACTCATCGGCGTCGACCGCGGCGGTGTAGATCCCGGCATCGCGCCTGAGCGTCCAACGATCGATCCGAATGTCGGTATCACCGCGAGCCGCGTCCGCCAGTCCTTGGCCGGCCCGGCGAATCTTCTGATCCTGCCAGAGTCGGCCGCGCTGCGGATCGCTGATCGCACAGTGCGCGATGAGCAGCTGGTGCGGCGCGAAGGAACTCGGGTTATCGGCGGCGATGCCCGGATTGGTGCGAAAGAACGTAATCTGAAAGCCGAGCGGTTCACCGGCGTGGGTGGTGAGCCAACCGGTCACATACCACCACTCCGTACGAAACCCGGGATGGCTGCCGAAGTCCGAGGGAAAATCGAGGGCGCGGCCCGGGACGACCGCATCGCTGGCGGGCACCGCGGAGGATGCCGGTGGCGCCGAGAGTGCGGGGACGCCGGCGGCGGCGAGTGCAAGTGCCGCGCCGGCCGCAAGCGCCACTGGCGCCCTGTGGCGCCTCACCAGTCCTCGCGCACGGCTCGCACCGCGTCCTGACCCGTGGCGGCACGGCCGCTCCAAAGTGCCGTGACGGCGGCTGCGGCTATCAAGGTCAGGGCGAGCAGCGCCAGCTGCCAGCCCGGCAGCGCCAGATCGATGCTCCAATTGAACGACTGGCGATTGACGACATAAACCAGCACCAAGCTCAACGCGGCGCCCAAGATCAAGCCGTAAACGACACCGAACAGACTCATCACGGCGCCTTCGCTCGCGACCATGCCGATCACCTGCCTTCGCAGCATACCGATGTGGCGCAACATGCCGAACTCGGCGCGGCGCGCGAGGGCGGTCGAACTCGCGGCCAAGCTTACGCCGAGGAGGCCGATGCCGACGGCAACCGCTTCGAGCGCATAGGTGATCGCGAAGGCCCGGTCGAACAATCCGAGCGAGCGCTCGCGCAGGGCGTTGCTGGTCAGAATCTCGAGCGCATCCGGGCGTGCGAAACAGCCGCGCAGTGCGGTCTCCGCGGCGGCGGGTGTGGTGCCCCCGTCGAGCCATACGGCGCCTTCGTTTGCGTTCCAATCGCCGGTGGCTTCGACATAGGCAGTGCGGGTGATCACGATCGCGCCGAACGCGCGCGCGTAATCGCGCCATATTCCGACGATCGTGAAGCGCCGGGTCCGACCGCCGAGGGGCAGGGCGAGGGTGTCCCCCAATTTGTAACCATAGAGATCCGCAAGCGCCTCCGAGATCCACGCGGGCGCAGTATCTGCCGGCAGCGGCGTTTGCAGGCGCCGCAGCAGCGGCAAGGACTCCTCGACTTGAGAGCCGGTTGAGTTGCGTGCGATCAACGCGACGGGCGGGAGTGCGGCATCGAGCAGCAATTGACGGGTACGCCTGAATTCAATTCTCGCAACTCCCGGAACTGCGGCAAGCCGCGCTTGATCCGCGGGCGACCAGTACGCCGTGTCATTGCCGAGCGGTTCGCGCATCTGCATGTCGGCCGGCAGGAGTTTCCCCAGCCAGTGCTCGAATGATGCTCGAAATGAATAGACCATGATCGCCATGGCCACCATGAGACTGAAGCTCACGATCACCGATGCAAGGCTCAAGGTCGAGAGTCCGACGTTCTCGCGCAATTGCGCGATCGCCGTGTCCGCGACGGTGACGTCGATGCGCGGGGTGATATTGAGTATCTTGATCCACAGCACGGGCATCAACAGCACCGCGCCGAAAAGCATTGCCGCGATCGCGGCGTAGCCGAACACCGGAATTCCGTCGACTGCCGGCAGTGTCGTCAGCAGCGCGCCGGCGGCGAGCAGGGCGACGCCGATGCGCCAGCTGCGGGTGACCAACACGGTGTAATCGGCATCGCCTCCCTTGAGCGAGCGAGCCGGCGGCTGGCGGGCGGCGCTGCGAGCCGGCAGCCATGCGCCCAGTGCCGCGACCGAGGTGCCGATCGCCAGAAAGACGAGCAGGTTCAAGGGCGCGGCGCGCAGGATGGCTCTCGCGGTATGCAGGGCGGATCCTGCGGTGTGCAGCTGCGCGTTGCCGAGATCGCCCGCGACCCATTGCAACACGACGGTAGCGCACATCAGGCCGAGGAGGATGCCGGCAATCGAACCCGCCAGCCCAAGGGCCGCCCCTTCGCCGATCAGGGCGAGCTGCAATTGGCCTCGAGTCACGCCCAATGCGCGCAACAGACCCAAGGATCCGCGCCGGCGCAGCACCGACAGGGACTGCGTGGAAAAGACCAAGAAGGCGCCGGTCAACAAGGCAACCAGCGCCAGCATATTCAGATTCACCCGGTAGGCCCGAGTGGCCGTCACGGCGCGCTTGCGCTCGACTTGCGGTGCGACGGCGAGAATCCCGGCGGGAAGCCTTGCGCGCAGCGTCGCGCGGAATGAGTCGAGGCCGGCGGCTGATTCCAAGCGCAAATCGATGCGATTCACGCGGCCGATCTTGTCGAACACCCATTGCGCGGAGGCGATGTCCATGATGCCCAGGGCCTGGCCGTAGGCTGCTTCGGAAAGGATGCCGGCGACCCGCAACGACTTGGGCGCATCGCCGACCATGATCGGCAGCCGATCGCCGCGCTGCAGATGCAGCCGCTGCGCGGCGCTGGCGCTCAAAAAAATACCATCGGGGCGGAGAAGATCGAATGCGCCGCCCGCCATATCGCCGATGAGCGCGGGCTGCAGAGCGGCCGCGCGAAACGGGTCCAAACCGAGCACCTTGAGCGTTTCGCGCTGCCCGGGAAGCGCGACCTCGAGCTCGAGCACCGGACTTGCGAGCCGTACGGCCGGGTCTTGTGCGAGCGTCACGAAGAGGTCTTCCTTGAAGCCTTCGCGAGGACCCCGCACCACGAGGTCGGGCTCGCCGACCAGCCGTTTCGCCGCCGCGCTGAATTCCCCCAACGCCACCGCGTTGATCAGATGCACGGCCGAGCCGAGTGCGACCCCGAGGGCAATCGCGAGCACCGTGGCCGACAGACGCATCGGCTGTTCGCGCCACTGCGACAGCAGCAGCACGCGCCAAACCGTCCATGAAGCGCCTGGCTGTGCGCTGCGGTTCAAGGCGAGGACTCCAGGGGCTTGAGTCCCTGTCCGTCGAGAACCAGGATGCGGTCGGCGGTGTCGGCGGCGGTGCGCGAGTGGGTGATCAAAATGCCGGCTCCCGCGTTCGCTTTGACTTGGGTGCGCAGCAACGCGAGCGTTTGCGCCGCGCTGCGCGGATCCAAGTTTCCGGTCGGCTCGTCCGCGAGCACCAGCAGCGGCCTGTGCACCAGCGCACGGGCAATCGCAATCCGCTGCATTTCACCGCCGGACAGTTCGCGCGGAAGGCGCCGCGCCAAGGCGGAAATGCCGACCGCCTCGAGCATTTGCGCCGTGCGCTGACTGCGCTCGGGCTCGGCCACGCGCAGCAGTTCGAGGGGCAGGACCACGTTTTGTTCCACGGTGAGATACGGCAGGACGTGAAAGGCTTGAAACACGAATCCCACCGAGCGACGGCGCAGCAGAGTGATCGCATCGTCATCCATGAGCGATAGATCGAGCCCTTCCAGGCAGACGCGCCCGCAGTCCGGGCGATCGAGGCCGGCGAGCAAATTCAGCAGCGTCGATTTGCCGACGCCTGATTCACCCATGATGGCGAGATATTCGCCGCGCCGCAGCTCGAGTTTCAAGCCTTCAAAAATCGGCGGCCGATCGCGCCCGAAGCGCTTGCTCAGATTCTCCAGCCGTACAACCGCGCTATCCGCCTCCATGCCCTAGCGGTCAAGCGGCGTCGACGCCAATCACGGCCTTGACCTCCAGGAAATCGCGCAGCCCGAATTCTCCGTATTCGCGACCGTTGCCGGACATTTTGAAGCCTCCAAACGGGGTTTTCATGTCGCCCGAGGCTCCGTTCAATGCCACCTGGCCCGCCCGGATGCGGCTTGCAACGCGCCGCGCCCGGATATTGTTTTGCGACCACACGTAGGCTGCGAGTCCGTACGGGGTATCGTTGGCGATCTGCACGGCCTGTTCCTCGGTCTGGTACGGCAATATGCACAGCACCGGACCGAAGATCTCCTCGCGCGCAATCGTCATGTCGTTGCGTACGCCGGAAAAGATCGTCGGCCGGACGAAGTAGCCTTTGGCCAGGCCCTCCGGGCGACCGGCGCCGCCGGCGATGAGCTTGGCGCCCTCCGCAATGCCTTTTTCGATATATGCCTCGACGCGATCGAACTGCACCTTGGAAACCACCGGCCCCACCGTGGTGCCTTCCGAGGCCGGATCTCCGACCACCACCGATGAGGTGATGCGCTTGGCGATCGCTTCGACTTCGGCGAGGCGCGCCGCCGGCACCAGCATGCGCGTCGGTGCATTGCAGGATTGCCCGGAATTCTGGAACACGTGCAGCACGCTCTGTTTCACCGCGCGCTCGAAGTCGGCATCGTCCAGCAGTATGTTAGGCGATTTTCCACCAAGCTCCTGGTGCACGCGCTTGACCGAAGCCGCTGCATTTCTCGCCACTTCGGTGCCGGCCCGCGTCGAGCCGGTGAAGGACACCATATCGATGTCGCGATGCGAGGCGAGCGGCGCACCGACGTGCGGACCGTCGCCGTTGATCAAATTGAACACGCCGGCGGGAACACCCGCCTCGTGCATCACCTTGGCCCATAGGATGGCGCTGAACGGCGCATATTCGGAGGGCTTGAGGACCATGGTGCAGCCGGCGGCCAGCGCCGGAACGACTTTCGCGGCGACTTGGTTCATGGGCCAGTTCCAGGGCGTGATCAGCGCGCAGACGCCGACCGGTTCCTGCACCAAACGCGTGGTTCCCTGCATCTGTTCGAACTGAAAAGTCTTCAGCACCTCGATCATGGCGCTGATGTGTCCGACGCCGATGCGGGTCTGCGAGCCCTTGGCGAGCTTGATCGGCGCACCCATTTCGGTGGAAATCGCCCGGGCAATTTCGTCGTAGTGGGCGTTGTAGGCGGCGAGCACGCGTTCGAGCAGCGCGAGCCGCTCCGCGGGCGAGGAGCGCGAATAGCCGTCGAAGGCACGCCGTGCCGCGGCCACCGCACGGTCGACATCCTGCGGCCCACCCATGGAGATGACGCCGGCGAGGGCTTCGGTGGCGGGATTGATCACCTTGAATTCGGTGGCTTCGATCGGATCGACCCAGGCGCCGTCGATATAAAAACGTCGATTGTCGTACATCATCAAACTGCCTCTCCGAATGGTGAAATTCCGCTTATCATTCTACCCGCCGGCCGAGGGCCGCGCTGCGGCCGATGTCGTCAGGGGCCGACGGGTGGCCGGCTGGAGCGGCCAAACATATCATTTCCCCGAGGCCGAGGCATTGCGGTCCCAGTTCGCATTTCTTCAAGTTGGCAATTCTGTTGCTTCGGCAAACGAATTAGTCTTGATGCCGGGTAGTTGTCGGCTGTAAATCCCTTGCGATCGAGCCGAGAGTCTTCGAGAGCGTCCATGGGGCGCCGTGGGAGTTTTGATACATGCCGCATAAGGCAGCGTTGGTTTTGCTGGTCGGCCTTGCCTGGTGCGCGGCATCGATCCCGGGGCAGTCGCTCGCGGCGGGCCCGGAACTCAATCCGGTGCGCCGGCAGCCGGTGGCCATCGGTCCCGAAGCCGATCGCCTGCTTGTCGGATTTCGCGCCGCGCCGGGCAACGCCGTGATCAAGACACAGATTCTGCGAATGGGTACCCGCGGCGCTGCCGTGACGCAAGCGCAAACGAGGCCCGTCGATTTGTGGGCGCTGGTGCAGCGCGTCGGCCTCGATATGGCGAAGTCGCACCAAGTGACGCCGAGCATGCACGTGATATTCCTGCCGAAGACGCTCTATGGCGCCGAGATTGCCGCCGCCCTCGCCAAGCTGCGGGCCGATCCGCAGGTGGAATTCGCCGACATCGATCAGCGCCGCTATCCGCTCGCCACCTCGGTGACACCAAACGATCCGTTGTTCCAGCCGACGCCGGGCGTCGCCAGCGGCCAGTGGTACATGAATACGCCAAGCTCGACGCCGGTCACGTTGGAAGGCGGCGTGCAGACCACCGACTTGGCCGCGACCGATGCGGTCTCCGCCTGGGCCATCACCAACGGCAGCAGCGGCATCGTGATCGCCGATGTGGATACCGGGATGCGCTTCGATCACCCCGATTTACTGCGGGCGGGCCCGGCGTCCATGGGGGCGGGCTTCGGCGGCCGGCTGCTGCCGGGCTATGATTTCGTGGGCGAAGACTACAGTCCGAGCAGCCCTTACAATCCCTTGGGCACGTACCTTAAAGCGAACGACGGCGACGGTTGGGACCCCGATCCGTCGGATCCCGGAGACTGGATCGACAGCACGGATGTGCAAAATCCGTTGTTCCCAATCGCGGACTGCGGAGACCCTTCGCAGAGCGCCGGCCTCATTCCGAGCTCCTGGCACGGCACGCGCGTGGTCGGGGTATTCGGTGCGCTCACCAATAACGGCGCGGGCATTGCCGGCATGAGCTGGGGCCCGTGGATTCTGCCGGTGCGCGCGCTCGGCAAGTGCGGCGGTTACGACTCGGACATCATTGCCGGCATCGAGTGGGCGGCGGGCATGCCGGTCACGCCGCCGAATGCCGCGAGTTCTTCAACGGCGACCATTCCCGACAATCCGTACCCGGCGGATATCATCAATTTGAGCGTCGGCGGCAGCGGTGCGTGCCCGAGCGCCTATCAGCAGGCTCTGACGGCGGTGATCCGGCTGGGAGTGCTGGTGGTCGCGTCCGCGGGCAACGGCGGTACCCCAGGGCAGCTCGCGCCCGTCTCAGCCCCCGCGAATTGCAGTGTCTTGGTGCCGGGCGTGATCGCGGTGGCCGGATTGCGCAACATCGGCACCAAGGTGGGCTACAGCAGCTTTGGCGCCGAAGTGAGCATTGCCGCCCCGGCCGGAAATTGCATCAACAACGGCCTGCCATGTCTGCGGGCGATCGATACCACCACCAATCTCGGCACCACCGTGCCCGCCGCGAATGGCTACACCGATGAAATGAATCCGAATTTGGGCACCAGTTTTTCGGCGCCGATCGTTTCAGGCATCGCCGCTCTGATGCGCTCGGTCAACAATAATCTCACGCCGGCGCAGTTGGCGGCGCGCCTCGCAGCGAGCGCCATGCCGTTCCCGACTGGCACGGCGGTTCCGGCGGGCGTACCGACCTGTCCGACGACCGACCCGAGCTCCGGCGAATGCGCCTGTCCCAACGGCGGCAATCAATGCGGTGCCGGCATGGTCAATGCGCGGCAGGCCGTGCAGGCTGCACAAAGGCCGATCGGCGTGATCTCGATCCCCGCCAGCGTCGCGGCGGGCAGCGTGTTCGACGCGAGCAAGAGCGTCGCCGCCTGCGACACGAGCGCGGCCACGCCGGTGCCGCTCAGTATCGTCTCCTATGCGTGGACAGCCGCCCCGGCGAGCATCATCCTCAGCGGTGCCGCGACTGCGCAGGTCACGGTGAATCCGGCCGCCGGGACGTTGACATTGACGCTGACCGACTCGGCCGGCAATGTCGATGTCGAAACAGTCACGCTCACCGCCGGCTCAGCGGCCAGCACCGCTCCCACATCCGCGGGCACCAGCGCCATGGCGTGCCCGGCCGCCCTGAGCGTGAGCCCGTCCGCGCCGACCGTTACGGAGTCCTTTTCACCGTCGAGCGTCGGCGAGAACGCGGTTTCCAAACTGATGATCACCTTGTCTAATCCGAACGGCTTCACGCTTATCCAATCGAGCATCAGCGCGACGCTGCCCGGCAATCTGCTGATTCCTACCACGCCCGCGCCGGCGACGACCTGTACCGGTACCGGGATATCGCTGACCAATACCACGGCTTCGGTCAGCCTGAGCGGCGCCACCATACCGGCCAACGGCAGTTGCACCATCGATGTGCCGGTCAATAGCGTGTCGGCGGGGAGTTACGCGAGCGTGATTCCCGCGCAAGCCTTGAGCACCGTGCCCGCCGGCGGCAACCGCGCGTCCGCGAGCGCCACACTGACCGTGACCGCGCCGAGCGGCGGCGGCGGCGGGGCATTGGAAGGGTTGGATCTCCTGTGCTTGGGAGCAGTTTTGCTGGCGGGCAGGCTAAAATGGGCGGCATGATCCAAGCGAATCCCGGGCGCACCTTGATCGAATCCGTGAAAACGCATCGCGACCCGCGGGGCGGAGTATTCGAGCCGCTGAATGAATCGGAACTCGCGCAGCAAAGGAACGTGCACGTGGTGCTGACCCTTCCTGACGAGGTGCGCGGCAATCACTATCACCAAGCGGCCACCGAAACGACCGCCGTCGCGGGTCCCTGTCTGGTGCGCCTGAAGGAAGCGGACGGGTTGCGCGATGTGCAAGTGCCGGCCGGCGAGACCTGGCGATTCACCATACCGCCGGGCGTGGTGCATGCCTTTCGCAACACCGGCGATGAAGTCATGGTGCTCATTTCATTCAGCACCCGCGTGCACGATCCCGCGGGCGGCGACACCCTGCGCGAGCAGATCCTCTAGGAAAACCCGAGCTCGTATCCGCGTTTGAAGTCGCGAATGTGCTTCTCCATCCAGGTGCGTGCGAGTTCGCTGCGCCGCAGTTTGATCGCGCTCGTGATCCGGCCCTGCGCTTCGCCGATGCGTTTGCGCGCTTGCGGCACCCGGTCGATGAGCCGTGTGAGCGTCGGTGCGAGCAGGAGATTGAGCGGCGCCTGCGACAGAGCGAGCACCTGGTTGCCGCTCGCGGCGGCAACCGCGGTGAAGAAATCCACCACCGCCGACACGGCCGCTGCGGTGTCCGCTGCGTTGCGCCTGAAGCGCGCGCCGGCGCGGGCCAATTCGCGCAAATGAGCCTCGGTGCGCCGCACCGCCGCGTATTGCGCCGCCGCCGGCTCGATGGCCATCATCGCCTCCCACAGCTCGAGAAACGTCACGTCGTGCAGCGCCAGTGCGCGGCTTACCCCGGAACTCACATCGCGCGGTTCCGGGCGAGTGACCCGCAAGCGCTTCTCGCCGCGGCCGCGGCCGAGCAGGCCCTGAGTCTCCAATTCGCGGATGGCTTCGCGAACCGTGGAGCGGTTGACGCCGAATTGGCGCGCGAGATCGGTTTCCGACGGCAGCGGATCGCCCGTGCGCAGCGAGCGCTCGACGATTCGTTGCTCGATGACATTCGCGATCTGCCGGTAGGCCGGATGATCGTCCAGCGGTTCGAATAAATCGCTCACCGGGTCTCCCCGAACAGCTCCCGGCCGATCAACATGCGGCGGATCTCCGACGTGCCGGCGCCGATCTCATAGAGCTTGGCGTCGCGCAACAAGCGCCCGGTCGGATAGTCGTTGATATAGCCGTTGCCTCCCAGCAATTGAATCGCATCCAGGGCGGCGCGAGTCGCCGCCTCGGCGCAGAATAGAATGCAGGCGGCGGCATCCTTGCGCGTCGCGTCGGCGCGATCGCAGGCGGCCGCCACCGTGTAGGCATAGCTGCGGCAGGCGTTGAGCGATGCATACATGTCCGCGAGCTTGCCTTGAATCAGTTCGAAGGTGCCGATTGGTTGGCCGAACTGCCGGCGCTCGCGCACGTACGGAACGGCCACATCGAGCGCGGCGGCCATGATTCCCAAGGGTCCGCCGGACAGTACCACCCGCTCGAAGTCGAGGCCGCGCATGAGCACGCTGACTCCCTGGTTCTCCTCACCGAGCAGGTTCTCGGCCGGAACCTCGCAGGCGTCGAATACCAGCTCGCTGGTGCTCGAACCGCGCATCCCGAGCTTGTCCAATTTCTGTGCGGGTCGGAATCCTTTGAAGCCCGCTTCAATGATGAAGGCGCTGATGCCGCGCGCGCCGGCACCGGGATTGGTCTTCGCATACACCACCAGCACATCCGCCTCCGGACCGTTGGTGATCCACATTTTCCGGCCGTCGAGCACGTAGCGATCGCCGCTCCTGTGCGCTTTGAGCTGCATCGACACGACATCGGAGCCCGCGCCCGGCTCCGACATGGCGAGCGCGCCCACGTGTTCGCCGCTGATCAGCTTCGGCAAATAGCGGCGCCTCTGCTCCCCGGTGCCGTTCAGCGCCAGCTGGTTGACGCACAAGTTCGAGTGCGCTCCGTAACTCAAGCCGACGGCGGCCGATGCCCGCGATATCTCCTCCATGGCCACCGTATGAGCGAGATAGCCGAGGCCGGCGCCTCCGTCCTCGGGCGCGACGGTGAGGCCCAAAAAGCCGAGGTTGCCCAACTCCCGCCATAAATCGCGCGGAAACAGGTTGCTGCGGTCGATCTCGCTGGCGCGCGGCGCAAGGCGCTCCTGAGCGAAGCGCCGGGCCTGATCGCGCACCGCGTCGATCACCTCGCCCAGGCCGAAATTGAATTCGCGGTAGGAGGCGTCGCCGGACATCGTCAAAGGTTCGCCATTGAAAGGATCGCCATTGTGATCGCACCCATTGTCATCGGACCCGAAATCGTTGGATAATCGGACTGTCCGACAATTGTGCCACTCCGCTGGCTGCGTTGACAATGGCGGGAAGCAAAACGATGGCCAAGATCCGCTCGAATATCGACCCCAATTCGCCCGAATTTACCGACAACCGCGCCGGCATGCAGTCGTTGGTGGCGGAGTTGCGCAGCTTATTGCAGCGCAATGCGCTGGGTGGGAGCGCCGCGGCGCGCGACAAGCACCGCGCCGCGGGCAAGCTTCTGGCGCGCGAGCGAGTGGATGCCTTGCTCGATCCGGGTTCGCCGTTCCTCGAGCTCTCGGCGCTCGCTGCCGAGGATGTCTACGACGACGAATTGCCGGGCGCGGGGCTGGTGACCGGCATTGGCCGGGTGAGCGGCAGAGCCTGCATGGTGGTCGCCAACGATCCGACCGTGAAAGGAGGCACCTATTACCCGCTCACCGTGAAGAAGCACCTGCGGGCGCAGGAGATTGCCGGCGAGAACGCCTTGCCGTGCATCTACCTGGTGGAGAGCGGCGGCGCCTTCCTGCCGAAGCAGGACGAGGTATTCCCGGATCGGGATCATTTTGGCCGGATATTCTTCAATCAAGCGAGGCTCTCGGCTCAAGGGATCGCACAAATCGCGGTGGTGCACGGCTCCTGCACCGCCGGGGGTGCGTACGTGCCCGCCATGTCCGATCACGCGATCATCGTGCGCAACCAGGGCCGTGTTTTTCTCGGCGGGCCGCCGCTGGTGCGCGCGGCGACGGGGGAGGAGATCGACGCCGAGTCGCTCGGCGGTGCCGACGTGCATTGCCGACGCTCGGGCGTGGCCGACTACTACGCCGAGAATGACACGCATGCACTGGCGTTCGCACGCCGAGCGGTTGCGCGCTTGCGCGCACCGGCCGCGGCGGGCCCTCCGGGACGCTCGGTGGAACCGGATTACGATCCGCTGGAGCTTTACGGGATCATTCCCCCGAGTTCACGCAAGCCCTACGAAGTGCGGGAGATCATTGCTCGGCTGGTCGACGCCTCGTGGTTCGACGAATTCAAGGCGCTGTACGGAACCACGCTGGTGTGCGGATTTGCCGACATCCACGGATATCCGGTCGGCATTTTGGCCAACAACGGCATCTTGTTTTCCGAGAGCGCGCTGAAGGGCGCGCACTTCATCGAGCTTTGCTGCCGCGAGGGCATCCCGCTGGTGTTTCTGCAGAATGTTTCGGGGTTCATGGTGGGACGAGCCGCCGAGGCCGGCGGTATCGCCAAGGACGGTGCTAAGTTGGTCACCGCGGTCGCATGCGCGGCGGTCCCGAAGTACACCATCGTGATCGGCGGCAGCTTCGGCGCCGGCAACTACGCCATGTGCGGGCGCGCCTACGGACCGCGTCTGCTGTTTCAGTGGCCCAACGCGCGAACCTCGGTGATGGGCGGAGAGCAAGCCGCCAGTGTCTTGGCGACCATCAAGCGCGAGGCGCTCGAGCGAGCCGGCGGGGCGTTGGGCGAGGCGGAGGAAGAACAATTGAAGGCGCCGATTCGCGAACAGTTCGAGCGGCAAGGGCGGCCGGTTTACGCCTCCGCGCGCCTCTGGGACGATGGCGTCCAAGATCCGCTCGACACCCGGCAGGCGCTGGGCCTGGCGCTCGCGATGACATCGTCGCGGCAAACGGCCACTCAGTTCGGCATCTTTCGGATGTGAGCGAACCCATGCCCAAAAAGTCGGCGCGACGCCTGCTCATCGCCAATCGCGGCGAAATCGTCTGCCGCATCGCGCGCACCGCCCGGCGCCTCGGATGGACCGTCATCGCGGTCTACTCCGATGCCGATCGCGGGGCGCAGCACGTGCATGCCGCCGACGAGGCGTATTACCTCGGCCCGTCCCCGTCGGCGCAGAGCTATCTGAATCAGGCGCGCGTGATCGATCTCGCGCGGCGCGTCGGCGCCGACGCGGTGCATCCGGGCTACGGGTTCATGTCCGAGAATGCCGATTTCGCACAGGCCTGCGCCGCCGCGGGATTGACCTTCGTCGGTCCGCCGGCGGAGGCGATACGCGCCATGGGCTCGAAGAGCGCCTCCAAGGCGGCGATGGCGGAGGTGGGAGTGCCGGTGGCTCCGGGCTATCACGGCACCGAGCAATCGACCGAGCGGCTCACCGCGGAGGCCGTGCGGATCGGCTTTCCGTTGATCATCAAGGCGAGTGCCGGCGGCGGCGGCAAGGGCATGCAGGTCGTGCGCGCGGCGGGCGATGTGACGGCGGCCATCGAATCGGCGCAGCGCCTGGCGCGAACCGCGTTCGGCGAGGACCGTCTGCTGCTGGAGCGCTATTTTCCGAAGGCGCGGCACGTCGAAGTGCAAATATTCGCCGATTCGCACGGCGACATTGCCGCACTGTTCGATCGGGACTGCTCGGTGCAGCGGCGGCATCAAAAGATCATCGAGGAGGCGCCGGCGCCCGGTCTGCGGCCGAACGTTCGCACCGCGATGTCGCAGGCGGCCATCACGGCGGCGCGTGCCGTCGGCTACGTGGGCGCGGGCACGGTCGAGTTCCTGCTCGATGAGGCGCAGCACTTTTACTTCATGGAAATGAATACCCGGCTGCAGGTCGAGCATCCGGTCACCGAACTCATTACCGGCATCGACCTGGTGGAATGGCAGCTGCGGATCGCGCGCGGCGAGCGATTGCCGAAGATCGCGGCGGAAATCACCCCGCGCGGAGCCGCCATCGAAGCCCGCCTCTATGCGGAAGATCCGGCACGCGACTATCTGCCGAGCGTCGGTCGAATCTCACACCTGCGCTGGCCCGACGCGCAGCCCGGGTTGCGACTGGACAGCGGCGTCGAGGCGGGCGATGAGGTGTCCCCTTATTACGATCCGATGCTCGGCAAAATCATTGCCTGGGGTGAATCGCGGATCGAGGCGGCCAATCGATTGGAGAAGGCGCTCGCCGGGTTGGAGGTGGTCGGTGTGACCACCAACCGCGCGCTCTTGATGAGCGTGCTCGCCGATGAAGAGTTTCGGCGCGCTCCGGTCGCGACCGACTTTCTCGAGGCGCGGCGCGCGCACTTGAAATTCGCCGAACCCCGCCCCTCGGCCCAGGATGCCGCGCTCGCCGCTCTGTGGTGCGCGACCCGCGAAACCCATGCGGGCGCATTGTGGACCGATACCAGCGGTTGGCGACTGGCCGGCGCCGCGGCTGCCCGCTGGCGGATCGGCGACGAGTGGGTGACGCTCGAACGGACGGCGGGGACGAGCTACCGCGCGCATGTCGGCGGGCACGAGTACGCGCTCGGCGTCTTGAGCCGCACGCAGTCCGGGTTCGAGGTCGAAATCGCGGGACGCACGCGCCGCCTCCGCATTTTCGAGTCCGGCCAAAACTTGGATCTATTTGACGACGGGCGCCACGTCCAATTGCGCGTCGCGCTGACCGAGGATGCGCTGCAGGCGGGTGATCTGGCGGATGCGGGCTCCTTGGTCACGCCGCTGCCGGGCACCGTGGTCGCGGTGCACGTGAGCACGGGGCAGCGCGTGGCGCGCGGCGCACCGCTCATGACGATCGAGGCCATGAAAATGGAACACACGGTGACGGCTCCTCACGCCGGTGTCGTCGGGCGACTCCCGTTCGGTTTGGCCGATCGCGTGACCGAGGGTGCGGTGCTGGTCGAACTGTCGATGCTCGAGGAATGAACGCTAGTCAGGAGCCTTCCTGAGCATTCCACGCCGCCGCCCTGGTTTCGGCCTCAGCCAACGGCGGCATACTGATTTTGAATCGGGTCTCGCGCCCGAGCATGCTCGCCAGCGCGATCTTGCCGCCGGCTTCGTGGATGTAGCGCCGTACCAGAGACATGCCGGTGCCGTGCTGCGGTCCGCCCGGCGAATTGTCGAGCGTGGTGTAGCCGGACTTGAATATGAGTTTGATGGCTTCCCGGTCGCGCAGACGTCCGGCGGTCTCGGCGGTGACCACCCCTTTGGCGATGGCAACCGCGCGCACCTGATCCGGGTCGAGGCCGCAGCCGTCGTCTTCGAACAGGAACTCGAAGCCATTTTCGGGCAGGGTCTTGAATTCCAGCCGTAGGGTGCCGTTCGGCGACTTGCCCTTCGTTTGGCGATCGGCCGGGGTCTCGATGCCGTGCATCACCGAATTGCGAATCAGCTGAATGGCAACATTCTTGATCGCCGACTGATAGGCCTGCGGAACCAGCTGCAGGCCACGGCAATCGAGAGTCACGGTCTTATTGTGCTCCTGCGCGACGTGATCGGTGAGCGAGCGCAGGGTGCTCTCCAGGCTTCCGGCCGGAGCGGAGCGCTGAGCGCCGGGCATTGGATTCGGGTCCGATTTTTCGGGCGTGAATTTCGGCGCCTGTATGATCTGAGTGCCGTTTTCCGTCATGCTCGGCGTTTGCGCCAGCGCGGCGGCGGTGCGCGCCGGTGCCGCGGATTGGGTCAGCGATTTGAGCGACGCGAATTGCCCGTAGAGCTGATCCAACTTGACCGCGAGCGGCAGGAACTCGCTGCCGCTCAAGGATTTGCGGCTGCGCAGATCATGCAACGAGTCCTCGAACAGTCGCGCGGCGCCCTCCAGCGCGGACAGCTTGAATGCCGCGGCGTCGCGCCTGACCCGGTCGACCTCATCCAGTGCCTCTTCGAGCTTGTGGCGGAACGCCTCTTCCTCCCGAGCCGGCTTCTTCAAGATCGAGTTGATGGTCCTCATCGAGCCTTCGGTTCTTTGCAAAAAGGCGGCAAAGCGCGCGCCACCCATGTGCAGCACACCGCGCAGAATTTCGCCCTGCATCTGCGCCTGTACCCGCAGCTCGTCCAATTCGCGGACCATCTGCGCGTGCGCCGTGACATCGGTGACGCGCACCAGCCACATGCGCGCCTCACCCGGAGCGTCGATCGGATGAAACTCGAACGAGTAATGGGCGACATCGAATGACCCGTCGGGATTGGCCAAGCGCACGTCGAGATCCTTGAGCGGATTCGAGCCCGCAGGGTCGGGGCGCGGCAGGGATCCGATCAGTCCTCCGACATAATTCCTCGCCACCGCAATGGTCTTGGCGGTGACCAGAGGTGCAAGCAGCCGGTCGAAGGTCAGATCGCTGAAATCCTGGCGGCGAAACAGGGTCGAGAGCGACCGCGATACCTGCGGTTGTATTTTGTTGGTGCCATCGATCAGAAACAGACCCTGTTCGCTGTTCGCGAGAATGGCCTCGGTCAGCCGGTTGCTGGCACCGAGTAGCTCCTGCTTCTCGCGCTCGTGTCGCTTTGCCGTGATAAACATGGACCTCAAGCCTGCCAAAGCGGGGAGCAGGGGGGCTTGATGAGTGTCACAGCCTCGACTCTTTTATGACATAAGCTGCGCCCGGTTCGGATTGAATGTGACCGGCGTCGCAACACCGCTCGGCGACTTCACGCGACCGCGACGGCCGCGGGCGCCAGATCCGCCAGGAGCTCATCGGCCGAGGCATAGCGCTTCTCCGGCCGCTTCGCCATGAGGCGATCGAGCAGAGCCTGCTGCTGCGCCACATTGGGCGGCAGCCGGGGGACGGGCGAGCTGGCATGCTGAGCCATGATGTCCACGGCGCTGCGGCCGCTATAGGGGCGCTGGCCGGTGAGCATCTCGTAGAACATCACTCCCAGGCTGTACAAATCGGTGCGCGCGTCGACGCGCTGGCCCTGGGACTGTTCCGGGCTGATGTAATAAGGCGAGCCCAGGACCTGGCCGGCGCCGGTGGTGCTCGAATCCTGGAGCGAGCGGCGCGCGAGCCCGAAATCGATGAGGACGGGAGAATTGTCCTCGCGCAACATGACGTTGGCGGGTTTGAGATCGCGGTGCAGGATCCCGAAAACGTGAATGACGCGCAGCGCTTCGGCGATGGCGCGCAGGTAATACAGGCTTTCGTCGAGGCTCATGGGGTTGCGCAGCCGATCGCGCAAATCGCCGCAGGGAATGTATTCCATCACCAGGTATTGATGCTGCGGCAAGGCCCCGAAATCATAGATCTCCGCGATGGCCCGATGCGCGATGCTGGAGATGATTTCGTACTCGCGCTGGAAGCGGTCGGCGTCGTCCAACTCGCGGGCCGAGGTGCCGCGGCTCATCACTTTGAGAATCACGTTGCGGCGCAATCGCACGCTTCGCGCAAGGTATACGGACGAGAAATTGCTGGTGGCAATCTCCTTGACGATGCTGTATCCGGGAACGCGAATCGACGGCGTGTCATTGGCGGGCACCAACAGGGCCTCCGCCTCGACGGTCGCCGCGCGCTGCTTGGCGCACGCTTCGGTCAGGGCCTTGAGCAGCGAGTCGCGGGTAAGGCTCGCCATCGGCAGATAGTCCTTGGCGCCGCACTTCATTGCCCGCACCGCCGCGAGTTCGCTGCCGTGCTCCGCGAGGATGATGCAGTGCAGGTTCGGCTGTGCATGCAGCATGTGCGTCACTTGATCGAGTCCGGCGCTCGCCAGCGCCTCGGCGGCGAAATCGATTTGCACGACCACGCCGTCCGGCGTGCGCTCTTGGACCAGTTGCGCCAAGGCGGCGGGCTCGGCCGCAGGGGCGGTGGTGACCTGGGCGCTCGGCCAATGGCTGCTCACATGATGGGTCAACCATTGCAGGCGCTTGGAATCGCCGCCCACCACCAGCAGGACTGGACCGGTCGCATCAGGCATAAGCTAATGGCCTAGACTAAGGATCACCAGACTAGCTGCTGACGCACCCGAGTGGCGCGTCGGGAATTCACAATTCTGGCGACCCGTTGCCCTTAGGGGCGTTCAGAGGCCCGAAATGCGAAAAAACTGGATATCGGTGGCCAAAAGCCTGGAAAATTGCAACCATCGCCCCGATTCCAGGGTCTGCTCAAGGGGCCTTGGACAGTTATCGAGAGGATAGGTCGAATGGGAAGCATCAGAACTTGGTCGCTCGCGGTGGTCGCGGGCATTTTGGTGGCCGTGGTGGCGCATCAGCACCCGGCTGCCGACGCCGGTATCGCGGACCCGCAGGCGGCCCCGGCGGCCGCGACGGTGGCGGCGCCGGCATCCATGCCGCCGGCCGGCCGAGTCAACGGTCTGCCGGATTTTTCCGGGCTGGTCGCCGACAACGGCGCGGCAGTGGTCAATATCAGCGTCGTTGAAAAGGCGCAGAAATTAGGCAGCACGGCCGACGACAGCGACGACGATTCGATGTCGCAGTTCTTCCATCGCTTCCAGCTGCCGAATCCCGAGCATATGCCGCCGAGCCACGGCATCGGGTCCGGATTCATCATCACGCCGGACGGGTACGTGCTGACCAACGCTCATGTGGTGGCGGATGCCTCGGATGTGACCGTCAAGCTCACCGATCGGCGGGAGTTTCGGGCCAAGGTCATCGGCGTCGACAAGCGCAGCGACGTGGCATTGATCAAGATACCGGCAAACGGCCTGCCCATCGTGCACTTCGGCGACCCGGCGCGCATTCGGCCCGGGCAATGGGCGATCGCGATCGGTTCGCCGTTCGGTTTCGAGAATAGCGTGACCGCCGGCGTGATCAGCGCGGTCGGACGGCCGTTGCCGGACGACAGCGGCAGCTCGTTCGTGACCTTCATTCAAACCGATGCGGCCGTGAATCCCGGCAACTCGGGCGGCCCGCTGTTCAATCTCGAGGGTCAGGTGATCGGCATCAATTCGCAGATCTACAGCCGCACCGGCGGCTACATGGGGATGTCGTTCGCGATACCCATCGATATCGCGTTGAACGTCAAGGATCAGCTGTTGCGCAGCGGCAAGGTGAGCCGCAGCCGTATCGGCGTGGCGGTGCAGGACATCGGTCAGCAGCTCGCGCAAACCTTCGGCCTCGCCACCCCGCACGGCGCCTTGATCAGCGCGGTGGAACCGCAAAGCCCCGGCGAGCGCGCAGGATTGAAGCCGGGCGACGTCATCACCAGCGTCAACGGCCGGTCCATCGATCATTCCTATGATTTGCCGGCCGTCATTTCTCAGCTGCCTCCGGGAAGCGAGGCGCGCCTCGGCGTTTGGCACGATCGCAAGGCGCTGCAAGTGACGGTCAAGACGGTCCTGCTGGAGGACACGCCGGCGCAAGCCGCGCGCGCCGGCAGTTCCGAGGACGGCGGCCGGTTGGGACTTGCGGTTCGGCCGCTCGATCCCGGCGAACAGCAGGAGTTGCACACTCGCGGCCGGTTGCTCGTTGAAGATGTCACGGGGCCGGCGTTGGCCGCCGGATTGCAGGCCGGCGACGTGGTGCTCGGGGTCAACGGTTCGGGCGTATCCACGGTCGCGGAGCTCAAGCGGGAGGTGGCTCGGGCCGGGCATACCGTCGCGCTGCTGATCCAACGCGAGGATGCTCAGATCTACATTCCGGTCGATCTCGGTTGATCCCGGGTTTCGTTGTACTGACGGCATGCAAGCGGATTTAATCCCCGGCGCGCCAGCCGCCGGCTCCGTGTTCCCCAACGCCGTCGCAGCCGCGGCCGGGTCCGCTGCGGCAGCGTTCCTGCCGACCTGCCGCGCCGAGATGGAGGCGCTCGGTTGGCGGCAATGCGACATCATCATCGTCACGGGCGATGCCTATGTGGATCATCCGAGTTTCGGGATGGCGATCATCGGCCGCGTCTTGGAGGCGCAAGGTTTTAAAGTCGGCGTCATCGCTCAGCCGGATTGGCACAGCGCTGCGGATTTCACGGTGCTCGGCGCGCCGCGCCTGTTCTTCGGCATAACCGCCGGCAACATGGACTCGATGGTGAACCGCTACACCGCGGACCGGAGAGTGCGCAGCGACGACGCCTACACTCCTGGCGGAGCGGGCGGCAAGCGGCCCGACCGCTGCGTCATCGTTTACTCGCAGCGGGTGCGCGAGGCTTACAAGCACGTCCCCATCGTGATCGGCGGCATCGAGGCGAGCCTGCGCCGCATCGCGCATTTCGATTACTGGTCCGAACAGGTGCGCCGTTCGGTACTCATCGACTGCAAAGCGGACATGCTGGTCTTTGGCAACGCCGAACGGCAAATTGGCGCGATTGCCCGCCGGCTCGACGCCGGCGAATCGATCAGCCGTATTTCGGATCTGCGCGGCACCGCCTACCTGCGCCGCGCCATGCCGCCGGATTGGATCGAGATCGACTCCAGCGATATCGATACCCCCGGCCCGACGGCCCCGTTGCCGGATCCTTATGCCGGCGAAGACGAACGCAGGCAGGCGCTCGGCGCAGCGGCCGCGACGGCTGCGAAGGCGGTTCCGTCGGCGGCGGCCGGCCCGGTGTCGGACGGGCGCCGCGTGGTGAGATTCTTTCGCCAGGTACCCGGGGCCGAGCGCGATCGCAGCGTGATTCGTCTGCCTTCGTTCGAACAGGTGAGTGCGGATCCGGTGCTGTACGCGCACGCGTCGCGAATCCTGCACCTGGAGTCGAATCCCGGCAATGCGCGCGCCCTGGTGCAGCGCCACGGCAGCCACGAGGTGTGGCTCAATCCGCCGCCGATTCCCTTGAGCACGGCCGAGATGGACGCGATCTACGAGCTGCCGTATGCGCGCCGCCCGCACCCCGTCTACGGCAATGCGAGAATTCCCGCCTATCACATGATTCGCTTTTCAGTGGCGATTCAACGCGGCTGTTTCGGCGGCTGCACGTTTTGTTCGATCACGGAGCACGAGGGCCGCATCATCCAGAGCCGCTCCGAGGAGTCGGTGATCCGCGAGATAGAAACCATACGCGACAAGGTGCCCGGCTTCACCGGAGTCGTTTCCGATCTCGGCGGCCCGACGGCTAACATGTACCGCCTGCATTGCAAGAGCCTGCAGATCGAGTCGGCTTGCCGCCGCCCGTCCTGCGTCTATCCGGGCATCTGCCCGAATTTGAACACCGACCATGCGCCGCTCATCAACCTGTACCGGCGGGCGCGCAATCTGCCGGGAGTGAAGAAGGTGCTGGTCGCCTCCGGCGTGCGTTATGACCTTGCTATCGAATCACCGGACTACGTGAAGGAACTCGCCACTCACCACACCGGCGGGTACCTCAAGATCGCGCCCGAAGCGATCGGCGAGGGTCCCTTGTCGAAGATGATGAAGCCCGGGGTGGGTACGTACTACAAGTTCAAGGAGCTGTTCGACAAGTACTCCAAGGCGGCAGGCAAGGAACAGTATCTCATTCCCTATTTCATCGCGGCGCATCCCGGAACGCGCGATGCGGACATGCTGGAACTCGCGGTGTGGCTGAAGAAGAACGGCTATCGGGCCGATCAAGTGCAGGCGTTCCTGCCTTCGCCCATGGCCACCGCGACCGCGATGTATCATTCGGGCAAGAATCCGCTCAAACGGATCACGCGCGATAGCGAGGCGGTGGTGATCCCCAAGGGCCTCAAGGTGCGCCGCCTGCACAAGGCGTTTCTGCGCTACCACGACCCGGAAAATTGGCCTCTGCTGCGCGAGGCGTTGAAGCGGATGGGCCGGGCCGACCTGATCGGCAACGGCAGGCAGCACCTGATTCCGGCTTACCAGCCGATCGGCGGAAGAGCTCAAGTCGGCCGCCTGGGCTCCGTGCCGCTTCGCACGCAGCATACCGGACTGCCCAGGGCCGGGCTGCCCGCGGCCGCTAAAGCCATACGGGCGGGCGGCCGCAGGAAAGTTCCTAACACACCGAACCGGTCCGGCGGAGCTTAGGAGCCCGTCTGAGTATTCCCCGTGAGCCGCGGGGAATACTCAGACGGGCTCCCAACGTTTTTGCTTGCTACGCATCCTGGGGTGCGATTAAAGTTCCAAGCTGTCTAGCGGCTTTCGGGCCGCAATTCATCATCTTAAGACACTTATGGGTTGTGCGTGGCGCTTCGGCGCGGCTTGGGTGTGTGTGAAGCATGGATAAATGGGTCGTTCACAAATTCGGCGGTTCGAGCGTCGCAGATGCGGGTTGCTTTCGGCGAGTCGCCGACATTCTCGAGGCGTCGGCCAATCCGCGCGAGGCCGTGGTGCTCTCCGCCTGCCGTGGCGTCACGGATGCGCTGCTCGGTTTGGTGTCCCTGGCTGAGCAGCCCGACGGCAATATCGCCTCGGCGATCGAGCAGTTGCAGAGGCGGCACGAGAAGCTCGCCGAGGAACTGCTGTCGCGCCCGGCGTACGAAGCCTACCGAACGCTGCTGAACAAGGATTGCGGCGATATCGCCGGCGTTTTACAGACCGTGCGCCTCATCCGTGCGGCGACCGATTCGATGCGGGATGTCATCTCGGGCTATGGCGAAATTTGGTCGACGCGGCTGTTCGCGGCGTTCCTGCACGAACGCGGCCGGATTCCGGGCGAGGTTCGGTGGATTGATGCGCGCCAGGTGGTCATCGTCGAATGGGGGCCGCTGGGTCCGGCGGTGCAGTGGAGCGAGAGCGAGCGAAATCTGCAGCAGTTGGTCCCGGAGAACTTTCTGGGGCGGCTGATAGTGACCGGCTTCGTGGCGGCCACCACGACCGGAATGCAGACCACGCTCGGGCGCAACGGAAGCGATTTTTCCGGATCCATCTTCGGCGCCTTGCTCGATGCGTCCGAAATCATCATCTGGACCGACGTCGACGGCGTGCTGTCGGCGGATCCGCGGCTGGTGCCGAATGCTCAGGTCATCGATCAGTTGTCGTACAACGAGGCGATGGAACTTGCCTACTTCGGAGCCAAGGTCATCCACCCGCAGACCATGGAACCCGCCGTGGCGCGCGACATTCCGATCTATATCCGCAATACCTTCGCGCCGCACAAGCATGGAACCCTGATCTGCGCCCATCCGGTCTCGGCGCTGAAGGTGAAGGGGATCACGACGATCGATCCGGTGGCGCTGGTGAATCTCGAGGGGGCGGGCATGATCGGCGTGCCGGGCACCGCGCACCGCCTTTTCGGTGCACTGCGCGACGCCGGCATATCGGTCATTTTGATATCGCAGGGCAGCTCCGAGCACTCGATCTGCTTTGCCATTCCTCAGGCACAGGCGGTGCGCGCCGAGGATGCCGTGCGCCGCGCGTTCGATGCGGAATTGCGCGACGGGCAGATTCAGCATGTCGAGGTGGGGTTGGGACTGAGCATTCTCGCCGTGGTCGGCGACGGCATGGCCGGTGCGCACGGCATCGCCGCCAAAGTCTTCAACTCGCTGGGCAATGCCGCGATCAGCGTGCGTGCGATCGCACAGGGCGCCTCGGAGCGCAACATTTCCCTGGTCGTGGACGGCAGGTTGGCCGCCAAGGCGCTGCGCGCCGTTCACGCGGCGTTTTATTTGTCGCCCAACACGCTGTCCATCGGCTTGATCGGGCCGGGTACCGTGGGCCGGGTCTTGTTGGCGCAGATCGCCAGCCAGGTGGACCGCCTGCGGGCCTTGAATCTGGACCTGCGCGTGCGCGGAATCGCCGGATCCAATCGCATGCTGCTCGAAGAGGGCGCGATCGACCTCGAACGCTGGCCGCAACGGTTGGACGAAGGCGGGGAGGCGCTCGACCTGGACAAATTCGTGGCGCATTGCCAGGCGGATTACATCCCGCACACGGTGATCATCGATTGCACGGCGAGCGCGGAGGTCGCGGGCAATTACCGCGATTGGCTCGCCCGGGGCATCCACTTGGTGACGCCGAACAAGAAGGCGAACAGCGGCGCGCTGCCCGCATATCGTGCGCTCAAGGAAGCGGCGCGCGCCGCGGGGACGCATTACCTGTACGAAGCGACGGTCGGCGCGGGATTGCCGGTGATCCAGACGCTGCGGGACTTGCGCGAAACGGGCGACGACATCACCCGCATCGAGGGGATTTTCTCGGGCACCCTGGCCTATCTGTTCAACGTCTTCGACGGCAGCGAATCGTTTTCCTCGATCGTGCGCACGGCGAAGCTCAAGGGTTATACCGAACCGGATCCGCGCGATGACCTGTCCGGGATGGACGTCGCCCGAAAGCTGATCATTCTCGCCCGCGAGATGGGCCTGACGTTGGAGTTATCCGACGTCGAGGTCGCGGGGTTGGTTCCGGAGGCGCTCACCGTTTGCGATGTCGAGGAGTTCATGCGGCGGCTGCCCGAACATGACGCGGGCATGGCGGCCATGCTGGCCGAAGCGAGCCGACAGGGGCAGGTACTGCGCTACGTAGGACGCATCGATGCGAATGGCAGGGCATCGGTCGGATTGACGCGCCTGGACGCCAAGCACGCTTTCGCGAACATCGCGCTCACCGATAACGTGGTGCGTTTCGCGACGCGACGCTATTGTGACAATCCGCTGATCGTTCAGGGACCCGGTGCCGGACCCGAAGTCACGGCCGGCGGCGTGTTCGCCGATTTGCTGCGACTGTCCGCCTATCTCGGCGCGCATCTGTAACGCTGAACCATACTGGGACCGTTTCGTGCCAACCGATGTGACCGCCTTTGCGCCAGCCACCGTAGCCAACGTCGGCATCGGCTTCGACATTCTGGGCCACACGGTGGATGCGGTGGGAGATCGGGTTCGATTGCGGCGCATCGAGGAGCCGGCGGTGCGGATACGCAGCATCACGGGCATTCCCGGCGAGATCTCCCTCGAAGCTCACTGCAATACCGCCGGCCGTGCCCTTCAGGCGATGCGCGCGGCGCTCGAACTCCCTTTCGGTTTCGAGATCGACATCGAGAAAGGCATTCCCTTGGCCTCCGGCATGGGCGGATCGGCGGCTTCCGCCGTCGGGGCCGTGGTCGCCGCGAATGCGCTGCTGCCGAATCCCGCGCCTCCCTTGCGGCTTCTCGCCTTCGCCATGCAGGGCGAAATCGTCGCCAGCGGATCCGCGCACCTGGATAATATTGCGCCCTGTCTTTACGGCGGACTGGTGTTGACGGTCGGCATCGATCATCCGCGCGTGAAGCAAATTCCGGTTCCGCAGCAGGTGCGTTGCGTGTTGGTGCATCCGCACATGCACTTGGGCACGCGCGAGGCCCGCGCCATCCTCAAGAGCGACGTCACACGCTCGGATTTCGTTTGGCAGACCGCGAATCTGGCGGGCTTCATCAGCGGGTGCTATTCGAACGATTTGGACATGATCCGAGATTCGTTCAATGACGTGATCATCGAGCCGCAGCGCCAATCCCTGATCCCGGGATTCAAGGTGGTGCAGCAAGGCGCCATGTCGGCCGGCGCCCTGGGTTGCTCGATATCGGGCGCCGGACCGGCGATATTTGCCTGGACCGAGCAACAGCATGCCGAGGCGGTGCGCACCGCGATGGTGGATGCGTTCGCGAGTCACGGATTGCGATCGGATGCGTGGATTTCCTCGCTCGCCGCCGCCGGGGCGCACGTGGTGAATCCGTGACGGAGGAACTCAAATTCGCGAGCACTCGGGGCGGCGCGCCCCCGGTCGCACTGAGCGAGGCCATCGTGCAGGGTCTGGCGCCGGACGGCGGATTGTACGTTCCCACCCGGCTGCCGGTCATCGACCGGAGTGCGTTCGATGCCGGCCAGAGTCTGCCGCAGCTCGCGCGCGGTGCGCTCGCAGGATTCTTCGCCGGCGACCGGCTATTGCCGATGCTCGGCGAAATTTCGCAGGCGGCGCTCGACATCCCGGCGCCGACCACCGCCGTCGCCGGGTGCCGGGATCGGCTGTTCGTACTCGAGCTCTATCACGGGCCGACCGCGGCATTCAAGGATTTCGGCGCGCGTTTCCTGGCCGAGACGCTCGAGCGTCTGCAGGCGGGCTTTGAGCCGCTCACCATCCTGGTGGCGACCTCGGGCGATACCGGCGGGGCGGTCGCGGCGGCGTTTCACCGCCGTCCCTGGGTGCGCATCGTCATCTTGTACCCGAAAGGCCTGGTGAGCGCGCGGCAGGAGCAACAGCTGACCTGCTGGGGCGACAATGTGATGTCGCTGCGCATCGACGGAACCTTCGACGACTGCCAGCGCCTGGTGAAGGAAGCGTTTGTGGATCGCGCCCTCGGCCTCAAATACCGCTTCAGTTCCGCCAATAGCATCAATATCGGGCGGCTGCTGCCGCAGATGGTGTACTACGTCGCCTCGAGTCTCGAGATCGGGCGCCGCACGGGCGCCAAAGCGTGCTACATCATCCCCGCCGGCAATCTCGGCAACGCGTTCGCCGCGGTGTGGGCACGCGCGCTCGGCTTTCCGATCGATCGCTTGATTTTGGCGCACAACGCCAATCGCACGGTGCCGGATTTTCTGGCGAGCGGCGAGTGGCGTCCGCGCCCGAGCATACCGACGCTGGCCTCCGCCATGGATGTGGGCAATCCAAGCAACATGGAGCGCATCCGCGCGTTTTTCCGGACGTTCTCGTCGTTGCGCGAGCAGTTAAGGGCAGACAGCGTCGATGACCCCGCCATCCGCCATAGGATTGCGGAGGATTTCGGGCAATACGGACGCGAATGGTGTCCGCACACGGCGACCGCGGCGGAGGTTTATCGCCGCTTGAGCGAGCGCGAACGGCGCGACCACCCGTGGGTGCTGGTGGCCACGGCTCATCCGGCCAAATTCAACGACGTCGTGGAACCGATCATCGGTAAACCGGTGACGGTGCCTCCGGCTTTGGAGCGGCTGCTGCGCCTGCCGCAGCACTATTACGATCTGCCGCCGATGCTGTCCGCGGTGGCGGCGGCGCTCGAATGAGCGATATTCGAATCGAACCGCAATGGATTGCGGCCGGCGTGGCGCTGCTGCTGGCCGGTGCCGTCGCTTATGTGGCATTTGGCGCGTACCGGCGCCGCTCGCGGCGCAAGGCGCTGCTCGGGCGCTTGAAACGCATCGCCTATGAAGCGGCGCACCAGGTCTTGGTGCCCGACGGAATGGGCGGCTTCATCCACATCGATCATTTGCTGCTGACGCCGATCGGCTTGCTGGTGCTCGACACCCGGCGCGTGGCCGGACTGATCTTCGGCGGCGATCAAATGAGCGACTGGACCGTGATGGCCCGCGGCCGGCGCTATACCTTCGACAATCCACAGCCGGCGCTCTACGATCGAATCGCCGCTGTCAAGGCTCTGGTCGGGGAATTTCCGGTCGAGGGCCGCTTGCTGTTTTCCAACGTGGGAAAATTCACCAAGGGCATGCCGAAGTACGTACTGATGCTCGACGGCCTGGAGGTCGAGTTTCCAGCCGCCGATCACGGCCCTGCGGGATCGGCGGCACCGGCGGAATTTGCCGAGATCTGGAGCCGTCTGGCGCCGCAGCTCAAGCCGAGCCCGCACCAATTCACCAATCTTTAGGAGCCTGAAGCCCAAAGAAGCGCAGCGCATTGCGCGTGGTCGCGGCGGCCACCGCGGCCGGCAATTCGCCGCGAATTTGCGCGACCGTGCGTGCGATGTGCGGCAGGTACGCAGGCTCGTTGCGGCGCGATTTCGGTCGCGGATCGAGATCGCGGGGCAACAGGTAGGGCGCGTCGCTCTCGATCATGAGCCGCTCCGATGGGATGCGCGGCACGGCCCGGCGCAGACTTCCGGAGCGGCGCTCGTCGCAAATCCATCCGGTGATGCCGATCGATAAGCCGAGGGCCAAATAGGCGTCGAGCTCGCGCTCACCGCCGGTAAAGCAGTGCGCGACCCCGCCGGCGAGGCCGGGGCGATATTCCGCGAGGATCGCCACGAAGTCCTCGTGTGCGTCGCGTTGATGCAGGAACACCGGTTTCGCCGTGCTCACCGCAATTTCCAACTGCGCTACGAAGGCCGCGCGCTGCGCCGCGCGGGGCGATAGATCGCGAAAATAATCCAAACCGCATTCGCCGACCGCGACCACGCGGCGCCGGTTCAACAACTCCCTCAATTCCTCGCACCGGCCGAAATCGAAATCCGCCGCGTGGTGCGGATGTACGCCGGCAGTGCTCCACAAGACGCCCGGATGGACCTCCGCCAAGGCCGCGGCCGCCCGCGAACTCGCCAAGTCCGCACCGGTCACAACTTGCCGGGTCACGCCCGCCTGCATCGCCCGCGCGATCACCCCGGGCAGGTCGCCGGCGAAGCTGTCGTGGGTCAGATTCGCTCCGATGTCGACCAATTCGTCGCTCAAGAGCCGCCGCCCCGTTGTGATATCTTCGCCCCGATGTGCAAAGTCGGATTCCTCGTGTTCGCGGCGCTGGTCGTCGCAGCCGTGCCGGTCAAGGCTCAGGAAGGCGGCGACCTGCAGGCGCAGATCGTCTACGCGTTTCACGTCGAAGATACCAACCTGCTGATCAATTTGGTGCAAACTTTGTCGACCCAGGCCAGCTCGGGAAGCTCCGATCCGGCGCTGCGCTATCACTTGGCGCACGCGCAGTATCGCTTGGGACTCCTGATGGGGGAGAAGCATCCGAAAGACGCGGCAGCGGCCTTTGGCGACTGTGCCGACCGACTCAAGCGAGTGCCGGAGCAGAACCCGGCGTCGGCCGAGGCTCTGGCGTTGCAGTCCGCGTGCTATGCCGGTCTGTCGAAATACAAGAGCCTGGAGGCGGCGATGCTGCGCTCCCGGGCAACCGAGCGCATCGCGGCGGCCTTGAGGCTAGCTCCGCTCAATCCGCGGGTCCTGTATCTGGCCGCCATGGACGGTTTCGCCCGCTCCAAAGCCGGCTCCGCGGAGCATGATCGAGCCTTCGCCGAGCTCGAGCGCGCCGTGCAGTTGTTCGATCAGTCCTCTTCCACCGGCATCGACGCGCCGAGCTGGGGACACGCGGAAGCGTACCTCGAGCTCGGAATTCAGCTGCAATCGCGCGCTGATGTGCTGGGCGCCCGTAATTCGATCGAGAAGGCCCTGATCGTCGCACCCGACTATAAGGCGGCCCAAAAGCAACTGGCGAATCTTGCGCGGCATTGAGCCCGGGCACCGCGCCGCCGGCGACTTCGAACCTGGTATCATGCGGCGCGATGAAGCCACAAGGCACGCAATTATCGCTGTTCGAGACGCGCGCCACGGGTGACCCATTCGCGGTTCGGGTGAGCCCGCGTGCCCGCCGGCTCACCGCCCGCGTGCACGTCGGCGGACGGGTGGAAATCGTGGTTCCGGTCGGCGTGAATGCCCACGCGGTGCGCGATTTCGTGCGCCGATTCACGCCCTGGATCGATCGCAAGGTGGAGGCGATGCAGTGCTTCGCCGAACCGGCCGCGGCGGTGCCGGGCAGCGTGGAATTCGCCTTCACCGGCGAGTGCTTCACGGTGGACTGGCAGCAAGAACCTAAGCGCGGCGTGGTGTGCCAAGGCGCGCGGCTCCTCGTTCGGGCGCCGAACGACGGAGACGCCCGCTTGCTGCTTCGCGGTTGGCTCAAACGCGCGGCCGGGGAGCGCTTGGTGCCGTCGCTGCGACAATTGGCGGAGGAATTGCGCTATTCCGTGGAGCGAGTGGTCATCCGCTGCCAACGAACGCGATGGGGCAGCTGCTCGACGCGCGGCACGGTGAGCCTCAACTGTTCATTGGTCTTTCTTCGCCCCGATGTGGTTCGCTATCTTTTCACGCATGAGCTTGCGCACTTTAAGCACATGAATCATTCGGCAGGCTTTTGGCGCCTGGTGGAGCAACTCGAACCGCACTACCGGCGGCTGGATCGCGAGCTGCTCGCCGGCTGGCGTCGGGTTCCCCTATGGGTGTTCAAGAATTAGCCGATGAGCGAAATTAAGCCGGCCGGCCAGCCTTTCGTCGACCTGAGCGACGAGCAGGTTTATTGGGATTTGAAGGACTCGCTGAGCTACGGGCAGTACCTCAATCTCGATAAGCTCCTCGATGCCCAGCACCCACTCTCCTACCAGCACGATGAGATGCTGTTCATCGTGATCCATCAGGTTTCCGAGCTGTGGATGAAGTTGTGCCTGCACGAATTGAATGCCACCGTCTCCTGCGTGCGGCGCGACGATTTGGGACCCACCTTCAAGATGCTGACGCGCGTGTCGACGATTCAGCGGCAGCTCTTGGAGGCCTGGGACGTGTTGGCGACGGTGACTCCCCACGATTATTCCGCGTTTCGCAATACCTTGGGCCGTTCGTCTGGGTTCCAGTCGGCACAGTACCGCATGCTGGAATTTCTGATCGGCAACAAGAATGCGGACATGATCGAGGTGTTTCGGGCCGACCCGCCGGCGTACGAAACATTGGAGCGCGCGCTGCGCGCGCCGAGCCTATACGATGAGGTGTTGCGGCTGTTGAGCCGGCGCGGCCTTAACGTGCCGGCTCAAGCCATCGATAGGGACTTCACCCAACCCTATCAGGCCAGCAAACAGGTTGCGGCCGCATGGCTCAGCGTGTATCACAATTCGGTCAAGGACTGGGATCTGTACCAACTGGCCGAGCGGCTGGTCGATCTTGACTACAAATTTCAATTGTGGCGGTTTACCCATATGAAAACGGTGGAGCGCATCATCGGCTACAAGCGCGGCACGGGCGGCACCGGCGGAGTGTCCTACCTGACCAAGGCGCTGGAACTGAAATTCTTTCCCGAACTTTGGACCGTTCGAACGTCCATGTAGGTTGATTCGTGAGCAACGTGCAAGATCGATTACAAAACGTCAATGTCGCCTCCAGCGATCTGTTGGCCACCCCCGAGGAGGTCAAACGGCGCCTGCCGCTGACGGCGCGGGCCGCGGAGACCGTGCTGCGCTCGCGCGAAACATTGCGCGCGATCCTGGAGCGGCGCGATCCGCGGCTGTTCGTGGTGGTGGGCCCTTGTTCGATTCATGACGTCGTGGCGGCGCGCGAATACGCGGACGTGCTCAAGCGCCTCGCGGATCAAGTCGCACCGACCATGTTTCTCATCATGCGGGTATATTTCGAGAAGCCGCGCACCACCGTCGGTTGGAAGGGCTTGATCAACGATCCGGACTTGGACGACTCGTTTCACATCGAAAAGGGCATCATGCTCGCGCGCGAACTGCTGCTGTACGTGGCGGAGCTGGGGTTGCCCGCGGGGACCGAAGCGCTGGACCCGATCATGCCGCAGTATCTTTCCGAGCTAATCACCTGGACCGCGATCGGCGCGCGCACCACGGAATCGCAGACGCATCGGGAAATGGCGAGCGGTTTGTCCACGCCGGTGGGCTTCAAGAACGGCACCGACGGGGCGCTGGGCGCGTCGATCAACGCGCTCCAGTCGGTGAGGCACCCGCATCATTTCCTGGGCATCACTCAGCAGGGTCAGTCGGCGGTGTTTCGCACGCGCGGCAATCCCCATGCGCATATCGTGCTGCGCGGCGGCGGCGGCCGGGTCAATTACGATGCGGTGAGCATCGCATTGGCCGAGCGTCAGCTGACGCAGGCGAATCTTCCCGCGACCATCGTGGTGGATTGCAGCCACGGGAACTCAAACAAGGATCCGAGCGTTCAGCCGCTGGTGGCGGAGAATTGCGTCACGCAGATCCTCGACGGCAACCGCTCGATCGTGGGCCTGATGCTCGAGAGCCACTTGAAAGCCGGGAATCAACCCATTCCCAAGGACCTGAGCACCCTCGAATACGGCGTATCGATCACCGATCCGTGCATGGACTGGCCGAGCACGGAAGCGCTGCTGCTCAAACTCCATCAGTCCTTGCTAACCGTGCGACGCTGATGCGCAGCGCGGGCCGATAGTGCTTCCACAGGCGGTAGCCGAGCAATAGCGCAAGGCCGCAGGCATAGAGGAGCGGCTCGCGGATGTCCTTCTTGACCTGCCACCAGAAATGCCAGACGCCGAGCAGCGCGACCGGGTAGATCAGCCGGTGCAGTCGAGTCCAATTCCTTCCCATTCGGCGCTGCGCCTTGGCGGTGGAAGTCAACATCAAGGGAATCAGCAACAGCAGACCGAGCGTGCCGAGCGTAATGTAAGGCCGTTTCGCGATCTCGTGGCCGATGGCGTGCAGCTTGCCGGCTTGATCCAGCAGCAGAAACACCGAGAAGTGCATCAGCGCGTAAAAAAAGGCGAATAGGCCGAACATCCGTCTGGAGCGCAGCCAGATGTCCCAATGCGTGAAATCCCGCAGCGGAGTCATGCACAGCGTGATCAAGAGAAAGTTCAAGGTCCACCGGCCGCTGGTGTGCAGCAGCGCTGCCACCGGGTCCGCGCCCAATGACAGGCCGGCCAGATTGAAGGCGCCGGCGGCGAGGTGCAGGGCCGGCAGCAAACAGGCGGCGAACACCAGCGGTTTGGCGGTGAGGCGTACGGCGTGACTCAGAAATATCTCCGCAGATCCATACCGCTGTAGAGCCCGGCGACTTCGGCGGCGTAGCCGTTGAAGGGCAGGGTGGGGCGGCGCGAGTTCCACAGGCTCCCTCCGAGATGCCGCTCGCTCGCCTGACTCCAGCGGGGATGGTCGACCGCCGGGTTGACGTTGGCGTAGAAGCCATATTCGCCGGGCGCCGCTTTCGCCCAAGTGGTGCCAGGCATTCGTTCCGTGAACTTGATGCCGACGATGGCTTTGATGCCCTTGAATCCGTATTTCCAGGGTACGATCAATCGCATCGGCGCTCCGTTCTGATTGGGAAGCGCCTTGCCGTACAGCCCCACCGCCATGATGGTGAGCGGATGCATGGCCTCATCCATGCGCAGCCCCTCGACATAGGGCCATTCGAGCACGGAGGAGCGCTGGCCGGGCATTTGCTTCGGGTCATAGAGGGTCTTGAACTCGACGAATTTCGCCTTCGAGGTCGGCTTGAATCGCTTCAGCAGATCGCCCAGCGGAAAGCCGATCCAAGGCACCACCAGCGACCATGCCTCCACGCAGCGCAGGCGATACACGCGCTCTTCCAGCGGATGAGGTTTGAGAATGTCCTCGATGGTGAACGACCCGGTTACTTCCGCCTCGCCGCCGACGGTGACGTTCCACGGCCGGGTGCGCAGGCGTTGCGCATTTTCGGCGGGATCCGATTTATCGGTGCCGAACTCGTAGTAATTGTTGTACGTCGTGATGTCTCGATAGGAATTCGGCGTTTCGGCGACGCTGAATGCGGCGTTGCGCGTAAAGCTGATCGCGTCCGGCCCCGGGGCCGCCGTTTCGGCCAATGCGGGCCGCGAAAAGCGGCCGATCGCCTGAGCGGCGGCGAGACCGACTGCGCCCGCCAGCAGGGTACGCCGACTGAGATACCGCGCCTCCGGCGTGATCTCCGATGGCGGTATGGTGACTGACTGGCTGCGCTCTCTTCTCATCCGGGTACCCCGTGTTCGCCGTTGATCGGTGTCAACGCTTGATGGAGTAGACCGTCGGAACCGGCAAAATGTTGCCGCCGACCTCGATTTAAGTCCAATCGGCGACCGCGATACCGGCCTTTGCGGCGGCGCGCCGCGCGGCCGAATTGCCGTTCACCAGGATCGCGCGATCGGCTCGGCGCAAGTGAACAAGATCCGAGCCGCTGTTGCCATAGGCGACGACGGCTGCCCCGGGATATTGGGGGCGCAAGGACTCTAGACAGCGCAGTTTTTCCTCGCCGCGCCTGTTCGGCCCCTGCAAGGCGCCATCGAGCCGATCGCCTCGCCACCGAAGTACGGTGCATAGCGTGCGCTCGAAGCCCAGCAATCGACCGATGAGCGGCACATATAAATCCGGGCTTGCCGACAGCAGCACCAGATGGTCGCCCGCGGCGCGATGGGCCTCGAGCGCGGCGAGCGCGGCGGGGCGGAATACATGTCGCGGTCCGAGCGTACGCACGAATGTCTCCGCCCACGCGTCGATCTCGGCGCGGCAATCCCCGCCCATCACCGCCCGGATAACCCGCGACTTCAATCGGCCTCGATCGCGGCCGCGCGCCGCATATTCGATGAGCGCGGGCGCAAGCCGCCAAAGGCGGATCAGGCGCGAGAGGTGCCGAAGCACGTAGCCGGCCAAAAACGGCTTCAGCGTGTCGCCCCAAGTCAAGGTGCCGTCGAGATCGAACAGCGCGACGTGCGGCCCCGTCTCGGGCTTGGGAGAGGCGCTCATGCGGGTAATATATATGAAATAATATGGGCGCCCTCGCTCGAACAGGCGAGATCCCGCCGAATCAGGAGATAAGCATGCATGAGCACGTAACGGTGCGCGCGTCGTGGCAGGTATGGTTGTGTGCAGCGGCCGTTGGCGCCTTTGGCGCGGCCGGCGCAAGCGCGCAAAGCTCGGCCGGCCGGACGGCCGGCCCGCCCGTCGCCGTTGCGGGCTACACCTACGTCAAATCACTCGGCGGGATAGACGAGTACCGCCTCGACGGCAACGGCCTCACGGTCTTGTTGGCCGCCGATCACTCGGCGCCGGTCGTCACTTTCCAGGTGACGTATCGGGTTGGATCGCGCAACGAAGTGACCGGCACCACCGGGGCGACTCACCTTCTGGAACATCTGATGTTCAAGGGCAGCGAGAACTTCAACGATCCGAAGGGCAACAGCATCAAACAGTTCCTGGAGCGCGTCGGCGGGCAATACAACGCCACCACGTCGGTCGATCGCACCAACTACTTCGCCACCGTCGGCCACGACGACTTGGAGGGATATGTCGCGGTCGAAGCCGATCGCATGCGCCACCTTTGGCTGCACGATTCCGACCTGCAGTCGGAAATGACGGTGGTGCGCAACGAATACGAACGCGGCAAAAACGACCCCAACAACGTGCTGATCGAAGAGGTGACCGCCGCCGCCTACGTGGCGCTGCCCTATCACCACCCGGTTATCGGCTGGAAAAGCGATATCGAGCACGTGCCCATTGGCAAACTGCGCGAGTTCTATCACACCTTCTACTGGCCCAATAACGCCACCGTTTCGGTGGTCGGGGATATCGACGCGGCCGCGGCGCTCGGCCTGGTCAAGAAGTATTACGGCGAGTTCGCCCGCTCGCCGCAGCCGATTCCGGAGGTGTACACGGAGGAGCCCGCGCAAACCGGAGCGCGGCGCCTCATCGTCACGCGCCCCGGCGAACTCGGCACGGTGGTGATTGCGCACAAGGTGCCGAACGGTCGCGATGCGGATCAGCCGGCGCTCGAAATGCTCGATGCCATTTTGAGCTCGGGCAAGAATGCACGGCTGTACCGCGCGCTGGTCGACCAGGGGTTGGCGTTGAGCGCGGAGGCCGGCACCGACCTGCATCGGGACCTGTCGCTGCACATGGTGTACGCCACCATGGCGCCGGGCGCGACCCAGGCGCGCGTCGAACAGGCGCTGCTGGCCGAGATCGCCAAGATCCAGAGCGACGGGGTGACGGCTGAGGAGGTCGAGCGGGTCAAGCAGCAATATGTGGCCGCCGAGGCCTACAAGCGGGACGGGACTGCCGCGGTTGCGCGCGGGATCAACGAGTGGGTCGCCATCGGCGACTGGACTTTGTACGTGACGTTTCCGCAGCAGATCGAACGAGTGACGGCGGCCGACGTGCAGCGAGTCGCCAAACAGTACCTTACGGAGGACCAGAGCACGACCGGATGGTTCGTGCCGATGCCGCAGGCAGGGGAGAGTGGATCGTGATCAGACAAGGGGTGCAATATCTGGCGATCACCGCATGCCTCGCCGCGGCCACGAACGGCTGGGCCGGTATGGCCGACAACAGCCATCGGTCGCAGATCGCGGGCATCGATCTGATCACGTATCAGACCAGCGTCAAGCAGGTGGTGATCGTCGTGGGCGCGCTGCCGGCCGGCGATGCGATGGCGGGCGCGGACAATATTGCGATTCCCACGCTCACCGGCATGATGCTGGACCGCGGCACGAAGTCGCTCGACAAATTCGCCATCGCGAAGCAGCTCGATGACGTGGGCGCCGAAATCTCCTTCGGCGTGGGCGAGCAAAGCTTGGAAATTCGCGCCAAGTGCCTGAAAAAGGACTTGCCGCTGGTGCTGCGTTTGATGGCTGCGGAACTCAGGGAGCCGGCGATGCTCGCCGGCGAGTTCGGCAAAGCCAGGCAACAATTCATCGGAACCTTGCAGGAATCGATGCACAACACCGAGGAACGTGCCAGGGAGGCGTTTGCCCGCGCGGTCTTTCCGGAAGGACATCCGAACCGTCCACATTCGCTCGAGGAATTCCTGATCGCGGCGAAGTCGGCGACGCTCGATCAAGCGAAGAAGTTCCACGCCCATTACTACGGCCCCGCCCATCTGACGCTGGTGCTGGCCGGCGATGTGCCGGTTGCCGAAGCGCAGGCCGAGATTGCCAAGGACTTCGCAGGATGGACCGGCGGTCAGGAATACATTCACCCGGCAAAGCCCGCGACTTCACCGGGCCCAGCCCGGCTCGTGGTGCCGCTCAAGGACAAGCCGAGCGTGTCCGTGATTCTCGGCCAGCCGACGGGTTTGCGCTACCGGGATCCGGATGCGCTGCCGCTGCGGGTGGGCACGGCGGTTCTCGGTCGAGGCTTTACCGGCCGACTGATGAGAATCGTGCGCGACAAGGAAGGCCTCACTTACAACATCGATGCGGAGGTGACCGAGGACAGCATCGCGGACGGCGCGTGGGACATATCGGCGAGCTTCGCCCCGGCGCTGCTCGACAAGGGTTTGTCATCGGCGCGGCGCGTACTCGATGCATGGTGGCAACAGGGCGTCTCGGAGGACGAACTCGCAGTCCGCAAGCAAGGGATCCTCGGGACCTATTTGGTCGGTTTGGCGACCACCCGCGGAATCGCAAGCGCCATTCTCACCACCGTTCAGCGCGGCTTCGACGTCGACTGGCTCGACGCCTATCCGGGCATGATTCAGGCGCTGACGCGCGATCAGGTCAACAAGGCCATTCGCACTCACCTCGACCCGAGCACCATGGTGCTGATCGAGGCGGGAAGCGTCGCCGCGGACGGCCAGCCGGCAGCGAATTCAGCGCCGGCTATGCGCTGACGGTCATGCCGCCTTGCCGGCGGCGGCGAGTTGCCGCAGCACGTAGTGCAAGATCCCGCCATGCTGGTAGTATTCGAGCTCCTTCGGCGTGTCGATGCGCACCCGGACCTCGAATTGCTTCCTGCTGCCGTCATCGCCGCGGACGGTCACTTTGACGAACTTGGCCGCGCCACGCTCCAGTCCGACGACGTCGAAGGTTTCACGGCCGCTCAAGCCCAGGCTGCGGAAGCTCTCGCCTTCCTTGTACTGCAGCGGCAGAACGCCCATGCCGATGAGATTGGAGCGGTGAATCCGTTCGAAGCTTTCTGCGATCACGGCCTTGACGCCCAATAGCATCGTTCCCTTGGCGGCCCAATCGCGCGAACTGCCGGTGCCGTATTCCTTGCCCGCGAAAATCACCAGCGGCGTCGCCGCGTCCTTATATTTCATGGCGGCATCGAAAATCGACATCGACTCGCCGCTCGGGATATGAACCGTGATGCCGCCCTCGGTACCGGGCACCAGCAGGTTGCGCAATCGAATGTTGGCGAATGTACCGCGCATCATCACCTCGTGGTTGCCGCGGCGCGCGCCGTAGGAATTGAAGTCCACCGCTTGCACGCCCTGTGCGATCAGGTATTTTGCCGCCGGGCTGGTCCTTGAGATATTGCCCGCGGGCGAGATGTGATCGGTGGTCACCGAATCGCCGAGTACCGCGAGCGCGCGCGCGCCCTTGACCTCGACGACCGCACCCGGCGTCATGCTCATGCCGTCGAAATACGGCGGATTCTTCACATAGGTCGATTTACCGTCCCAGGCATAGATTTTTCCGGCCGGCGTCTCGATGCCGCGCCAATTGTCATCGCCCAGGAACACATCGGCATAGCCCTTCTTGAACATGGCGGAGTCCACCGAAGCGGCCACCGCCTCGGCGACCGCCGCGGAGCTCGGCCAGATGTCCTTGAGGTAGACCGGACGGCCGCCCTTGCCGGTTGCCAACGGTTCGGTGGTGATGTCGAGGTCGAGGCTCCCCGCCAGCGCATAGGCGACCACCAGCGGCGGCGAGGCGAGAAAATTCATCTTGATTTCCGGATGCACGCGTCCTTCGAAATTGCGGTTGCCCGAGAGCACCGAGCACGCGACCACCTCGCCCGCCTTGACCGCCTCGGAAATGGCGGGCTTGAGAGGTCCTGAGTTGCCGATGCAGGTGGTGCAGCCGTAGCCCACCGTATAGAAGCCCAGCGCCTCCAAATCGGCCAGTAATCCGGCCTTCTTCAGATAGTCGGTGACGACGCGAGACCCGGGCGCGAGCGAGGTTTTGACCCAGGGCTTGGCGGTGAGCCCCAGGGCGCGCGCGTTGCGCGCCAGCAGTCCCGCGGCAACCAGCACGGCTGGATTGGAGGTGTTGGTGCAGCTCGTGATCGCCGCGATCAGCACCGCCCCGTCCTTGATCTCGACACTGGCGTCGCCCAATTTGGCGGCAGCCGCGCCGGCCGCCGCCGGATGCTTCTGCGCGCGCTCCGCGGCCATTTTCTTCGCATCGCTCCGGTACTGGCTCTTGGCCGATCGCAGCGGCACGCGGTCCTGCGGGCGCTTCGGGCCCGCAAGCGAGGGTTCGACCGTCGCAAGATCGAGCTCCACGATGTCGGTGTACTCGGCGGCCGCTGCGCCGTCGACGCGCCACAGGCCTTGTGCCTTCGCATAAGCCTCCACCAGCGCAATTTGCGAAGCATCGCGGCCGGTGAGCCGCAAGTAGCGAATGGTCTCCTCGTCGATGGGGAAGATGGCGCAGGTCGAGCCGAATTCCGGAGACATGTTCGCAATGGTGGCGCGGTCCGCCAGCGGCAGGCCCTTGAGTCCATCGCCGAAGAATTCCACGAATTTATCGACCACGCCCTTTTTGCGCAGAATCTCGGTGACCGTCAACACCAGGTCGGTTGCGGTGGTGCCGGCGGGCAAGCTGCCGTTGAGCTTGAAGCCGATGACTTGCGGTATCAGCATCGTGACCGGCTGTCCGAGCATCGCGGCTTCGGCCTCGATCCCGCCGACTCCCCAACCAAGTACTCCGAGGCCGTTGACCATCGTGGTGTGCGAGTCGGTCCCGACCAGCGTGTCCGGATAGGCCGCCTTCCGGCCGCCGATGTCGTCGGCAAAAACCACGCGGGCGAGGCGCTCGATATTCACCTGGTGCACGATGCCGGTATTGGGGGGCACGACTTTGAAGTTACTGAACGCGGTCTGCCCCCAGCGCAGGAACATGTAGCGCTCGGCATTGCGCTTGAACTCGATTTCATTGTTGTGCCGCAGCGAATCCGCCGCACCGTATTCATCGACCTGCACGGAGTGATCGATCACCAACTCGGCCGGTGCCAGCGGATTGACCCGCTGCGGATCGCCGCCGAGGCGTGCGATCGCCTCCCTCATCGCCGCCAGGTCCACGATGCACGGCACACCGGTGAAATCCTGCATGATCACGCGGGCGGGGGTGAAGGCGATCTCGTCGCGGGGCGGGGCTTTCGGGTCCCAGCGCAGCAGCGCCTCGATGTCGGTGCGACCGACATTGACGCCGTCTTCGAAGCGCAATAGATTTTCCAGCAGAATCTTCAAGGAAAAGGGCAGGCGCTCGACCTTGTGCTCCCGCAGCGCGCTCAGGGCGCAGATTTCATACGACTGCGCACCCACATTGAGCGTGGTTCTCGCCTTGAAGCTATCCGTCATGACCCCTCCAGCGTAAATGCGGAATTATAGGCGAGCTCGGCGGCCGCCGGCACGGGCATACTCGTCCCGTCGCACGCTTTGCCGGTTCGCGAGATCACGCCGCCGCCGAGACACAGATCATTGCGGTAAAACACCGCATACTGTCCCGGCGTGACGGCCCGCGCCGGCTGGAGCAGGCGCACGCGCACGCGGCCATCCGAAACCGGCCGGACCCGGCAGGGAAGATCCGCTTGGCGGTAGCGGGTCTTGACCCCGCACTCGAATCCGTCGCGATCGAGGTCCAATGCAAGCGCCCGCGGCGCGCATAGCCAGTGCATCTGCTCGACGTCGAAAATGTCGGACATCAGCAACGGATGTTCCGGGTCCTGCACCACGATGAGCGCATTGCGGCGCACATCCTTGGCGGCGACGTACCAGGGCGCGGCCGCGGCGCCTGCTCTGCCGCCCAGGCGCAATCCGGACCGCTGGCCAAGCGTATACATTGCCAGTCCGCGATGTTCGCCCACCAACCCGCCGTCGGCGTTTTCGATGGGGCCGGGAGCGGTGCGCAGGTAGCGGCTCAGGAATTCCTGGAAGGGCCGCTCGCCGATGAAGCAGATACCGGTGCTGTCCGGCTTGTCGAATACGGTCAGGCCGGCCGCGTGGGCGAGCCGGCGCACTTCGTCCTTGCGCAATTCGCCGAGCGGAAACAACGCATTGTTCAGCGCCGCCGGCGCCACGCCGTGCAGAAAATAGCTCTGGTCCTTGGAGCTGTCCATCGCCTTCAAAAGTTGTGTACCCCGATCGGTGCGCCGCAGCCGGGCGTAATGCCCGGTGGCGATCCATGAGGCGCCCAGGCGGCGCATGTAATCGAGGCACAGGCCGAATTTGATTTCCCGATTGCACAGCACGTCCGGATTGGGCGTGCGGCCGGCGGCGTACTCGCGCAGAAAATGGGCAAACACTCGCTCACGATACTCGGCGGCAAAGCTCGCCCGATGCAGCGGAATCTTGAGCGTCTCGCAGGTGCGGCGGGCATCCTGAAAGTCCTCGGCGGCGGTGCAATAGGCGTCCTCGTCCTCCCAATTGGACATGAACAGCCCCTGCACCGTGCAGCCGGCCTGCTGCAGCAAAAGCGCCGCGACCGCCGAATCGACGCCGCCGGACATGCCGACAATGACGGTCCCGGCGGAGCCGGGATCGATGGGGAAGGTGTGCATACGCCGATTATACCGGCGCGATCGGCTGGGAAGTTGTCCTTAGACTACATCAGCATTTGCCGCATCTGCGACTCTTGCATGCTGGTCTGCCAGATCTCGTCGAAAAAGTTCAGGTAGCGGCGCACCACGGCCGGGTCGTTCATGTCGGAGATGCCGTCCCAGCGATCCGCCTGTAGGCGGTACACCAGCGCCTTGTCGTCCGCGATGATGAACGCGCCTGCGCTGGCCGGATATTCGGGGCTCATCGCACGCAGGTCGATGCAGCTGGTCAATCGGCGCGCCAGGGCCAGAAAGCGGTTATTGTCGACCATCGCGCGCGACGGATCGGCCAGCAAGACCCGCACCTTCGCGTAGGAGCGCGCCAACACCAAGCGTTTGATGGCGTCCAAGAACGGCTCTTCGCCGTAGATCAGCGGCTCCAAATCCTGCGTGAAAATGGACAGAAGCCGCTGCGCCGATTTGGCAACTTTGAGGCTCGCCTCGCGCACCTCCGGCATGGTGGTCAATATGCTGCGGGTGCTCGCATTGGACGCGGGGTCGCCGGCCGCCATCGACGCCTTGTCCCCGGCCGGTTTTTTGCTGTCGTCCAATATATCCGCCATGGCAACGCCTCAAATGGAGCAAGCGGTGCGATCCGCTCCGGTTCTTCACACTATGGGTTTGATAGTACCGTTTGCGTCGCAAACGGCCGTGCTAACTGCGTCACGTTTCGGACGCACTGATGCGCGAATCGCCTCTCAGGAGATGCGTCGCGCCAGCGCCGCCGCGAGCCCGAGATAGGTGCGCGGCGTCAGTTCGAGCAGCCGCTGCTTTTCGGCGGCCGGCAGCGAGAGCGAGCCGATGAATTCGTGCATGGCGGCCCGGTCCATGGGACGGCCGCGCGTAAATTCCTTCAGGCGATCGTAGGCGTCGGGAATTCCGTGCGCGCGCATCACGGTCTGCACCGCTTCTCCCAACACCTCCCATGCGCGGTCCAAGTCCTCCGCAACCCGCGCCCCGTCGAGCTCGATTTTTTTCAAACCGGAGGTCAGCGATTGGCAGCCAAGCACCGCATGACCGATGGCGACGCCCAGATTACGCAGCACGGTCGAGTCGCTGAGGTCGCGCTGCAGGCGCGACACCGGCAGCTTGTCCGCAAAATGCGCGAGCAGCGCATTGGCCAGCCCCAAGTTGCCTTCGGCGTTCTCGAAGTCGATGGGATTGACCTTGTGCGGCATGGTGGAAGAACCGACTTCTCCCGCAGCGGGTCTTTGCTTGAAATATCCCAGGGCGATGTAGCTCCACAGGTCCCGCGCAAGGTCGAGGAGCACGGTGTCGGCGCGCATCAAGGCGTGGCAATACTCGGCGATCCAGTCGTGCGGCTCGATTTGCGTGGTGTAGGCGTTCGGCTGCAGGCCGAGCGATTCGACGAAGCGTTCGCTGAATTCCGGCCAATCGAACCGCGGCAGGGCGGCGACGTGCGCGTTGAAATTGCCAACGGCGCCGTTCATCTTGCCCAGGATGACGACGCGGGCAATCGAGCCGCGCTGGCTCTCGAGGCGCGCGGCCACATTGGCGAGTTCCTTGCCGACGGTGGTGGGCGTCGCGGCCTGTCCGTGCGTTCGCGCCAGCATAGCGACTGCCGCATAGCGGCCGGCGAGCGCATCGAGCAGCGCACAGACGGCATCGAGCGTCGGCAGCAACAGCGCGGTGCGCGCCCCTTGCAGCATGAGAGCGTACGCCAGATTATTGATGTCTTCCGAGGTGCACCCGAAATGCACCCATTCGAGCTGCGCGGCGCCTGCGCCGCGCGCTTCAAGCTCGCCGCGGATCCAATATTCCACGGCCTTGACGTCGTGATTGGTACGCGCCTCGATGGCCTTGATGGCGGGTACGTCGGTCGCCGCCGGATCGGCTGCGAACGCCTCGAGCCAACGCCGCGCGGGCTGCGGCAGCGTGGCGAGCACCGGGGCCGCGGGGCCTTGTGCCAGCGCCAACAGCCAGGCGCATTCCACGCGCACGCGCTCGCGCATCAGGCCCGCCTCGCTGAACAACCGGCGAACCGCCGTGAGCTTGGCGGCATAGCGGCCGTCCAGGGGCGAGAGTGCGTCTTCGGGGGTGGTGGCGGTAATAGACTTGACCAAGGATGCCGTCGCTAAATGATAGAATGACGCAGATATTACCGTAAACCGGCGCCAACCGGCGGAGTAAGGCGCGATGACGAAGACAGACTATCGCGTCGAGCGTGACAGCATGGGTGCGCTCGATGTGCCTGCGGCCGCGCTCTGGGGTGCGCAAACGCAGCGCGCGATCCAGAATTTTCCGCCGAGTGGCCTGCGCATGCCGCGCGCGTTCATCCGCGCCTTGGGGCTGATCAAGCGTGCGGCGGCGTGCGCGAACGCGCAATTGGGAGACATGGCGCCCGACCTGGCGGCCGCCATACAGGCCTCGGCCCTGGAGGTGGCGGACGGGAAATTCGACGACCAATTTCCGGTGGACGTGTTTCAAACCGGGTCGGGCACCAGCAGCAACATGAACGCGAATGAAGTCATCGCGACTCTCGCAGGCCGTCGATTGGGACGGCCGGTGCACCCGAACGATCACGTGAACATGGGCCAGAGCAGCAACGACGTTGTGCCGACCGCGATTCACGTCGCGGCGGCGCTGTTCCTTCAGGAGAATTTGCTGGACGCGCTTCGCCGCCTGAGCGCGGGGCTCGAGCGCCGGGAGCGCGAGTTTGGCGGCGTGGTCAAAACCGGCCGCACGCACCTGATGGACGCGATGCCGATCACGCTCGCCCAGGAGTTCGGAGGGTGGCGGGCGCAGATCGACAAGGACTGCGCACGCTTGAGCTCGACCATGCCCCGCTTGCTGGCGCTGGCGCAGGGCGGCACCGCGGTCGGGACCGGCATCAACGCCAGGCCGCAGTTCGCGGCGCTGTTCGCCCGCCAGCTCGCCGCCGACACGCGGCTCGAGTTCCGTCCCAGCGACAATTATTTCGAGGCCCTTTCCTGCCAGGACACGGCGGTCGAGTTGTCCGGGCAGCTCAAGGTGGTCGGCGTCAGTCTCATGAAGATATCGAACGATTTGCGCTGGATGAACAGCGGGCCGCTGGCCGGATTGGGGGAAATCTCACTGCCGGCGCTGCAACCCGGCAGCAGCATCATGCCGGGCAAGGTCAATCCCGTGGTCCCGGAGGCGGTGACGATGATCGCGGCGCAGGTCATCGGCAACGATGCGGCCATTACCATAGCGGGGCAGTCGGGAAATTTTCAGCTCAACGTCATGCTGCCGGTGATCGCCTATAATCTATTGCAGAGCCTAGAATTGCTGGACATTGCGAGCCGCAACCTGGCCGATCACGCGCTCGCCGGCCTGACCGTGAACCAGGCGCGCCTCGAAGCGGTGCTCGCGCGTAATCCCATTCTCGTGACCGCGCTCAATCCGATCATCGGCTACGAAAAGGGTGCGGCAATCGCCAAGAAGGCGTATGCCGAGGGCCGTCCGATTTTGCAGGTCGCCGCGGAAATGACCGACTTGAGCATCGAAGAGCTGCGCCGCGTGCTCGATCCCTTGGACCTGACGGCAGGCGGGATCAAGGGTGGCGGGTCCGCCGGCTGATGATGGATCCGCTATACACCAAGACGCACATTCGCGAGTCGCTCGAGCCGCAACCCTCCGCGGCCGGAGACGACATGCTGTGGCTGGCGGGGGCACCCACTGAGGCACTGGCGCGGATGCGCGACTCGCTGCCGAAGGCGCGGGTGCCCGCGGCGGTGCTGGTGCCGCTGGTCGAACGCGAATCCGGGCTGACCGTGCTGCTCACACAGCGGGCGGCGACCCTCAAGGATCATGCCGGTCAGATCAGTTTCCCCGGCGGGCGCATCGAGCCCAACGACGCCACGGTCTGGCACGCGGCACTGCGGGAGGCTCACGAGGAAATCGGATTGTCCGAGAGTCACGTGGAGTTTGCCGGTTACCTTCCGGATCACTGGGTGGTCACCGGTTTTCGGGTGACACCGGCGGTCGGCTTCGTCAGCCCGCTTTACGAATTGCGCATCGCGACGGCCGAAGTTCACGATGTGTTCGAGGTGCCGCTCGACTTCATCTTGGACGCGGCCAACCACCGCCCGCGCGCGGGCCGCATCGGGGATATGACGGTTGAGTTCTTCGACATTCAGTACGGTGAGCGCCGCATCTGGGGCGCCACCGCGGGGATGTTGCTGACCTTGCGGCGTCGGCTGCGGGCGAGGGCGGAAAAAATCCGATGACGGTGCAACCGAACGATTTGCCGAGGACGCGCGAATTGCTCGGCATCATGAAGCGCTTGCGATCCGCCGATGGCTGTCCATGGGATCGGCTGCAGACCTTCGCCAGCATCGCCCCCTTTACGATCGAAGAGGCGTACGAAGTCGCGGATTCGATCGAACGCGGCGATGTCGCGGATCTCAAGGAAGAACTCGGGGATCTTTTGTTTCAAGTGGTATTTCACGCACAAATCGCCGCTGAAGCGGGCGCGTTCGATTTCGAGGCCGTGGCATCGGGCATCTGCGACAAGCTGGTTCGGCGTCACCCGCACGTGTTTGCCGCAGCCGCGGGAGAAGGCGGATCTTTGAGCGCGGCCGAACAAAGCGTAGCCTGGGAGGAAAGCAAGGCGCGTGAGCGCGGCGCGGTCTCCGGCAGCGCGTTGAGCGGCGTGCCGCCGGCGCTGCCAGCGCTGATGCGCGCGCACAAGCTCAGCAAACGCGCCGCCCGGGTCGGGTTCGATTTCGAGCACGCCAGCCAGACCGCCGACAAGGTGGCCGAGGAGCTTGCCGAGGTGCGCGAAGCCGCCGCGGCGGGCGCAGGCTCCGCGGAGGCCGCCGGCGCGGGTCCTTCGCAGGAAATCTTCGAAGAGATCGGCGATCTGTTGTTTGCTGCCGCCAATTTGGCGCGCAAGCTCGAAGTCGACGCCGAAGCGGCGCTGCGGGCGGCGAACACCAAGTTCGAGCGCCGCTTTCGCGCGATGGAGGCTTTGGCCGCGGAGCGCGGCGAGCGCTTCGCGGGTTTGAACCTTGCCGCGCAGGAGCAGCTTTGGCTGGAGGTAAAGCGGGCCGAATAGCGCGCGCCCCCCTGTTAGAGGACGCGCGCTCCGCCATGTGCGCGACTGCTACAGGTCGAAACGGATGGCCTGCGCCAGGGGCAGTTGCTGGCTCCAATTGATGGTCGTCGTCTGGCGGCGCATATACGCTTTCCACGAATCCGACCCGGCCTCGCGGCCGCCGCCGGTATCCTTCTCGCCGCCGAAGGCGCCGCCAATCTCGGCTCCCGATGTGCCCAGATTCACGTTCGCAATGCCGCAGTCGCTGCCCTCGGCGCTCAAGAATCGCTCGGCCGTCTGCAGCCGATCGGTGAACACCGCCGAGGACAGGCCGTAGGGCACGGAATTCTGCAAGGCCAGCGCTTCCTCGAAGCTCTGGTAGCTCAGCAGATATAGGATCGGCGCGAATGTCTCGGTGTTCACGATGGCCATGCCGGGCGAGGCGCGCACGATCGCGGGTTCGACAAAGTTACCGGGCCTTGCGAGCGCGCTGCCGCCGCACAGCAGTGTGCCGCCCTGCGATTGCGCCGCGGCGATCGCCGCAAGATAGCGCGCAACCGCGCCCGCATCGATCAACGGACCCATCAAGGTGCCCGGCTCGAGCGGATCGCCGATGCGTATCTGGCCGTAGGCGGCGACCAGGCGGCGCTCGAGTTCCGCCGCCCGCGAATGATGGACCAATACGCGCCGGGTGGTGGTGCAGCGCTGACCCGCGGTTCCCACCGCGCCAAAAGCGATCGCCGGCACCACCAGGTTCATGTTCGCGGTTTCATCGACGATGATCGCGTTGTTGCCGCCGAGTTCGAGCAGGCTCTTGCCGAGCCGTTCGGCGACGCGTACGCCGATCTGCCGTCCGACCTGTGTCGAGCCGGTGAACGACACCAGCGCCACGCGCCGGTCATCGACGAATCTGCCCGCAAGTTCGGTGCCGGCGTCGATGAATATCTGGAAGATGGCCGGCAGCGAATGGCGCTCGAGGACGCGATTGCAAATGTGCTGCACGGCGAGCGAACACAGCGCCGTCTTCGGCGAGGGCTTCCACACGGTGGCGTTGCCGGCGATGGCCGCCAGGAATGCGTTCCAGGACCACACCGCCACCGGGAAATTGAAGGCGGAGATCACGCCGACCACACCGAGCGGATGCCACTGCTCGTACATGCGGTGCTCGACGCGCTCCGAATGCATTGTCAAGCCGTACATCATGCGCGATTGGCCGACGGCAAAATCGGCGATGTCGATCATTTCCTGAACCTCGCCCAGGCCCTCGGCTTTTATCTTGCCGTTTTCCAGGGAAACCAGGGTGCCGAGCGCATCCTTGCGGGCGCGCAGTTCCTCGGCCATCAGGCGAATGGCTTCGCCCCGCTTCGGGGCCGGTACCCGGCGCCACTCGCGTGCGGCCTCGACCGCGGAGCCAAGAACGTGCTCGTAGTCCTCGGCGGTTGCGCCGCGGACCCGCGCGAGACATTGCCCGGTCGAGGGATTGATCGACTCGATCAGCGGACCCGATTGTTGGCCGCTCCAGCCGCGGCTACCGGACCAAGTCCCGGGCTGGAGGTCGGCCAGTTCGAGGATGCGCAAAGTGTCGGCAATATTCGTCATGGTTCAATACCGGATTTCGATTTGGGGGCGGCATTGTGTAGCATCTGCGGTCTATGTCCAAATCCACCGCATTGAACAATTGGCATCCGGCCAGTTGGCACAGCCGGCCCGCCGCACAACAACCCAAGTATGCCGATCCGGTCGCGCTGGAGCGCACTGTGGCCGCCTTGAGCCGGCTGCCGCCCCTGGTCGTTTCCTGGGAAGTCGAGGCGTTGCGAGCCAAGCTCGCGCTGGCGCAGCGCGGCGAACAATTTCTGTTGCAGGGCGGCGACTGCGCCGAGAGCTTCGAGGATTGCGAGTCGGACAACATCGCCAAGCGGCTGAAAATCCTGCTGCAGATGAGCCTGGTGCTGCTGCAAGGATTGAAAAAACCCATCATTCGAGTGGGCCGGTTCGCGGGTCAGTACGCCAAGCCGCGTTCGGCGGACACGGAGACCCGCGCAGGCGTGACCCTGCCCTGCTATCGGGGCGACAACGTCAATCGGCCCGGCTTCAGCGCCGTCGAGCGCGAACCGGACCCCGAGCTGCTGCTGCGGGGCTACGAGCGCGCCTCGCTCACCTTGAACTTCGTGCGCGCGCTGATCGACGGCGGTTTTGCCGATTTGCACCATCCGGAATATTGGGATCTCGGCTTCCTGCGCCACGCGGCGCTGCGAGATGCCTATCAAAAGATCGTCGACTCGATCGCCGAGTCGCTGGAGTTCTTCGAGTCGATGAGCGGTTTGCGGGTGCACGCGGCGACCCGCGGCGATTTCTACACCAGCCACGAGGGGCTGCATCTGTTGTCGGAGCAGGCCCAGACGCGCTACATCGAGCGGCAGAAGAAATGGTACAACCTGTCGACCCACATGCCGTGGATCGGCATGCGCACCGCCAACATCGACGGCGCGCACATCGAATATTTTCGCGGCATCGCCAATCCGATCGGCGTCAAGGTCGGCGCGGCGATGAGCGCCGAATGGCTGCAGGAGCTGGTGCAGGTATTGAATCCGCAGAACCAGCCGGGGCGGCTCACCTTAATTCATCGATTCGGGAGCAAGGACATCGAGCAGCGGCTGCCCGAGATGATAGCGGCCGTTCGGGCCACCGGTTCGCAAGTGCTCTGGGTATGCGATCCGATGCACGGCAACACCGAGACCACCGCCGGCGGCCTCAAGACGCGCCGCTTCGACAATATCCTGGGAGAGGTGGAGGCGGCTTTCCGCATCCACGAAGAATCCGGCTCCACCCTGGGCGGCGTTCACATCGAGCTGACCGGCGAGGATGTCACCGAGTGCATTGGAGGTGCGCGGGGTCTCAAGGAGGCCGATTTGGCGCGCGCCTACAAGTCCCCAGTGGATCCCCGTTTGAACGCCGAGCAGGCGCTCGAATTGGCCATGCTGATCGCCCGCCGCGCGGGCCGGAAACGGCAGGTCCAAAGGCTCTGAATTCGAATCCATCCGGCCAATAGAAAAGCCAAGGAATATTTTAAAAAATCAATAAAATCAATGTATTAAAGAATATTTGAAGACTATTGATCAATATCAGCCCGCGGTTTTTCAAAACTCAGGTTGCCTCGAGCGCCGCAGGTGCTATTCTGCCTTGGAAACCTTTCCGGCCCCTTTGAGCACTGAGCTCCCAAAGTCGGGGGCCGAGTTCGGTTGACCAAACCTCTGATCGGACCGCTTAAATTTTTCGTTGAGTACGTGGAATCTTTTTGACCGAGGCGGTCCAAGGTAACGTGGGCGGCACAGCCGGTCACGCGCCGGTTCAGACAGTTGCGAAGGTTGGGTTGCGCTCGGGTTAGTCCAAATGCCAGGCGCGATCGACGGCGGGCTACGCGGATCTCCGCGTAGCCCGTTTTTTAAAGCCTTCGGCGCATGCCGCCGCTGCTGGTGCCCGACCTTTCTTTAAATGAACAGCATCTTTGATCCCAATTGCCGGCGATGCACACGCCTTGCGGCCCATCTGAATCTGGTGCGCCATCAGCAGCCGGATTATTTTTGCGGTCCGGTACCGCGGTTCGGCGATTCCGGCGCCCGGTTGCTGATAGTCGGTCTCGCTCCCGGAATGCACGGGGCAAACCGCACTGGACGGCCGTTCACCGGCGATCACGCCGGGATTCTCCTGTACGCGACCTTGTTCAAATTCGGCCTGGCAAGTGCTCCGGCATCGAGCACTGCCGGCGACGGTCTTACGCTCAAGGATGCCTGCATCACGAACGCAGTGAAATGCCTGCCGCCGGGGAACAAGCCCCTGCCGCTTGAAATAAAGGCCTGCAACGCATTTCTGCGGGCGGAGTTGGCGCAAAGCCCGAATGTGCGCGTCATTCTCGCACTGGGCACCATCGCACATGCGGCGGTGCTGCGTGCGGTCGATCTGCGTGCCGGCCAATTCCGCTTCGCACACGCTGCGGAACATGCCTTGAGCGGAGGACGGGTGTTGCTGAATTCCTATCACTGCAGCCGTTACAACACCCAGACGCGCCGGCTCACCGCTCCCATGTTCGAAGCCATCATCGAAAGGGCGCTGGCGCTCCGTGACGCCTGAGGCGTGCGAGGACATACCGGGCGCGCCGCAGGCAGCGGCACCCGCGGTGAAATTCGACGCAAAATCCTTCGTCGACGCCCTGCCGAACCGCCCCGGCGTCTACCGCATGCTGGATGCGCAGGGCGAGATTCTCTACGTGGGCAAGGCGCGCACCTTGAAGAGCCGGGTGGCTTCGTACTTTCAGCCGAGCAACGTGCAGCCGAAAGTGCAGGCGCTGATCGCCAAAATCGCGAATATGGAAGTCACCATCACCAACTCGGATACCGAGGCGTTGCTGCTCGAGTTCAACCTCATCAAAACGCATCGGCCGCGCTTCAATGTCGTGCTGCGCGACGACAAGAGCTTTCCGTTCCTGCATTTCGACACCTCTCACGAGTTTCCGCGACTCAGTTTTTACCGCGGTTCGCGCAAGGAGGCCGGGCGCTTTTTCGGCCCGTATCCGTCCGCCGGCGCGGTGCGGGAGAGTTTGCAGCAGCTGCAGAAATTATTCCGCCTGCGCAACTGCGACGACTTGTATTTCGCCAACCGTTCGAGACCCTGCCTGCAGTTCCAGATCGAGCGCTGCACCGCGCCCTGCGTCGGGCTCATCGGCAAGGAGCAGTACGCGCGCGACGTGTACGCGGCGATCAAGGTGCTGGAAGGGCGCAACGATGAGGTGCAGAAGGAGCTTGGCCGGCTCATGGAACTCGCCGCCGAACGGCTGAACTTCGAGGAGGCTGCCCGACTGCGCGACCAGCTGGCGAATCTCAAAGCCATGCAGGCGCAGCAAATCGTCACGGCCGACATCGATCACGACGCCGACGTCATCGCGATCGCGGGCGGCAACGGCGAATATTGCATCGCGCTGATGTTCGTGCGCGGCGGGCGCAGCTTGGGCAGCACCACCTTTTTTCCGAAGGCGCCGTTGGCGGAATTGCCCGAAGTGCTGGCCGCATTCGTCGCCCAGTACTATCTGGAACGCGAATCCCCTGCCGAGATCATCGTCGAGAGCGAGTTCGAGGGAATGCAGTTGCTCGAGGCGACGCTGGCCGAGCGGATATCCCACAAGGTGCGCATCACTTCCTCGGTGCGCGGCATTCGCGCGCGCTGGCTGGAGATGGTGCGCAACAACGCCGAGCAAGCGCTGAAAATGCGCGGACTCGCCCGCGCCAACATAGAATCGAGCTTGCGGGAATTGGCGCAAGCGCTCGACCTTCCGCAAACGCCGGTGCGCATCGAATGTTTCGATATCAGCCACACCGGGGGCACCGATACGGTGGCTTCCTGCGTGGTGTTCGGGGGCGAAGGGCCGCTGAAGAGCGACTACCGGCGCTTCAATATCGCAGGAATACAGCCGGGCGATGACTATGCCGCGATGTACCAGGCGCTGACGCGGCGCTACAAGCGCGTGCGCGACGGCGAACTCGCCGCACCCGACGTATTGCTGATCGACGGCGGCAAAGGGCAGCTGGCCGAAGCCGACAAGGCGCTTCGCGAGCTCGGTGTCGGGGGAATCACCCTGATCGGGGTCGCGAAGGGCGCCGACCGGCGCCCGGGCCAGGAGCAGTTGTTCTTGCTGGGCCGGGACACGCCTATTCTGCTGCCGCCGGACTCCCATGCCCTGCATCTGATTCAGCGTGTGCGCGACGAGGCGCATCGATTTGCGATTGCGGGACACCGGCGGAAGCGGGCTAAACGCCATAGTCAGTCTATACTCGAAACCATTCCGGGCCTGGGCCCGGTGAAGCGGCGCGAGCTGCTGAAGCAATTCGGCGGCTTGCAGGGGATTTTGCGTGCCGGAATCGACGACTTCGCACAAATACGCGGCCTCGGGCGCGATCTCGCCCAGGTAATTTATGAACACCTCCACCCCGGGCAGTGAAGGCCATTCGCATTGGAACCTGCCGAATACGCTGACTTGGCTGCGTATCATGATGATTCCGGCGATTCTGGTGCTGTTTAATCTGCCGTATTGGTGGAAGGATCCCGCGGCCTGCGCCGCGTTCGCTTTGGCCGGCATCACCGATAGTCTGGACGGCTACTATGCCCGCAAGTGGGGCCAAACCTCACGCCTCGGCGCGTTCCTGGATCCGGTTGCCGACAAGCTGATCGTGGCGGCGGCGCTGGTGCTGATCGTCAGCAAGGATCCGCGCTGGTTCGTGGTGATCGCCGCCATCGTCATCATCGGCCGCGAGATCGCGGTTTCTGCGCTGCGCGAATGGATGGCGGAGATCGGCGCGCGCGGCCGCATCAAGGTCTCCATTTGGGGAAAATACAAGACCATCATGCAAATCGTCGGGCTTTCCCTGCTGCTGTACCGGCGCGATTTATTCGGCATACCGATTTACAAACTCGGTTTGATCTTGACGGGCGTCGCCGCGGTGCTGACCTTGTGGTCGATGATTCTGTACTTGCGCCTCGCGTGGCCGGAGCTGCGCGGCAGCGCGCGACTTTGAAGGCCGGCAAGCGCGGTGGCTGCGGCGCGGATCGGGTGCATGTGGCGGCGTGGTAGAAATTCAGTTGTGTTCAAGGCCTTAGCGGCGTCATGCGCCGTGTTGTCCTTGACTCTGTGCAGTACGGCCCTACAATTGACCGGCTGTCGAGTGCGGGAATAGCTCAGTTGGTAGAGCGCAACCTTGCCAAGGTTGAGGTCGCGAGTTCGAGCCTCGTTTCCCGCTCCAATTTGTGATAACCGCGGCCAGCCCGGGGTTTGTTATTTTTGATCTCGGGGCTAAGTGGCAGAGTGGTCATGCAGCGGCCTGCAAAGCCGTGTACGCCGGTTCGATTCCGACCTTAGCCTCCAATAACCGATTCGCTATTTCGATCGCCCGCGCAGACGCCGAGGTGCCAGTACCGGCGGTTGATCATCAGACGCAGCCGGGATCCCAATGCCCGGCCTCGCTCGGGCCTGCGTCCCGGTAGATATCTAAAGACCGAGCGTCAATTGCGAGCCCGCACCGCGGGGCAATTCCGCATCGTAAGACCGGATGTGACTCAGCAGCCAGTCGTAGAGGAACCGAATGCCGAGCGCGAGGCTCTGCCCATCGACTTGGGCGCCAAGGCTGCGTGCGGTTTCAAGCGCGCGCTCGTGGTCGGCTCGGTGCGCGGCGGAGCCTGCGTACGGGTACGCGGCCATGTGCGCCTCCTCGGTGGCGAAGTGTCGCTCCAGCAGTCGGGTCATTTCCTTGAGGCCGCGCGAGATCGACGCGCGGTCCCGGTTGGCAAGCAGCGCCTTCCACAGACCGTTCATCCTGTTGACCAGCTCCTCGTGCTGCTTGTCGACCGCCTCGATGCCGATCATGTACGTGCGTGACCACGCGAGCCGCGCGCAGATGCGCTCGCTGAAGCCCGTGCCTTCCGCGAAGGCGTGGCGGTTCCCGCCCCGATCCTTGGCCTCGTACATCGCGCCATCCGCCCGGGCGAGCAGCTGCTCCGCATTGGGGCCGTCGTCGGGATAGATTGCGATACCGACGCTGACGCCAATACGCAGCCCGTGCACCGCGAGCGGCGCGGTGACGGCCTGCATGATCCGCTTGACGATCATCCGCACCTCGTCGCGACCGCCGTCGCCACCAAGCAATACGACGAACTCGTCCCCGCCGAGGCGTCCCACCGTATCGACTGCGCGGGTGGCAACCCGGAGGCGCCGCGCCGTCTCGCGCAGCACGAGATCGCCGATCGCGTGGCCGTGGATGTCGTTGATCGGCTTGAATCGGTCGAGATCGATGAGCAGAACTGCGAAGGTGCCGGCGTTGCGGCGCGCGCCGGCAATCGCTTGCTCGATGCGATCGTGCAAGAGCGTCCGGTTGGCGAGCCCGGTCAGCGCGTCCTCGAACGCCAGCCGCTGCAGCCGAGCCTGGGATTGCATCCAAGTGGTGACGTCGGACGCGACCAGCACCGTGCGCGGGCCCGCGGTGGTCCGGATCAGGGCCGCGTCGATTGCCAGGTAGGCCTCGGAGTCGTTGGAGCGGCGCAGGGTGCATATGTCGCGGTGCCGCCCGCCGCCGGCGCTTGCGAGCCCAGCGAGGACGCGCGCGCAGGCGCCATCGCCGATGAGTTCGGGCAGGCTGACGGGCCGTATCGCCTTGCACGCCTCCCAGCCGACGAGCATGAGGAAGGCCGGCGATACATAAGTGATCCTCGGGCCGTCGAGCACTAGAAACGCCGCCAGGCCGCTGTCGACGAGGACATCCAGAGCCCACTGCGGCGACGCGTCCTGCTGTCGCGTGCCGCCCATAAGTTCAACGACCCGTGGCGCAGAACGCGGGGTCATCGGATGGTAAGCAATGCTCGGCAACATGGCGGATTCTCTAAATTCAATCGCCCACATCATTATTATTCGACATAAATGACATATTCTGTCGAGCTTTTCACATATTCCGTCGATTTCCTCGAGTTGCCTTCATGGCAACACGAACGATTCCCGTTCAGACAAGGTGCGCGCTTCTATCTGCGCGAGGATTCGGGGGAGGTCCCGGAGCCTCGCTCCCTGCGGCGCGAGCGGATATCCCTGGCAGAAATTCCCGAGCGACGGCATCCGCGGAACTCGCGTGAAGGGAACCTGCGCCCGGGACCGCTTGGCAGTGTTCGACAGGAAGGCGGCGCTCGGCGCCGCCTTCGCGGCCCGATGCGCCGCCGCTCGTGTTGAGGCATACTGCAATTACATCGCGCAATGCGCGGATTTAGAAGGTCTGAATATTGCGTGGCGATCCTCCCAACGCGGGGGCAAGCGGTACCATGACAATGACCCGTGTCGCGCGCACCCGTGTCGCCCGGCTGCGTGCCGCGAAGACCGCTCGCGCGACGGTACTGTTCGCAGATCTGCGGGGTTACACCGGACTTGCCGAGCGGCTGGCACCGGCACGCATCGTGCCGCTGCTGGATGAGTTCTTCGGCGTGCTCGCGATCGCCACGACGCGATACCGCGGCCAGGTCTTCCATATGGCGGGCGACGGCATGATGGCGGGCTTTGGCCTCGAGGATAGGACGGGGGAAGGTGCACGCGATGGGCTTGCTGCCGGCCACGCCATGCTCATGGACTTCGCGCAGGTCGCCGGGCGGTGGCGGCGCGAGCTCGCGATCGAGAGCGGCATTGGGGTGGGATTGCATCTGGGTGAGGTAGCCATGGGCCTGCTCGGGCCGCGGGGACACAGACGCACGACGCTGGTCGGCGACACCGTCAACGTCGCCGCCCGGCTCTGCGGGCGCGCACGGGCCGGAGAACTTCTGCTGTCGAGTGCGGTGGCCGCCGCGCTCGATGCCGGCGCGGCGGCCGGGCGCGATTCGAATTCATATCCCGTGCTGCAGCTGCCGCAGTTCGAATTGCGGGGCCGCAGCGAACCGCTCGATATCTGGTGCATACCCGCGGGCGAGCGCCTCGCGTTTTAAAGGGCCTCTGCTACACTTTTCGGGCCCGAAGCCCTCGTGGCGGAATCGGCAGACGCAACGGACTTAAAATCCGTCGGTTAACAGCCATCCCGGTTCGAGTCCGGGCGAGGGCACCACCAAGACTATTTGAAGACCCGCTCATCGGTCAGTGCGCAATTCACAATCAAAAATAAAATAAGTCTTCCGATTATTAATACGGCCATTTTGTGGCTACTCAATCACTTGAATGGCGTGTTATAACTTGTTATAATTATCAAATGAAGCTGACCGTACGCCGCGTCGGAAACTCCCTTGGAGTAATTTTACCGAAGGATACGCTGGACGAGTGGGGCATCGGTGAGGGCGATCAATTGGAACTCTCGGAGCGCGGTATTCGACCTGCGGCTCGCGGTGGCCTTTCGCATCAGGCGTTGGATGAACTCAAACGGCGCATCGCTCTTGCAGTTGTGCGTAGCTTTACGCCGAGGGAAATTCGAGCTCAGATGCTCGCAAATTTGCATCGATGGAAGAAGCAGGGGACCTGGGGTCCTGCCTATGATGAATGGCAGTCTATTGCGCAATCGGAAGATGACGGTGCCCTTTTTTCGGTAATGCTCGGACATGACGAGAACGCCGTGAGACTGAGGCAATCCATGCCAGGTGTTGGGCTTCTCCCGGAGGCGGAAGTAAGGAAGCTGAATGAAGAAGCTGGAGGTTGATCATGTACTGCGCGCCGCAGGAAGGATTACCGGTGAAAAGCAATTCATAATCATCGGCAGCCAATCTCTTCACGGTAAATGTCCTGACCTCCCTGATGATCTTGTCAAATCATTCGAGGTCGATCTCATGGCCGCGAAGCATGCCGATCGGACGGAATTGTTGAACGTGATCGGCATGTATTCGCCGTTTCATGGAAGCTTTGGTTACTACGCCGATCCGGTCGATCATAAGACCGCCACCCTTCCAAAGGGTTGGAAAGGCCGGCTGGTGAATCTCCCTGCCGGGGATACCGAGGGTGTTCGGGGCTTATGCTTGGATCCTCACGATCTTGCGATCGCCAAATATGTTGCGCGCCGGGACAAAGATACTATTTTTACCCGTGAGCTTGCCAAACGGGGAATTGTTTCGCGCAATCGCTTGCTCGACTTACTTGATCACACTCCGGTTTCTGAAGAAACGCGTGACCGAATTCGCAGCTACGTCGCCGGCGACTTTGGCGCGCAAAACGTGTTGGATGGAGTAGCGACGAGAAGCCAGACTGTAATGGAGCCAATCCCGACCGGCGGATCACTCAACCTCGAAGAGATTCGAGCGCTGGCTCGGAAAGATTGGCTGAAGCTGCGGGAACAGCAACGCGGAAATTCGCTGTCAGGCGAACCAGACCGGAGTCACGGTCAAGAACGCAACGATCCGACAAGGGATCGCGGGACAGGACTCGACGACGATACAACCGAGTAGCTGCTGATCTCGGCGATCGGCACGTCCGAACATAGTGGTAAGGTGCTGCATTCGACGCTCTCGGCAATTCTGCAATTCACGTGAAAACTCGCCCAGAAACCTGTTTTCGCGTAGCATATTACAATGTGCAGCGGTCGCACACGACGGAGCCAAGAACGCGCGATAAACTGGAGATTGCACGCGGCTTGCACACGCGCGGGTTCGGCAACTTGCTGAATTGAAGGGCTTTCAGTTGAGATTGGATCCGTGCCAACGGACTTAAAATCCGTCGGTTAACAGCCATCCCGGATCGAGTCCGGGCGAGGGCACCGATAAATCGCGTGGCAACCTCTGCGCCGTCAGGGGCGAATCGCGGTCACTTCGATCTCCACCAGAAAGCCGGGATTGGCGAGCGCCGCGACCTGCATCGCGGAGCGTACCGGCAAGCGGGGCTGGGCCGGCGTGCCGAAGAACTGCGTGTACGCCTGCATCAGGCCGTCGAAGTCCATTTTGCCGCCCTTGGCCGGATCGCCGACCAGAAACACCTGCATTTTGATGACATCGCCCATGGTCAGATGCAGATTCGCGAGCTCGGTTTGAATGGCGTTGAGCGCGCCCATCGCCTGGGTTTTGGTGTCGCCATAGGCGGCAACGCTGTCCTTGGCCGCTTTGGGGTCGACCACCGGGGGAACCATGCCGCTCAAATAAACCACGGTCTTGCCCACCGGCACTTCCACCGCGGCGGAAATCGGAAAGGTGCTGCCGTTCGGCAGCTTGTAGCGGATCACGTCCTCGGCCGGCGCGAGCATCGGCAGCAGAAGCAGTGATGCCAATGGCAAGAGCGGCAGGAATGTGCGGACGGATTTGAGCATGGGTGTTTCCTCTTGAGGAATGCTGGGATTAAGGAGCGTAGTCGAGCGCCTCGACCTGCGCAGCGGTGATCGGATCGCTGTAATGATTTCCGAAATGCGTGCGAACGTAGTTGATCACCCCCGCGATCTGTACATAACTGAGCGCAGGCGGTGAAAAGAACATTGCCCCTGCGCCATGCTTGGCGCCGAACGCCGGCATGTTGCTGCGTCCGCCGAGAATCGTCAGCGCCATGAACGTCGAGGATTTCAAATCGGGGTTGTTGGCCAGCGCCGGATACTTTCCGGCTCCCTCGGCACCCCGGCCGTCCGGCATGTGGCAACCCTGGCAGATGTGCTGAAAGATCTCGGCGCCGCTGTTGCTCAGCGTCGGCGCGACGAACATGCGCGCGCTCTGCGCGCGCAGCGGCGCCTGCACACCGCAGACGATCAGCAAGCCGAGAACCGCCCGTATCATCATTCTCACACGCGCGGTCATCATGCGGCCGCTCCCGACGCGACCGCCCGCCGATGCAGCCGGTCGATCGCATCCAGGGCGGAGGTCACCGCACCTTCCTGCCAGGCCGCCAGAAACGAAGCGTGCTCACCCGCGAGCACGATGCGTCCGTCCATCCGGCAGAGATTATCGTAGTGGCGCGCACGCGCTGCATCGGACCACATGCCGAAACAGCCGAGCGTGAACGGCGAGCGGTGCCAGGCTACCGAGATCCCGTTCTCGTACTCCTCGTGGTACTGGGGATGGATCTGGCTGCCGTATTCCACGGCCTTTTGGACCCGGTCCTGCGGCGCAAGCGCGGTAAAATCCGTCGCGTTTGGACCGAACAGGTACGCTCCCAGCAACACGCCCTTGCCGCCGCCAAAATAACCGGTGCTTGGATAGCCAATATTGGTGATTGGCAGATTGGTGTAGGTGATGCCGCCGTAGATTTGTTCGTCCTGTTCCCAGAAGCGGCGTTTGAATTGCAGCCCCACCTTCACCGCGGCGCCGTAGGGGACCGCGGCGATTGCCTCGGTCATGGGCTGACCGACGTTCATCGGAATCTGCTTGAGGATCGACAGCGGTATGGTGCAGACGCACCAGTGCGCGGAGACCGTATGCCGGGTCATCGACGCAGCCCTGTCCTCGAAGGTGGCGCTGACCCCGTGCTCGTCCTGGTGGATGTCGACGACCTTGGCGTTGTAGCGGATCGCGGGTCCCAACTCGCGGGCGAAGGCCTGGCCGACGACACCCATGCCGCCGACCGGTTGAAACAGGGTGGTTTGCATGTCGTAGTAGTCGCCGAAGGCGAGGGCCTCCCACAGATGCGACTGAAGCAGATCGGTCAATCCCACCGGCTCCGACAGCACCGGCCGACCGCTGAGCCCGCCTCCAGGGTCCTGCGCGAAGCCGCGCCGGTCGTTGGCGTCGTAATTTTTGACATAGGCATAGTTCTTGTCGAGCGCGCCCCAATTGCGCAGCGAGGCCAGAAGTTTTTCCCGATCCTCGGCGCTCACCTCGGCATCGAGCAGATGGCTCCGGGTGGCCTTGGCCAGCAGTTCCGCGACATGGCCCTGATAATCGGCCCGTACGGTGCGGAAGCGCTGCGGCTTACCGCCGAATGCCTGGCTGTTGTGAATGTAGGCGTTGTTGTTGACCTGAACGAACGCTTCGAGCGGCAACCCGAGCAGTTTGCAATAATTCAATATGCCGCCGTGGTGATACGGAATTCGCCACGGGCCCGGGTTGATGTAAAGACCGGGGTCGAATTTGCACTCTTGAGCGGCTCCGCCCAGTTCGGTATAGCGGTCGCCGCCGCGCAAAGTCCAGTTCCGGCCGCCGGCGCGGTCGTTGTACTCGAGCACCTGCACCCGGTAGCCCGCCTTGCGCAGCTCGTAGGCGGCCACCATGCCCGCGAGGCCTGCCCCGAGCACCAGCACCGAGGTGCCCTTGGGAGCGCCGGAGAGTTCGGTCGGGCCCGTGAATGTCGATTCACCCGCGAACCCCAGGCTGTTCATGGCCTGATACATCGCCACACTGCCCGCCGTCTGCCCGATCATCGAGAGCAGCCGGCGCCGTGTCATCGAATTCCCCGATCCCTCTCCCATGCGATTCACCTTGATGGACGGCGTACGCGCCGCGCGACGCCTATTTGTGCGCCGCATCTATAGCATAGATGGCCACGTGGTTACACTGATCGTCCTGCCGCTCACGAGGCGGCGCAATCGGGCATTCGATGTGGCCATTCTCGGTGTCTCGCCGCCGGCCCAAGCGGTTCGTGAGCGCACGTTTTTCGGCGAGCCGCGTGCGCTCGGCTACCTCGCCTTCACCGAGGCCTGGGAGCGGTTCTCGTATTACGGGATGACGGCGCTGCTGGTGCTTTACATCAGCCAGGCGCTGCTGATGCCCGGCCGCGTCGAGCACGTCGTGGGGTTTGCCGCGTTTCGCGCCGGCGTTGAAAGCGCATTCGGCCCGATGAGCACGCTCGCGCTGAGTTCGCAGATTTTCGGTTTGTACACGGGCTTGGTCTATTTCACGCCGGTGCTCGGCGGCTGGGTCGCGGACCGCTGGATCGGCCAGCGCAATGCGGTGGTCCTCGGCGCGGTTCTGATGAGCGCCGGCCACCTGGCGATGGCATTCGATGCATCCTTCCTGCTCGCATTGCTGCTGTTGATCGTCGGCTGCGGATTTCTCAAGGGCAACATCTCCACGCAGGTGGGCGGCCTCTATGCCGAGAAAGACCGCGAGGGGCGCGCCCGCGGATTTTCGATCTTCTCCATCGGCATCAATGTCGGGGCGGTGGCGGGTCCGCTGCTGTGCGGCCTGCTCGCGCAGATCTACGGCTGGCACGCGGGATTCGGCTTCGCCGGACTTCTGATGCTGATCGGTCTTGCGACCTACCTTGCGGGCTACCGCGAGCTCTCCGCATCCGTGCGGACGCGTCCGGCCACGCCGGCCGCCGCGCCGCTCGATCGTGCGCAGTGGCGCGTCATCGGTGCGCTGTTCGCGGTGATGGCCATCACCATGTTCCAATCCATTGCTTACTATCAGAACTCGAATGTGGCGCTGATCTGGATCGATCGCAGCGTCGATCTCGAATTGCTCGGCTACCGGGTACCGACCGGGTGGTTCAATTCCATCGATCCGTTCGTCAGCATCGTCGCGGTGCCGTTTTTGCTCGCCATGTGGCGCCGTCAGGCGCTGCGCGGCCGCGAGCGCGGAGAGATCGCCAAGATCGGCACCGGGGCGTGGATCGCTTGCGCGGCGAATCTGTTGCTGGCTGCGGGGTGCGCGGCGGCCGATCGGGTACCGATCGTGGTTCCCATTGCCTACGATGTGCTGCTCGGCGTGGCGTTTCTATATTATTGGCCGACACTGCTGGCATTGGTGTCGCGCGCGGCGCCGCCGCGCGTCCGCGCCACCATGATGGGGACCGCGTTCCTGTCGCTGTTTCTCGCGAATGTCACCATTGGCCGGATCGGCGCAGTGTTCGAGAGGATAACTGCGCTGGATTTCTGGGCGCTGCATGCGGCGATCGCGGCCGCGGGCGGCGTCCTCGCAGTGACATTGGGCGGGCGCCTGGAGCGCGTGCTCGCCCGGTCGTGTTGAGCGTGCCCGGCCGCCCCGCGCGGGTTCGCGACTCGCAGACCCTTGGGCGATACGGTCAGGCGCGACGAGCGCGCCTCCACTATGCTTTAAAATTCTCGATCGCAAGCCCGTATTATCCATGAACATTGCTTCGCCTCGCAGGCGGCCGACGTTGGGGTGGCTTCGGCGCTTTGCGCTGGGCCCCACCGATTTGCTGCGGGATGCAACCTACCGGCGGCTGTGGACCTCGATTCTCATCTCCTCGTTCGGCGGGCAGGTAACGCTGCTCGCGCTGCCGTTGTCGGCCGCGGTGCTGCTGCATGCCTCGCCGACGCAGATGGGCGTGTTGAGCGCCACCGAATTGTTTCCCTTTGTCCTGTTCTCGCTCCCGACCGGCGTATGGCTCGATCGGGTGCGCAAGTTGCCGGTGTACGTCGTGGGCGAAATGTCGATCGCGATCACCGTGGTGACAGTGCCATTGGCATGGTGGCTCGGTTGGCTGTCGATGCTGTGGCTGTATTTCGTCGGATTCGTGATCGGCGCGGTGAACACCACGGCGGGCAGCGCCGCGCAGATCGTTCTGACCCAGATCGTGCCGCGCGAACGGCTGGTCGAGGCGCATGCGAAGAACGCCCTGGCATCCTCAACCGCCGAAGTGACCGGGCCCGGTGCCGCGGGTGCCTTGATCAAGTTGACGGGCGCTCCGCTCGCGCTGTTGGCGGATGCCTTCCTGCTGCTGATATCGGCGTCGATATTGCGCGGCGTGCGCGCGAAGGAAACGCCGAGCCGGGTCAATCCGCCGTTCTGGCCCGCCATGCGCGAGGGATTGCGCTTCGTGCGCAGCCACGAGCTGCTCCTCGCCATGGCCGTCTGCGTCGGAGCGTGGGAGCTGTGCAATCAAGCGGCGATGGTGGTGCAGATCCTGTTCGCGACGCGCCTGCTCGGATTGACCGAACGGGAAGTCGGCCTGAGCTATGTCGCCCTCGGAGTGGGCACGGTCATAGCCAGTGCGCTCGGCTATCGGGTGGCGCGGCGTCTCGGTCCCGGACCGACGCTGGTGCTTGGATTCGCGATATGCGGATGCGGATGGCTGGTGCTCGCCTTTGCGCCATTGAACCGAATTGGAATCGCCGCGTACGCCACGATGCTGTTGTGTTTCGGCATGGGCGCGGTATTCATATTCATCAATTTTTTGTCGCTGCGACAGTCGGTCACGCCGGCGCCGATGCTGGGGCGCATGACGAGCACCATGCGCTGGTTGATTCTGCTGCCCGCGGGACCCGGCGCGTTGTTGGGGGGCTGGCTGGGGGAGCACTTCGGGCTGCGGGCGGCACTGGGGTTTGCCGGCGGCACCGCGTTGCTCCTCACCGCGCTCGCCGCACGCCTGCAAGTAATCCGCAGCGTCAAGACCCTGCCGAGCCTCAAAGCGGAGGCCATTACGCCCTATTCGGCGGACCGGGACGCCGACTAACGGGCGCAGTTGGTAGCTTCAACCGCTTGATTTGGTTAAGCTCGCGCCCCGATGAACAGCGCAGTTGACGGTCTTTGCGTCGATCGGGTCCACGTTTGGCGCGGGGATCGCCACGTGCTCAAGGGCGTCAGCTTCGAGGTGCGGCCGCGCGAACTGCTGCATGTCGCGGGACCCAACGGCGCCGGCAAGACCACTTTGCTGCGCGTCGCCACCGGCTTGCTGCGGCCGGAACAGGGCAGCGTCGCCTGGCTCGGCAAATCGATTGCGCACACGCGGTCGGATTATCAATGCGCGCTCGCCTATGCATCGCACGAGCCCGCGCTGAAGGGCGACCTGACTCCATTGGAAAATCTGCGGTTCATGGTGGGCCTAAAGCGGCGAGCCACCCTTTCGGAACTGCGCGATTGTCTCGGCCGCACCGGTGTCGCCGGCTGTGCCGATTTGCCGGTGCGCGTGTTGTCGGCAGGCCAGCGCCGCCGCGTGGCGATGGCGCGGGTGCTGGCGGTGCGGGCGGTTCTGTGGCTGCTGGATGAGCCTTTCACCAATCTGGATGCGGCGGGATCGGCGCTGATGTCCGCGTTGCTCGAGGATCATGTGAACGGCGGTGGATTGGCACTCGTGGTCGCGCATCACGATCTCATGCTCAATGCGACGCAGCACCGCTTGGAGCTCCGGGGATGAATGTCGGCAGGCCGGGCGAGGATGAAACAAGCGCGGGCGCCGGCCGGGCGATGATGCTCATCATGCAGCGGGACCTATGTCTCAGCTTCAGGCGGCCGGAGCAGCTGCTGCAGCCGCTCGTGTTCTTTTTGATCGTGACGACCCTGTTTCCGCTGGGCTTGAGCGTGCAACTGTCGCTGTTGCGAGACATGGCGCCGGGTGTTTTATGGGTGGCCGCACTGCTATCGTCGCTGCTGTCGTTGGATTCGCTGTTCAAGAACGATGCGGACGATGGAACTTTGGAGCAGTTGGCGTTGTCTGGACAGAGTTTGGCGACGATTGTCATTGCCAAGACGGTGGCGCACTGGCTGGTGAGCGGAGCGGCGCTGGTGCTGGTGTCGCCGGTGGTGGCGATCGGGCTCAACATTCCAGCCTCGGCATTTGCGACCATGCTGTTCGGATTGGCGCTGGGCACACTGACGCTGAGCTGGCTGGGCGCCATCGGCGCCGGCCTCACGGTGGGATTGCGCCGCGGCAATGTGCTCTTGTCCTTGATCGTGCTGCCGCTGGCGATGCCGCTGCTGATATTCGGCGCCGGCGCGACGGATCGGGCGATTTCGGGGACGAGCGCGGCCGGAGCGCTGTATTTTCTGGCTTCGCTCTGTGTATTCACTTCTACGCTGGCGCCCTTCGCCGCTGCCGCTGCGCTGCGCATAGCGCTTGACTGACCGAGGGGCCGACTCTATGTGGACGTGGTTTTACAGGCTCGCATCGCCGCCCCATGTATACCGAGTCGCGGCGACGCTGATCCCCTGGTTCTTGACGGCGGCGGCGTTTGCAATCGGCTACGGCGCGGTTGCGGGTCTCGTGTTCGCGCCGCCTGATTACCAGCAGGGCGACGCGTTTCGCATCATCTACGTGCACGCGCCGAGCGGTTGGATATCCATGTTCGCGTACAGCACCATGGCGGTGGCGGGCGCCATCGGGCTGATCTGGCGCATCAAGATGGGCCACGCCGTGGCGGCGGCGGTGGCGCCGATCGGCGCATCGTTCACGGTGCTGGCCCTGGTCACCGGCTCGCTGTGGGGGCGGCCGATGTGGGGCACTTATTGGGCCTGGGACCCGCGCCTGACCTCGGAACTCATCTTGCTGTTTCTGTTTGCCGGAGTGATGTCGCTGCGCCCGGCGTTCGAGGATTCGAACCGCGGCGATCGGGCGGCGGCCTTGCTGTCGATCGTGGGCGTGGTGAACGTGCCGATCATCCATTATTCGGTTCTATGGTGGAACTCGCTGCACCAGGGTGCCACGGTTGCTAAACTAGGCAAACCGTCCATGCCGCCCAGCATGCTGTTGCCGCTGCTGTCGATGATGCTGGGGTTCATGTGTTTCTTCGGGGCGGTGTTGTGCATGCGGCTGCGCGGCGAAGTACTCAATCGGGAACGCCAGGCGGCTTGGGTGCGGGAGGCGATTAAATCGTGAACGGCGGAGATTTTTGGTCCATGGGCGGTTATGCGCGGTTTGTCTGGCCGTGCTTTGGTTTTGCCTGTACCGTGCTCGCCTGGAATCTATGGTCGGCGCGCCGCTATCATGCCGCGGCTCGCCAGCGAGCGGGGCGCGCCCTCGCGATGAGCGACGAGAATTGACGATGACTCCGCGTCGAAAACGCTTGTGGGTGGTGCTCGGAATCCTGACCGGCGTGGCTGCCTCGGTGACGCTGGCCGTGTTGGCCTCGCGCGAGAACATCATGTTCTATTACGACCCCAGCCAAATCGCCGCGGGCCAGGCGCCCACTCTCAAGCGTTTTCGCGTCGGCGGCATGGTGGTCAAGGGCAGCGTTGCGCGCAAGCCCGGCGATCTCAAGGTCAGATTCGTTCTCACCGACTTCGCGCACGAGGTGCCGGTCGAGTACACCGGAGTGCTTCCCGATTTGTTTCGCGAGGGGCAGGGCATCATCGCCCACGGGAGCATGGGAGGGGACGGCGCCTTCGTGGCCGACGAGGTGCTCGCCAAGCACGATGAGAAATACATGCCTCCGGAAGTCGCCAGCTCGCTCAAGCGCAAAGCGGTCGCGCAGGGATCTTCGCCGACGCCGGCGCCGGCGCCTTCGCCAGGCCCGACGGGTTAGAGTAGGGGAGTCTCGATGACACCGGAACTCGGACAATTCGCCCTCACCTTGGCCTTCGTGCTGAGCATCGCGCAGGCGTTCTTCGGCTTGGGCGGCGCGTGGCGCGGTAACTCCCACTGGATGAGCGTGGCGCGGCCCGCGGTGGCCGGCCAGTTCGTGTTCGTGGTGATGGCCTTCGCGTGCCTGGTGTATTCGTTCGTGAACAACGATTTCTCGGTGCTCTACGTGGCGCGCAACTCCAATTCGCAACTGCCGCTGTTCTATCGCGTCGCGGCCGTCTGGGGCGCGCACGAGGGCTCGCTGCTGCTGTGGATCCTGATCTTGTCGATTTGGAGCGCCGCGGTCGCCGCGTTCAGCCGCCAGCTGCCGGAGAGTTTTTCGAGCCGGGTGCTCGGGGTGATGGGTTTGGTCAGCTGCGGCTTCATGTTGTTCACCTTGTGGACCTCCAATCCGTTTACGCGGCTGATGCCCGCCGCGCAGGATGGCGCGGACTTGAATCCGGTGCTGCAGGACTTCGCGCTCGCGATTCATCCGCCCATGCTGTACACCGGCTACGTCGGGTTCTCCGTGGCGTTCGCGTTCGCGTGCGCGGCGATGCTCGAAGGAAGGCTGGACCAGACCTGGGCCAAATGGACCCGGCCGTGGACGCTGTTCGCTTGGATATTCCAGACGATCGGGATTGCGCTCGGAAGCTGGTGGGCCTACTACGAGCTCGGCTGGGGCGGATGGTGGTTTTGGGACCCGGTCGAGAACGCCTCGTTCATGCCGTGGCTGGTGGGGACCGCGTTGGTCCACTCCTTGAGCGTCACCGAGAAGCGCGGCATCTTCAAGAGCTGGACGCTGCTGCTCGCCATCTTCGCCTTCTCGCTGAGTCTGGTCGGCACCTTCCTGGTGCGCTCGGGCGTGCTCGTTTCGGTGCACTCCTTCGCGAGCGATCCGACGCGCGGTCTGTATATCCTCGCGTTCTTGGTGATCACCATCGGCGGTTCCCTCACGCTGTATGCCTGGCGTGCGCCCAAACTATACGTGCCTGGAGGATTCGAGTTGTTCTCGCGCGAATTCTTTCTTCTCGTCAACAACGTGATTCTGGTGAGCGTCGCCGGCCTCGTGATGTGGGGCACGCTGTCGCCTCTGGCCTATGAAATATTGGGCCTCGGCAAGATCTCGGTCGGGCCGCCGGTGTTCGCGCTGATGTTTCTGATACCCGTGTTGCCGCTGATGGTGTTTCTGGCGATCGGGATGCATTCGGCCTGGCGTCGCCGCCGGATCAGCGTGGCGGCGCGGCCGCTCGCTTGGTTGCTCGGACTCGCCGTGCTCCTGTCGGTGCTCATCCAGGGATGGGGGTTCGGTTCATTTCATTGGGTCGGACTGCTCGGTTTCAGCTTCGGATTCTGGATCATCTTTTCTGCGCTTCTGGAGCCGATTCGCCGGTTGAGGCAGGGGCAGACGATCACCGCGGGATTGCTCGGCATGGCGATCGCGCACCTCGGGGTCGGTATATTTGCCATCGGCGCTAGCGGCGTGGAGAGCTACAAGATCGAGAAGGACGTGGCGCTCAAACCGGGCGACAGCTATGCAATCGCCGGCTACGAATTTCGCTTCGTCAATGCCGCCGATGTGCGCGGGCCGAATTACGATGCGGTGCAGGCGCTGGTGGTGGTCACGCGCGGCGGCAAGCCGGTAACCGTGTTGGAGCCGCAGAAGCGCCATTTCCGGATACAACAGACCGACAACAGCAAAGCCGCAATCTCGGTGGGCTGGTCGCGTGATCTGTTCGTGGCCATGGGCAATCCCTTGGGCAACGGCGCCTGGAGCATGCGCATCCAATACAAACCGCTGGTCCGCTACATATGGCTCGGCGCGTTGGTGATGGCGCTGGGCGGATTGGTCGCGGCAACCGACCGGCGATATCGCATCCGCGTGAAGGCGCAGTCGGGCGCCGCGGCGGCCGCGCCGCCCGGTCCGGAGCCGAGCTACAGGTCAGCCTGATGTGGAAGTTTCTATTGCCGGGTGCGGCATTCATCGTGCTGGCGGTCCTGTTCGCATTCGGCCTCAACCCGAATAGAGACATCCATGCACTGCCGTCTCCCTTGATCGGCAAACCGGCGCCCCTGTTCACGCTGAGCGACGTGCTGGAGCCGAATCGCATCGTCAGCAATGCCGACCTCAAGGGGCAGGTTTACGTGCTGAACGTCTGGGGTACCTGGTGCGTCGCCTGCCGGCAGGAGCACGAGGCGTTGCTTGCCATCGCGCAGCAGCGCGTGGTGCCGATCATCGGACTCGACTACATGGACGAACGCGCCAAGGCGCAGCAATGGCTGCGGCAACTGGGTAATCCCTACGCGGCGGTCGCTTTTGACACGGACGGCCGCACCGCAATCGATTGGGGCGTCTACGGCGCGCCGGAGACCTTTCTGGTCGACGGCACTGGCCGCGTGCTGTTCAAATTCATCTCGCCCATGACCGCGGAGGTTTGGGAACGCGAGTTCGTGCCGCGAATCGAGGCGGCACGCCGGGGCGGCGCGTGAAGCTCGTGGCGCTGTTGATTGCCGCGGCGTTCGGCATCGGTGCCGCACTGGCGGTTGCGGACGCGCCACCCGCGGCGCCGCTCGACGCCTACGGGCAACTGAGGGATCCGGTGCTGCAGGCCCGCTTCGAACACATTGCCCAGCAATTGCGCTGCTTGGTGTGTCAGAACGAATCGATCGCTGACTCCAACGTCGAACTCGCCTCGGACCTGCGCCGGCAGGTGCGCGAAATGCTGGTGGCCGGAAAGAGCGACGACGCGATATTCACGTTCATGACCGACCGCTACGGCGAATTCGTGCGCTTCAGTCCGCCGCTGGAGCCGAAAACGCTGATAATTTGGGGCGCTCCGTTTATCATGCTGCTCCTGGGTGGGATCATCATTTACCGCGTGGCGCGCCAGCGTTCGCGCTTGCCGCTGGACGATGAGCCCCGTTGAGGGGCCGATATAATCAATGAACACATTTCTCGTTGTCGCCGCGCTCATGGCGACGATAGCCGCGACCGCCGTCGCTTTGCCGCTGCTCCGCAATCGCCAGAGCCGCCTGCTGGGTGCGGCGGCGGGCGTATTGGTGATCTGCGCCGCCGCAGCCCTATATCCGCTCTGGTCGAATTGGAATTGGAACGCGACGGCGCAGGCGCAGGCGGGCCCGGACGTGCTCGCGATGGTCGCAAAGCTCGAGCAGCACCTGCACGATCAGCCCAGTGACCTCGCCGGATGGCTGATGTTGGGGCGCTCCTATCTCGCGCTTGAGCGCGGGGACGAAGCGGTTGCGGCGTTCGAGCATGCGCGCAGTCTCGATGCGGACAACGTCGACGCGCTGTTGGGATTGGGCGAGGCCATGAGCCTGCGCGAGGGCGGCGACCTCACGCCGGCGGAGGCGGAACTGTTCGAAAGGGCGGTAACGCTCGCTCCGGACAATCCCAGGGCTCTGTTGTACGGCGGCTTCGCGGCCGCGGCGCGCGGCGACCGGGCGGCGGCACGCAGCCGCTGGGAAGCACTGAAGACCATGCACCCGCCTGCTCAAATACAGACCCTGCTCGATGAGAAGATTGCCGAACTCGGCCCTGCGGGCCCGGAACCCCCATCGGGGCTGTCCTCAGGCGCGGCGCCGAGCGGACCCGAGGCCACGGCGACGATCAATCTCAGTATCGCGCCGGCGCTCAAGTCGCGCCTGAAGGCGGGCGCGCAACTGTTCGTGTTTGCGCGCGAACCCGGCGGCCGGGGCCCGCCGCTGGCGGCCAAGCGCCTCGCCAGCTCCGCCATAGGCACGCAGATACATCTGTCGTCCGCGGATTCGATGCTGCCCGGCCGCGCTCTGGTTTCGGGCCAGCGGGTATCCATCGTTGCGCGGGTGTCCTTCAGCGGGCAGCCGCTGCCCGCTGCCGGTGACTTGTACGGTGAACTGACCTATGAGGTCGGCAGGGACGGTGCACGGGATCTGGTGATCGATCGAATCGCCGAGTAGGCTGGAGCCTGATGAGCGTCGCGAAGCTTCTGATGTCCGGTCGAATCCTCGAAGAGGGACTGTTTCCCTATCCGCGTCTGCGCGACAAGGATCGCGAGGTGTTGCCGATGATGCTCGACGCGATCGACCAGTTCCTGGGGCCCAAGCATCGCGATTTCAAACAATGGGACCGCGATGCTGCGCAGCCGCCGGAGCTCATTCAAGGGCTGCGCGATCTGGGTCTGTTCGGGCTCATCATCCCCGAGGAGCACGGCGGTCTCGGACTGTCGAACGCGGGCTACGCACGCGTCTTGAGCCAGAGCAGCTCGCACGACAGTTCGGTGTCGCTCACCTTCGGCGCCCACAGCTCCATCGGAATGAAGGGAATACTGCTGTTCGGCACCCCCGAGCAACGCGCACGCTACCTGCCGAAGCTCGCCAGCGGCGAGATGATCGCCGCATTCTGTTTGACCGAATCCGGCGCAGGGTCGGATGCGGCATCCATTCGTACGCGCGCCGAGCACAACGCCGACGGGACCTGGACGCTCAACGGCGAAAAGATCTGGATCACCAATGGCGGGATCGCCGACCTGTATACGGTTTTCGCGCGCACCGCTTCGGGCGCAGGCAAGATCAGCGCGTTTCTGGTCGAAGCGCGCTGGCCGGGAGTGAGCCACGGGCAGCACGAAGACAAGATGGGAATCCGCGCCTCGTCGACCACGACCGTGAGCTTCGCCGACGTGCGCGTACCGGCGGGAAATATTCTGGATGCCGAGGGCAAGGGCTTCAAGGTCGCCATGAGCATCTTGAACAACGGGCGCACCGGCTTGGGCGGCGGCGCGGTGGGCGGAATGAAAGCGCTGATCGCCCTCGCGGCCGAGCAGGCGCAGACGCGCAAGCAATTCGGGCAGCCCGTCGGGGAATTCGAATTGATTCGCGAAAAGATTTCGCAGATGGCGCTCGAGTGCTTCGCCGCCGAAAGCGTGGTCTGGATGGTCGCACACTACATCGATTCCGGTCTCGAGGATTACTCGGTGGAGGCGGCGATCAGCAAGGTGTACGCGAGCGAGGCGATCCAGCGCGGCGCGCACGAGGCGCTGCAGATCGCGGCCGGCAGCGGCTTCATGCGCGACCATCCCTACGAACAGGCGGCGCGGGATTCGCGGATCTTGACGATATTCGAAGGGACCAACGAAGTGCTGCGGCTGTACATCGCCCTGTCGGGCCTGAAGGATCTGGGCAAATCACTGGCCGAATTGCGCACCGCGATGGACGAGATCTTCAATCATCCGATCAAGGGGTTCGGCGTGCTGGCCGACTACGCCGAAAAGCGCCTGAGTCACGCGACCGGGGTGGGCAGAGCCAAGATTCTCGGCAAGATTCCGCCCCAGCTGCGCGAAGCGGCGGGTATCTATGAAAAATACACGGCGGAACTTGCCAAGGCAGCCGATTTTCTGCTGCGCAAATTCGGCAAGAGCATCGCAGGACGCCAGCACGCGCTGAAGCGTGTGGCCGACATTACCGTTGATTTGTTCGTCGGCCTGTGCGTCTTGTCACGGGCGGTGAGTCTCGCCGGCGATTCCCGGGCTGCGGGCGATGCGGGCGGTCAGGCGGTGGCCGTCGCGCAGGTGTTCGCGCGCCAGGCGCGGCGCCGAATGGCCCATCACGTGCGCCGCATCGAGCGCAACGAGGACGAAGAGATGGATTCGCTCGCCGGATTCATCCTCGAGCAAAGGCGCTACCCGTGGGACGTCATCGAATGAACGATTCCGGGTACGACCGCAAGGCGCCCCACGCGCCGACTTGGCTCACGGCGCGGCGCGCCGTCTGGCTGTTCGCGATCCTGGCGGCGGTGATCGGCGCGGTGCTCGCGATGCGGCTGATGCAGGCGCGCGCGGCGAAAAGCGCGCTGGCCAACAAGACCGGTGTTCCCACCGTGTCGGTGACCGAGGTGGGGGTGAGCGCCATGCCGACGACCGTCAACATCATCGGCACGATCGGCGCCCGCTACGACACCCCCATAGGCGTCGAAGGAGACGGCGGACGCGTCGCCGCGATTTACGTGGAGGCGGGCGACCACGTCAAGCGCGGTCAAGTACTGGCGCGCCTCGACGTGTCGGTGCTCGAGCCGCAGGTCGCCAACTTGCAGGCCTCCCTCGAGCTCGCGCGCGCCGAGGCGGATCTCGCCGCAGCGGAGTATCGGCGCGCGGTCGCAGTCGGCGCCTCGGGCGCGTTGTCGGGCGAAGAGACCGAGCGCCGCCGTTCCAATTCGGTCACCGCAGCCGCGAAGGTCAAGGTCGCGGCAGCGCAGTTGGCCGAGGCGCAGGCACGCCTGGCGCGCGCCGAGGTGCGTGCCCCCGCCGACGGCCTCATCTTGACCCGCAGCGTCGAGGTCGGACAGACCGTGAGCCCCGCGGGCGGCGCACTGTTCCGGCTGGCGGAGGGCGAGGAGGTCGAACTGCGCGGCCAGGTGGCCGAGCAAGACTTGCCGCTCTTGCAGGTGGGTCAACCCGTCACGGTGCGCCTCACCGGCACTTCGCGGGCGTACCCGGGCCGTGTCCGGCTATTGGCCGCGGTCATCGATCCGCAGACGCGCCTGGGCCTGGTGCGGGTATCGCTCGCACCCGATGCGAATTTGCGGCCGGGCGCATTCGCCCGCGCCGAGGTGACGGTGAGCAATGCCGACCGCATCGTGCTGCCGCAAACCGCGGTGCTGTCGGATGAGAAGGGTAGTTACGTCTTGATCATCAACCCGCACAACACGGTGGAGCGGCGTCCGGTGCACGTATCGGGGATCGTGGCCGACGGCGTCACCATCGCGGACGGACTGAGCGGCAAGGAGCGCGTAGTCGCCACGGCGGGGGCGTTTCTGCAGGAGGGCGAGGTGGTCAATCCGGTCGTCAAGACCGCGGGCAGCTCATGAAGAACATTTCCGCCTGGGCCATTCGCCACCCGATCACACCGATGGTGTTGTTCGTGGTGCTGTTCTTCCTGGGCGTCGTCGCCTTCGTGCGCCTGCCGATCAATTTGAACCCGGATATCGCCTATCCGTTGGTGAACGTGCTCATCGCGCAGCCCGGCGCGGCACCGAGCGAAATGGAGACCCAGATCGCGCAAAAGGTGGAAGGCTCGATCTCGAGCATCGGCAACGTGCGCAACATCACCACCTACATCGTGGAGGGCATGGTCAACATTTTTCTCGAGTTCCAGATCGGCACGCCGATCGACCGGGCAGTGACGGATGTGCGCGATGCAGTCTCCAAGGTGCGCAACGACCTGCCGCAGGGCATCATGGAGCCTCTGGTGCAGCGCGAGAGCGTGGACGGAGGCGCAATCGCCTATTATGCGGTGACCACCACGTCGCTCACTCCGCAAGAGCTCAGCTGGTTCATCGACAACACGGTCACCAAGCGTCTCTTGGCCGTGCCGGGAGTCGCGCAGGTATCGCGCTACGGAGGCGTCGACCGGGAGATTCGCGTGGAGCTCGACCCGGCGCGGTTGCAGGCCCTCGGCCTCACGGCGGTGGAGGTCAACGAACAATTGCGAGCCCTCAACCTCGACGCCGCCGGCGGCAGGGCCCAGGTGGGCGGCGGCGAGCAGGCGATTCGAGTGCTCGGCGGCGCCAAAACGGCGCAGGACTTGGCGCAAACTCAGATCATCGCCAGCGGCGGCCGCTCGTTTCGCCTGAGCGAGGTGGCCGAGGTGCGCGACGGCATTGCGGAGGTGCGCACGCTTGCGCGGCTCAACGGCCGGCCGGCGACCAGTTTCGGAGTCTACAAGGCCAAGGGCGCATCCGACGTGAGCGTATTCCGTGCGGTGCAGGCCGAACTCGACAAGATACAAAGCGAGAATCCTGCGGTGCGCGTGAGGCTCAATTCCACCACCGTCGATCACACGCTGCGGACCTATGATTCCTCCCTGAATGCGCTGATCGAGGGATCGATACTGGCGGTCGTGGTGGTGTGGCTGTTCTTGCGCAGCTGGCGAGCGACCGTCATCGCGGCGCTGGCAATTCCGCTGTCGGCCGTCCCCGCGTTCGCCTTCATGCAGTGGATGGATTTCACGCTCAATCAGATCACGCTGCTCGCGCTGTCCTTGGTTGCGGGCGTGCTCGTCGACGATGCCATCGTTGAAATCGAAAACATCGTGCGCCACATCCGGATGGGCAAGAGCGGTTACCGCGCGGCGCTCGATGCGGCCGATGAAATCGGCTTGGCGGTGGTGGCGACCTCGTTCACCATCATCGCGGTGTTTCTGCCGGTGAGCTTTATGGGCGGAATCACCGGGCAGTATTTCAAGCAGTTCGGTCTGACCGTGGCGGCAGCGGTGTTCATATCGCTGCTGGTGGCGCGCATGGTCACGCCGGTGCTCGCCGCGTACGCGTTGCGCGCCGATGCGTTGGGCACCCAGCACGGCGACGGACCGGTGATGAGTCTTTACATGTCCGCGCTGCGCTGGTGCGCCGCGAATCGTTGGAAGACCATCATGGCGGGGGTGGTGTTTTTCTTTCTGTCGATCGCCGCATTTTCGATCGTGCCGCAGGCCTTTCTGCCGGCAGAGGATTTCGCCAACGCGGAGCTCGACATTGAACTGCCTCCCGGCGGCACGCTGCAGGAAACCGCGCGGGTTTCCGCCGCCGCCGCGGCGCTGCTCAGGAAGTCGCCCCAGGTGACCGACGTCTTGGAGTTCGTGGGCGGCGATGGCGGCGAGATTCGCACCGCCGTGCTCTACGTGAATTTGGTGCCGCGCAGCGAGCGCAGGATGAGCCAAAAGGAGTGGGAGCAAAGCATGATGCCCATTCTGGCCCAGGTTCCCGACGGGCATCTGAATTTCTCCAACAACGGGGGCGGACGCGACATCCAGCTGTACTTGACCGGCGATGATCCGGCGCTGGTCGAAAGAACGGCTCACCGGGTCGTCGAGGAAATGCGCGGTTTGAACGAGATCCGTACGCCGCGCATCAGGGGGGACTTGCCGCGCCCGGAAATCGTCGTGCAGCCGCGGCTCGATATCGCCGCGCAGTTGGGCGTGAGCGTACAGAGCATCAGCCAAACGATCCGTATTGCGACCCTCGGCGATCTGCCGCAGAACGGCGCCAAGTTCTCGCTGCGGGACCGCCAGATCCCGATTCGCGTCAGCTTGATCGAAGGCGCGCGCCGCGATCTGTCGACCTTGGAGAATCTGCCGGTGCCCACGGCTTCCGGTGGTGCGGTGCCGCTCAAATCGGTGGCGGAGCTGTCGTTCGGTCAAGGGCCTTCGGCGGTGCGCCGCTACAATCAGAGCCGGCGCGCATTCCTCGAGGCGGATCTCAGCCCGGGGGTGGAACTCGGCACGGCGACCAAGAAGATTTTCGCACTGCCGACGCTTTCGAAACTGCCGCAGGGCGTGCAGCTGGTCAAGCGCGGCGATACCGAATATTTTCAGGAAATGATGGAGAATTTCGCGCTCGCCATGGGTGCGGGCGTGCTGATGGTGCTCGCGGTGCTGGTGCTGCTGTTCGCGCGGCTGTTCCAGCCGATCACGATCTTGTCGGCACTGCCTCTGTCGCTAGGCGGCGCCGCGATCGCGCTGCTGCTCACCAATCGGCCGTTTTCGATCTCGGTGGTGATCGGCCTGTTGATGCTCATGGGCATCGTCGCCAAGAACTCGATCTTGTTGGTCGATTTCGCGATCGAGGAGATGCGGGCCGGCAAATCCCGCTTGGAAGCGATTCTCGAGTCGGGCCACAAGCGAGCGCGGCCGATCGTCATGACCACCGTGGCGATGGTGGCCGGCATGCTGCCCGTAGCCTTAGGCTGGGGCGGGGACAGTGATTTTCGCGCGCCGATGGCGATTGCGGTGATCGGTGGGCTGGCGACGTCGACCTTGCTGACGCTGGTCATCGTGCCTGCGGTTTTCACCGTGTTCGACGACATCGAGCGCTGGATGGCGCCGAGAGCCGGAAAGCTGCTGGCGGAACCTCACGGCCCGGCGGCCGGCCGGGCGGCCGCCAGCCGCGCCGATTCTGTTGCGTGACCCAGCGCTCGCCGAAAGGCCTTGGGGGGATCTCATGAGATCAAGCATCGCAGTGACGGCGCTTCTCGCCTGTTCGGTTCTTTGCGCGGACGCCTCGTACGCTCATGATCCGGCGCAGCACGCGGACTCGGTCGCCGGCGAACTGGGCACCACGCATTTTCCAAATTCGGGGGCGCCGGGTGCTCAACAGGATTTCCTGCGGGGCTTGCTGCTGCTGCACAGCTTTGAGTACGCCGCGGCGCGCCGCTCGTTCCAGGCGGCGGAGCGGGACGATCCGGGCTTTGCGATGGCCTACTGGGGCGAGGCGCTTACCTACAACCATACGCTCTGGGCCGAACAGGATCTCGAGGCGGCGCGGGCCGCGCTTGCAAAGCTCGGGGCGACGCCTCAGGAGCGCGCCGCCAAGGCGCCGAGCGCGCGCGAGCGCGGTTACCTGGCCTCGGTCGAGCAACTCTACGGCGAGGGTGACAAGGTACAGCGGGATGCCAACTTCAGTGCCGCGCTCGGCGCCGTCGCACGTGCGTACCCGGATGATCTCGATGCCCGCTCGTTTTACGCGCTGTCGCTCATGGGGCTGACCGGACGCACGCGCAATCACGCCAACTACATGCGCGCCGCCGCCGAGGCCGAAGCGGTCTATGAGATCGACCGCCAGCATCCCGGCGCGCTGCATTATCTGATTCATGCCTACGACGATCCGATTCACGCGCCGCTCGGCCTGCGCGCCGCGCGCCGCTACGGCAAGGTGGCGCCGGCGGCCTCGCATGCGCAGCACATGCCATCGCACATCTTCTTCGCGCTTGGCCTGTGGGACGACGCGATCGAGGCCAATACCGCCTCGCTCAACACCGCGCGGGCCCAGGGCGAGGCCGCCTACCATTCGTTGCTGTGGTTGGAATACGCCGATCTGCAGGAAGACAAGCGCCGGGAGGCCGAGCAGTTGGTGCAGTCGGTGGCCCATGACGTTGCGGCGGGACCTAACAAGGAGAATCGCGCCCGGCTGGCGCACGCCCGTGCGATGTGGCTGGTGGAGACCCGCGGATCGGAGAGTCCCGGGGCCCGCTCGCCCGTGGACAGCAGCGGCATCGCGAACATCAATTACTTCGCGGCATATGATTTTGCGCGCGGGATCACCGCCGCCGGCAAGGGCGGCGAGGCGCGCGCGGCGCTCAAGCAGCTGCGCGAGCGGATCGAGAATGCGCGCGCTCGGGTCACCGGCGTGACGACCAGCTGGCTCGACAACATTACGGTCCAAGAGATCGAGGAGGGGACGCTCATGGCGAATGTCCTCGCCGGTACGATTCAGTATTACGAGGGTGATAAATCCGCCGGCATGGCGCAGATCCGCGAGGCCGTCGGCTCGGCCGATCGCATGACCTTCGAATACGGCCCGCCCTGGTCGGTCAAGCCGTTCGACGAGCTGCTCGGCGAGCTGCTGCTGGCGGACGGGCGCCGCGCGGAAGCCGCCGCCGCCTTTCAAAAGACCCTCGCGGTCTACCCGAATCGCCGCCTTGCGCGAGAGGGGCTGGCCGCCTCGCAGGCGCCTCACTGAGGAATGTTCATGTTCTCCATGCGCGACTGCATATTCATGGGTCTGGGCGCGGCAATGCTCGCCGGCGCCGCGGCTTGGCCGGCGACAGAGGCTCTGGATGCTCCCGTCAACCCGCGGATGAGGCCTCCGGCTGCCGTGGCAAAGCCCGTCACCGAAACCCTGTGGGGCCGGCAGGTAACGGACAACTATCGCTACATGGAGGCGCTCGATCCGTCGACGATCGCATGGATGAAGGCCCAAGGCCGCTACACGCGATCGGTGCTCGATGCGATCCCGCCGCTGGCCCAGCTTCGTACTGAAGTCGCCAAATTCTCGGCGAGTTTCGGCCTGATCCAGGGATATGTGCGGTACGGCGGCCGGGCGTTTTACGAGGAGCGGGCGCCGGGCTCCGACAATTTTGATCTGATCGCTTCGGACGCTGCGGGAGTGCGAAAAATCGTCGACGTTGCGGCGCTGCGTAAGGCCCACGGGGGCAAGCCCTATGCGATGAATTACTTTCTGGCATCGCCGGACGGCGGCAAGGTTGCGGTCGGTATCGCGCAGGGCGGCTCGGAGGATGCGGCGTTGACGGTCTACGACGCCGTCAGCGGTGAAAAGATTGCCGGACCCATCGACCGCGCACGCTTCGGCGCCACGGCGTGGAGCGAGGATTCGAAGATTTTGTATTTCATCCGCTTGAAGAAACTAGCGGCCGCCGATCCGCTGACCGACACTTACAAGGATGCCACGGCGGACGCCTGGGACCTGAAGTCGGAACCCGTTGCCATTCTGGGTGCGACCATCGGGCACGGTCCTCCGATCGACGCGGTCGAGTTTCCCGCACTGCTCATGAGCCCCGGCGCGCCCATGGCGGCGGCGCTGTCGATCAACGGGGTGCAGAACGAGCTGGCCGTGTGGCTGACACCGGTCGCCGGGGTGCGCGATCCGAAGACCGCCTGGACTCAATTTGTCGCGCGCCAGGACGGGATCACGGCCGTCGATATGCGCGACGCGGAAATATTCCTTCTTTCGCACAAGGATGCGCCCACGTTCAAAGTCCTTTCGGTTCGCGCAGACCAGCCGCTCGGCTCCGCCTCGGTGCTCGTGCCCGCGCAACCCGATCGTGTGATCGAGGGAATTCACGCGGCGGCCGACGCACTCTATGTCCTGGCGCGCCACGGCGCCTATTCGCAGCTGCTGCGCATTCCGGCCGGGACGACGTCGATCGAGGAAGTCCCGTTGCCCGTCCAGGGGCACATCGACGAGATGTTCGCGGATCCGCGCAGCCCCGGAGTCGCCGTCAATCTCTCCAGCTGGGTCGTGCCTCCCGCGCTGTACGCATACCGGCCTGAGCACAAGTCGTTTTCGGATCTCAAAATCGGTGCTCGCGGCGACATCGACTCGTCGAAGTACATGGTCAGCGACCTGAGCGCAAAGGCCGGGGACGGCGTCATGGTGCCGCTGTCGCTCATACAACCCAGGGACGCCGGCGGCGCGCAGATCGCCATCGTCGAGGCTTACGGGTCGTACGGCATCTCCGAACTCGCGGATTTCAGCGTGCGCCGGGCGGCGGCCATTCGCCAGGGCATCACTTACGGCGTATGCCACGTGCGCGGCGGCGGCGATTTGGGTGAGGTCTGGCGGCTGGGCGGCAAAGACGCGAACAAACACAACACCTGGGGCGATCTGATCGCGTGCAGCGAATATTTGATCGCGAGTGGCGACACCAGCAAGCACAAGCTGTTCATTCTCGGCGGCTCGGCCGGCGGCATTACCGTGGGGCGGGCCATCACCGAGCGGCCTGATCTGTTCGCCGGCGCCATCGATCTCGTGCCCGCCAGCAATACCTTGCGCGATGAATTCTCGCCGAACGGGCCGCCGAATATTCCTGAATTCGGCTCGGTTACCACGGAAGACGGATTCAAAAATCTTTATGAAATGGACACCCTTCGTCACGTGCAAACGGGCACTCAATACCCGGCCGTGCTGGTGACCACGGGATTGAACGATCCGCGGGTATCGCCCTGGGAACCGGCACAAACGGCGGCCGCGTTCCAGGCGTCCGGTAGCTCGCGGCCGGTGCTGCTGCGAGTCGACGAGGAGGCCGGCCACGGCATCGGCTCGACGAAGGCGCAGACCGATGTCCTTACCGCCGATTGGATCGGATTCGTCCTGTGGCAGTCGGGGGTGCCGCAATGGCAGCCGCACAGGCGGTGAACCAGGGATAAGCGCCCGAATCGATTTTATATTTAACTATAGAAAATAATTACAACCGTATGATTTATAAATATTTTAATGTTCCTTAGATGGCTGGTTGCATGACCGAGTATCGGCGGAGAATCCGGCAGGCATACCTCGGCGAATTCCAAGGCATCGCCTTGTTCACCGAGCTCGGGAATCGAGTGGGCAGCGACGCCGACCAGCGCGCCAAGCTCGCGGTGCTTTCACGAGTGCTTCGGGTTTCGCGAAATCGGCAGCCAGCGCGTCGCCGGCGGCAAGGAGGCCGTGACCCTACAGGTGCACCGGTGAGCCGGGTCGCGCTGGGCCCTCGGCGCTCTGGTTCGCGGCGCGCGCAACTACGGGCGCCGGCGTGGCGGCGGCAACGCCGGCGGGACGAGTGTCGCCGTTCGAGGCAGTATTGGTGGATGCGACGCCGACGGCGAATCCGCTGATGGCAATGACGAATACGCCCAAAATATACGCCAGGAAATCGGTTTCTCGCTTATCGGACATGGGCGGAATTCTTCTATGGCCGGGCCCCATCGGGCGGCGAACCAGTTCACACATTTTCAATCCGCGCTGCGTCCCCGCCGCGAGCTAGCATCAGTCCATGACCGCATGCGCCGCTGCGTCGCTGCGCCGGGGCACGCGGACGAATAGCACCAGCGGAATGACCGCAAGTGTCAAATACAGCATCAAGCGAAAGTCGTTGACGTAGGCGATCATCGATGCCTGCTGCGTGATCGCGCCGTCGAGGGCGGCGGCGCCGCTCAGTCGTCCCGGATCGTATGCTGATGCGACGGCCGGATTGGTCCATGCGGAATTCGCGTAAGTGATGCGCTCGACCAGCGCGGCATGCGCGTTTGCGGTGCTGTGTACCAGGACGGCCTGTACCAGGGAAATGCCGATGCTGCTGCCGATGTTGCGCACCAGGCTGAATATGGCCGTCCCCTGTGCGCGCATTTCCGGACTCAAGGTCGCGAATGTCGCCGCGCTCAAGGGTACGAACACGAATCCCAAGCCAATGCCTTGAATGACTCCCGGCCACACGATGTCGCCTTGCGACAGATCCAGCGAATAGCCGGTCATTTGAAACAACGACACCGCGGTGATCGCAAATCCGCAGAACAGGATCAGGCGCAGATCAATCCTGCCGAGGATGCGGCCCGCGAGCAGCATCGACGCCATGGTTCCGATGCCGGAGGGCGCGGTCACCAGGCCGGCGGTCGTCACCGGATAATCGAGCAGGTCCTCGAGCATGGTGGGGACCAGCGCCCGTGTGGCGTACATCACCAGGCCGACGATGAAGATGAACATCAGGCCGCTGGCGTAATTGGGGTTTTTGAGCAGCCGATAATCCAGGAACGAGCGGTCCGCGCGGGTGAGCGCGGTATGCGCCACGAAGTAGGTGAGCGCCACGCTCATGGCGATCGCCTCTATCCAGGTTTCAGCCGAGGAAAACCAGTCATTCTGTTGGCCGCGATCGAGGAGCATCTGCAAGGCGCCGATCGCAACGCTCAATGCGGCGAATCCGAACAGGTCGAATTGCACGCGCCGCGGTGCCGGCCGCGGATGGATGAATTTCCAAATGCCGTAGGTGGTGAGGATGCCGACGGGAACGTTGATGAAGAACACCCAGCGCCAGCTATAGCTGTCCGTGAGCCATCCGCCCAAGGTGGGGCCGAGGATCGGGCCGACCATGACGCCCATTCCCCACACCGCCATGGCGGAGCCTTGTTTTGCCGGGGGATTGATGTCCATCAGGACCAACTGAGACATGGGCACCAAGGCCGCTCCGAACACGCCCTGCAGTAGGCGCGCCGCGACGATTTCGGTCAAGCTGTCCGACATGCCGCAGAGCGCGGAAGCCGCGGTGAAGCCGATCACGGATGCGAGAAAGACCTGCTTCTGCCCGAAGCGATCGACCAGCCAACCGGTGAGCGGAGTGGCGATCGCCGCGGCGACGATGTAGGAGGTCAATACCCAGGCAATCTGATCCTGGGACGCCGACATCGCGCCTTGCATGTGCGGCAGGGCGACGTTGGCAATGGTGCCGTCGAGGGTTTGCATGATGGTTGCCGCCATGATGGACAGCGTGATCATGCGCCGGTCGAGGGCTCGAAGAGTGAGGGAGTCCGTCATTCCCCCGTCTCGATGAGCTGCTGCAGCGTTTCGAGCACCTCGGTCGCGAGCGCGAGCCTTTTGGGGTCAATGTGCGCCAACAATTCCTTGCGCACCGCGGCGGCTTCGGTCTTAACGGTGGCGTATAACCGGCTGCCGGCTTCCGTGACCACCACCCGGTTGATGCGTCGATCGGTCTTCGATGGCCGGCGTGCGACCAATCCCACCTTCACCAGCCGATCCACCATGGCCACCATGGTGGCGCCTTCGACTCCCAGCCGATCGGCTAGTTCGGACTGTGACAAGGGAGTGCGTGCCTTGGCGGCCACCGCAATGGTCATCCAGCTGGCCTGGCTCAACCCGAGGCCCTTGAGCCGGCGATCGACCGCCTGCCGCCAGGCGCGTGCGGTTCCGTGCAAGGCATCGGCAAAGCGCTCTTCGAGATCGGCCATTAAAGCGTACTCTAATAATTAGTACTCTAATTAATATAGCACGGACCATGGGCAAGGCTTTCCGGAAAGCTATTCTTCCCTATCTTTCGGGAAACCACTTGCGAAGGCTCGTATACGATAATGTTCCTACGGGATGTCATCGACAAAACGCACGAACGCGTAAAATGCCCCAAGTGCAATCGGCTATTTGATCTTTCCAAGTTGCACTACGTGGACAGCATGGACACGCAGAAAAAATTCTCGCCTCAAACATTGGGAAGCTTGCCGAAACATCGATATCGCTAGTGAAGTATCCGCGATGCCTCCCCTTACAGTGCGCCGGGGTGGGACGGTTTCGACTGACATTCCCAATCGCCGTACGACGGTCAGTGCGTGACCGCGGTCGAAGCCGGGAGCATCAAGGGGTGACCTAGTGAAGCGCCAAAAAGGCTTGTTCTCCGTTGACATATTATGTAACCGCCATATGTACTAAAACCTGGGGATCGCGTTTTTACCGTTAGACGTGCGCGTGAAATGCGAGCCTGCTTAGTCGGCTGAACGGCGGCGCCCGTGCTCGAGCCACTCCGGGGTCACACGAGAATGAGACGTACCTTCTGCCGCGTTTGTTCGATCCAGGCCCATACTCAGCATGCATTCAACTACTCATGGGTCTTTCTTGTACACACGCGGGATAATCATGCAAAAGCATAAATACAGTTCACTCTCGAGCCTGGCAACTCTTGCGTTACTAGTCTTTTTTATTATGAGTCTCGTGCATCACAACTGGTGGCAAGCGGTGGCCTGCGTCGTTGCGTTCTTATTGCTGGCCAACTTGCCATACATCTTGAAAGGTAAGATGTGGTCGGGCGAGGTATAGCCATGCACACGGCTTGCCCGACCCTGGCCCCCTGCTCTCAAGTGGGCGGCAGCGCACACTCATGTTGGTAATAAAAAGAGCGCTCGAATGATGCGCAGAATGTCTAACGCGGTCGGTCGCACATGAAAGATTTAAAAGCAGAAACTCCACCGTTGACCCGCGCTGGTCGAAAGGAAGCGGATGCTGCTTTGGAAGCTGCAAAATTCCGGCCCACGATCGACGGCCAACGATCTGTTCGGCAGTTTGAAGTCCACGGCATGACAGTCACTGAATATGTTAGCGCCCGGGATGTCTTACCAGCCACCAGCCCATCGGATACTCTTGGTTGTCCAAAACCAATTACCAATAATGCACCGTCGAAGGAGCCAAAGCCCGAAACACCTCCGTTGACACGAGCCGGCCGAAAAGTGGCTGATGCTACTCTGGCGGCGGCTAAGTTTCAGCCAACATCAGATGGAAAACGAGTGGCCCGCCAGTATGTGGTGCATGGCATGGCAGTGACCGAATTTGTGGACGCGGAGAAGGCGTCTAAGGCGGGGGAGGGGAAGAAATAGCGCGACGAATTACGGGACACGCTCACCGCACCGGAATAGCAGTCGCAAAAGCCGCCTGCGGTGGCTTTCCACAATATTGGCTTAAG
>JBBIUT010000003.1:104420-122705 GCA_037440085.1 Gammaproteobacteria bacterium
CACAATATTGGCTTAAGGACCACTACGAGATTCCCGCGGGGACTGCCGCAGTGGGAGCAGTACTTTACGCCCGGCACGGCAAAGAAATTCAACTGCTCGTTAGTAGACATGAAGGCGGCGACGAACAATTCACGCGAGGTCTGAGTATCATTGATTCGCAACCTACGCCGGCTTAAGAACTAGCGGTGGCTGATCGGGATAGTTGAGGGGTCGGTGGTCTATCGAAGATTGAGTATGATAAAGGACATTATCATTCACAACGGGGCCGGGGTGAGGTACTCTATATAAAGAGTCCTGCAGGAGCTTAGGTTCTGAGCACCAACGTCCCGATAACTCGCCAGAAAGCCGTTGCCAGTGCGGTTCTGGACCACGTCCCGACGCTCTTTGCGCCCACGAAGTCCGCCGCGAAGCGGTTTCTCGAATTCTTTGCCGCCAATATCCGAAATCCTCATACGCGCCGGGCCTATCTTCGAGCAGTGCGGGAATTCGCCGATTGGTGCGCTCAGAACGCGCTCCACGAACTCGTGGACGTCGAGCCCCTGCATATCTCGGCCTACATCGAGCTCATGGGCAGGCGCTTGGCGAAGCCCTCGGTGAAACAACACCTCGCCGCGATCCGCATGCTTTTCGATTGGCTGGTGGTCGGCCAAGTAGTCGCCACGAATCCGGCCGCTCCCGTCCGTGGACCCAAGTACACCGTCAAGAAGGGCAAGACACCGATTCTCGCTCAAGAAGAGGCTCGCGCTCTACTCGACTCGATCGATACGTCCACGGTGGTGGGACTCCGAGATCGCGCGCTGATCGCGACCATGATCTACACCTTCGGCCGCGTCGGTGCGGTCGTCAAAATGCGGGTTGAGGATTATTACACCCAGGGACGCAGGGGGTGGATTCGTCTACACGAAAAAGGCGGCAAACGGCACGAGATGCCTTGTAATCACAACCTTGAAGCCTACGTCGATGAGTACATCAAGATGGCGGGCATCGCAGTTGATCCAAAGGGATATCTGTTTAGGAGCACCAAGGGCAAAACCAAATCGCTGACCGGCAATCCGATGAGCCAGTCGGATGTGTATCGGATGATCCGCCGGCGCACATTTGCGGTCGGCATCAAGACCAAAGTGGGGAATCACTCGTTTCGGGCGACGGGGATCACTCAGTATCTCAAGAATGGTGGGCGACGCGAACTCGCGCAGCAGATGGCCGCGCACGAGTCCCCGCGGACGACTGCACTGTATGATCGGCGGGATGATGAGGTGGCGGTGGATGAGGTGGAGCGCATTTTGATCTGATTACTATGCAATGCGGGAGATCACGAGGAGGGATCTAATAAAGGTCATCTAGGGGTCTCGGGAGCAATGGAACAGAAAACCGGGTTAAGGAGCCAGACTTAGGGGCTTAGCCAGGTCGGCAGTTCCCTCACGCAACCTTCCGGCTCTTAGCCGCGAGGGTCGATATCCCAGATTCCCGAATCCTCTCGTACATCGCATCGGGCGCAAGATCGATGCCGCCTGGCCACGTCAACGCGCCGTGCTCCAGGTATGCCTTTGCGAACAATGCCTGATCACAAAGCGGATCGAACCCGTCACCGAGAGGCCCCTGCGAAAGACGCGGGTCAAGGTCGGCAACGCCGGTCGTGCCGTCGGCAAACGACACCTCGATCTTGTAATTCGATAGGACTTTAAACCGGACAATGGACCATACAGCCATGACGATTACTCCAATGGGTCTATGGGAACAGCGGGCGCCGGTACCTGACATCGATCCCAGTTTTTCATGAGTTCATCTTTGTGCAACGACGCCCACTCGACAGTAAGCGCATGCGCGCGGCGCGGCAGGCTCCCGTGGATGACATCGAGTGTCATGATGTTGTACTGCGCTTCGAACTCGCCATAAATCGCGTGAAAGTGCGGTGGCGGGTGATCGTCCCAGTACATTCGAATGAGGATGCCGAAGAATTCGCTGATGGTGGGCATTGCGGTATTTGGGGGCTAATAAAAGCCGACATTGGCCTTAAGCGGCGAGCTTCTTCTGCAGAAGCCGCGTCACTGTTGCTCGGTGCACGCCGAATAGCCGCGCGGCATCGGCCGCGGTTTTCTTCCCCTTGCGGACGAGCTGCAAGATCTCCTGCTGTTGCTGGGGCTTGAGTTTCGGCTTGCGACCACCGACGCGCCCATCCTTGCGTGCCGCCTCAAGCCCGATCTTCGTGCGTTCTTTGAGCATGGCACGCTCGAACTCCGCGAACGAGGCGACCATCTGCATCATCATGCGCCCGGCTGGCGTCGTGGTGTCGATCGCTTCGGTGAGGCTGCGAAAGCCCGCCTTCTTCTCCTGGACCCGATCCATGAGGGTCAGCACATCCTGCAGCGATCGGGACAACCGATCGAGCTTCCATACGACCAGCACATCGCCCTTGCGCAGCTGATTCAAGAGTTTGTGCAACTCGGGGCGATCCCAGCGGCCGCCGGAGGCCTTCTCGCGGAAGATCAGGTCGCAGCCGGCTGTCTTGAGTGCGGCGCTTTGAGCGGCGGTGTCTTGTTCACCGGTAGAGACGCGGGCGTAGCCGATTTTCATGGGTTGCGCAAAGCTGTTGCGGTAAAGTCTAATAGTGCAACACTAATTCGCAACGCGCAAGCGGCTGTTTTTGGCCTCTCGGGGCCTCGTTGCGCAAACCGTCGTTTGCGCAACAGGCCTTTTCAGCGCCGGAGGTCCCCATGCCGGTCAGTTTCTTAAGCCCCGCGCAGCGCCAACGCTATGGCCGCTACGACGGCAACCCCTCCGCCGAGCAACTCGCGCGCTACTTTCATCTGGATGACGCCGACCGTGCCGCCATCGCCGACAAACGCGGCGAGCACAACCGACTCGGCTACGCCGTGCAGCTGACCACGGTGCGCTTCCTCGGCACCTTCCTCGAGGACTTGGCCACCGTTCCGGCCGGCGTCGTGGAGACGCTACGCCGACAACTCGGACTCAGTGGCCCGGAGCAGTTCATCGAGTACGCCCAAGGCGAGCAGCGCTGGGCGCACGCCGAACAAATCCGCACCGAGTACGGCTACCGGACCCTCACCGATCCGAAGACAGGCTTTGTGTTCGCACGCTGGCTGTACGCGCAGTGCTGGACCGGAACGGACCGGCCCAGTGGGCTATTCGATCGAGCCACAAGCTGGATGTTGGCGCAGAAGGTGCTGCTGCCCGGCGCCAGCGTGCTCGAGCGCTTCGTGGCGCGCCTGCGTGATCGTGTGGATGCACGGTTGTGTCAAATGCTCGGCGGCCAACTCTCGAGCACCCAGCGAACGCAGCTCGAGGCGCTGCTACAGGTGCCGCCGGGCACCCGTTATTCTCCGCTCGAGAAGTTACGCAGCGGTCCGGTCAGGGTCAGCGGACCCTCGCTCGTGCGCGCACTCGAACGACTGCGCGACGTGCGTACCCTTGGCATTGGGATGCCGAACACGGTGTCGATTTCGCCCAGCCGGATCGCCGTGCTTGCCCGCTTCGCCGATAAAGCCAAGTTGTCGGTGGTCGAGCGCCTGCCAGAGTCGCGTCGTTGGGCCACCTTGGTCGCCTTCATTCACACCCTCGAGGCCTCCGCACAAGACGATGCGCTCGAAGTCTTCGAGATGCTCATTGACGAGGTGTTCGGTGATGCGCAAGCGGAGGACCGCAAGGCACGGCTGCGAAACCTCAAAGATCTGGACGCTTTGGCGATCACGCTGACCGAAGCCATGACCTTGGTTGTCGATCTGTCGATACCCGACCCGGCGCTGCGCCGGACGGTGTTCACCCAGTTTCCGCGCGACTCTCTGGTGCAGACGCTCACCGACATCGGTCAGCTCGTGCGCCCACCGAAGCGGACGCTCAGCGCCAAGTGCCGCACGCGACGATTGCGATCAAAGGCCGCCACCCGACAAAAAAGCGCCGCTGCCGATATCGCTTGACTTTCAGGTTACTCGCGCGCACGGTCGGGACTGATCAAAAAACGTACAAGTCAAGGATGTCTAGTCGCACGCGCATCGAAACACCGGATGCGGTAGCGAAGCCTGATCAATAACAACAGCGACTTAGTCGCGGCGTCGGGACGCGACTCCGGTTCAATGGGGGCGCTATGTCTAACTCCTTTATCATCCGCTCATTGCTCACGTTAGTTGCCGCTGGGCCGCTTGTCAGTTGCGGCGGTGGTGGTGGAATGAGCGGCCCCGGGCAACCGGTAATTGCGGCCGGGTCACCACCGGCAGGTATGACTGGGGTTGCCTACCCGGGCGATACGTTCGCCGTTGTGAGCGGGGGTACAGCGCCATTCACTTGGTCTGAAACCGGGGCGCTACCACCCGGTCTGTCGCTCAGCACAACGGGGCAGCTATCCGGCACGCCCACGACTGCAGGAACCTACCCAATCACGGTGGCGGTCGTCGATTCTTCTTCTCCCGCCCTCACGGCGAGCATGACTGAGAGTCTCGTGATCAATGACTCACAGATGGTGATCAGCACGACATCCCTGCCGACCGGGACGGTGACATATCCCTATGCCGGTTATTCATTCACGATGTCGAGCGGCGGCTCGCCTCCGTTCACCTGGAACGTCACGAAGGGATCGGTACCCTCCGGCCTGATGTTCGGGACCGACGGATCTCTGTCCGGGACCCCGACCAGCGCGGGGTCATTTCCCTTCACGGTCACCGCCACGGACAGTGCCCAAACGCCACAGACGGCACCGGCATCCTTTGTACTAGTCATTAGCAATCCCGGACCGCCAGTCGTCAACCCAACGCCCTTGCCGCCTGCAGGTACGAATGGCACCGTGTATGGTTACAGCTTCACGGCAAACGGCGGGTTCCTGCCGCTCTCCTGGAAGCTGACGTCAGGTGCGTTACCGACTGGCCTGACGCTCGGTACCGATGGGGCGCTGTCCGGCACCCCGACGAGCATCGGATCATTTCCCATTGCGGTCACCGTCACCGACAGTGCACCGACGCCTGCGATGAACACGGCGTTGTTCACACTCGTGATTAGCAACCCGCCGCCTCCGACCATCAACACCGCCCCGGTGCCGCCGACCGGAATCGTCGGTACTCTCTATCCTTTTTTCCAATTCACGGCGGGCGGCGGGCTTGCTCCGCTCATCTGGAGCGAGACGGGAGCGCTGCCGGGCCTCGCACTCAGCATTGACGGCATTCTGTCCGGTACACCCTCGGGTGCCGGCATCTTTCCCATCACGCTCAACGTGATCGATCAGCTGAAGCAGAGCGCTGCATCCACGCTGGTGACTGTTCGAGTCTCCCTCGCGCGTCCCGCAGCAACGTTCACACATGTGGGGAACATGACGGTCGCACGCACTGGACACACGGCAACGTTGCTGTTGAGCGGCAAGGTGCTCGTGGCGGGAGGGCCCAATGCGTCCGCCGAGTTGTATGACCCCACTAGCGAAATGTTTACGGCCACGATCGGACTTATGTCGATTGCGCGTTCCGGGCACACCGCAACATTACTTGCCGATGCTGCCTTGGCGAACCACGGCAAGGTGTTAATGGCGGGCGGTGCCGGGACGACGCTGACCGCGGAACTCTACGACCCAACGACCAATATGTTCACGGCGACTGGCAGCATGCAGGCGATGCGCAACGGGCAAACGGCGACTCTGTTGAACACCGGTCAAGTGCTCGTGGCGGGCGGTGCGACGGCAAGCGCGGAGCTCTTCGATCCCGCCAGCGGAACCTTTAGCGCGACCGGCGACATGACTGTGTCACGGACCGGGCATACGGCCACTCTGCTGCCCGACGGTACGGTGCTCATTGCAGGCGGCGCAGGGGCAACTGCGGAACTGTACGATCCCACGAGCGGCAAGTTCACGGCGACGGGCAATATGAGCGAGAGCCGTTCTGGGCATACAGCGACGTTACTCGCCGGTGGCACGGTCCTCACCAATGGCAAAGTGCTGATCGCTGGACCAGACATCACCGCAGAACTCTTCGATCCTGCGAGCGGTAGTTTTTCATCCGTCGGGAATCTGGCAATTCTGTATTACGCATCCGTGCTCGGATCGACGGCGACCTTGCGCAAAGACGGCACCGTTGTCGTCGCTGGCGGTCAGATCAGGCCGTCTTATAGCGGTTCGAGCTCAATCGCCAACGCAGAGCTATTTGCTTCGGAGAGCGAAGGATTTACGGCCACCGGTTCGCTCATCACCGCCCGGCAGGGGCACACGGCGACGGAACTTGGGGATGGCACCGTGCTGGTGACCGGTGGGTACACCCTCCGGTTCATCAGACAAGGGCGCGGGGGTATCGAAATCCGTACCGTGCTGTCGTCGGCGGAACTGTTCAAGTAGGGCAGATCCGGTTTTGCGTGTGACGATCGGCAGGCCCCTTGACATTCTCGGACGCGAGTTGGTGCGCACCGAACTTTTCAACAACTCAATCAATGCGCGTAAAGCGAGGGTAAGGAACACGTTGCATTGAGCTTCCCGTAAGCCGACCGTCGCAAGCGTCGCAAACGGGTTGTGTAGCTTCAGCGACTTCGGGACAATAGGCTAGTCGAGAAATGAGAGACTTCGATCTGCTGCGGGCGCCCCGCAGACGGAGCGCGCGAATCTCAGCGACTGTTACACGCGCTGTTCGCTCGCCACCCCGACCAAGACTTCCCACGATAGGAATCGCCCCTTGAAGCCTTCGACGAAACGTAGATCTAAAAATAGCGCGCCCGTCACTGAACCTGATCGGTCGCAACGCTGCCATACGTGTGGCCGTGCGATCGCCGGGTTCGAGAGCGTGCACTACGGCTCGATGGAGCGTGGCTACCGCGACCTATGCAACCGCTGCTTCAATGAGGAGGTCGCCGAGACCGGCGGCATCGACTTCTCCCACGTGCAGTTCGAGGCACTCGAAATTTCTGATGCCGCTGGGACCCCGCATCGCTTCCACTTCGAGGTGAGACTGCTCGGGGATAAGGTCTCGCTGCAGGCCTTCGAACTCGTGAAGGGCGACCCCGGCGGCTATGAGTTTCAGGTGCTCGGGGACGCGGAAGCAGATTTATTCGAGCTGATGGGCCAAATGGTCCCGCGGATCCGCCGATTGCTCGCGCGGCAGCATCTAAAAACCGACACGCACATGCCGGGATTGCATATCGCCGATTTTCTGGTCCGCGGCCGTATCACCTGGGATGACAATGAGGACGGCCGGCTGCCCATGCTCGTGATCGATGGAAAGGAGATCTCCTGGGACCAGTTCGGGCGGATGATGATGGGCTTCGAGGGTTGGCAGTTTAGGTTGGAGATTAAGGACAGAAGCGAGGAAGTATGAACAGCCCGCGCCGTACCGATTTTGGTAGAGCCGCTCCACCGCGCGTGAAGATTCTCCAGTGATATCCGAACTTCATCCCAATCAGTTCCAAGTCAATGAGGCATGGATTGCCTTTCAATTGAACGAGACACCAATCAGTACGGGCAAAGACGGGTCGTTTAACTGCATTTGTCTTATGGATGCAGCAAGCTGCTACATCTTGGGTACAGAGCTAATTTCCACTTCGGAAGCGGAACCATCACAAAGGCAGGCTCGCGATATGTTGACGGCGGCCTGGGCGAAAAAAGGCGAATTTCCGCAAACACTCTTTGTGCCTAGCGGCCGGTTTCAGGGCACACTGAAAGCGGAGGCGGAACGCCTTGGAATGGCCGTTGTCTTTGCACCAGAGGATCAGCTGCTCGTCTTTACCGGTGACGCCCGTGAGGGCTACCGCGAACACATGCAACTTACGCGTAATACGTGAGACCCGGGATGCCAGAAGCCGAGCGGCAAAGAACCAGTGTCGATCGCTCCGAACACTGGGATCGCCGAATTCCGGGCCTTAACGTGCTAAAAAGTCCCTTTCCTGTGGTGTACCCTATAGTCGACGCACCACCGCCCTGGAGGTCCGATATGCGCCATCATGCACCCGTCACGGTCTGGCTCGCGATCATCCCCATGCTCAGCGGATGCGCGGCCACGACCGTCGATACGCACGCCACACCGAATCCCGCATCTGCCGCCGCGGCGCGCGGCGCCGTCGGGTCCGCCTGCCCGCCCGCGAGCGGCGGCACTCTCCCGGCGACGCCCACGGGCTCTTGCTCGGGCATCGGCCGCTCCTATTCGTCGGAGGATGTGAGCCGCACCGGTCAAACGCAGGCCGGCCGGGCCCTGTCGATGATGGATCCGTCCGTCACCGTCTCGCATTAGCGCATGCGCCACGGCTAAAATTATCGATCCATCAATTCGAGGGTCTGCCCGTGATGATCTAGACGGTTCGCACCTTCCGGCGGCTGGCCGGATTCGTCCCCCTGTTCCTGGCGAGTGCGTTCGTACAGCCCGGGCTCGATGGCACGGCGTCGCGCCCGGGCCAAATCAGCGATCGCGAAGAGTAGAACCAGTATCGCGATGGTGGCGATGGCATTGGAGATCTCGAACGATTTCCATGAAATCAGCAGGGTCAATGCCGCTAGCGCTGGCGCGGCGGCAATGATCGCCGGGAACAGCCGGGCCCGGAGAGAGTAGCTGTAAACGGTGCAGCGTAGGGGGAGGCATAACCGACAACTCCGACGAGCCTTTCAGCTCAGACGAATTTACCCCCGAACAATGGGAGCGCATCCGCGCCCATCGATCCCGATAGAGGAGTCGCGTGCGAAGCACCAGGCGCAGCTGCACGAGTATGCCAACACCGAGCCGCCAGCGCCGGCGCTCAATCCTTCCAAAATCCTTTGAATCTCTCCGGACTCAATTCCGTATAACGCACCGTGTGCGTGATGTTTCGGTGCCCGAGGTACTGCTGTATCGAACGCGTATCGTGGCCTTCGTTCGCGAGCTTGTACCCGGTCGAGTGCCTGAGCATGTGCGGATGGATAGGGAAGGGGAGGCGCGCGAGCTCCCCGGCGCGCGCGATTAATTTGCGCGCCGTCGCCTCAGAAGCGCTGCGTGGTCGGCAGATAATGATCCAGCAGCAGAGCCAGGAACAGCCACGCTAGGTACGCGATGGAATAGCGAAACGTGGCCATCGCCGCCGCGTCGCTCGACAATCGCTTGAGCTTGAGCGCGTGCCGCACAAATCCGACATCGAGGAGCACGGCCGCACCCAGGTAGAGGAGGCCGCTCATGCGCATCAGAAACGGCAGCAAGGTGACCAGCGTCAGAGCGATCGTGTAGCGCAGCACCGCGCGTTGGGTGAACGCGACGCCGTGGGTCACCGGCAGCATGGGAATGTCGATCTTGGCGTACTCGGCGCGGCGGGCGATCGCCAGCGCCCAAAAATGCGGCGGGGTCCACACGAAGATGATCAGGAACAGCATCAATGCCTGCGGCTCCAGGTGGCCGGTGACGGCCGTCCAACCGAGCACCGGGGGTGCTGCGCCCGCGGCTCCGCCTATCACGATGTTTTGCGGCGTCGCCCTCTTGAGCCACACGGTGTAGATCACGGCATAGCCGAGCAGCGACGCGCATGTCAGCACCGCCGTGAGCACGTTCACCTCGAGAACCAGGAGCAGCATCGAGGCGGCGCACAGTGCCAACGCAAAGCACAGCGCCGGCATGGGCTTGAGATGTCCCGCCGGCAACGGTCGAGCCCGGGTGCGTCGCATGCGCGCATCGATGCCGCGATCCAACACGTGATTGATGGCGGCTGCGCCGGCGGCGGCGAGCGCAATGCCGAGATTCGCGAGCAGCAGGGTGTCGAGCGGAGGCAGCGCCGGAGCGGCCATCAACGAACCGACCAGCGATGTCAGCATGATGAGCGCCACGATCCGCGGTTTGGTGAGCTGCCAATAGTCGTGCCACGTGGCCGCGACGCTCGCCGTGCGTACTTCGGCGTGGTTCATGCCGGCGGCCGCAGGACGCGGTTCAGTCCGACGGTGGTCATCAGCAGCAACGCCGCACCGGCGCTATGCGCGGTTCCGAGCCATAATGGAAAGCCGCGCAATACCATCGAAACGCCCACGATCAACTGAATACCCAGCGCCGCGAGCATGAGGCCGGCGGCGTAGCGCGGGAAATTGGCGCGCAACCGCAGCGCCGACAGCGCCGCGCCCACCAGCACGACGGCGGCGACGAGTGCCGCCAATCGATGGGTAAACTGAATCGCCGTACGCGCCGGCGCATCCAGCACGCCGCCCTCGTAGCTGCGGTTCGACGGGCCGCCGATTTCGAAGGCTGCGCGGTAATCGCCTCGCGGCCACCACTGCGCCTGACAGGTCGGAAAGTCCGGGCACCCGAGCGCCGCGTAGTTGCTGCTGGTCCAGCCGCCGAGCGCAATCTGCACCGCGAGCGCGACCAGGGCGAGCGGTGCCAGCAGCCGCGCCCGCAGCGCGGCGGCGTGCGCCTCGGCCGGCGCCGCCTGCCACCGGCGAGCCGAGTATGGCAGCGACAGCACCAGCCACAGCAGCAGCGACAGCGTGGCGAAGCCGAATAACAGATGCAGGGTGACCACGAGCGGGCTGAGCTGCCGCGTGACGGTCAACATTCCGAGAAGCGCCTGCGCCAGCACGATCGCGAACAGGCCGGTCACGTAGCGCAGCGGCAGCACTCGCTCGCGCCGGCCCGCGATGCCGATGGCCACCAACGACAGGATCAACAGCCCGAGGGTGCCGGCGGCATAGCGATGCACCATCTCGCGCCAGGCCTTGCCGACCTCGAGCGGCCGCCCCGCCGTGGGAGAGGAAAGAACGCGCGCGTCGGCCGCCGCGCCGGAGGGCGACAGATGACCGTAACAGCCCGGCCAATCCGGGCAGCCGAGTCCGGCGCTGCTCAACCTGACGTATGCGCCCAAAACGACCACGCACAGGCAGAGCAGCAGGGCGGCGCCGGCGAGCGCGCGGGTCAGGGCGGGAACGATGCGGAGGTGGTCGGATGCGGGCATTGAGTGCGGCCGAGATTGATGATCGATTCTACCAAGCTATCGTACAAGTTAGGCCCCTGGCGAGCTACCGGGTCATCACATCGAACAGCGACAGGACGATCAGGATCGTGATTCCGAAGAACCCGATAGCCGCGATGATCTTCAGCAGTGGATGCGCGAAGCGAAGATGCATCGAAAACAGCATCACCAGGGCCGCCTGCGTCACGCTGATCGTCAGATTGAGCGGCGTGGTGGCCCAGCCCAGGGACAGATAGGCGGTACCCACGGTCACCGCCAGCAGCACGAGCAGGGCCAGCCAGACCAGCACGTAGACCACGGGACGGGTGTCGGTGCGCCTTGTCATGATCGTGAGATGAGATAGAGAATTGGAAACACGAACAGCCAGATGACATCGACCAGGTGCCAATATAGGCCGGTGACGTCGACCGGCGTGAAGTAGGCGGGACTGAACGTGTGCCGCGAGGCCATGACCGCGATCGTCGCAATACAGCCGATGCCGATGATCACATGCAACGCATGTACGCCGGTGATGAAGAAATACAAATAGAAGAAGAGTTCAACCTGGTCCGCCTGAGGGCCCGCATAGTGAAAATCGAGCACCGGCACCAGGTGTTCGAGGTAATCGAAGCGATACTCGACGGCCTTGATCGCCAAGAAGGCGCAACCCAGAGCGATCGTCATGCCGAGCCAGCCGATCAATGCGCGGCGCGCCCCGTGGCGGGCGGCATGCACCCCCAGCGCCATCGTCAGGCTGCTGGTCAGGAGCACCGCGGTGTTGACGCCGGCCAGCGGCAGGTTGGTCAAGCGGCTGCCGGCGGCAAAGGCCTCCGCAAACCGCACTCGGGTGATCGCGTAGGCGGCGAACAGCGCGCCGAAGAACAGGATCTCGGTGGCCAAAAAGATCCAAATGCCCAAGTTCGAGGCCGTACGCTGCTGCTCGGCATCGTCGAACTGCGGAGCGTGGACCGCGACGCCGTCAGCCATGAGGGGGTTCCGCGCGCGCGTAGGCGTAGGCCTCCTCGGTCACCAGCGGCGTCGAATGAAAATTCTCCGACGGCGGCGGCGAATCCGTTTCCCACTCCAGACCTTTGGCGTTCCAGGGGTTGGCCGGCGCCCGCTCGCCGTAGCGAAGCGACCACATCAGATACAGCAGCGGCAGCACGTAGCCGAAGACAAGCAGCGAGGAGCCGGCTGATGACAGCACATTCCAGACTTGAAACTCGGGAGGATACTCGGGGTAGCGGCGCGGCATCCCCAGATAGCCGAGGATGAATTGCGGAAAGAAGGTGAGATTGAAGCCGACGAAGGTCAGGATCGCCGAAAAGCGCGCCCAGCCCTCCGGGTACATGCGCCCGGTGATCTTCGGCCACCAGAAATGTATGCCGCCGAAAAACCCCATGACGGCGGCGCCCACCATGATGTAGTGAAAGTGTGCGACCACGAAGTAGGTATCGTGCAGATGGATGTCCAACCCCATCGAGGCGAGAAACAGCCCGGTCAGGCCGCCGATGGTGAACAAGCCGATGAACCCCAGCGCATACAGCATGGGCGCCTGAAAGGAAACTTGACCCTTGTACAGCGTGGCCGTCCAGTTGAACACCTTGATGGCCGAGGGCACCGCGACCAGGAAGGTCAGCAGCGAGAACACCGTTCCGGCGTACGCCGATTGCCCGCTGACGAACATGTGGTGGCCCCAGACCAAAAATCCGAATGCGGCGATGGCCAGGATCGCATAGGCCATGAAGCGATAGCCAAACACCGGTTTGCGGCAAAAGCAGCTGATGATCTCGCTGGCAACGCCCATTGCCGGGACGATCATGATGTAGACGGCCGGGTGCGAATAGAACCAGAACAGGTGCTGAAACAGCAGCGGGTCGCCGCCCAACGCCGGGTCGAACACCCCGATGCCGAACGTGCGCTCGATCGCCATCAGCATCAGCGTCATGGCAAGCACCGGCGTCGCCAAGACGAGGATCAGGCTGGTCGCATACATTGACCAGATGAAGAGCGGCAGGCGAAACCAAGTCATGCCCGGCGCGCGCATCTCGTGGATCGTCACCACGAAGTTCAAGCCGGTCAGAATCGACGAAAAGCCGGCGATGAACACGCCGCTTGCGACCGCAAACACGCGCGAGCTGGAAAACGTGGTCGAATACGGCGCGTAAAAGGTCCAGCCGGTGTCCACGCCGCCGGTCAAGAGCGCATAGATCGTCAGCAGGCCGCCGGCGACAAAAAGGTACCAGCTGGCGAGATTGAGCCGTGGAAACGCGAGGTCTCGCGCTCCGACCATCATGGGCACGAGAAAGTTGCCCAGGGTCGCCGGAATCGAGGGGATCAGGAAGAACCACACCATGATGACGCCGTGCATGGTGAAAAGCTTGTTGTAGGTTTCGATGCTGACGAGCTGGCTGTGCGGCGTGAGCAGGTCGAGACGGATCATGGCGGCGGCCGCGCCGCCGATGCCGAACAACAGCGTGATCGCGATCGTATACAGAATGCCAATGCGCTTGTGATCAAGCGTCGTCAGCCACGACCGCCAGCTCCAACCGCTGCTCAAATAATCTTCGTGCGAGGCGATTACAGCGCTGTTCATGGCACCCCCTCTTGGGCCGCATTGTTCAGGGACTTCAAGTATTCGATGATTTCGAGCAGTCCTGCCTCGTCAATTTGCCCGCGAAACGACGGCATGTTCGCTTCGTAACCGGCCGGGATGTCCTGGGACGGCAGCATCACCGCATCTCTGATGAAACGCTCATCGGCGCGCACCGATCGGCCGTCGCGCAGCCGGACGGAGCTGCCGAACAGCCCTTCGAGACGGGGCGCACGCACCGTGGCCTGCGCCCCGTGACAGCCGTCGCAGCCGAGCTGGCGGAAGCGCCGCGCACCGCGCACGGCCATGGACGGTACATTGGCGTGCGCCGACAGCCAACCCTCGAAGTCGGCCGGCTCCATGACGACGATGCTCCCGACCATGTGCGAATGCGACGTGCCACAAAATTGGGTGCACAACAACCGGTACTCGCCCGGGCGATTGGCCGTGAACCACACGGTCGTATAGCGCCCGGGAAGCACATCTTGCTTGACGCGAAAGGCGGGGATCGACAGGCTGTGAATCACGTCCTGCGAGGTCATCACCAGTTCGACCGGACGGTCGGCGGGGACGTGCAGCTCATTGATTTCCCGTTCGCCGGCGGGGTGCTCGGCGTGCCACATCCATTGCTTGGCGACGACGTAGATCGGCAGCGCGTCGCTGGGCACCGTCACGCTGCGGTAGTAGACCTCGGCGCTCCAACCGAACATGGCGAGAAACAACAAGATCGGCACCACGGTCCAGACGATTTCGATCCGGCGCATCCTTTTTTCGGACTTCACCACATCGTCCGTGGTGCGCTTGGCACCGGAGCCGCGTCGATAGCGGATGGCGAACCAGACGGTCAGCACCGCGACCGCGAGGGCCACCACGCCCGACAAAGCCAGCCAGGCGAAGTACAAGTTGTCGATCTCGCCGGCGATGGTCGAGGCGCGATCCGGAAACAGCGGCAGCGAATCCATGATTCAGGTTCCTAAGTCCGGGGACGGCGCGCGCGTCTCAGCAATATCGAGATCAGCGCCAGCATGCCGAGCACCACGACGATGGCGACTGCACGCAGTGCCTCGACGATCAGAGCGCTGTGGGTCCCGTTCGCCAGGTCATAGTGAAAACACACCAGCAGCAGGCGTTCGATCGGCGAGGCGATCCGGCGCGCGGCGGCTTGATCGAAGGCGTGCCGCAGATCGTCGGCGGTATAGCTCAAACCGAAGAAATAGCGCGAAATCTTGCCCTGCGGGGTGATCAACGCGAAACCGGCAGGGTGCGCGTATTGGCCCGTTGCCTGGTCGTAGCCATAGCTGAAGCCGAGTGATTTCATGAGGCGGGTGATATCGGCCGAGTCGCCGCTCAGAAAATGCCAGCGCTCGGCCCGCTGGGGGGAAAGCAAATCGTCGAGGGCTTTGTGCCTGGCGCGATCCGCCGACAGCGGCGAATCCTGCGGATCGATGCTCACCACCAGAATCTGCGCGCGGTCGGCGGCGGCGCCCGAAGTTTGCGCCATGCGTTGGGCGAGGTTGCGAATCTGCATCGGACAAAGGTTCGAGCAGCTGTAATAGGCCGGCAACAAGGCGAGGGGGCCCGCCCCGAGGTAATCGCCAAGCCGCGCGCTGCTGCCGCGCTCGTCGCGAAACGTGAGTTCGCCGGGCAGGATGCGACCGAGCTGCTGCTCAATGTCCGCAGCGCCGGTGAAACCGGGGCGGCCAAGCTCTGCGCTCCTCGCCGGCAGTGCCGCGAGCAGCAGGGCGAGGTCGATGGCGATCATCGCGGCGGAAACGGCGGTTTTCATGGCGTGTGCTGTGCCTCCTTGGCCACCAACTCCATGGCGCGCTCGATCGGAATTTGCACGATGCCGCCGCTGCGGTCGACCCATCGGTAACCCTCGAGTGCGTGCGCCATGTCGCGGCGGTAGACGCGCAGTTCATCTTGCGGCGCGCTCTGCAGCGTCGGAAACGGTGCGGACGGAGAGCCGGCTGCGGCGGGCACCGTGCCGTTCGACGGCTGCGGGATGCGAAATCCACCCAGCATGAGAAAAGCCACCGCCGCGGTGGCGATCACCAGCACTACGATGCCGAGCGAAAACCAGCGGACGTAACTCAGGTCGAGATCGAAGATCTCATGTCCGCGCTGCGCGGCCGCGACATGCTCCTCACCCGGGTTGTGTGCCATGATTTGCGTTTCCTTCCGACAAGGCGCCGTGCCGCGAGCCGGCCGACGGCATTCCGATCACCAGGATAAAGCAGCCCAGCCATAGTCCCCCGACGGCCAGCAGCGCGCCCAAATCGCTCCACTGCAGGCCGAAGCCGCGCGGCCGAAAGATCGGCACCACCAGCCAGAAGCTGTCGGCAAGACAGGCGAACAGGATCAGAGAGGCCACCCCCGTCAGCAGCGCCGGTGTCCGCTTGACGCTGCGCGAAAGCAGCAACATAAAGGGCAGCAGCAAGTGCGCAACGATGACGAACCAGGTGAGGACGCTCCAGCTGGTCCGGCTGCGAATCAAGTACCAGGGAATCTCCTCGGGCAGGTCCTCGATCCAGATGATCAAGAACTGCATCAGTGCCAGATATCCCCATACCATCACCAGCGCCAAGGCCAGATTTCCCAGGTCGTGCAAGCGCCGGCGCAGCGGCGCGTCGACTTTGGCCGCGAGCGCATGGGCGCAGACGATGGCGGCGGCCAGCGCCGAGAGCGCCTGACCGGTGCCGACGAGCAGGCCAAATTCCGTCGAGTGCCATGAGGGCGTCAGCGACATCGTCCAGTCGACCGCGGCAAAGGTCGCGGTGAGGGCATAAAGGACAAAGCCGATGGCTGAAACCGCCTCGCGCGACGAGCCACGCCCGCTGGCGAGGTGCGGCGTCGCCGCTCGCTCGCGTTGCAGCAGCCGGGCGAGTCCCAGCCACACCGCAAAATAGACGAACGCCCGCGCGTAAAAGAAGTTCGTATTCAGATACCAGTGCTGGCCGGCTGCCACACCGGCATACTGCGCACTATCGGCCGTATGCATCCACGGCAGCAGCCGGGCGGGCGCGATCAACAGCGGCAGCGCCAGCAGCGCGGTCAAGGGAAACAACCGCAGCGCACCTTGAAAAAGCGGCCGGGCCGCTTGCTCCCATTCGCCCCCGGTCAGATTGTGCACGGCCACCCACGCCAGGCTCCCCAGCGACAATCCGAGCACGAACAACCAGGCGAACAGATACGAGGGCAGCCACGGCTGTCCGCTTTGCCGGCCGGCCATCAAGAGCAGCAGCACCCCGGCGCCCGAAGCCACCAGGCAGGCCGCGCCCACACGCCGTGTCCTTGACGCAGCCGCCGCCATCAGCGCCCTCCCTCCAGCAGCGTGCGTCGCTCGGCCGGCGGCACGTCATCGATGCTGGCATGTCGGCTGCGCTGCAAGGCGCGCATGTAGCCGACGATGGCCCAGCGATCCTCCGGCTCGACGCGATCGGCGAAGGGGTACATCACGCCGAAGCCGCTCGTGATGACATCGTATAAATGCGCGTCCGAAGCCGCGCGCAGCAGCGGCGTATGCAAGCTGCCGGGCGCAGGAAACCCGCGGCGCACGACCATGCCGTCGCCGTCGCCGCTTACGCTGTGGCAAGGCGCGCAATAGATGTCGTAGCGTTCGCGGCCGCGAGTCAGGGTCTCGGTCGTCAGCGGCGGCGACCTCCCTGTGGACGGGCCGAGATCGCCTCGCCGGCCGCTCGAGGAGGCGGCCAGAGCGCCGGCGCTGCGCGCCACGACGCCCGGCTCCAAGGGACGAGCGGATTGGCCGTCAGGCCACAGACTGCTCGGCTCGAGCGGTGCGTACTTCGGCTGCTCGTACATGTTACGCATGGCTTTTTCACAGCCCGGAAGCAACGAAAGACACAGCGCGGCAAGCACCGACCAGATCATCGAAGCAGCGAGTTTTGGATTGCTTCCATTCACCACAGGGCCCCTACGCCGCAACCTGGGTGACGCGCACCGGCCGCAAGTCTTCGAGAAATTCGTGCGTCTTGAGCGGGTCGAAAAGCGGATCGGCAGCGCCGATACACAGGAAAAAGCCGTCGCTCGACGCGGCCGCAAAGCCCTCATCGTTGAAAACCGGGTGATAGAGCCGGGGCAATCGGCTGCGCAGCAGCACCCCAAAAAATACCGCCAGCGCGGCGCCCAGCACCGTCATCTCGAAAGTCGCCGGAATCAACCCGGGCCAGGCCGGTGTGCGTCCCCCGACATCGAGGGGATAGTCGACACTGACGCTCAACCATTGCACGGCGAAGGTGCAGGCGCCGCCGATCAGGCCGCCGAGCAGCGCCAGCAGCGGCAGGCGCTCGTCGCGGGATCCCAGCGCTTCGACCAAACCCTCGACCGGCATCGGTGCGTACGCCTCGAGCTGCCGATAGCCGGCGCCATGCGCGGTGCGCGCCGCATGCAGCAAGGCCGCCGGGCTGGAAAATTCGGCCAGCAAACCGTGTTTCGCCGCTTCGTGCGCCGCCGCGTGGGCTTTCATGGCGCACCCTGTTGGTGAGTCAATAATTCGCGCATTTCGCACATGGAAATCAACGGCACGAAGCGCACGAACAACAGCAGCAGCCAGCCAAAAAAACCTATCGAGCCGATCAGGATCGCCCAGTCCCACATGGTCGGATAGAACATGCCCCAGGCCGACGGTAGGAAATCCCGGTGTTCGCTGGTGACGATCAACATGAAGCGTTCGAGCCACATCCCTACATTGATCAGGATGCTGATGCCGAACAGCACCCAGGGTGCATGACGCACGCGCCGCGACCACAAGGCCTGCGGCGCGATGACCACGCAAAAGATCAGGGACCAATACACCGGGGCATACGGCC
>JBBIUT010000004.1:0-103438 GCA_037440085.1 Gammaproteobacteria bacterium
CCTGGGGCGAGGTCGCGCGCCGCCTGGCGCACGAAATCAAGAATCCGCTGACGCCGATCCAGCTGTCGGCCGAGCGCATGCGGCGCAAATTTCTCGGCAGCATGAATGCGCAGGATGCGCAAATACTCGAACGCGCGACCCATACCATCATCGCGCAGGTGGACGCGATGAAGCAGATGGTCAATGCCTTCAGCGAATACGCGAGGGCGCCGGACATGCATTTCTCGCGCTTCGATTTGAACCAATTGATCACCGAAGTCGTGGATCTTTACCGGGTCCAGGACAGTGCCGCAGATCTCAAGCTGGCGCTCAGTCCGGTCCTGCCGCTCATTTCGGCGGACCGGATCCGAATTCGGCAGATCCTTAACAATTTGGTGACCAACTCGCTGGAGGCGCTCGAGGGCAAGGTCGGGGCGCGAGTGGAAATCGAAACCCAGGTCGCGACGGACGGTCCTAGACAGATGGCGGCGATCGTGGTCTCGGACAACGGCCCCGGCTTTCAGCGCGATCTGATCGGCACGGTGTTCGATCCCTATGTCACCAGCAAATCCAAGGGCACGGGCCTGGGGCTGGCAATCGTGAAGAAGATCGTGGAAGAGCACGGCGGACGCATCGAGGCGGATAATCGGCGCACGGGCGGCGCGCGCGTGCGAATTTGGCTGCCGTTGGGCGATGGCGCACGTGGAGCGATCGGTCGCGAATCGCGAGTGGATGAACAGAGGAGAGAGCGCGTATGACCGCTGCAAGAATCTTGGTGGTGGACGATGAGGCGGATATCCGCGGGCTGTTGAAGGAGATACTCACCGAAGAAGGCTACGAGGTGGAGGTTGCGGCGGACGCCACCGAGGCCCGGACCGCTCGGGCCATGCGCACCTTCGATCTGGTGCTGCTCGATATCTGGATGCCCGATACCGACGGCATCACCTTGCTGCGCGAATGGTCTGTGAGCGAGGGCTCTCACTGTCCGGTGGTGATGATGTCCGGCCACGGTACGGTCGAAACGGCGGTGGAAGCGACCCGTCTGGGGGCCTTCGATTTCGTCGAAAAGCCGCTGTCGCTGACGAAACTGCTGCGGACCGTCGAACGGGCGCTCGATGCCGGCCGCCGCAAGCGCCAGTCGGCGCGCACGCCGGATTCGAGTCTTGCCGTGCCCATCGGCAAGAGCAAGATCACCATGGCCCTGCGCGAGCAAGTGCAGCAGGCCGCCGCCAGCACCTCGCCGGTGATGTTGATCGGCGAGCTGGGGTCCGGACGCGAAGCGTATGCGCGCTACCTGCATTCGCTGTCCGCGCGCTCCGCCAAACCGTTCTTCATGGTTGCGGCGGCGACCCTGGTGGCGGATCCGGCGGCCGCGCTCTTCGGCAGCGAGAGCGACGGCAAGGTGGTGCCCGGCGCTTTCGACCAAGCGGCGGGAGGATCGCTCTATTTGAACGGGCTCGAGGATTTGACCAGCGCGGCGCAGCGCGCGCTGGTCGGCGCGATGGAGCAGAACGGGTACACACGGGTGGGCGGTCGCGAGCGCCTGCCGATCAACGTGCGCTGGATCAGTTCGGCGCAGGATGGACTCGAGTCACGCAGGTCTCCGGAGCCTTTTCGGCGAGATTTGATCGCGCACCTAAATGTGATCACCCTGCGCGTGCCGCCGCTGCGCGACTATGCGGAGGACGTTCCGGACCTTTTGCGCTACTACGTCGATCGACTGGTCGATGAACAGCATTTGCCGCTGCGCCGCTTCGGCGTCGCGGCGCAAAACCGCCTGCGCAATTACCCCTGGACCGGCAATCTCGGCGAACTGAAGAGCCTGGTGCAGCGGGTCCTGATACTCGGCACGGGCGAGGAGATCCGGCTCGAGGAGATCGAGCGCGAGCTCGCCGTCAAAACCGGACCCGACGAACCCCTGGTAAAGCAGGATCTCCTGGCCCTGCCGCTGCGCGAGGCGCGCGAACAGTTCGAGCGTGCCTATTTGCAGCAACAACTTCTGCTGTGCAACGGCAAGGTGGGGCAGCTGGCCAAGAGAGTGGGGATGGAGCGCACACATCTATACCGCAAGCTGCGGGCATTGGGAGTCGATTTTCGTCAATTAGGCGAGGATTGAGTCGGATTCTGCGCGCTAGTCGCCGACCCGGATAACCAAGACGTCGACGTCGGCTTTGCGCAGGATGGCGCGCAGGCGGTTGAGTTCGTCCAATTTGGAAATCGGGCCGATGCGGATGCGATGCCAGGTGTCGTTGTCGACCGAAACCTTTTGTACCTTGGATTCGATTCCCTGCAGCGCGAGTTGTGCACGCACGCGATCGGCATCGGCGAAATTCTTGTACGAACCGGCCTGCAGCACGTAGGTTCCGCGGCGCGTTTCGGGTACCGACCGAACGTCCGAGCGGATGTCCTTATCCTTCTCCGGAACCACCACTTCGAATTTCGGCAGCATGTCGTAGAAAGCGTAGGATTTCGCCGAGTCCTCCGCGCCGCCCGCATAGCCGCTGTCGGCATCCGGCGGCGCGTCCACGCGGGATTTTTTTTTATCGGCCTTGCCGGTGCGGGCAACCGGCGCGTCGGGCCGATGATCTTTGACGTACACCAGTCCGGCTATCGCTAGTCCCACCGCAAGTCCGCAAGCGAGGCCCACCCATCCGGAAAAGCCGCCCGTCCGGGAATGGCTGCCGCCCGGGTTGCGTCTGGCATTGTAGCTGCGCGCCATGCGTGGGCACCTCGGCCTACATGGTGTCGGGCGCGGACACGCCCAACAGGCGCAGGCCGTTGCGGATCACGATCTGCGTCGCCAGCGCCAAGCAGACACGCGCGGAGCGAAGCGCCGCATCCTCGCTCAAGAACTGGTGCGCGCTGTAATAAGTGTGAAAATCGTTGGCGAGGTCGCGCAAATAATGCACCAGAGCGTGCGGCGCGCGCTGTATTGCGCAGTGACGAACCATTTCCGGGAACGAACACAAGCGCTTGATGAGCTGAATCTCCTGCGGCTCGGTGAGCAGCGCAAGCGATGCCAGACCTTGCGCCGCATCATGGGCAAGTCCGCGCTCCTGCATCTGCCGCTTGACGCTGGCGATGCGCGCATGCGCATATTGAATGTAATACACCGGGTTGTCGTTGGAACGCGCCTTGGCGAGCTCGAGATCGAAGTCCAGATGCTGATCGTTGCTGCGCATCACATAGAACAAGCGCGCGGCATCGTTGCCCACTTCGGCGCGCAATTCGCGCAAGGTGACGAACTCCCCGGAACGCGTCGACATCTGCGCCTTTTCGCCGCCGCGGAACAGGGAAACGAACTGCACCAGCCGGACTTCGAAGCATTCCGGCGGGCCCCCGAGGGCGATCAAGCCGGCGCGCAGGCGGGCGATATAGCCGTGGTGATCCGCGCCCCAAACATAGATGAGATGCTCGAATCCGCGCCGACGCTTGTCGAAGATGAAGGCGACGTCGGATGCGAAATAGGTCTTGACGCCGTTTTCGCGCACCATCACGCGATCCTTCTCATCGCCGTAAGCGGTGCTCTTGAACCACAAGGCGCCATCCTTGAGGTAAGCGTGGCCCGAGGACCGCAGCGCCTCGATCGCCTGGTCGATCGCGCCGCTGTCGATCAGGGAACGCTCGGAAAACCAGGAATCGAACGTGACCCCGAACTCGGCCAAGTCGTCGCGGATATCGGCCAGGATGCCGCCCAGCGCGTGATCCAGCACGCGGCGGAAATCCGCGTCTCCGAGAGCTAAGCGCGCCCGGGCGATGAGCGCATCAATGTAGATGTCCTTGTCGCCGCCTTGCGGCTCGTCGGCCGGCAATTTCCGGAACACTTCGGCAGCGCTGCGCGCGAGCGCGGTGCCGTGCGCCGCATACAGCTCGTCGGCTATGGCCACGATGTAGTCGCCGCGATAGCCGTTGGCCGGAAAGGTCAGGCGTTCGCCGCAGCGCTCGAGGTAGCGCAGCCAGGTGCTGGCCGCCAGGATCTCCATTTGGCGTCCGGCGTCGTTGATGTAGTACTCGCGCGCGACGCTGAAGCCTGACGCCTCGAGCAGATTGGCGAGGCTCGAGCCGAAGGCCGCATGCCGTCCATGGCCGACGTGCAGCGGTCCGGTGGGATTGGCCGAAACGAATTCCACCAGCACCGATTTGCCGCCGCCGAACTTCGATTTACCGTAATTTTCGTCCTGCGCGAGCACGCGGCCGATCTCGGCGTGGTATGCGCTCACCTCGAGGAAGAAGTTGATGAACCCGGCACCGGCGATCTCCACTTTGGCGAGCGCGGTACTCGCGGGCAGAGCCGCCACCAGCGCGGCGGCAAGCCGGCGCGGGTTCTGGCGCGTCGCCTTCGCCAAACGCATGGCGATATTGCTGGCGAAATCGCCGTGCTGCGGGTCGCGCGCGCGCTCGACCTCGACGTCGAGGGTGCGCTCGGCCGCCGGAACCAGCGCTTCGGGCAACGCCGCCAGCGCCTGGCGCAGCAAGTCATCGATCAATGTCTTCAAGGCGGATCCGATTGGCAAAGGGTCCGTGAGTTTACCGCAAACGCCTCAATCCACTTCCATCGGATCCACATCGATCGACCAACGCAGACCGGGAGGCCCCGGCAGCGATTCCACCAGCGGCAACCAGAGCGTGAGAAAGCGTTGCAAGGGCGCTCGTGTGGCGGCCTCGATCAGCAGATGCGCGCGAAAGTGGTCGGCGCGCCGCGCGATCAAGGCGCTGGCCGGCCCGAGAATCGCGACCGCACGGGCCGCGCCGCCGCCCGCGGCGCCGCGCCCGGAGGCGGCGGCGGCGCGCAGGAAGCGGTCCAGGCCGGCACTGTCCCTCGCTTCAGCGCGCAGCAGGGCGAGCCGCGAATAGGGCGGCCAGCTCGCTGCACGGCGCTCCTCAAGGGCGGTTGCGGCGAACCCTTCATAGCCTTCGGCGATCAAGCGAGTGAGCAATGGGTGTTCGGGAAACGAAGTTTGGATCATGACTTCGCCCGGACGCGCGGCCCTTCCGGCGCGTCCCGCGACCTGGGTTATGGTCTGCGCCAGGCGTTCCGTCGCGCGGAAATCGCTCGCAAACAGGCCCTGATCCGCATCCAGAATCACGACCAACGTGACCTCCGGGAAGTGATGCCCCTTGGTGAGCATTTGCGTGCCGACCAGGATGCGGGCCTCGCCGCTGTGCACGCGGCCGAGCACCGCTTCCATGGCACCGCGGGCCTGCGCAGTGTCCCGGTCCAGCCTGGCCAACGGCGCATGCGGGAACAGGCGCACAAGCGTCTCCTCGATCCGCTCGGTGCCCTGGCCGACCGGATTGAGCGGCTGTCTGCAATCGCCACAGTGGCCCGGTACCGTGCTGTGTGCACCGCAATGATGGCAGCGCAACTGAGCCGCGCGGCGGTGCAGGGTCATGCGCGCGTCGCAATGCGTGCAGGTCGCGACCCAGCCGCAGGCATTGCAGAACAGGCTGGGAGCGTAGCCGCGCCGATTCAAGAATACGATCACCTGTCCGCCATCCCTGAGGTGCCGTTCGATGGCCTGCATGGCGGGCTGCGACAGCCCCTGTTCGCTCGCGTGTTTGCGCAGATCGACCAGAAGCATGCGCGGCGCCTGAGCCGCTCCGACCCGCTGCGAGAGCACCCATCGCGAGTAGCGCGCCTGTGCGACGTTCTCCAGCGTTTCGAGCGATGGTGTAGCGGAACCCAAGATGATGGGCACTTGCGCGCGCTGCGCGCGCCAGACGGCCAGGTCGCGCGCCGAATAGCGAAACCCTTCATGCTGCTTGAAAGAGGCGTCGTGCTCCTCGTCCACCACAACGAGGCTGAGTTTGCGCAGCGAGGTGAACACCGCCGAGCGCGTGCCGATGATGATCCGTGCCTCGCCGCTCGCCGCGGCGCGCCAGGCATCGCGGCGCAGAGTGTTGTTGAGCGCCGAATGCATGACCACCACGCCGGCGCTGAAGCGCCGCCGGAATCGCTCGACCAATTGCGGCGTCAGCGCAATTTCGGGCACCAGCACCAGCACCTGGCCGCCGCCGGCAAGCGCGGCGGCGATCACGCGCAGGTAGACCTCGGTCTTGCCGCTGCCGGTCACCCCGTCGAGCAGATGCGCGGCGAAGCGGCCCAATGATGAGCTGATCGCCGCAACCACCCGTGCCTGAGCGTCGGTGAGCGTGACTTCGCTGGGACGCGATTCGAGCGGCACGGGTGATTGCGGCGCGCTCTCGGCGGTGATCCATCCCTTTTTCGCCAGGGCTCGGAACTGCGCCGGCTTGAATTCGTTCGATTCGTGCACCGTGGCCGCGCCGCGCGCGGCCAGCCATCCCAGCAAGGCATGTTGCCGAGGCGCGCGCCTGCCGGCGGAGTCGCCAAGCCGCTGTCTCCCTGCCTCGCTCAGGATCCATGATTCGCCGCTGGCCTGCAGCGGCTGGCCCGCGCGCAGACTCACCGGTAATGCCGCCGCCATGACTTCGCCGATCGGGTGGTGGTAGTAATCGGCCGCCCAGCACAGCAGATCAAAAGTGACCGGATCGAACACCGCGCGGCTGTCCACAATTTCCAATGCCTGCTTGAGCCTGGCTGTGGGCACCGATGAGCTGCGCGAGGTTGCGACCAGGATACCGATCAGGTGACGGCGGCCGAAGGGGACCCGCACGCGCACGCCGGGCTTCGGCTCTGCCACGGGGTCCGGGCGGGGCCGGGCGGGGCCGTCCGCAGTCGGATGATCGCAATTCAGGGGCGCCAAGTAATCAAAAGTTCGGCGCAGCGGAGCATCGAGCGCAACCTGCAGGATCAGGGGATGATTCTTGTCCACAAAATCTGTGGGTAACTCTGTTGGTAAGCCGGGATCATTGGCCCTAAGTGCCCGTTCCGTTTCGAGACTCATTCAAAATGGCCAAAAACTGCTCGAAATAGAAATGAACATAAAGAATTCAATGGGTTAAGTGACCCTCTGGACCTCTAGTCGAATTGTCCCAGTCGGATATTGCAGCGCACGTCCCAGAGTATGTGCGTAAGTCGCTGATCTTGCGCGCTCCGTGCCGTCAACCCGCTTGGGCGCCAGGCGTTTATACCTGGAATGGACCGGGTCCGTCGATGTTAGGAGGACGTGGCATGCCGCGCTTTGGTACGCTCAATGCAACTTGGATGGTATGGGATGGTCCCGCGCCAGCACCCGAGGGAGCGGTTCTGGAGCAGACGCGAGAACTCGATAAGTTTTTGGCCGAGATCGAGCGCCGCGCGTTTCGCATGGCTCAGATCGCGCTGCGCGATCCCGATGATGCCTTGGACGTGGTTCAAGATGCGATGCTCAAGCTGGCGCGCAATTATGGAGCACGCCCCAGCGCGGAATGGCGGCCGCTGTTCTACCGCATCCTGCAAAACGGCGTGCGGGATCTACAGCGGCGCAGGACCGTGCGCAAGCGGTTCATGACCTGGCTGCCGGGCGCAAAGGAGGATCCGGACAACGACGCCCAGGACCCGCTCGACAGCGTCGCGGACATGGCGCCTTCGGTGCCGGAGCGATTGATGCAGGATCAGGCGATGCAGAAGCTCGAAGAGTCGCTGCGGGGATTGCCGGCGCGCCAGCGCGAGGCGTTCATGCTGCGCAATTTCGAAGGTTTCGATGTCGCGCAGACGGCGAGCGCCATGGGCTGCTCGGAAGGCAGCGTCAAGACGCATTACTCGCGGGCAGTGCATACGCTGCGCGAACAACTGAGCGAGGTTTGGTGATGAGTGAGCACACGCCAGAGCCGCGACCGCGCGAGCTTGAGGAGCTCAGCCGGGTTCTATTTCAAGGCAGCGTCGACGGTCTCGATATGGCGCTGCGTTCGCGGCTCACCCGGGCTCGCTACGCGGCGCTCGAAGCAGCCGGCCCTGCCGGGCGTCGCGCCTGGTTCGCACGCATATCGATTTGGACGTCGGCGGCCGGCGTGACCGCCGCAGCGGTGCTGGGCATCGCCTTGTGGTTCGGCACCCCGGCCGAGAATCCGATGAACTTCGAGGATTTGGAGCTGGTCGCGTCCAGCGACGAGAATGCCGGGGACGCCATGGAGATGCTGCAGGACGATATTGAATTTTATGACTGGGCGGACAAGGCCGCGGGCACGGAACCGGCAGCCTAGGGTGGGTAGCCGTTGATCGCCGGAAGGTATTGGCTGGCTCTGTGTGCAGTTGTGGTGGTTGCGAACGCGGGACAGCCGGCGGCTCCGCCGCCGCCTCCGCCGACCCCGGCGGATGACCCGGATGAGGAATTCATCGAGTTCTTGGGCGCAGATGATCATGGAGACGATGCCGCATGGCGGGAGTTATTGAAAAGCGCGCCGCCCGGGAAGCAGAAACCTACGGTGCCGCCGCCGGAACCAGAGCAATGATCAAGAGCATCGTGCTCGGAGCCAGTCTGCTGCTGGCCGCGGCGAGTGCCAGCGTCGCCCAGGATGCGCCGGCTCCTGGGCCGTCTTCGGGAGCCCCGGGCGGCGCTCCGGCAGCCGTGCCGCAGTCGTGGCAGTCGCTCTCGCCGCAGCAGCAGGAAGTACTCAAGGGATTTCAAGGAAAGTGGGACAGCCTGCCGCCGGAGAAGCAGCAATCGCTGGCCAAGGGGAGCCAGCGCTGGCTTTCGATGACGCCGGAACAGCGGGGCGGCGCCGAGCAGCGCTTCAAGCAGTGGCGCAGCTTGCCGCCCGAGCAGCAGCGACAGCTGCGTCAGCGCTGGCACGAATTCAAGGGCCTGCCTCCCGAGCAGCAGCAACGCGTACGCGAACAATACCAGCGATTTCGCCAGATGCCGCCGGAGCGACGCCAGGAGTTGCGACGGCAGTGGCGCCAAATGAGCCCGGAACAGCGCCGCAGTTATATCCGCAATCTTCCCGCTCCGTCGGGCGCGCACCGCGGCCCGCATTAGCCGCTGCGCCGCACCGGCGATTTTCGGGCGGCTCGATTCTAAGGCTCGCCCGATGCGGGTAGCATGGCCCGGTGCGCACCGCATCCATCGCCCTGCTCGTATCCGCGATTGCGTTTTGCGCGGCTTCGGTCGCGGCGACCTTCAGCGTTCCAGACTCGGAGTTACCGCCGCCGCTGGTGCTGATCGCCTATGGCGATATGCGCTTTACCGATTCGAGCGAAACCAATGCCAGCAACCCGATCGCGCGCCAGGCGTTGATCGCCAAGATCGCGGCGGAACGGCCGGCTGCGGTCTTCATCAACGGGGATTTGCCCTGGCACGGGGTGGCGCCGGATTACGAGGTGTATCGCGAGGAAACAGGTCAGTGGCGCGAGCGGCATTTGCGGATCTACCCGGCGCTCGGCAACCACGAATTTGCGGCCTGCTCGGAGCCGGCATGTCTCGATCGCTGGTGGCGCGAATTTCCCGAGCTGCGCGGCCTGCGCTGGTATTCGGTGGCTTTGGGCAGCAAGGTGTTGGCCGTGGCGCTCGACAGCGACGCCTCGCTATTGGCCGGCAGCGAGCAGCGCCTTTGGTTGCAGGGGGAACTCGCGGCGCAGAGCCCGAAGGTACGGCTGGTCTTGATCGTTCTGCATCATCCGCCTGTGGCTGACCTGCAAACGGACAAGCTGGCCAACCATAATCCGCGGCCGAACGAGCAGGCGCTGGCCGCCTATCTCGAGGGCATCGCACCCCAAGGCCACGCGCGTTTTGTGGTGATCGCCGGGCATATTCACAACTACGAACGCTTTGAGCAGGGAGGCGTTCAATACCTGGTGTCGGGCGGCGGCGGGGCCGCGCCCTATGCGGTGGACCGCACACCCGCCGACCTGTATCAAGACACGGATTTTCCCAACTACCACTACGTGCGCTTGGAAATGCGGGCCAACGATTTGTCCGCTGAAATGATCCGCTACCAGCAGGGCGCCGCCGCCGGCCAATGGCAGACCAGGGATCGCTTCGAGCTTAGCCTGCCGCCTTGACGCCTTGAATCAATTGGCTCACGGCCGCCTGGGCATCGCCGTACAGCATGCGCGTTTGATCCAGCACGAACAGCGCGTTGTCGATGCCCGAGAACCCCTGGCCCTGGCCGCGCTTGATGACGATGACGTTCTTCGCCTTGTCGGCATTCAAGATCGGCATGCCGTAGATCGGACTGCCCGAGTTGGTGCGCGCATCGGGATTGACGACGTCGTTCGCTCCGATGATCAGCGCCACATCCGCGGTCTCGAACTCGGCATTGATCTCATCCAAATCCGAGATCAGGTCGTAAGGAACACCCGCCTCGGCCAGCAGTACGTTCATGTGGCCCGGCATGCGTCCGGCGACGGGATGAATGGCGAATCGCACCTTGACCCCGTGCTCCAACAATAATTGGGTAAGCTCCCACACCTTGTGCTGGGCCTGAGCGACTGCCAGGCCGTAGCCCGGAACGATGATGATCTTTTGCGAATACGCCATCATCACGCCGGCATCGGAGGCCTCGATGGCCTTTTGGCTGCCGGTCACGCCTCCGCCGCCAGCCGCCGAGCTCTCGCCGAAGTTCGAAAACAGCACGTTGGCGAGCGATCGATTCATGGCCTTGGCCATGAGCTGAGTGAGCAAGGTGCCGGCGGCCCCGACCACCGTGCCGGCGATGATCATGGCGGCGTTGTCGAGCACGAAGCCCTCGAAGCCGACCGCGAGACCGGTGAGAGCGTTGTACAACGAGATCACCACCGGCATGTCGGCCCCGCCGATCGGCAGGGTCATCGCAACGCCGAGCAGCAGTGCCAGGACGAAAAACATGGAGACGACCGGCAGGCCGGAATGCGCGCCCGATGCAACCATCACACCGAGCGCGGCGGTGGCCAGCAATATCGCCAAATTAAGGAACCTCTGGCCGCCGAAGCGCACCGATTTGGTGATCAAGCCCTGCAGCTTGGCGAAGGCGATCAGGCTGCCGCTGAAGGATACGGCGCCGATGAAGCCGCCGATCGTGGCCATGGCCATATGCACTGCGTTGGCTTCGGTGCCGCGGTAAAGCTCCACCGCCGCGATCGCCGCCGCCGCGCCTCCGCCCATGCCGTTGTACAGCGCAATCATCTGCGGCATGTCGGTCATGGCGACGCGCTTGCCGCTGACCCACGCCACGGCGCCGCCGACCGCTATGGCGCCGATCACCAGCATCAGATTGAAGGACGAGGCACCCATGAAGGCCAGGGTCGCCAAGGTCGCAAGCAGCATGCCGATTCCCGCCCAACGTACGCCGCTCACCGCGGTGACCGGCGAACTCATGCGCTTGAGGCCCAGAATAAACAGCGCCGCCGCTGCGAGATACGACAGTTGCGTCCATGTTTCGGTCGAAACGGCAGGCATTGACTAGTGTTCCTTCTTGATTCCCGCGGCTTTCTTGCCAGCGGATACGAACATGTTGAGCATGCGTTCGGTCACGACGTAGCCGCCCACTGCGTTGCCCGCAGCGAGAATGACGCCGGCCACGCCGATGACCCGCAGCAGGGTGCTGTCGGCACCCGCCAGCGCGACCATTGCGCCCACCAGCACGATGCCATGCACGAAATTCGATCCGGACATGAGCGGCGTGTGCAAGATGACCGGTACCCGCGAAATGACTTCATAGCCCGTGAATGCGGCCAACATAAATATGTACAGCGCGATCACACCGTCGATCATGTCTTTATGCCCTCCACCATGTTGCGCGTTGCCTCGTGTTTGATCTCGCCGTCATGCGTGAGTACCGAGCCCAGGAACACCTCGTCCTTCCAATCCAGGGCAATCTCGCCCTTCGCTATCGCGGGCTTGAGAAAATTGAACAAGTTGCGCGAATACATTTCGCTTGCGTGGTAAGGCAGGGAAGCCGGCAAATTCTTCGGCCCGAGAATCTTCACCCCGCCATGATCCACGACTTCGCCGGCGCGGGTGAGCTCGCAATTGCCGCCCTGTTCCGCGGCGATATCGACGATGACCGATCCGGCCTTCATGCGCTCGACCGCCGCCCGGCTGATGATGCGCGGCGCCGCTCTGCCCGGAACCGATGCGGTGCTGATCACCGCGTCGCTCGCAGCGATCCTGGCATCGAGAATTTCCTGCTGCTTTTGCTTCTCTTCCGGCGTCAGTTCCCTGGCATAACCGCCGGCGCCTTCGGCGGACACGCCGGTTTCGACGAACTTGGCGCCCAGCGACTTCACTTGATCCTTGGTCGCGCTGCGCACGTCGTAGGCCTCGACTACCGCACCCAGGCGCTTTGCGGTGGCAATGGCCTGCAAGCCCGCGACTCCGGCGCCGATCACCAGCACCGATGCGGGGCGAATGGTGCCCGCGGCGGTGGTCAACATCGGCAGAAATTTCTCCAATGTGTTGGCCGCTATGAGCGCCGCCTTGTAGCCGGCTACGGCGGCCTGCGAAGACAGGGCATCCATCGATTGCGCGCGGGAGATGCGCGGCACCAATTCCACGGAAAAACTAGTGATGCGGCGGCTCTTGAGGGCGCGCACCAGGTCGTGGCGGGCGTATGCCTGCATGAATCCGACGACCACGGCGCCCCCGTTGAGCGCGTTCACGTCCTCGATGCGGGGCGGTTGGACGCACAGCAGCACGTCGGCGCTTCGGAGAATCGCCGCCGAGTCGCAGATTTCCGCCTCCCCATAGGCCGCGTCGGCAAAATGGGCCGCCACTCCGGCGCCGCGTTCAATGAGTACGCGGGCTCCGAGCGTCTTCAGCTTGCCGACGGTTTCCGGCACCAGCGCAACGCGGGTCTCGTTGGCGGCGGTTTCCTTTAGGACACCCACGACGACAGGCATGCAACATATCTCCCAAAGCGTTGAATTATGGCATAAGAGTCGTCTATCTTTAGTATTGTTATGAATCGTATGGTGGAAGCTACCGCGAAAACCTCCGAGTGGCGGGTGCAATCGCTGGATTTGCGGGACGATGCCGCGGGCGTCTCGCGCGGCTATCCGTTGTCCCAACAAATCCTGCGCACCGACGTGTCCGGCATGCCCTTGGAGTGGGTCGACTACCGCGAGGCGGCGCGCCTGTACCACACCGATCAGGTGGCCTACGCCTGCGGCACGCTTTTGTACCGACTCTACGGAGGCACCTGCGCGAGAACCGGGCTGCGCACGATCGTGGACGTAAATTCGATCATCGCGACCCTCGGGCACACCGGAAACCCCGGCAATTTGCGGGGCGCCGCCTATACCCCGCCGCTCAACAACCAAACGCTGTTCCGTCGCGACGCCTATCTGTGCCTGTACTGCGGGGCGCGCTTCAGCTACAGCCTGTTGTCGCGCGATCACGTCACGCCGTTCAGCCGCGGCGGACACGACACCTGGAGCAACGTGGTCTCCGCCTGCCGCCGCTGCAACAACGCCAAGGCCTCGCGGACTCCTGAGCAGGCCGGCATGCAGCTGCTCGCGGTGCCTTTCACGCCGACCTATGCCGAATACATCTTTTTGAAGGGTCGCCGGGTGTTGGCGGATCAGATGGAGTACCTGATCGCGCATTTTCCACGTTCGAGCCCGCTGCACGAGCGCATGCAACGCTGGCCGATGTGAAGGCAGCCGCGGCGTCCACCGGCAGAGTGCGCGGCGCCGCGTCTTCCGGCGTCGTGTATCACATTGACGCCAGCTATTTCATCTTCAGGGCGTATTATTCGATGCCGCCGGACATGGTGGACGGCGAGGGTAATGCGACTCATGCCCTGTACGGCTTCGCGCGCTTCATCTCGGATTTCATGGAACAGGTCCGGCCGGAGCGCGTCGGCATCGCCTTCGACCAAAGCCTGCGCAGCGAGACCTCGATCCGCAGCGCAATTTACCCGGCCTATAAGGCAAATCGCGAGTCGGCGCCCGCGGATCTGGAGCGCCAATTCCCGTTGTGCCGCGAGTTCTGCCGGCACATGGGCCTCGCCGAATTCGCCAGCGCCGAATACGAGGCCGACGACATCATCGGTACGCTGGCGACGCGATCCCGCGCCGCCGGCCTGCGCAACGTGCTGGTGACTCGCGATAAGGATCTATCGCAGTTGATCCGCGACGGCGATGTGTATTGGGACTACAGCGGCAACGTCCGCTACGAGTATCACGAGATCGGAGCGCGTTTCGGCGCCATCCCCGAACTGATTGCGGATTTTCTAGCGCTCACCGGCGATGCGGTGGATAACATCCCCGGAGTGCCGGGCATCGGCAAGAAAACCGCGGCCGCGCTGCTCGCGAACTTCGCCTCGCTCGACGAGCTGTACGCCAATCTCGAGCGCGTGCCCAAGCTGAAGCTGCGCGGAGCGGCGGCGGTGGCGGCCAGGCTGATCGCGAACAGGGAGGCTGCCTATCTGGCGAGGCGGTTGACAGGCATCGTTTGCGACATTCCGCTGGAGGTGGGGCTCGATGACCTGAAGCCCCGGCCGCCGGACGCAGCTCGACTCGAACGCTTTTTCGATATGCACGGATTTGGCGACATACTGCGCCGCCAGGCGCGTCGAATTGCGGACCCTACGCCGGCTTAACGGAGAATTGCCATGGCTGAGAAGAACATTCAATCCGTATTGCACGAAGCGCGGGTATTTCCTCCGCCCCGACATTTCAGCGAGCGAGCCGCGCCGGATGCCGCGGAGCTCAAGCACCTGTACGACGCCGCCGCAAAGGACTACGTCGGATTCTGGGCCGATTTGGCGGTCGCCGAAATGGTCTGGCACCGCCCGTTCAGCGTGCCCTTGGACGATTCGGACGCGCCCAACTACCGATGGTTCACCGACGGCGAGCTCAACGTATCCTACAACTGTCTCGATGTGCATCTTGCCGCCAATGCCGACAAGGTCGCGGTCGTGTTCGAAGGCGAGCCCGGGGACGTGCGCAAGCTGACCTACCGCGAATTGCACCGCGAGGTCTGCCGATTCGCCAATGCGCTGAAGGCCGCCGGTATCGACGAGGGCGATCGGGTGGTCATCTACATGCCGCTGATTCCCGAAGCCGTGATCGCCATGCAAGCGTGCGCCCGCATCGGCGCCATTCACTCGGTGGTGTTCGGGGGCTTTTCCGCGAACGCGGTCAGGGATCGGATCGAGGATGCGGGTGCGAAGCTGGTGGTTACCGCCGACGGGGGTTGGCGCGGCGGCCACCCGGTCGAGCTGAAGCGTGCCGTCGACAAGGCGCTCGCGGAGGGCTGCGACTCCGTGCAGCGCGTCATCGTCTATCGCCGCATCGGCGGCGAGTGCGATATGCACGCGGGCCGCGACACCTGGTGGCATGAGGCGGTGGCGCACCAGAGCGCCGATTGCGAGCCGGTGTGGGTGAACGCGGAGCATCCGCTGTTCCTGCTCTACACGTCCGGATCGACCGGCAAGCCGAAGGGAATTCAACATTCGAGCGCCGGCTATCTGCTCAATGCCAAGTTGACCACCCGCTGGACCTTCGATCTGAAGGACAGCGACGTGTTTTGGTGCACGGCCGATGTCGGTTGGGTCACCGGGCACACCTATATCGCGTACGGGCCGCTGGCGGCCGGTGCGACACTGGTCATGTACGAAGGCACGCCGATGCACCCGGACGGCGGCCGCTTCTGGAGGATTTGCGAGAATCACGGCGTGAGCATTTTCTATACGGCGCCCACGGCGATTCGCGCGCTGATGAAGCTCGGCAATGACATACCCGCGAAATACAATCTCGATAAATTGCGGCTCCTGGGCAGCGTCGGCGAGCCGATCAATCCCGAAGCATGGATCTGGTACCACCGCCACATCGGCAAGGAGCGCTGTCCCATCGTCGATACCTGGTGGCAGACCGAGACCGGCTCCATCATGGTCGCGCCCATGCCGGGCGTCACGCCGACCAAGCCCGGCTCCTGCACCAGGCCGCTGCCGGGCATTTTTGCCGATATCGTCGACGAGGATGGCCGATCGGTGACAACGCCCGACGCCGGCGGCTACCTGGTGATCAAACGGCCGTGGCCCTCGATGCTGCGCACGATCTGGGGCGACAACGCACGGTATTTGAAAACCTATTGGGAGAAATTCCGGGGGAGCTTCTACGTCGCGGGGGATTCCGCGCATCGCGACGCCGACGGCTATTTCTGGATCATGGGGCGCATCGACGATGTGCTCAATGTCGCCGGACACCGGCTCGGAACCATGGAAATCGAATCGGCTCTTGCGGCGCACCCGCGCGTGGCCGAAGCGGCCGTGGTCGGCAAGCCGCACGACATCAAAGGCGAATCGGTGTTCGCCTACGTGGTGCTCAAAGGGAAGCGTCCGGGCCGCGCCGAGGCGCCGGTGCTGATCGAGGAGCTGCGCGCGTGGGTGGCGTCGCAGTTGAGCCCCATCGCCAAACCGGACGATATCCGGTTGGCCGATAATTTGCCGAAAACCCGCTCGGGGAAAATCATGCGTCGGCTGTTGCGTTCGATCGCCCGCGGGGAGGAGATCACCCAGGACGTCTCAACGCTGGAAAACCCGGCGATTCTCGATCAACTGCGCGGTTTGCCGCCGCATCCCGGGGCAAGGACCACGGGCTCCAAACCCGCGCCGGCGGTCAAACGGCCAGCCCCGGCAAACAAGACCAATGCCCGCAAGAAGCCCACGGCGTCCGGTAAAGCCGTGGCGCGCAAGAAGCCCGCCGCAGGCAAGAAAGCCGCGGCGCGCACCAAATCCGCTGTACGCAAACGGGCGCCGGTGCGCGAGAGGACATCGGTTCGCAAGAAGGCGCCGGTGCGCAAGAAAGCCGCGGTGCGCCGTATCGAGAGATCGCTCAAACGAAAGCCGCGTGCCAAGAAGTAATCGACGGTCATGGCAATATTGATTCTCGGCCTGGCGATTTTTCCGGGGATGCGCTCGCTCGTCATCGCCTCACCCGAGCTGCGGAGTCGCGCGGTGCAGCTCGGCCTCGCCGTCTACGCACTGTTCATCGGCTTGACACACCAGCGCTTGTTCGGGTTGCCGCCTCTTGGGTAGGGCGACGCGGGGCGATGCAGGTGCCCGGGATTCCGCTTGATCTTGCCGACTTATGCCGATGTGGAGGCGGCCGCTCGCCGAATTCACGGACACGCTCACCGGACTCCGGTGTTGAGGTCGCGAACCGTGGATGAGTCGCTGGGTGCCACGGTGTTCTTCAAGTGCGAGAATTTCCAGCGTACCGGCGCGTTCAAGTTCCGCGGCGCTTTCAACGCGCTGTCGACCCTCGATTCCGCCGCCCGCGCGCGGGGAGTCGTCGCCTTTTCCTCCGGTAATCACGCTCAGGCGGTGGCGCTGGCTGCCCGGATGCTCGGCATTCAGGCGATCATCGTCATGCCCGAAGATTCCCCACCGTCGAAAATGCAGGCGACCCGCGGCTACGGCGGCCGGGTGGTGACTTACGATCGCTATCGCGAGAACCGCGAGGACATCGCGCGGCGGCTGGCCGAGGAGCGCGGCGCCGCCGTCATCCCGCCTTACGATCATCCCGATGTCATCGCCGGGCAGGGCACGGCTGCGGCGGAGCTCTTCGAGCGCGTAGGAGCGCTCGACAGCCTGTTCGTGTGTTTGGGCGGCGGCGGATTGCTCGGCGGATCGCTGTTGTCTGCCAAGGCCTTGGCCCGGCGTTGCAAGGTGTACGGGGTAGAGCCCGCGGCGGGAAACGACGGACAATTGTCGTTGCGGCAGGGCTCGATCGTGCGCATCGAGGTGCCGAAGACGATCGCGGACGGTGCGCAGACCCAGTCCTTGGGGCGCCTGACCTTCGAAATCATCCGGCGCGAAGTCGCCGATATCCTGACCGCAACCGACCCTGAGCTCATCGAGTGCATGCGCTTTTTTGCCACGCGGATGAAAATCGTGGTCGAGCCCACCGGGTGCCTGGGCTTCGCGGCCGTGCGGGCGCAGGGAGCGTTGCTGAAGGGTCAACGGGTCGGGGTGATCGTCAGCGGCGGCAACGTGGATGTTGCGCAATACGCCGCCCAGCTCGCAGGCTGATGCTCGGCGGGTGCGCAAATGCGGTGCTCGCGGCGGCGTTCCCGTTGCTCGGCATCGGATTCGTCGGCGGTTGGGCGCTGTCGCGGCTGTTGCTGTTCCGGGTGGCGCCCGTCGTCGGTGCGGCGCCCGCCGGCGTGACTTATCGCTGGGTTGGCGGCGACGAACCCGGGGCCACTCCCGCGACCGGTAATCCTCAGGGTTGACCGCCGCTTACTCTAGGCGCGCGCGCGCAATGCAGGCACACTGCCATGCGCCGCGAGGGGCGGTGTTCGTGTGACTGCGCGTGGCTCTCAACAAGAAAACGAGGCGGGCGTACTCGGTCTGGGCGCTGATGCGGGCGCGGCTCGCCGGCAGCGGCTACTGGCGCCCGCTGTGGAGCGGGCGGAAGCTGAAGGACGCCTACGACGTGGTAGTGGTAGGCGCCGGAGGACACGGCCTGGCCACCGCCTTTCACCTGGCACGCGATCACGGCCTCGAGAGAGTCGCGGTGCTCGAGAAGCGCCTGGTCGGATACGGCAACGTCGGGCGCAACACCACCATCGTGCGCTCGAACTACCTGCTGCCGGAGAATCACTGTTTTTACGAGGACTCGCTGCGCCGCTACGAGACCCTGTCGAAGGATCTGAACTACAACGTGATGTACAGTCCGCGGGGCGTGGTCGATCTCGCGCTGTCCGACGACGATTTCCCGGCGCTCGCGCGCCGCGGCAACGCGATGCTCCTGGCGGGAATCGACGTGGAGCTCATGGATATCGCGGCGCTGGAGCGTTTCTGTCCCCAGCTCGAGCCGCGGCGGCGGCGGCGCTTCCCGATCCTGGGCGCGCTGGTGCAGCGGCGCGGCGGGACGGTCCGCCATGACGCGGTCGCGTGGGGATACGCGCGTGCCGCGACCGCACACGGCGTCGACATCATCGAGGATTGCGAAGTCACCGGGGTCCGAACCAACGGCGGCGGCGCGACCGGTGTCGAGACCAACCGCGGCTACGTCCGGGCCGAACGCATCGTGTTCGCCACCGCCGGGCACACCGGAATGATCGGCACGATGCTCGGTGTGCCGCTGCCCATCGAGACGCATCTGCTTCAGGCCATGGTCACCGAACCGGTGAAGCCCTTGCTGCACACGGTACTGGTGTACGTCTCTCCGGGGCATGGCGAGGTGTACATTTCCCAATCCGACCGCGGCGGTCTCGTCATGGGCGGGCATCTCGACGGGTTCCCTTCGTACACGCGAGAGGGCCGGTGGGATCGGCTCGAGGACGTCGCCCAGGGGGCGGTCGAGCTGCTGCCGCAGATCGGCGCCATCAAGGTCCTGCGCCAATGGGCCGGCACCAACGACATGACCATGGACGGCAGCCCCATCATCGATCGCCTGCGCTACGACAACGTATTCGTAAATGCCGGCTGGTGCTACGGCGGATTCAAAACCATTCCGGCATCGGGCGCGGCCTGCGCCACTTTGGTCGCCACCGGCAGCGCCCCCGATCTGATCAAACCTTATCGTCTGTCGCGCTTCGCGACCGGACACCTGCTCGACGAGCGCGGCGGCGGACCGTTCCCGGTGCGCCAGTGACCCGGCTCATCTGCCCGTTCTGCGGCCCGCGCGAGCTGCGCGAGTTCGAGTTCCACAAGACGCTGCCCGCAGGCCCGGGCAGCGCGTTCTCGCGCACCTATGAGCGCATCGATCGACCCGAGCTCTCGGTCGAGCACTGGCAGCACGCCGAGGGCTGCCGCGGCTGGCTGCTGGTGCGCCGCAATCCTTCCACCGGTGCTGTGCTCGAAACGCGGCTGCTGGGCGGCGCCGCGGTCGGCGGCGCGCCATGAGCGGCGATGTGCGCCACGGTACGCGCGTGGGCTCGGGTTCGATCCGCTTCAGCTACGACGGTCGCGAGTATTCGGGCCAGCCTGGCGACACGGCGGCGTCTGCGCTGCTCGCGCAAGGCGTTCGCTTCTTCGGCCGCAGCGTCAAATACCGCCGTCTGCGCGGCGTGCTCGCCGCGGGCCCGGAGGAGCCGAACGCACTGCTCACGGTCGGCGAGCGTCCGGCCGTCATTCCGAATGTCTCGGCGCCGCAGCTCGCGATACGCGACGGCCTCGCGCTGCGCAGCCAGAATCGCTGGCCGACGCTCCAGCGCGATCTGGCTTCGTTGTTGCAGGCGGGCGGCGGCTTCTTCGGCGCCGGCTTTTACTACAAGACCTTCATGTGGCCGAGCTGGCGCAGCTACGAGTCGATCATTCGCAGGCTCGCGGGGCTCGGCGAGGCGCCGGGCGCGTGCGAGACGCCGCCGATCGCGGTCGAGCATCTCTCCTGTGATGTGTTGGTCGCCGGAGCGGGCGCGGCCGGTCTCGCGGCGGCGCGCGCTGCGTCCCGCGCGGGTGCGCGCGTCGTGCTGTGCGAGCGCGAGCCCGCCTGCGGCGGCGAACTCGAGTTCGAGGGCGGGCGCATCGAGGGTCAGGACGCACTGCCGTGGGCGGCGGCGACGCTCGCAGAACTCGCTGCGCGCGGCGCGCGGCTTCTCACCGAAACGGCAGTGGTCGGCGGCTCGGAAGGACAAATCGTGCTGCACGCGGAGCCGGGCGGATTGCCGGGCGCGAGCACCCTGTACCGGGTGCGGCCGCGTTCCTTCGTGATCGCCATGGGAGCGGTCGAGCGCCCGATCGCGTTTGTCGACAACGACCGGCCGGGTGTCATGCTGCTCGGCGCAGCCGAGCGTTACTTCGCGCGCTACGGTGTATCCGTCGGCCGAGATTTGGTTCTGTTCGCCAATCATGACCGCGTGTACGCCGCCGCCGCGCGGCTCGCGGCGGGGGGTATGCGGGTGCGTGCGATCGTCGATACGCGCAGCGACATGGTCGGCGCGGCCGGCGTCGCTGCGTCGCTTCGCGTCGAACTCGAGCGCCGGGGAACCGCGTGCCTCGCGGGTCACGCGGTGGTCGCGGCGGAAGGCGCCCGTGAGCTGCGCGCGGTGCGCGTGGCGCCGCTCGCCGGCGCGGGCACTGTCCGGCGTATCGTTTGCGATGCGCTGCTGCAGAGCGGCGGCTGGTCGCCTTGCGTGCAGGCCGGATTGCAGGAAGGCGGCGCGCGCGAATACTCGCCCGGGCTCGGCGCCTTTCTGGCGCAGGCGCAACCGCAATGGCGAATCCTTTGCGGCGCGGCGAACGGTCACCTCGAATTGGGTGCCGTGCTCGCCGACGGCGAGGCGGCCGGCGAACAGGCGGCCCGCCACGCCGGACATTCCACGGACCTCCCCACGGCGGCTGCGGGTCGCGATGAGTGGCGCGGCGGGAATCGCGGCGACGGCGCTCCGCGGCTGGCGGCATTCTGGCGCTCGCCCGCCCCGCTGAAGGCAGAGAAGCGGCAGTTCGTCGACCTGCAGAACGACGTGACGGTCGCGGATTTGCGCGCGGCGCTCGCCGAGGGCTTCGTCGACATCGAGCACGTCAAGCGCTACACGACGCTCGGGATCGGCACCGAGCAGGGTGCGACCAGCTCGGTGCTCGGCGCCGCGATCCTGGCCGAACTCAAGGGCGAAGGGCTCGACAAGGTGGGAACCTTCCGGTCACGCGCGCCGTATCGGCCGGTGGCTTTGAAGGCGCTCGCGGGGCTGCGTGTCGGTCCGGCCTACCGCACCGCGCGGCGCACGTCGCTCGACGGCTGGCACGCGGCCAACGGCGCCGTGCTCGAATCGAGCGGACTGTGGATGCGGCCGCGCTATTATCGGTCGAACGGCGACGATGCCTTCACCGCCGGCATCGCGGAGGCGAGCCGGGTGCGCGCTTCGGGCGGGATCGCCGACGGGTCGACGCTCGGCAAGATCGAGATCGCGGGCCCCGATGCTTCCGGGTTCCTCGACTCGATGTACCTGACCAGGGCCGGCACCGTCAAGGTCGGACGCAGCAAGTACATGGTCAATCTTCGCGAGGATGGCATGGTGCTCGACGATGGCCTGGTGCTGCGCCTGGCGCCGGATCGGTTTCTCGCGACCACGAGCTCGGGTCACGCTGCGCACATGCTGTCCCACTTCGAACACTACCGCGATACCGAGTGGAACGGTCGGGCCGTGACGCTCACCGACGTGACGGAGGCATGGGCCGTGATCGCGGCGGCGGGCCCACAGAGCCGGGCCGCACTCGAGAGGGTGCTCGGACCGGATTGGCGCGGCTCTCTCAAGTCTCTCGGTCACATGGATTTTGCCGACGGGAGGTTCGAGGGCCGCGATCTGCGGGTGCTGCGCGCGAGCTTTTCGGGAGAGCTCGCGTACGAATTGCACTGCCGGCCGGGCATCGCCGTGACGCTGTGGCGGGCGCTCATCGCGGCGGGTCTTGCGCCCTATGGCTTGGAAGCGCTCGACATTCTGCGGGTCGAGAAGGGATATCTGGTGAGCTCCGAGATCAACGGCGAGACGACGCCACAGGATCTCAACATGGATGGACTGCTCAAGCTGGGAAATCCGTGTCTCGGGCGCGAGCTGCTCGACCGCCCGGCGTTTCACGAGCCGTCGCGGCCGCGGCTGGTCGGTGTCCGGGCCCGTGACGGCAGAACGAAGTTTCAGGCGGGCGCGCAACTCACCACCGAGGACGAATCCCGGCATGCGGCCGGCCACGTCACCTCGGCCGTTTACAGTCCGGCGCTCGGCGAGTGGGTCGGCCTCGCGCTCCTCGCGAGACGCCTTGGGGAGGAGGCGCGCATCGTGGCGCGCGATCCGCTGCGCGGCGGCGACACGCCGTTGCGCGTCGTGCCGCCGGTGCATTTCGATCCCGCCGGCGAGCGGATGAAATCATGAGCGGTGCCGGCGGCATCAACGGATTTCGCTGTGCGCTCACGGCACTGCCGGACGGGCGCATGGTCGAGTTCGCCGCCTTCGCCTCGACGATGCCCGGCGCGCTCGCGGCTCTCGGGGCCGGCGCCCTGGCGCCGGGCAGTGTCCGGCGCGCTGCGAACGGCCGGCCCGCGACTCTGCATTTCGCGCCGGCCCGCTGGCTCCTGCCGGATCCGGACGCCGCGCTCGACGTCTGGTTGTCGGCTGCGGCGGCCGGCGCCGGCACCGCCGTCGAGGTCGAGGGCAAGTGGACCGCGATGGAACTTTACGGTCCGCAGGCCGCCCGGCTGCTGTCCTCCTCGCTCGATGTCGCAGCGGTGCTCGACGCGCGCGAATGCGCCGCCGTCGTGCTGTTCGACTGCCCCGCGGTGCTCGCGGCATCGCCGCCGGGCTACCTCATCTACGTGCAATCGAGCTACGCCCCGGACTTCAAGGCCGCCGTGACGCGTCTGTGCGCCGGCGCTTAAGCGCTCAACCACGCAGCTTAAGGCCCTTGGGATCATAGGGCGGCTCCGCGAGGATCCTTGCGCCGCGCGGCTCGCCGACCACGTGCACGGTGAGCGGCACCGGGGTCTCGGCAATCGATCGGTCGACATAGGCCAACCCCAAGCTTTGCCTGACGTGATGGCCGTAGGCGCCGGAGGTGACGAATCCGACTTTGCGAGTTCCGACCGACACCGGCTCAAAGCCGCTGACGTCCGCGTCGAGCGCATCGATCGCGAGCAGCACCAGACGCTGGCTCGGGCCGGCAGCGCGCTCGGCGAGCGCCGCATCGCGGCCGATGAACTCTCCCTTGTCGAACGCGATGAAGCGGTCGAGGCCGGACATGGCCGGAGTATACGATTGGGCAAATTCGAGCGACCAGACTCCGTAGCCCTTTTCGAGGCGCAGGCTGTCCTGGGCGCGCATCCCGATCGGCTTCATGCCGAGTGCAGCACCGTGTTCGTGGAGCGCCTCCCACAACGCGCGCTGCTCGCTCGCCGGCACATTGATTTCATAGCCCAGTTCGCCGGTGAGCGACAGGCGCGCCACCACGGCCTGCGTGAGCCCGATGTCGAGCGGGCGGCACCCGAGGAACGGCAAGGACGCATCGCTCACGTCCGCGCGGCTCAGGCGCGCAAGAATTTCGCGCGAGCGCGGGCCCGAGAGCGAGAAGCCGAGCCAGCTCTCGGAGAGGTTCTCGATCGCGACGCCGGAGCTCGGCAGGTGGTCGCGGAACCAGCGCTGATGCCATTCCTGCAGGTAGTAGGAGCCTACCAGCCAGAACCTGTCCGGTGCGAGACGGGTGACGGTCAGATCGCCCATGAGCTTGCCCGACGGCGACAGCATCGGCGCGAGCCGGAGCTTGCCGACGGGCGGGAGCCGATTGGCGAGCAGGCGATCGAGCCACTCGGCGGCTTTGGACCCGGACACCTGGTAGCGGCCGTAGACGCCGGTATCGAGCAGCCCGGCTGCCATGCGAGTCGCGGCGACCTCCGCCGCGACGATCGAGTGGGCGTTCGAGCGCCTGAGCGAAGGCCGTTCGACGAAATTTGGCCGGTCTGCGAAATATTGAGGGGTCTCCATGCCCCACACCACCCCGAAGACCGCCCCGGCGGCCTTTTGCGCGTCGTAGCTCGGCGTCATCTTGAGCGGCCGCCCGGCGGGAAGCTCTTCGTTGGGATAGGCAATGACGAATCGCCGCGCATAGAACTGCGCGGTGGAGTCGCGCAGGTACTTGTCATTGCTCGCGAACGAACCATACCGGGCGACATCCATGCCGAAGATGTCCGCCCCCGGATCGCCCTCGACCATCCAGCTGGCGAGCACCCGGCCAATGGCGCCGCCTTGAGAGAAGCCGGACATGCAGCCGCACGCGGCCCAGAAATTGCGCAGCCCCGGCACCGGGCCGACCAGCGGATTGCCGTCCGGCGTGAAGGTGAACGCGCCGTTCACCCACTTGCGGATCCCGATCTGCTGCAGTCTCGGGAAACGGGCGAAGCCGATCGCAAGTTCCTCGCCGATCCGGTCGATCTCTTCGGGGAGCAGTTCCATGCCGTAGTCCCACTCGGCGCCCTCGGTCTTCCAGTGCTTGGGATTGCGTTCATAGACGCCGAGCAGCACCCCCTTGCGCTCCTGCTGCAGATAGGTGAACCCCTCGAGATCGGTGACGCACGGCATTTCACCCTTGCGCGCGACCAGTTCGGGCAGGTCTTCGGTGATGAGGTAGTGGTGCTGCATCGGAGTGAGCGGCAGATCGATGCCCACCATGCGGCCCACGCGCCGCGCCCAGAGGCCGCCGGCGTTGACGACATGCTCGGCCGTCACGGCGCCGTGCTCGGTCTCGATGCGCCAATGGCCGTTGGACTGCGCCGCGAGCGCGGTCACGCGGTTGCGCAGCACGACATCCGCGCCGCGCTTCCTGGCGGCTCCGGCGAACGCGTGTGTCGTGCCGTGCGGATCGAGCGCGCCCTCGTGCGGGTCGAACAGCCCGCCCAAAAGACCGGTTGGATCCACGATCGGGCAGTCGGCGACGATCTCCTCGGCGGTGGCGAGCCGTGCCCCGATTCCCAGCGTCTCGTAAATTGCCGCCTCCGCCTTGAGCCATTCCCAGCGGGCCGGGGTGGTGGCAAGGCTGTAGCCGCCCGGCATGTGCATGCCGACACTCTGGCCGCTTTCCTTTTCGATTTCGGCGTACAGCTTGATGGTGTACGACTGGAGTGCGGCGACGTTGGGATCGTCGTTGAGCACGTGAAATCCCGCCGCCGCGTGCCAAGTCGATCCGGCCGTGAGTTCGGAGCGCTCGATCAGCGCAATGTCGGTCCAGCCGAGCCGGGCGAGGTGATAGAGCACGCTCGTGCCCACCACGCCGCCGCCGATGACCACCACCCGATAATGATTCTTCAACTAAGACCCCCCGCCACGGCATGCGCGGCGCAAGATTAGACGGATCGATGCACCGGCGCGCCGACTCAATGGTGCGTACGCGGTCGCGGCGAAGGTCGAGATTTGACAGTGCGCCGCGCGAGCAGCCGGGGGAAGGCGCCGTTGCACAGCCCGTTGACCCAGTCATCGCACAGTGCGATCGCCTCGCGCGGCTTGAAGGTCGCCGGGCTCAGGCTCAATTCCACCCACAGGCCGTCGAGCAAGGCTGACAAGGCGATGGCCGCGGGGCGCAACTTGAATTTAGGGGCTTCGCCGGAGACCGCGAGCTGGCCCAGCAAGGATTCCAGGATCGACCGGTATTTGCCGTAGGTTCGATCGTGCACGGCGCGGATTTCGGGTGAATGGGCCACCATGCTCCAGAAGACCAGCCAAACGTTGAATAGCTGTGGATCGAGAATTTCCGGGGCGAACGAGGCTCGGAAGAATCCGCTCAGCCGATCGCGAGGCGAAACGGCCCTGTTTTCCGCTTGAGCACGGATCGATTCCTGCAAAGAGAGCGCGAGGGTCTCATAGGTCACCGCCACCAGACCGGACTTGCTTGGAAAATGATGGTTGATCAATCCGATGGATACACCGGCCGCCGCACTGATCCGGCGTACCGACACGCCCTCGTGTCCATAGCGCTTCAGACAGCGCAGCGTCGCGTCGATGAGCGCCTCGCGGCGCACCTGCGGGGTGGTACGACGAAATTTGGGTACACGCCGTTTGATTGCCATGAAAGACCCTTTATTATTTGCCAAACCCGAAGGCGAGCCCGCAGCCGCCGATGGCCGCAAACAAAGGCGGAAAGCGGCGAGCGTAATTGATCAACCGTACAGTAGCAAATTGCCGCCGCACGGGTCGGGAAGGCGGGCGGGGTCAGGCCGGGCGGTACGGCCGGAATTCGAGTCCGAGCGCGCTCGCCACGGCTTGGTGGGTCAGTTGGCCGGCATGCACGTTCAAGCCGCGTGCGAGGCCGGCATCGTTCGCGATGGCCTGCTTCCAACCATGATCGGCGAGCGCCTTCACGTACGGTAGCGTGGCGTTCGTCAATGCGAACGTCGAGGTGCGCGGGACCGCCCCGGGCATATTCGTCACGCAGTAGTGGACGACGCCGTCCTGCACATAAGTCGGTTCTGCATGGGTGGTCGGGCGGCTGGTTTCGAAGCAACCGCCTTGATCGATGGCGATGTCCACCAGCACTGCCCCGGGCTTCATGGTCTTGACCATGGCGCGGGTGACGAGCTTGGGCGCGGCGGCGCCGGCAATGAGAACCGCGCCGATGACGAGGTCCGCGTCGCGAACCAGCTCTTCAATCGCGTGCGCCGTGGAATACACCGTATTCAGCTGGCTGGCGAACATCGAGGAGAGCTCGCGCAGTCTCTTGACCGAGCGGTCCACCACGGTCACGTCGGCGCGCAGACCCACCGCCATTTCAGCCGCATGGGTGCCCGATACGCCGCCGCCCAGAATCACCACTTTGGCGGGTGGCACGCCGGGTACGCCGCCCAGCAATACCCCGAATCCGCCGTTGGCCTTCTGCAGGCAATTCGCGCCCACCTGCACCGACATGCGGCCCGCTACCTCACTCATGGGCGTCAGCAGCGGCAGCGACCCGTCCGGCGCCGTCACGGTTTCATAGGCGATGGCGGTGGTCCCGGAGGCCTTGAGCGCTTCGGCCTGTTCGCGATCGGCCGCCAAGTGCAGATAGGTGAACAGAATTTGTCCCGAACGCAGTAACTTGCATTCGGCCAGCTGCGGTTCCTTCACCTTCACGATGAGATCAGCGGCCGCGAACACATCCGCCGCGCGCGGCGCAATGTGTGCGCCCGCCGCCTGATAGTGCGAGTCGTCGAATCCGATGCCGCCGCCGGCGCCGCTCTGCACCAGGACTTGGTGCCCTGCGTCGATGAGTTCGCGAACTCCCGCCGGTACCAGGCCCACTCGATACTCATGAACCTTGATCTCTTTGGGGACTCCGATTTTCATAGCGGTGCTCCGGACGCGGCGTAGAGGTTGACGCCAGCCTACGCGCACGGCGCGCCGGAAAATTGCAAATGCTCCTTACATAAACCCTCTTTATGGCAGAATATTCCTAATATTTGCCTTATTGCGCAATAAGATAGCGGCCCGGCGCGATATGTGGATGCCGGTCGGGCGGGGAGGTGACTTTGATAAAGCTGGACCGATACGATCGAGCCATCGTGCGCGTCTTGCAGCTGGACGGCAGGATGACCAACAGTCAGTTGGCGGAGACGGTGAGCCTGTCCGAATCAGCCTCCCTGCGGCGCGTGCGTGCGCTCGAGGAAGCGGGCTTCATCGAGGGTTACACCGCGCTGATCAATCAGCAAAAAGCCGGCTGTCCGGTGAACGTCTTCGTCAACATCACGCTGGAACGGCAAGAGCAGGCGCACTTGCACGCCTTCGAAGAGGCGGCCCGCAAGGTGCCGGAAGTCATGGAGTGTTATCTCATGTCCGGTGAATACGACTATTTGCTGCGTGTGGTGCTCGCCGATACGGCGGATTTCGAGCGCCTGCACAGCCAGCATCTCACGCGACTGCCCAATGTCGCCCGGGTGCAGTCCAGTTTCGCCTTGCGTACGGTGCAAAAGTCGCGGGAATTACCGGTCCGCTGAGACTCGACTTCGGCGGCGCGGCGGCTAAGCAGCGCGGACGCTACGGTGCCGGCTTGGGCTTCAAAACAAGGGCGAAAGCCACATTGACTTCATCCGCCACCGATTTGGTGCTTTTCCATTCTCCCTGGCCGACACCGAAATCCAGGCGCTTGAGCTTCGCGGTGCCCGAGAGTCGGGCGCCGCCGGCGGTCGGCGCGAATTGGAAATCGACGGGAACGTCCTTGGTGACCCCGCGCAGGGTAAGCGCGCCGATGGCGGTATAGCCCGATGCGGTCTTGGCGAAGCTGCGGGTCAGGTAATGGGCCGTCGGAAAGTGCGCCCCATCGAAGATGTCGGCGCCGCGCATGGTGCTGTCGCGATCCTCGTCCATGGTATCCAACGAATTCAAGTCGATCTCGACATCGAAGCGCGCATCGGTGAGCGCTTCCGGCGCAAAATTGACGACGGCGGTGAATTTGTGGAAAACGCCCTTGAATTCGGCACCCGCCTGCACCCCCGAGAACTCCAGGCGGCTCGCGCCAGGATCCGCCGCGTAGCGAATCGCCGGTCCTCCGGCCTTCAGCGCCGCTCCGAGCACGGCCGCCAAGCCTGCGGCCGCCAGCGCCGCGCGCGGCAGGACCACCCGAGTCATGGCGCGCGCCGGGCTGATTTGGCGAATGGCAACATGCGCAGCAACACGTCGTCCTTGTCCCAGAAATGGTGTTTGAGCGCGGCCAGTATATGCAACACGGCGATCGCGAACAGAACGTCGCTCAAGGCGTGATGCGCCGTCTGCAGTACTTTGAACGCGCCTTGACTCTTGCCGATGAGATTCGGCCACGTGAACAGCCCAAACCAGCTGACCGAGTAGTTCTTGGCGGACGACATCATCCACCCGGTGAGCGGCATCGCAAACAAAAGTAAATAGAACGCAATGTGCGTGCCGCGCGCCACCAGCCGCTCGCGCGGCGTCATTGCGGACGGAAACGCCGGCGGCGGATTCCTGCGCCGCCACAGCAGCCGCAAAATCGCGAGCACCAACACGGTCATGCCAAAGCTCTTGTGCCGCGCGAGCAGCTCCAGCTTGCGCGCGCCCGCCGGCAATTCGTCCGCCAGGTTGGCGAGCACGAACTGCGTGGCGACCAGCGCGGCGATCACCCAATGAAAGGCCTGCGCCACGGCGCCGTAGCGCGCCGGGGTTCCTGGATTTGGCATCAAGCGGCTCCGAGTGCACACTGGCACGGGACTTGAGTTTAGCAAGAGAGCGAGAGGACGAGGCTCGGAACGTGTTGAAAATCTACGGGGTGGTCCTGCTCGCGCTGCTGTCGGCCGGATGCGGCGCACCGGAATCCCGGCAATCTGCGCCGAACGCTCCGCGGAATCCCGCCGGCCCGCGCGCGGTGGCCGGCGCAGCTTATCGCATCGATTCCGCGCAGTCGGAGCTGCGAATCTTGGTATATCGGGCCGGGCCGATGGCGATGCTCGGCCACAATCACGTCATCGCCAATCGCGCGCTTGGCGGGTGGGTACGGTATGCGGGGACGGTCACCGATGCGTCGTTCGCGCTGACCGTGCCCGATGCGGGATTCGTGTTGGACGATGACGCGATGCGCCGCGAAGAGGGCGCGGATTTTGCCGAAGAGACTCCCGAAGACGCGAAATTAGGGACTTCGCGCAACATGCAGAGCGCCGCGGTGCTCGACGCCGCACAATTTCCCGAGATCACGGTCAGGAGCGTGAAGATCAAGGGCGCCCAAGGCGAGCTCACGGCCACTGTGGCGGTAAGCGTGGCCGGGCACGAGTCGACGCTCGACGTACCGTTCACCTTGGAAGCGTCCCCCGGCCGTTTGACCGCAAGCGGAGCGCTGTGGGTGCACCAATCCGCTCTCGGCTTGACGCCGTTCAGTGTGATGCTGGGCGCGCTGCGCGTGCAGGACGACATGCGCATCAAATTCCGATTCGTCGCGGCGACGCTTTGAGCGCGGTTGTGAGGCCATTCAGGCGGCGGCCGACTCCGAGAGCAGCAGAATGGGAGTTCCCTCCGGCGCCGTTATCACGGCCGCGGGCAGTTGCCGCAACGGCGAGGGCGCTTGACCGGCCGGAAAGATACCGGCCTGCGCCAGCCGCGCCAGGGCGCCGCCGACGTCGCCGGCGTCGAACAGCAGTGTGGGCCGCGGCAAATGCACGGGCTCATACAGTCCGATAGTGACCGAGTCGCTGGTGCAGGATACATGGGGCAGGCGCGATCCGAATTCATCGATGCCGACGAACCCAAGTTTTTCCCAGAAGTCCTTGGCGGCCGCGCGCTGCGGCGCGGGCAATCCGATCTCTAGGAAGTAGCCGCATAGGGAAGTGTCGGTCACCGGGCGCTTGACGGGGCTGAAGGTGCGGGCCTCGACCAGCCGTATCAGATGGCCGGAAGGGTCGAGCCAGGCGAGCTCATTGAACACGTCGTTGCCGAGACGGCGAAACTCGAAACTCAGCTCGAGCTTCTCGAGAGCGCTCAAATGCCTGAGCAAGTCCGGCTTGACGAAGGTGATGCCGGGCGCGGCGCCGAATGCCTGGTGCAACCCCAGGCAGATTCTGCCGTCGGTGACCACCGCGTAGGGATGCGGCCACGCTTCGCCCACTTGCGCCTGGGAAAATCCGAGCTTGGCGTAGAATTCCAGGGACGCTCGAATATCCGGCGTGGCGATCGAATATTCCAGGAACCGCCCGAGCACACTAGCCTGAGCCATTCGCTAACAGCGGAAACTCTGTCCAGTCCCGCATTCGTACACAGAAATTCCTATCGTTCACGAATAACCCGGGCTGGAGGCCTGGTCCCGGCCTAGCTCACGCCGCCCACACATACGTATTTCATTTCGGTGTAGTCGAGTATTCCGTACTTCGAACCTTCGCGTCCGGTTCCGGACTCCTTCACTCCGCCGAACGGTGCGACCTCGGTGGAAATGATGCCGGTATTCAGACCCACGATGCCATATTCGAGGGCCTCGGCAACGCGCCAGCTGCGCGCGAGATCGCGGGTGTAGAAATATGCCGCGAGGCCGAATTCAGTGTCATTGGCCATGGCAATCGCTTCCGCATCCGATCGGAACTTGAACAGCGGCGCCACCGGTCCGAAGGTTTCCTCGCGGGCGACCAGCATGCCGGCGGTCACGCCGGTGAGTATCGTTGGTTCGAAAAAAGTTCCGCCGAGCGCATGGCGCTTGCCGCCCAATGCAACGCGCGCACCCTTCGACACCGCGTCTGCGACATGCTCTTCGACTTTGGCAATGGCCTTCTCGTCGATCAGAGGACCTTGATCGGTCACTCCCTTGAGGCCGTCGCCCACGCGCAATTTGCCGACCGCCGCGCACAGCTTGTCGGCGAATTCGTCGTACACGCCTTCCTGTACCAGCAAGCGATTGGCGCATACGCAGGTCTGGCCGGTGTTGCGGTATTTGCTGGCGATGGCTCCTTCCACCGCCGCGTCCAAATCGGCATCGTCGAACACGATGAACGGCGCATTCCCGCCCAGTTCCAGCGATAGCTTCTTGATCGTGCCGGCGCATTGCGCCATCAATTTCTTGCCGACCTCGGTCGACCCGGTAAAAGTCACCTTGCGCACGCTCGGATTGGCGGTCATCTCGCCGCCGATCGCCGCCGCCGATCCCGTGATCACACTGAACGCTCCCGGAGGGATGCCGGCCCGGCTCGCCAATTCGGCGAGTGCCAGGGCCGAATAGGGCGTCTGGGTGGCCGGCTTCAAAACCATGGTGCAACCGGCGGCGAGCGCCGGTCCCGCCTTGCGCGTGATCATCGCCGACGGAAAATTCCACGGCGTGATGGCCGCCACCACCCCGATCGGCTGGCGCAGGACCATGATGCGCTTGTCGGGCTGATGACCGGGAATGAGGTCGCCGTACAGCCGTTTGCCTTCCTCGGCGAACCACTCGACAAACGAGGCTGCATAGCTGATTTCGCCCTTCGACTCCGCCAGCGGTTTGCCCTGCTCCGCGGTCATCAGCGCCGCAAGATCTTCCTGATGCTGCAGAATGAGGTCGAACCAACGACGCAGCACGCTCGCACGGTCCTTTGCGGTTCGGGCCGCCCAGGAAGGCAGGGCCCTGGCGGCGGCGGCGATCGCACTCCGCGTTTCCCCGGCACCCATGTTCGGGATGTGGCCCAACGCAGCCGCGGTCGCCGGATTGTGTACCGTGAGCGTCGCGCCGTTGGCGGCGGAGGCCCAACGGCCGTCGATGAAGCACTGTTCTCGAAACAGCAGAGGGTCATTTAGTTTCATAAGAGCCGAATTTAACCTACATGTTGGCGGATCAAAGCGGGACTGCGCGCTGCCGCCAGCGGGGCGCCTTGCGCACAATACAGATGATAAACGGCTTGACGAGGGGTCGCCTAAAGTTTTGGTTCTTGGCGCTCCTTAACGCTCCAAAATGGCGGCTACCCCCATGCCGCCGGCGGTGCAGATGGAGATCAAACCGCGTTTTGCCTTGTTCTCGTCGAGAATCTTCGCCAGTGTGGCGACGATGCGCGTGCCGGTGGCGGCGAACGGGTGGCCGATCGCCAAACTACCGCCCTTCACATTGAGCTTGGCGCGATCTATGGTGCCGAGAGCGTCTGCCGCGCCGAGCTTGTCCCGGCAAAACGCCGCATCGTTCCACGCTTTGAGGGTGCACAGCACCTGTCCGGCAAACGCTTCGTGAATCTCGTAGAAATCAAAATCCTGAAGGGTCAATCTGGCATCCTCGAGCATCCGCGGCACCGCATACGCCGGCGCCATCAGCAGGCCCTCTTTCTTGTCGATGTAGTCGACGGCGGCGACCTTGCCGTAGGTCAAGAAGGCGAGCACCGGCAAATTTCGCCGGCGCGCCCACGCTTCGGAGCTGAGCAACACGGCCGAGGCGCCGTCGCTCATCGGCGTCGAATTGCCGGCCGTCAAGCTGCCCGCACCGGAGGAATCGAACACCGGCTTGAGCTTCGCAAGCTTCTCGAGGGTGCTGTCCCCGCGGATGTTGTCGTCGCGCGCGAGTCCCAGATACTCGTGCACCAAGTCCTGGTAGAAACCTGCCGCATAGGCGGCGGACGCCTTTTGATGGCTTTCCAAGGCCAATTGGTCCTGGTCGGCGCGGGCTACACCCCAGGTCTTGACCATGAGTTCGGTGCTTTCGCCCATCGACAATCCGGTGCGCGCCTCCGCGATGCCGGGCAGCACCGGCCGCAGGTGCTTCGGCCGCAGGCCCAACCAAGGTCCGAGTCTCGCACTTGCGCTCTTGCCGCGATAACTCTTGAGCAGGAGCTGCTGAAACAGCCTGGGAAAGACCACGGGAGGGTCGCTGACCGTGTCCACGCCGGCGGCAATGGCGCTATCGATCTGCCCGAGCGCGATCTTGTTGCCGAGAAGGATGGCGCCCTCGAGACCGGTGCCACAGGCGCGCTGCAGATCGAGCCCCGGCGTCTCGGCCGCGAGACCGCACCCGAGCACGGATTCGCGCGTCAGATTCCACTGGCTCGAGTGCTTCATGACCGCGCCGGCAGCGACTTCGTCGATGCGCAGTCCCTGCAGGCCGTACCGATCCACGACACCGCGCAGCGCCGCGGTGAGCATTTCCTGGTTTCCCACCTGAGCGTAGGCGCCATTGCCTCTTGCAAATGGGATGCGAACGCCGCCGACAACGGCGACAGGTCGCGGTGTTGCTCCTACCAACATTGCCCACCTCCACTAATTGCCCGGCGACCCCGACTGCTCGACCAGGAGAATACCGCAGCTCGAGATTATGAACCGATGCCGCCGGCATATAATCGATTCATGATGCGTTTTTTGCAGTCGGCGCCGCTCGGGCTGGCCCTTCTAGGCCTTGTGGCATGCGGCGCCGCGCCCGCGCCTCCCGCGTCCCGGGCGGCGAAGCAGGCGGCTCCCGGCGATCAGTTGAGGCAACTGGTCGAGCATTATTGGGACGACCATGAGTTGCTCAACCCGCAGCGGCTGCCCCAGGGCGCCCGGGGCAGCGCGGACGCCGCCGGCGGATATGAAATTTCCGCGCAGTTCCTCGCCGATTCACTGGCGCTCGAGCGCGGCTATCTCACCGCGGTTCTCGCGTTGCCGCGCGCGAGCCTGGACCCCGAATCACGCGTGACCTACGACATATTCGCACGGCAACGGGAGACGGCCGTAGCGAGCTTCACCTACCCCTCCGAATTGTTGCCGATCAACCCCGCAAGGTCGCTGCCGCTATTGTTCGCACAAACCGGGACCGGAGTCGGACAGTACGCGGTTCTTAGCGCGAAGGATTACGACAAATGGCAGGCGAGAGCCGACTCCTACGTGCGATGGACCAACGAGGCCATCGCCAATATGCGAGAAGGCATGCGGCGCGGTTATACGCTGCCGCGCGTGTTGGTCGAGGAGATGCTGCCGATATTGGCGGCACTGGGCGCGGACACGCCCGGCAATGTGTTCTATCAGCCGCTCGCCGTCATCCCCGCGACCGCCGCGGACGCCGAGCGGGCCCGGCTGATCAAGGGCATCAGCGCCGGGGTCAGGGAGAAAATTCTTCCGTCGTACCGCACCTTGCACGATTTCTTGCGCAGCGAGTACCTGCCTCGGGCAAGGGCGAGCGTGGGGCTCTCGGCGCTGCCGCTCGGGGAGTCCTGGTACGCCTTTTTAGTCAAGAGAGAAACCGGCACTGCAATGGCTCCCGCGGAAATTCATGCGCTGGGCAAAGCAGAGCTGGAGCGCCTGCACGGACGATTGCAGGCGCTGCTCGCCGGTACCACATTCGCCGGCGATGCGCGGGGCCTGTTCGTATCCATGCGCCGCGATCCGCGATTGTCCTACAAGACGCCTGCCGAATTGCTGAATTTCTACAACGAACTCAAAGTGCAAGCCTCGGCGGCCGTACCGACGGCATTTGCGCAAGCGCCGCGCGCCGATTTCGCGATCCGCCTCGTGGAGAATTACCGGGAGGCGTGGGCGCCGTCCTTGTCCTATCAACGGGCCTCGCCGAATGGAACAACCGCAGCCGCGCTGTATGTCAATGCGGGCGGGATCGCGCTGCAGCCAATTACGGCGCCGGCCGCGGGCTTTCTTCGCGAGGCCCTTCCCGGGCACCATTACCAACTAGCGATCCAGCAGGAGCGCGCGCAATTGCCGAGTTTTCGCAGATTCGGCGGCGATCCCGCGTTTGTCGAAGGTTGGGGTCTGTACGCCGCCTCGCTCGGCGAGGAGCTGGGACTCTACCGGGATACGGAATCGAAATTCGCGGCGTTGATCGCCGAGATCGAATGCGCGGCCGGGCTGGTCATCGACACCGGTTTGCACTCGCAAGGCTGGAGCCGCCGGCAGGCGATCGACTACCTTCAATCGAAGTCACCGATCGACGAGGCAACCGTGCGCGAGACCGTCGATCGGGATATCGCATTGCCCGGGGAGGCACTGGCGTGCTCCATGGGAGCGAGAAAAATACAGACCATGCGCGCCCGGGCCGCGCAAACGCTGGGTGCGGCCTTCGACATTCGAGCTTTTCATCTTGAAATTCTCGAGGGAGGCGCGATGCCGCTCGATATCCTCGAATCCAAAGTCAATCGCTGGCTGGACGGCGCCCGCTAAGGTGCGCTTGTCCGTCTCATGCGCCTTGTTGCTGCTGGCGACCGGTTCTGCGGTCCGCGCAGACACCGGCCGACCGTACAGCGCGGCAGAGGCTAGGGAGCAAGGCGAATTCGACGTGCACGTGGCCCTCGATTCCGAGGGACAGCGAGGCCGCGCGAGCGCTGTGGTGAAAATTCACGCCCGCCGCGAAGTCGTGTGGTCGCTAATCAAGAGCTGCGCCGAGTCGGTCAAACTGGTGCCCGGACTGGCCGCGTGCGATGTGCTCGAGACGGCGCCCGACGGATCCTGGCAGGTAATCCGGCATGTCCTCGATTATTCCTGGTACCTGCCGAAACTGACCTATGACATACGCGCCACCTACGATTATCCGGCGCGAATCTCGATCGAGCGGATATCCGGGGATTTGAGCGTCCTCAAGGGCTCGTGGACCCTGCAGAGCGACGGCGATTACACCATTGCCCGCTACCAGGTGGAATTGGCGCCGGGGCTTTGGGTTCCGCAGTGGCTGATCAGAGTCGCACTTCGTCATGATTTGCCGAGATTGCTGAGCGCATTGCGCGCGCGCGCTGAATTGGTGCAGCTGCAGCGGCCCGCTCCTCACGGAGCCAACTGATGGGCGGCACGCTTGGATTGTCGAGGCGCCGTTCCACGAGGTTCTAGTATCCTAGCGTCATGCGCAACATGGTCGACAAGAAATTCGAGCGGCGGCTTGCCGGCCTCATAAATTCCGGTGCACGAGGGGTGCTGCGCGGCGGCCGAAAGGGCGTCGAGAAGGAGTCCCTGCGCGTGTCACCCGCGGGGGAAATCCAGCAGACTCCACACCCGGCCGCCCTGGGCTCGCCGCTCACGAACGAGCACATTACCACCGATTTTTCCGAATCGCTGATCGAGCTGGTCACCCCGCCGTTCCGTGAAACCTGGGAATTGCTGCAATATTTGTGCGACATCCATCAATTCGTTTATCGGCACCTTGACGATGAGCTGCTGTGGTCGACCAGCATGCCGTGCGCCGTCGACGACGACCAAAGCATTCCGCTCGCGCAATTTGGCACCTCCAACGTCGGCCGGATGAAGACGATTTACCGCCGGGGTCTGGGCTTGCGCTACGGCCGAATCATGCAGGCGATTTCCGGAGTGCATTTCAATTATTCCTTCCCGTCCGATCTATGGGATGCGCTCGAGCACATCAATCAATCCAGCCAAGCGCGTCAGGACTTCGTGTCCGAGCAGTATTTCGGCGTTCTGAGAAACTACCGGCGCTTCGGTTGGTTGGTGCTGTACCTGTTCGGCACCTCGCCGGCAGTATCCAGGGGCTTTTTCGCGGGGCGCGAAATGAGTTTGCCGTCGCTCGACCAGGATACCGTCTACGAACCCTACGGGACCTCGCTGCGGATGAGCGATGTCGGCTATCGCAACAAGAACCAGGCAACGGTGAGCGTTTCGGTCAACAGTTTGGACGAGTACGTACGCGATCTTTCGAGAGCCGTCAGCACGCCCTACCCGCCCTACGAGAAGATCGGCGTGAAGGTGAACGGCGAATATCTGCAGCTCAACGCCAATATCCTGCAGATAGAAAACGAGTACTACAGCTTCATCAGGCCGAAGCGCATCGCGAGGTCCGGCGAGAGGCCGACCAAGGCGCTGCGGCGGGCAGGGGTGGAATACGTCGAGGTGCGCGCTCTCGACGTGAGCGCGTTCGATCCAGTCGGCGTCAACCAAAACAAGCTGCGCTTTCTCGAAGCGTTCCTAGCTCTGTGCCTGCTCAGCGACAGCAAGCCCATCGGTCGCGGCGAGCAGGAAGCACTCGATGAAAATCACCTTCGCGTGGCGCGGCGCGGCCGGCAACCGGGACTCGCGCTGAACCGCGAGGGACGCGAATTTCCGATGCTCGACTGGGCGCGGGAGCTGCTCGATTCGATGCAGGGTCTGTGCGAGATGTTGGACTACGGAGAGCCGGCGCGCCCCTATGCAACGGCGCTGGAGCAGCAGCGCGCGAAGATTGAGGACGTCGAGCGTACGCCGTCGGCCCGGCTGCTCGGCGAAATGCGTCAAAGCGGCGAATCGTTCGTGCAGCTGGCGCGGCGCATGTCGAAAATGCACAAGGACTATTTTCTGGACCTCTATCCCCCCAACGAGAGCCGCTTGGCGGAGTTTGCTGCTGCGGCGCAAGAGTCGCGCGAAGAACAGCGGCGCATAGAAGCTGCCGACAAGTGGGATTTGGACGCCTACCTCGCGCACTACCTTGCGGACTGAAGAGCGGCGGGGCGAGGCCGCTTTCCAGCTGCCTGCGCAGCCGGATTCATTTGACATAAAATAGAGACCCAGCACTCAATATCTCCTCGACAAGCTGTGGTCCAATTCATCGAGTCCGCGCGCATCGGCGCGTACGGTGGGCCGTGATGATCAAGGGAAATGGAATTCAAGGAGAGGATTTACCGGATTTGCCGCATTCGCGGCAGCTGAAGGCGGGCTTCCCCTGGCTTACGTTCGACGCCGCGCTCGAACCGGAGTTCAGGCAGGCGGTGCTCGGGGAGAAGCTGGGGCAGATCCGCCTCAATCTGTGTCTGGCGATCACGATCATCATCGCCGCTTCGGCGATGCAGGCGAGGCTGTTGGGACACGACCTGAACCGCATTCCCGCCGTGATTCACCTGCTGGTGATGATTCCCTTGTTGTTGGCCTGCCTCGCCGCGAGCTTTTCGGCGCGCCGCGAGCGCCTCTATCCGCCGCTTGCGCTGGCTGCCTCCATCGTCGTGGGGTTGGGCGTGGTGTTGGTTCAGCTCATCGCCGCGCTTGGCGGCACCACGATTCTATTCAGCGGATTGGTGTTGACCGTCATTTTCATCTATTTCATGGGCGGCTTGATTTTCTATCACGGGCTTGCCGCCAACGCCGTGGTGACGCTCGCTTATCTGGGGGCGGGAATGTTCCTGCGATTACCCGGTCGCGAGTTCGGCTACAACGCGATGTCGATCGTGGCGGTCAACTTATTTTGCGCATCGGTGGTCTACATGCACGAAAAGACCAGCCGCACCCGCTTTCTGGAGGCCGCACTGTTGCGAGAAATGGTGGCTCGCGACGGGCTCACCGGCATTCAGAACCGGCGCATGTTCGATCAGTACATTCACCGTGCATGGCATCAGGCGATACGCGAAGGCAAGCGGGTGGCGGTGCTGCTGATCGACATCGACTGCTTCAAGGACTATAACGACCGCTACGGACACCAGGCGGGCGACGAATGCCTGCGTGCAGTGGCGGTTGCCTTGAGTTGCTGCGCACGGCGGCCCTTGGATTTCGTGGCTCGGTATGGCGGCGAGGAGTTCGCGGTCATTCTCTACGACGCCGGCAGGGAATACGTCGCGGAGCTCCTTGCGCGGATTCAACGCTCGATCGCCGAATTGAACATACCGCACGAAGCATCGCGGGTGGCCAGTCGCTTGACCGTCAGCATCGGCGCAGCCTTTGTCCTTCCCGGATCGAGCCGTACGCCCGAAGGATTGATTCAACTGGCCGACGAGGCGCTGTACAGCGCCAAGGAGCGGGGCCGGAACCGCGTGGTGATTTTGGAAGCCGAGTACCATTCCCTGCGGACCGGGCGCTTCCAAATACATCGCGGCGAGGGCCGCTGAATATCCGGCGTTGGGCGTTGCGCTCGGCGGCGTCGCCGCGCCCCGGCGATCCTCAATCGGAGCGATAAATAGCAATCTGCGGGTCCTCGCCGGAGACCCTGCTGGCGCGGAACATTCCCTCGGAATTGAATTCCATGGCGATGTTGCCCTTCGGGTCGATCGCGATAACCCCGCCTTCGCCGCGCAGAGCGGGCAGTTCTTCGAACACCACGGCACCGACGGCCTGCGCGAGGCTTTGGCGGGCGAAACGCACGCGCGCGCAAATGTCGTGCGCCACCGCGGCGCGAATGAATACCTCTCCATGCCCGGTCGCCGACACGGCGCAGCCGCGATCGTCGGCATAGGTCCCTGCGCCGATGACGGGCGAATCGCCGATGCGGTGGTAGCGCTTTGCGCTCATGCCGCCGGTCGATGTGGCTGCAGCCAGCCTCCCGCGGTGATCCAAGGCGACCGCGCCGACGGTTCCCACATGCGATATGGTCAAGGCGGAGATCCCGCCGTCGCCGCTGCGGATGCGCTCGAGCTGCCGCCAGCGTTCCGCGGTGTAGAAGTAGCTGGTCGGCACCAATTGGAATCCGCGGGTGAGCGCGAACTCCTCGGCGCCGCTGCCGCTCAGAAACACGTACTCGGAGTGCTCCATCACGGCGCGCGCGAGTTCGATCGGATTCCTGATGTGCGTCAGGCCGCAGACCGCTCCGGCCATGCGCGAGGCGCCGTCCATAATGGAGGCATCCAGCTCATTGTGGCCGTCGAAAGTGAACACCGCGCCATGGCCCGCGTTGAACAACGGATTGTCCTCGAGAAGCACGACGGCCCGCGTCACCGCATCGAGGCTGGTGCCGCCGCCCGCAAGAACGGCAAAGCCGCTGTCGAGCGCCGCGGCGAGCCCCGTGCGATACATTCGCTCTCGATCATCGGTCATCTCGGCGCGCGGCAGCGTGCCGGCACCGCCGTGAATCGCTAACCCGAACATGCTGTGTTCTTGCTCCCTTGGTCGTCGTGCCGCCTAAGGCTATCACTGGCGTCGCAGCTTGGGCACGGCGACCTCCATCAGGGTGACGCCGACGAGTGCTTCGATCTCGCGGCGGGCCCCGTCGGGCCCGCCGAACACAATCGTGGGCATCAAATGGCTTCTTTCAACGCGATCTTCGGGTCCGCCAGCTTGCGAGGATCCAGGCGTGCGCGTTCGGCAATCAGCTTGCGTGCGGCCATATAGTCCGCCGAATGATTGACGGCTTCCAACGCGAGCAGTTCACCGTCCTTGAGATAACAGACACTGAAACTGCGCGTGGCCGGGTCGCCGCGCAGCACCTGCCGGTCGTAACCGTGGGATAGCCCGACAATGAGCAATTTATTGTCGAATTGATCCGACCAAAACCACGGAACACGGTCGTGCACCGTCGGCTGTTCGAGGACATTGAGGGCCGCGGTTTTCGCCTGCTCAAAGGCGTTGTCGACCGACTCCAAGCGTAGGCGCACGCCGTATCGCGGCGACGGATGATTGGTGCAATCGCCGGCGGCAAAAATCGCGTCATTGCTGGTGCGGCAGTATTGATCGACGACCACGCCGTTGTCGCATTCAAGCCCCGCGGCGACGGCCAAGTCCGTATTGGCATTCGCTCCGACGCCGACCACCAACAAGTCCGCCGGGTAATTGCTGCCGTCGGCGCAGACGACACGCTCGACCCGTCCCGCCCCTTCGAGCCGGACCACGCGGGTATTGCAAACGATATCCACGCCGTGCATGCGGTGCTGAAGGGCGAAGTACTCCGATACGCCGGGTGCCACCACTCGGTTCATCACCCGATCCGCCATTTCGAGAACCGTGACCGTGCAGCCGAAATGGCAGGCGGTCGCCGCCGTCTCGAGACCGATGTACCCGCCGCCGATGATGACGACCCGTGCGCCTGATTTGAGGCCTTCGCGAATCGGGGCCACATCCGCGACGCCGCGCAAGTAGTGCACGCCGGCGAGATCCGCTCCCGGACACGCCAACGGCCGCGATTTGGCGCCGACGCACAGTAGCAGCCGGTCGTAGTCCAACTCCTCGCCGCCGGCCAGTACTACCCGGCGCGCGCTCGGGTCGATTCGGGTCGCCGGGAGCCCCAACTTCAGCTCGATGCGGTGTTGGTCGTAATAGGACTGGTGCCGAATCAGCAACCGGTCCTCCGTCAGATCCCCGGCGAGGTATTTTTTCGACAGCGGAGGCCGCTGATAGGGCAGCCGAGGCTCGTCGCCGATCAATACGATGCGCCCGGCGAAGCCTCCGCGGCGCAAAGTATCCGTGGCCTGGGCGCCCGCTTGTCCGCCGCCGATAATGAGAATCGTCGCAATCATGATTTTCCCGCCCCTTGAGCCGAAGCTTATGCTAAACGTGCCCGGAGGGGGCGTCCGGCGCATATGGTCGTGCCGGTTGTGCGGAATAGTAATAGGATTGTCTCGGCGCCCCAATGCTGTAGTGGAGTCCCCGTATGAAATTGATCACTGCCATCATCAAACCCTTCAAGCTGGACGATGTCCGCGCGGCACTTTCGGAAATTGGGGTGTCGGGAATGACCGTCACCGAGGTCAAGGGCTTCGGACGCCAGCGCGGCCATACAGAGCTGTATCGCGGAGCCGAATACGTCGTCGACTTCGTACCGAAGACGCGCATAGAAGTTGCCGTGAAGAATGAATTGGTGGATCAGGTTCTCGAGGCGATCGTAGGCGCATCGAAGACCGGCAAGGTGGGCGACGGCAAGATATTCGTCACCGACATCCTGCGAGTGATACGTATCCGCACCGGCGAGACCGACAACGCCGCCTTGTAACGGATCGAACGCGCCGATATTAGAAGGCATGATCGCGGCGATCCGCCGCTGGCCGCTTCTGCGATGCCTTGCGCCCTGCATCCTCGTTGCCGCCCTGGCCCAGCCGGCGCTCGCGGCCAAGTTCACCGACACGGAGCACACCCGAATCGACGAGCCGCGCCCCCCCGGGGTGCCGAGCGACGCGGCGTTGGAGGCCGATGGCGCGGTCATCGGCAGCATCCAAATCGACGTCCGCAATATTTTCGACAAGGACGATCCGCGCGAAAACAACAATCTGTTCATGCTCGCGAATCACCTGCACTTGCGCACCAAGCGCGGAGCGATTAAGGCGCAACTGCTGTTCAAGAGCGGCGACCGGTACAACGGCCAGGTGCTCGAGGAAACCGAGCGCAATTTGCGCAAGCTGCTCTACGTCTACGACGCGAACGTGGTTCCGGTGCGCTATGCCGACGGTAAGGTCGACATCAAAGTCATCACCAAGGATGTCTGGACCTTGAATCCCGGTATCTCGTTCTCGCGTGCCGGCGGCACCAATTCCACGGGTTACAATCTGCAGGACAGCAATTTCCTGGGGTGGGGAAAGACCCTGGCGGTCGGTCACAGCAGTAACGTCGATCGAAGCAGCAACACGGTGGAATACGCCGACCCCAATGTGTTCGGATCCCGCTGGACCGCAGACCTCGCCTATGCCCATTCCAGCGACGGCAATGAGCGAGCACTGCAGATTGCGCAACCTTTCTACTCGCTCGATACGCGTTGGGCTGCCAAGATCTCGGCGCTCACCTTCGATCGCACCGTGTCGCGCTACAACCTGGGCAACATCGTCGATCAGTTCAACGACAATCAGAAGGCGTACGAATTGAGCGGCGGCGTTTCCAGCGGCTTGGTCGACGGATATTCCCGGCGCCTGCTGTTCGGCATGCACTACGACCAGAATTTGTTCGTGCCCACGCCGGTCACGAGCTTGCCGGCCAATCCCTTGCCGCCCGACCGAACCTTGTCCTATCCATTCGTCGGATTCGACATCCTCAAGGACAATTTCAAGAAGATCGGAGATCAGAACCAAATCGGCAGAACCGAGGACCTGTACTTCGGCACCGAAGTAACCGGGCAAGTGGGCTGGTCCAATGGCGCGTTTGGCGCGCATACCAATGCGCTGATGCTGGCGGCCACCGTGCTGCGGGGCTTTGAGCTGCCCTACGAGCAGCAGCTATTCTTGAACGGGAATTTCTCCTCGCGCGTCGAGGACGGCCGCGCAAGCAACCTGATCGCCGACGGTAGCGCCAAATATTATTGGCGCTGGCAAACGGATTGGCTGCTCTATGCGGCGCTGTCGGCCACCGTCACCGACTCGCTCGATCCGGACAAGCAACTCCTGCTGGGAGGCGACAACGGCATGCGCGGCTACCCGTTGCGCTACGAATCCGGCACGTCGCGGGGCATCCTGACGGTGGAGCAGCGGGTTTTTACCGATTGGTACCCATTTCGGCTGGTTCGCGTGGGAGCCGCTGCCTTCGTCGACGTGGGCCGAACGTGGGGCAGCGGAGTGGTCGGCAACAGCGACCCGGGCCTGTTGCGCGATGTCGGCGTTGGACTGCGCCTTGGCAACACCCGCACCGGTCTCGGCAATGTGGTGCACGTCGATCTGGCCTTTCCGTTGGGCAATACCGTCGGTATCCAAAAATTCCAATTTTTGGTGCAGACGTTCCAGAGCTTCTAGGATTTCTGCGCCTTGCGCCGGCGCCACAGCCAGAGAATTCCGATGCACACCGCGAAATTGAGGACCCACCAGCCGAGCTGCCGTGCGCCATTCTTGTCCTCGGCCGGGCCCGCCGCATCGGCGACACGCAACATCCCCTTGAGCTCCTCGGACGCGGCGCCTTGGACCACTTGAAATTGCACCGACGCTGCTCCCGGCAAGCTCAAATCCGGCGTTTCGAGCGAGTAGCTGCCGTCGGCCTCGGCGGTTGCGGGATGGGCCATCCCGCGCAGCACCACGGTCACAACGGCATTTCGCACCGGCGAGTTGTCGAGGATGCGGCTCACGTGAATCGTCATCCGGCCGCCGCGCACCGTCCCGACCGCCAACAGATCGGGGGAACGGGCCTCAACCCGCGCCGCCTGACCGGATTCGGCCGGCGGCGGGGTTTGTGCTGCCGCCGGCGGTCCGAACAAGGCAAGCGCGCCGGCCGCCCAAATGGCGAGGCTGCTCTTCAGAGCATCCAACCCGCGACTCCCATGGCGATTCCGGCGATCGCGGCCACGACTCCGAAGAACGGAAAGAATTTCTTCCGCGCCAGGAAGTACAAGGAACTCAACACCAGGCCGAGCTCCAGCAATCCCTCGCCGATGTCGAAGCGCAGCGCCCGATGCTCCTCGATATCGCACAGGGCGTCCTTGGCCTGAGCCTCTTTCATGATCTCCTTGGCATCGTCCGCATACTTATCGCGCGCGGCTTCCAGCTTGTGCACCGCCGCCGCCGCCTTCGCGGGATCGGCGTTCAGGCTCTGCAGCAGAGTCAACGCGACATCGTTGGAGCTCTCGCGTATTTTTTTCGCCTGATAATAGGCCCATTGATCGTTCGATTCGGTGCGATGGATAACCGCTTGAGTATGCGACCGATGCGACGCGATCGTGACCACCGAAAGAAGGATTCCGACGACGCCGACCAGAATGCCGACGCGGCGAGTCGCGGGATCCGCGGAGTGTTCCGGCGTAACTTCGATTTCAGTCATGATGAAATGATATCCTCCGTTGGCCGGTGATTCGTTGCTTCCACCGGATGGGATGCCGTCTCACTTGACGGCATGCAACCGCGGATTGGCGCGCGAAATGCCGAGAACGCCGCTGCGAACGACTTCGATGATCTCGCCGAATGCCGCTGCGTTGGCGATGAACTCGCCGATCTCGATCTCGGTGCTCGTGAGTTCCACAATAAAGCTCGACGGGTTCGGCGAAAGCACCCTGCCGCCCACTCGGCGCAGCAATGCGCCGACCGCTTCGACATGATCGGGGGCGATTTGCAGCTTGATCAGCATCAGTTCGCGCGCGAGATGATCGCCGCTCGTCATATCCTCGACCGCCACCACATCCACCAGCTTGAGCAGTTGCGCGTTGATTTGCGCAATGACCGCGTCGGAGCCGCTGGTCACGAGCGTGACGCGGGACACCGTGGGATCATTGGTCGGCGCCACCGAGAGAGACTCGATGTTGTAGCCGCGGGTGGAGATCAGGCCGGTGACGCGGGTGAGCGCCCCGGCCTCGTTCTGCAGAAGGATCGCAATGAGGTGCCGCATAGCCGCAAAGGATACGGGAGGGTGGCACTTGGGCGCCAGGGCGAGAACTGCTAGGCTCTGGGCGTGAAAGATCGATATGACATGCTGAATCAAGCCGCTCACCCGCTCGCCGGGGCCAGTATGACCGGCGCTGAAATGCTGGTTCAGGTCCTGGCCGACGAGGGCGTGGACACGATTTTCGGTTACAGCGGCGGCGCGATTTTACCGATCTACGACGCGGTATTTCGTTACAACCAGGAGCACCGGTCCTCGATGCCGCTGATCGTTCCGGCCAACGAGCAGGGAGCCGCGTTCATGGCCGCGGGTTTCGCCCGTGCAAGCGGCCGGGTGGGCGTGGCGCTGGTCACGTCGGGGCCCGGCGCGACCAACACGGTGACCCCGGTGCGCGACTGCCAGGCCGATTCCGTGCCCATCGTGGTCATATGCGGCCAGGTGCCGACTACCGCGATCGGTACGGACGCGTTCCAGGAAGCGCCCGTGCCGAGCATCATGGGCGCGGTCGCCAAGCACGTCTTCCTGGTGACCGATCCGGCCAAGCTCGAGGCCACCGTGCGTACCGCGTTTGAGATCGCGCGGACCGGGCGTCCGGGCCCGGTGGTGCTCGATGTTCCGAAGGACGTGCAGAACTGGAGGGGTGTATTTCACGGATCGGGGCGGCTGCCGATCCCCGGATATCGGCAACGCATGAATCGGCTGGAGGCGAACAAATTGCCGGATGCCGCCTGCGCCGCCTTCTTTGCGGCGTTGGCTGCGGCCAGGCGGCCGATGATTTACGCCGGCGGCGGGGTGATCAATGCGGGCGCAGCGCACGCGTTGCGCGAATTCGCTCAGCAGCTGCAGCTGCCGGTTGTCACGACGCTGATGGGAATCGGCGCCGTCGATACCACGCACCCGCTGTCCATGCGCATGCTGGGCATGCATGGCGCCGCGTTCGCGAATTATGCGGTCGACGATTGCGATTTCCTGATGGCGATCGGTGCGCGCTTCGATGATCGCGTGGCCGGCAATCCGGAAAAATTCGCGGCCGGAGCCAAGTTCATCGCTCATTTGGACATCGACGCATCGGAGATCAACAAGGTCAAGCGTGTCGATTGGAGCCACGTCGGCCTGATGCCGGACGCGCTGCTGTGCCTGCTGGATTACGCCAAACGTAATAATGTCAATCACGACTGGTCCGAATGGCTCGGGCAATGCGATGAGCTGCGCGCCAAATACGGCATGAATTACGACCGCGACAGCGCGCTGATTCAGCCCTATTACGTCATCGAGCAGATCAATCGGCTTACGCGCGGGGAGGCCATCATCGCGACGGGAGTCGGCCAGCATCAAATGTGGGCGGCGCAGTATTTCGACTTCCGCAGGCCGCGGCTCTGGCTGACCTCCGGCAGCATGGGTACGATGGGGTTTGGATTACCGGCGGCGGTAGGCGCGCAATTCGCGCAGCGCAATCGCCTGGTGATCGACATCGATGGCGACGCCAGCATCCGCATGAACATGGGCGAACTGGAAACCGTCACCACCTATGACTTGCCGATCAAGGTCGTCGTCCTGAACAACTGCGGCGACGGCATGGTCAAGCAGTGGCAGAAGCTGTTCTTCAAGGGCCGCTTGAGCGCCAGCGACAAGAGCTTGCACACCAAGGATTTCGTAAAAGCGGCTCTCGCCGACGGATTCAAGTTCGCCGTGCGGCTCGATAAGAAGAGCGACGTGCCGCGAGTCGTCGAGGAATTCATCCGCTTCGAAGGGCCCGCCTTTCTCGAGGTGATGATCGACGAAAATGCGGGGGTCTATCCAATGGTAGGTCCAGGTCAAGGGTACGATGAAATGATCACCGGCGAGCACATTGCCTCGCGCAAGCCGGTGGAGATAAAGGCACCCGACGCCTCCGAGATGTTTTGACATCGGATGCGTAGAACCACGTTGCGAATTGCACGGCGTCGATGCGGAAGTCGGAAGGGAACGGCGGCGATAAATCGCCCCGCGCAGCGAATATTCAAATCCTGACGGCTCCCCAATCAGGTTGTAGGAAATACAATCGATGCGAATCATGCATGTGATTCTTTCCCGCGGTTTCGCGGGATCCGAACGCTATGCTGCGGAACTTGCCAGCTTTCAATCCGCCGAGCATGACGTCACGCTGCTGGTGCGCCGCACGCATAGAAGCCGATTCGGCATGTCGATTGTGGATGCGGTCTCGGAGCGGGTAAGAGTGTCCGCGGTTCCGACCTGGTGGCGCACCCAGCACGCAGTCGAGCATTGCATCGAAGAATTCCGTCCGGATGTCATTCACACTCATCTGCGCCGATCGTCGCGCATCATCGCGCGTTCCCACCCCAACGCAGCGTCGGTCGCCACCCTGCACATCAGCGCGAACGGGCCGCATTTTTTTCAGCTGGACGGGCTCATCTGCAACGCGCACTGGCAGGTGCGCGAGATACCGCCCTCCTACCGGGGGCGGGTGTTCAAACTCAATCAATTATTGACTCCGCATCGCCGGCTGGATGCGGCCGAGGTTGCGTCGATACGAGAATCCCTGGGTGTCGCGCAAAGCGAATATCTGATAGGCGCAGTCGGCCGGCTTGCGTACAGCAAAGGTCTCGACATCTTGATCGAAGCGTTTCGCGCCGCCGACGTGCCCAACGCGCGCCTCGTCATCCTGGGCGACGGCCGGGAGCGCGCCCGGCTGGAACGGCTGCTCGGGCCACGAATGGCCATGCCGGGCTTTCGCAAAAACATAAAGGACTATTATCAGGCCTTCGACCTATTCGTATGTCCGTCACGCCGCGAACCGTTGCCGCTCGTCATGCTGGAGGCCCTCGATGCGGGCTTGCCGGTGGTGGCCTCCACCGCGGACGGCTGTCGTGAGCTGATCGACGAGTATGGGGGCGATCTGTTCCCATCCGGCGACATTGCGGCGCTGGCATCGATACTGCGGCGGCGGGCATCGGCGCCGCGGGAGCGGCTGGCACCCGATCTGCACCCGCATTTCATCGAGAACGTCAATCAAACGATCATGGGCGTTTACCGCACGCTGATCGCCGAACGCCGGATCCGCATCAAGTCGCAATGGCGTTGAGAGCCTCTGACTTCCTGTACGGCCGCTACCACACGCCGACGTTCGGCATGCTGGTCCAGGGTTCTGCGGCGGGCAGCGGCGCACCATGCTGCAGCAGTTCGATCGAGATATTGTCGGGCGATCGCACGAACGCCATGCGCCCGTCGCGCGGCGGCCGATTGATCGTCACGCCGTGCTCCATCAAGCGCCTGCACGCCGCGTAAATGTCATCGACCGCGTAAGCGAGGTGGCCGAAGTTGCGTCCGCCGGTGTAAGTTTCCGGATCCCAGTTATGAGTCAATTCGACCTGGGCCTGCTGGTCGCCGGGGGCGGCGAGGAACACCAGCGTGAATCGTCCCTGGGCATAGTCGCGGCGCGATAATTCGACCAGCCCGAGAGCATCCCGATAGAAACGCAATGATTGCTCGATATCGGTGACTCGGACCATGGTGTGCAAATATTTCATGAGGATCACCTTGAGTTTCGGCGCAAATTTGGAGGAAGCAATGCATAAAAGCAAATTGTGCGGATTCATCATCGACTGCCGGACGGATGATCTGGCGGCTGCCGCGGGGTTTTGGAGCGGCGCCCTCGGCATGGCGCAGCGAGAGCTGCCGGGCAGCGAAGGAGAAGCCTATAGGCGTCTGGACGACACCTGTCACGGCCTGCACATCGAGGTGCAGAAGGTGGACCACCCGAGCCGCGTGCACCTCGATATCGAAACCGATGACATCGACGCCGAAGTGCAGCGTCTGGAGAAGCTCGGCGCGAAGCGGGTGCAAGCGGTCCAAACCTGGTGGGTCATGGAAGCACCCACGGGTCAACGATTTTGCGTGGTGCGCGCGAGCTCGCCGGATTTCGGGGCTCGAGCCTGCCGCTGGCCCTGACCTCTAGCGGGTGTTGTGCTTACGTCACAAATTGGAGCGCAATTTGGCATAGTGCAACAATTTGTGCTCTTGATCGCTTATCTGTTGGATTTGGTGGTAGTAGCTGGTAGTATTCTCGCCGTTCACGTTATCAGGGTTTCGCCTAATGTTACTTTATCGCAACAGAAGCGAATTCAAAGAAGGTCGAACGTAAGCGCACTTCAAGTGCCGCGTATCCTCCAGATAAAGGACGTGTCGGGTTATTACTCTGCACCTGTTCCACTCGAATTCCCCGGCAAGTCCGGGGATTCTTTTTAATATGACCGGGTAAAGCGCGCATCGGCGCGGCGGCTCCCAGGTATGCTGCGCGGCTACGGTTTTGGGGGGATTTCGATGGCATTGTGCGACGGGTTCACGGGCGCGATCGGCAACACCCCCTTGATCCGGCTGCGTCATTTGAGCGAAGAAACGGGTTGCGAAATCCTCGGCAAGGCCGAATTCATGAATCCCGGCGGGTCGGTCAAGGATCGCGCCGCCAAGTGGATCGTACTCGACGCCGAACAGCGCGGCGTCCTCAAGCCCGGCGGAACGGTGGTGGAAGGCACGGCCGGCAATACCGGCATCGGTCTCGCGCACGTCTGCAATGCGCGCGGCTACCGGTGCGTCATCGTCATGCCGGACAATCAGGCGGCCGAGAAATATCAGATCATCGAGACCTTGGGCGCGGAGCTGCGCAAGGTGCCCGCGGTTCCTTACAGCAATCCCAACCAATATCAGAAGGTGGCGGGCCGTTTGGCCGAGGAGCTGCCGAACGCGATCTGGGCCAACCAATTCGACAATACGGCCAATCGGCGCGCGCACTTCGAATCCACCGGTCCGGAGATCTGGCGCGACTGCGACGGGAAGCTCGACGCATTTTGCGCGGCTACCGGGACCGGCGGCACGCTTGCCGGTGTCGCCGCTTACCTCAAGTCCCGGTCTGCGGCGGTGCGGATCGTGCTGGTCGACCCGCCCGGCAGCTCGCTGTATCGCTATTTCACGGATGGCGAACTCAAGTCGGACGGCGGCACTTCGATCGCCGAAGGCATCGGCACCGGGCGTGTGACGGCAAATCTCGACGGCGCTCCGATCGACGATGCGCTGCGAATCGCGGATGCCGAGACGATGCATTTCGTATATCGCCTGCTGCGCGAGGAAGGCCTGCTGCTCGGCAGCACGGCAGGAATCAACGTTGCGGCCGCCTACACGCTGGCCAGGCAATTGGGCCCGGGCCACACGATTGTGACCGTCCTGTGCGACGGCGGCGCCAAGTACCAGTCGCGCTTGTTCAACCGCGCGTGGCTTGCGGAGCGAGGCCTTGCGCAAGCCATCGCCTAGGGTCGTGTGGAGCTAAGCACTCTCGGATAGATCGATTGGCCCGGCCGCAGTGAACCAGGCCAGGGTGGAGTGCAGAGCCACCACATCGCCCACCACCAGCAGCGCCGGCGGTTCGAGGCCCGCAGCCGAGGCGATGTCGCGAATAGTTGCCAGCGTGGCGGTGAGCACCCGCTGATTCGCCGTCGTGCCTTGCGCGACGATGGCCGCCGGCCGAGATGCGGCGGCGCCGTATTCGAGCAGCCTGCCCACGATGCGATCCAGCCGCGCGAGGCCCATGTAGAACACCGCAGTGCTACCCGCCATGGCCAACGCCCGCCAATCCGGCTCCTCATCGCCATCTCCGGCATGCCCGGCCACGAAGCTCACGCTGTGGGCATATTCGCGATGCGTGAGCGGTATGCCGGCATAGGCCGCGCAGCCGGTCGCCGCCGTGATGCCCGGCACCACCGAAAAATTGATTCCCGCCCGTGCGAGCGCCTCGAGCTCTTCGCCGCCGCGGCCGAAAACAAAGGGGTCGCCGCCCTTGAGCCGCACCACGCGCCGTCCCAACCGGGCGTGTTCGATCAACAAGTCGTTGATCGCCGCCTGGGTCGTATTCTTGCCGCCCGAGGATTTGCCGACGCAAATCCGCGCCGCGTCGCGCCGGGCGAAGTCGAGCACTTCGCGCGATACCAAGCGGTCGTGCAGAATGACGTCCGCATCCTGGAGCGTGCGCAAGGCCTTCAATGTCAAAAGTTCCGGATCGCCGGGACCGGCCCCCACCAAGGTCACTTCGCCCGCGGCGCGAGCCGCTCCGGCGGCCTTCGCAAGCAGTTGCTCGGCAATACGCCGTGCGCCTCGACGGTCACCCGCGACGAAGCGGCGGGCCGCGTCGCCGTCGATGACGGCTTCGAAAAATCGCCGCCGCTCGTCCGTACCGCGCAGCCGCCGGCGGCTGGCGGCACGCAGATCGCGCAACCACGCAGCCAATTCGCCGACGCCCTTCGGAATGGCCGCCTCGAGACGCTCGCGCAACCGGCGCGCCAAGACGGGTGAGGTGCCGCCGGTCGAAACCGCGACCAGCACCGGATCGCGATCGACGATCGCCGGCACGATGAATCGGGACGCCTCGCGATCGTCGACCACATTCACCGGTATTGCGCGCGCATCGCACAACGCCGCGATCCAGCGATTCACGGCGCGACGCGACGTGGCAACGATCACGAGGCGCATGCCGTCCAAATCTCCGGGAATGAACTCGCGGCTCTCGATGAAGAGCGTGCCGGCCGCGGCGCGCTCCGTAAGCTCGGGGTCGATCCGCGGCGCAACCAGCGTGATCAGGGCACCGGTGGGCTGCAGCAGGGATACCTTGCGCAGCGCCACTTCGCCGCCGCCCACCACCAGCACTTTCTGTCCCTTGAGGTCGAAGAAGACCGGAAAATAATTCACGCCCGTACGCCCTCGGCGCATCGCGACCCATTCGAGGCCGGCTTACTCGACACCGCCGCCCGATTCAAGACTAGCCTTCGGGAACTTGCAACGCCGCTAACGGCGTAAGCTTGCGGCGCGGGTGTAGACCGCACTCTCGCGAATCGGCACGTTCCCACCACCAGCGTCCAGAGCGCGGATCCTCGCCCGGCTGCACCGCACGAGTGCACGGTGAGCATCCGATGCTGGGGAAACCAACGTCGTGCAGGGTATTGTAGGGCAGCCGCTTGCGGCGAATGTAATCCCACACTTCGCTGTCCGACCAGTCGAGCAACGGGCTGATTTTGTGCAGGCCGTATTCGCCATCCCATTCAACCGGCGCAGCCAGCGCGCGGCTCGCCGATTGGCCGCGCCGTATCCCGGTGACCCAGGCTCCGCGACCGGCGACGGCGCGCCGAAACGGCTCGACCTTGCGCACCACGCAGCAGCCGCGGCGCTGCTCGACGCCGTCGCGAAAGCCGTTGACCCCATGCGTCTCGACCCACTCATCGACCTTGGCGGGTTCGGGATAGTAGATCTTCAGCGGACGGCCATAGCGCTGCTGCAGCCGCTCGATTAATACATGGGTTTCCGGGTACAGCCGGCCGGTATCGATGCTGAAGATCTCGATCTGCGGCACCGCCTCCCAGATCAAATCGGTGAGCACCATCGACTCGAGGCCCAAACTGTTCGCATAGCACACCTTGCCGTACTCCGCGACCGCCGCATGCAGCTGCGAAATGCTGTTCTCGGCGCGTATTCGCAAGCTGGGGGGCAGTTCGGACACTATTGACCTTCCGGTGGGAGCGGGCTGGAAACTATAGAGCGCCCGATTCCCAGGCGAAACGAACTATCCCTTATGAGGACATGCGCTTTGGTGCTAACCGCGCGGGTGAAACTCAAAACTTATATCAGGAGCCTGTCCGAGTATTCCCCGCGGCCGCGAGCGTGGCAGAATTCGCTTCAGCCGAGGCGGAGACGACGTGGTTGGGTAACACCCAATGAGGAGGCGACAACGATGGATGATGTGAATTCTGCCCGGTCCCGAAGGGTTGGTTTGGTTAGGGGCGTCTGCGGTGTTGCGCGGCATGGCCGCAGCGCCCGCTACGTCCCGCGCCGCGTGCCTTGCATCCGCTCCCTCGCCAAGCCAACGCGGTTCACGGGGAATACTCGGACAGGCTGCAGGGCATGAAATTGCAGCAACTGCGCTACCTCGTGGCCGTGCACGAGAACGGCCTGAACATAACGGCAGCTGCGCGGCAGCTGCACACCTCCCAGCCGGGCGTCAGCCGGCAGCTCAAATTGCTGGAAGAGGAACTCGGTTTTCAGCTATTCGAGCGCGAGGGCCGTGCACTGACCCGCATCACCGCCGGCGGCGAGGAAATTATCTCCCGCGCCAGCAGCATCCTGCGCGAAATGCAGAACATCCGGCGCACCTCGGCGGATCTGCGCAAAGCCGATGGCGGGACCCTGTCCATCGCGACCACTCATACCCAGGCGCGCTATGTGCTGCCGCAGGTGATCCGCGTATTTCGACAAAAGTACCCCAAGGTGCGCCTGCATTTGCATCAAGGCACCTCCGAGCAAATAGCCGAAATGGTCGCCCGCGACCGCGTCGATTTCGCCATCGCGACGGGCTCGGAGGAGCTGTTTCCGCATTTGGTGCGTCTGCCGGTCTATCACTGGCACCGCGCCGTGGTGGTGCCGCAAAGCCACCCGCTGGCCTCCGCGGGCAAACTGACGCTCAAGAAATTGGCCGAATACCCGATCGTCACCTACGTATTCAGCTTCTCCGGCCGCTCCTCGCTGCCCGCGCTGTTCGAAACGGCCGGGCTCTCGCTCGACGTGGCCCTGACCGCACGCGATTCGGACGTCATCAAGACCTATGTGCGCATCGGCCTGGGGGTCGGCATATTGGCCAGATTGGCCATCGATCCCGTCACCGACGCCGACCTCGCGGTGCTCGATGCGGCGCACCTGTTCGAGGGGCATACGACTTGGATCGGCTTTCGGCGCAGCGCACTGCTGCGGGCCTACATGTATGAGTTCATCGAATTGCTGGCGCCGCACCTGCCGCGAAAACTGGTGCGGGAGACCGAAAAACTGGAGACGCAAGACGAAGTGAACCGCGTATTGCAGGGTCTGCAGATACCGCTGCGCGACAACCCGTAGCCGGAACCATTCATCAGTCAAAGATATTCTCGTGCGCGATCCGGCCTTCAGCGCGCTTTCCCGCAATTCATGACTCGTTCCGCCTAGACGCCGGCCTTGCCGTATTGCGCCCATCTGTGCGGCAGCGGGGCGGCGAGACCCGCGTCGTTCGACGACTGATATGCGGCGGAGAAGGTGGAAAATGCGGCCGCCGCGTTTTCGATCTGGGCGTCCGGCAGTTCGAAGCTGTTGAAGCCGCAGCGCGCGAGAAAGAATATGTGGTCGCGGCCGATGGCGCCGGTGGCGCGCAATTCGCCGCGGAACCGCCAGCGCTCTCGCAGCAGACGGCCTTGAGTGTATCCGCGGCCTTCGCTGGGGCCGGGAAACTCCGCGGCCACCAGCGAGAACCGCGCCAAGTCGGCGAACAGCATTTCCACCTTGTGCTGCGGCGCCAATATCACGCCGAGACGCCCGCCACGCGCAATCCACCGCTCTCGGCCGGTCAGCCATTGATCGAGGCCCAGCATCAACGGCGAATCGTCATCGGCCGTGGCCTCGCTCAAGGTCCGCCAATCGTCCACCACGACATGGCCGTCACGCAGCAGCCGGCGCGGCATACACCCTCTCCTTGAATGGCCGCACTCCGAGGCGGCGCACCGTATCGAGAAAACGCTCTTCGGGCAGCCGGCGTTCGACGTATACGTCCAATAGGCGGGCGAGGGTCTCCGCCACGTCCGCTTTGGCGACGGAGGGTCCGATGACGGTGCCGAGCGATGCGTCCGCGCCGGCGGCCCCGCCGATGGTGATCTGGTACCACTCGGCGCCGCCCTTGTCGACGCCGAGAATACCGATGTTGCCCACATGGTGGTGCCCGCAGGCATTCATGCAGCCGGACATCTTCAGGTCAAGCTCCCCAAGGTCATAGACATAATCGTAATCATCGAAGCGCTCGTTGATGAGCTTCGCCACCTCGATGGAACCGGCGTTCGCGAGGCTGCAGAAATCCAGGCCCGGGCAGCAGATCATATCCGTCAGTGTGCCGATGTTCGGCGTCGCGAGCTTGGCATCGGCGAGCGCCCGCCACAGCTCGAAGGTCCGTTCTTGCTCGACGTCCGCAAGCAGAAGATTCTGCGTATGCGTGACGCGCACCTCGCCGAAGCTGTATTGATCGGCCAGTTCGGCGATCAACTCCATTTGCGCATCGGTGGCATCGCCCGGAGCGGCATCCGGTCTTTTCAGCGACACGAACACCACCCGGTAGCCGGGCACTTTGTGCTCGCCGGTGTTGTAGCGATACCAGGCGCGAAACGCCGTATCCCCGCCGGCCGCGGGCTCGGAATCGGGCAGGCTGCGATATTCCGGGGGATTGAAGAAACTCCGCATGTGCGCGACTTGCGCCTCGGTGATGCGCAGCCCCGCATCCTTGATCAATTCCCACTCGTTCTCTACCCGCCTTCTGAATTCCTCAATGCCCAAGGTCCGCACCAGTATCTTGATGCGCGCCTTGGTCAAGTTGTCGCGTCTGCCTTCGCGATTGTAGACGCGCAGCACGGCCTCCAAATAGGACAGCAGGTGTTCGCGTGGCAGGAATTCGCGCACCACTTGGCCGATGACCGGAGTGCGTCCCAGGCCTCCGCCGGCGAGAATTTCAAAGCCGGGCTCTGCACCGGGACCGCGCACAATGTGCACGCCCACGTCATGGATCAGCGAAGCGGCGCGATCCCGCGGCGATCCGGTTACCGCAATCTTGAATTTGCGCGGCAAGTAAGTGAATTCCGGGTGAAAGCTCGACCATTGGCGGATGATTTCGCAATAAGGTCGCGGATCCTCGAGTTCATCCGGCGTCACGCCGGCCAGGTGATCCGAAGTCGTGTTGCGAATGCAGTTGCCGCTGGTTTGTATCGCGTGCATCTCCACGGCAGCGAGTTCCGCCAGAATGTCCGGCACCGTCTCGAGCGCCGGCCAGTTGTACTGGATGTTTTGCCGCGTCGTGAAATGTCCGTAGCCGCGGTCGTAACGCCGCGCAATGGCCGCAAGCGTGCGCAATTGCCTGGAGGACAGCAGGCCGTAGGGAATCGCGACACGCAGCATGGGCGCGTGCCGCTGAATGTATAGGCCGTTTCGCAGCCGCAGGTGGCGGAACTCATCCTCGCTGAGCTCACCGGCGAGAAAGCGGCGGGTTTGGTCGCGAAACTGCGCGACGCGCTCGTTGACCAGCGTTTTGTCGATGACGTCATACCGATACATGGGCGCGTACTTTAGCTGCCGCCCACCCGGCAAGCTAATAACCGCCGTGTATGACCTCATAACGGCCTGCGACATAACGGTCCGTAGCCGCGGGTCGGGCCGCGTCGCGCGGGTCCGACCGCGACCTGCGTCCCGATTACCGCCGGGCCTGAGTTGGTAAAACGTGATTTGCTTGGCAGAGCGAAGCCGCGGTTGCGCGCAGCATCCATAAAGTGAAATCAGGGCGGTAACCGGGTGACAACAGATCTCGCGGAAGTATTGGTCGCGCCGGACACTTATCATGTCTCGGCCGAAGCCATGCTCATGGTCGCGGAATTGCATGGCGCCATGGCATTGTGCCTCCATGACGAGGCGCGGGGCGTCGGCGGGCTGTTGCACTTGCAATTCATGGGCGGCACCGGACGTCCCTGCGATGTGACCGACAATACGTTGAGCGCGGTCCTCATGGAACTGGATCGCTTCAAGCGCGCGGTTCTCGGCAATTCATCGAAGCGCGACGAAATCCAGGCGCGCATTCTCGCTCACGCACTTCCGCCGTCCGAAATCGGCGAACCCAGCGCATCGCTGGTCGACCTGATTCAAGCGGATCTGGCGGATGCCAAGATTGCGTGCGGGGCGCAGACGACGCGCAGAATCGAATCCCTGCGCGTGTGCTTCCAGCCTCGGGAGGGCAGGGTTTGGATTTGCGGGCCCAACACATTGGCCGTTGCGCCTCGCCGAAGGCGCTCGCCGGGTTGATCAGCCCCGGCGCGGCCGTCGCGCCCCTTCCAAAAAATGCGCTGACCGTATTTCCGGTCGAGCAATTGCCCGCTCGCACCCGCGTCCATTATATGCTTCGCTGGTAGGACTCGAATTCAAGGTGCACGATGCGAATTGCTTTGATTCTGGCGGCGATCGCCTTGGCCGGGTGCGCGGCCGAGAAGCTTGCCTCCACGCCCCCTGTGGGAGTGGACTTGAGCGGTCTCTGGAAACTCAATGAGGCGGACAGCGACGATCCGCAGCGGCTCATGCAGTCTCAGCTCGCCACCGCAACGGCCAGCGCTGGCGCCGGCGGCTCGACGGGCTCCTCCGGGCGCGGCAGCCGTAACGGAGGCGCTACAGCCCCGGTCCGCGGCCCGATCGGCCCGGTAATGCCCTCGGTGGCGGTTTTGGACGAAGGGTTGCGCTGGCCGGGCACGAGTGTGGCAATTTATCAAAGCGGGAGTGTCGTCACATTTACATCGGGCGGCAGGAGCAGGGTTTGCCGGCCGGGCGCCGGGGTTCCGTCGAAGGCCCATGACCCCGCGCACGGTCGCGGCAGTGTGCCACCACCGGTTTGCGGCTGGGACGACAAGACGCTGGTGGTGCAGTCGGGCGAGCCCGAGGATGATCGCCCGCCCTTCGAACAGCGCTTCAGCGTGTCGGATGACGGTCATAGGCTGATTGAATTAGTGAGTTTCAAAGGCGGGCGGTCCAGCGGTTTCACCGCTTCCAGGGTCTGGGATCGGGTGGCGCCGGGTTCGCAGCCATAAAAAAACCGGGCAATGCCCGGTTTTGAAGTCCCCATGCCTTTCGCGGCGCTTTTTGGTCGCGCTCCTGCGATGATCGGTCTCTTTACTTTCCCACGGATCTTATTGCGTTCCTGCAACACTGTAGCGTTGTGTTGTCCTCGAAGCCAGCCTTATTGTGCGTGATTGCAAAAATTAATGTTTCTAAAAAACAACAAGGGGCCGGTCTCGATCCCGCCGCAGAGCGACCGCATCAGTTCGAGTATCCTTGCCGACTGCAATCGGCGAAATCCGGAGACCCTGTGGCCAAGCATTCCAAGTCATCGGCGGCATCGATGGCGATACGGACGCGCCGCACCTATTTTGACTGCCAATTCGGGCAGCTGCACGTGCGCACTGCATTTCCCTCGAGCGGCGGATTCGACGAGGAGGTAACGCTCTTTTGCCTGCACCCGAGCGAAGGCTCGAGCCGCAGCTTCGATTGGCTGTTGCCGGAGATGGCCAACGATCGCTCGGTGTATGCCCCCGATTTGCCTGGATTCGGCGAATCCGATCCGGCACCGAGCTTTGACTCGGTTGATGCCGCCCGGGCGGTATCGGACCTTGCGAGCGATTTGCGCCTGCGCCGAATCGACGTGTTGGGCGTTGGTTTTGGAGCCGCGGTTGCCCTCGAGTTCGCGGCCGCTCGGCCGGATGTGGTGCGCCGATTGGTGTTGGCAGCGGTTCCCCCCATGCAGCGCAAGCCGGCCGCCGCGCAACGGACCCTGATCCTCGAAGGCGGGCTCGATGCCGCGCTCGATGCCGCGCACGGCCTCGAGGGTAGCGACACGGCGAATCAATTCCGCGCCTTCCTGCGAGGATGAGGTCCGGGGAGTGGCGTGAGGCTGAATAAGTACATCAGCGAATCGGGCCGCTGCTCGCGGCGCGAAGCCGATAAATGGATCGAGGCGGGACGCGTCACCTGCAACGGCATTCGCGCAGTGCTCGGCACACAGGTCGCCGGGGGTGATGAAGTGCGCGTGGACGGTGAGCTCATCGGCGCCAAGCAAAAGCAAATCTACATTGCGCTCAACAAGCCGGTGGGGATTACCTGCACCACGGAACCGCACATCAAGGACAACATCATCGACCTCGTCGGCCACAGCGACAGGATTTTTCCCGTCGGACGATTGGACAAGGATTCCGAAGGTCTGATTCTGCTGACCAACAACGGCGACATCGTCAATGAATTGCTGCGCTCGGAAAATAATTTCGAGAAAGAGTACATCGTCGCCGTAAATCGTCCGATCACGGACCTTGCGCTTTCCATGATGGCTGGCGGCGTCAAGATAGCGGGTGCAATCACCAAGCCATGCAAGGTGATCCGCATCGACAGGGAAACCTTTCGCATGATTCTCACTCAAGGATTGAATCGGCAGATCCGCCGCATGTGTTCGGCGCTGGGCTACAGGGTGCAACGCCTGCAACGCGTACGCATCCGCGACATTCATCTGGGCGACTTGGCGCCGGGCAAGTGGCGCAGCCTGACAAGTGCGGAAGCTGCCCGCTTGTTGCCGCGCAGGCCGGCGCCGGACAGCGCGGCGCGCTGATCCCCTTGCGGTTCAGCTCGAGCGCAGCAGGGCCGCAGGGAGCCCTTCCGACCATTGCCGCCCGGTCGCGGCGCGCCAATCCGGGTCCTGGGCCTTGGTTGCGAACCAGCGGAAAAAATCTTCGGCGTGAGGGGCCCAGTACGGATGGCTGAACAGCACGCCGCCCGTGCTCGATTCGACGGTGAAGCGCCTGCGCAAGCCAAACGAGGCCAGGCCACGGGTGCACTTGATGCGCGGCGAGTTCTCCGACAAGGTGTACTGATCCGGGCCGATCTGCAGGCGCAACCGGCCGCTTTGGGCGTATACACAAATATTGGGCTGCGCCGCGCGAATCAGCGCAACGCCGTGTGCCAGCGAAGGCGGCACCTCATGGGCGCTCCACGTGCCGCCCGAGACATGCCACTGCAGCACCATGCCTTGGCGGCGAAAATCAATGACCGAAACGGTGCCGGAATTATGGGAGGTCATATGATTGAGCATGCACCATTGAGGCGCTAGTTTGCATCCCGATCGGGCAAGCCGGCGAATACGCCTTCCACGATGCCGGGTGTGAGCAATTGCGGCAGCACCAGGGGCGCGGTCGAACCGCGCTGCGAGTTGTAGACCACATAAAGCGGCACGCCCGCGCGTCCGAAATCCGCGAGCGCCTTGGTGATGGCGGGGTTGCGGTTGGTCCAATCGCCTTTCATCAGCGTGATGCCCTTTCCGCGAAAGATCCGCATCACGGCAGGGTCGGCGAACGCGTTGCGCTCGTTGACCAGGCAGGTCAAACACCAGCTCGCGGTGAAATTGAGCAACAGCGGCCGGCCCTGCGCATTCAGTTCGGCGATCCGGGCCGCGTCGTAAGGCTGCCACGCATCGGCCGCCGGCGCGCCTGCCGGCGGAGCGGAATTGGGGGCCGCCGCCACTCCTGAAAAACGCACCGGCAGAACCACGGCCAGCAGGACCGCCGCCACGGTGGTGATCAGCGCCGCCAACCGCCTGCCGCTCGAACTCATCTTGGACTTTTGGAACGACCATGCCGCCAGCGCTACGAGAATCGCACCGCTCAGAGCGGCGCCAAGGCCGATCGACGAGGTTTGCTGCGCGAGAACCCACAGGAGCCACGCCGCCGAGCCGTACATGGGGAACGCAAACAGCTGCTTGAGCGTGTCCATCCACGCACCGGGCTTGGGCAGAGCGCGGCGCATCCACGGAGCGAGCGACAAAAACAAATAGGGCAGGGACAGACCGACACCCAAGGCAGCGAAAATCAGCAGCGCAACGGCTGGCGATTGAGTGAGTGCGGCGCCCACGGCGGCGGCCATGAAAGGCGCCGTGCAGGGCGTGGCCACCAACGTGGTCAATACTCCGGTGAAGAACGATGCACGATAGCTGTCGCCCTGGGTCAGCCCGTCGCCCACGCCGGCGAGTCCCCCGCCCACCTCGAATACACCCGACAGGTTCAGGCCCACTGCGAGCAGCAGATAGATCATCAGCGTGACGAACAGAGGCGATTGCAGCTGGAAGCCCCAGCCGATCTGTTCACCGCCGGCGCGCAGCGCCAGCAACACGGCGGCGAGGGCCAGCATCGAGCTGAGCACTCCGGCCGCGAATACAAATCCCTTGGCCCGCACCGCCGCAGGGTGCTTCTTTGCCTGTTCGACCAGGCCGATGGCCTTGATCGAGAGCACCGGAAACACGCAGGGCATCAGATTGAGGATCAGCCCTCCCAAAACGGCCAACAGCACCAGGATGGGCAGGGCCGGAACCTCCGACGCCAATCGAGACGCCGCCGGCACTGCGCTGCTCGCCGCCGCCGCGCCCGCAGTCGCGCCAACCGCAGTGCCGCCGATTCCGCTCAATGTCGCGCCGATCTCGATGGGAACGGCATCGGTGCCGCCGCCGTTCGCTACGGCCGCCAGCAACACACCGCGGATCTGCGCCGCCTGCGGCGATTTATCGGCGATTTTCAGCACCAGTTCGACCGAGTCGCGCGCTCGCTTGAGCGTCTGCGGCGCCGCATACTCGATGCCGATGTCATCATAAGGGTAGAACGTCAATGCGGTGATTTGCGGCAGTGTGGCGCCCCAATCCTTTCCGAGCGTGAGCACCAAACGATCGCCTTCGATCCTCGCGCCGGTCGCCGCCGGCTGCTTGCTCGGCAGCTCGCTGCGGGCGGCCGCGAACAGAGAAGCCACAGAGGGATCGATGGCGCCCCCGGCGGCATTGACCGGCAGGCGCAAGTGCAATTGCGCACTCTCGGGGATGCACACGTCGGCGCACACCAGCCAACTCGCCTGGGCGGCAAGCTCGAGCGGCGCCCCGGCCTTGAGGTCGCGCGCCGCCGTGATCTGCACCAGGTGCATCGCGTGCTTGGCATAGCCGTAGTTGACCAGCGGCGGAAGATCGAAGCGATGCGGCGCGGGCCAGACAATGTCCCCGGCGGTTACCCCGGCGGGCAGCGTCCAGCGCAGCGATGTTGCTTGGCCCGAGTCCCCCGGATTACGCCAGTAGGTATGCCAGCCATCGCGTATATTGAATTCGAGCGCGACCCAAATCGATTGGCCGGGAGCGATGGCATCGACCTCGCTGATCAAGCGCGCCTTGACGTTGTCGCTTGCAACGACGCCGCCCGAAAGCGGGTATGCCGCCGGCGAAACCAGCAGCAAACCGAGGAGCCAGCATTGCCATTTGCGCATCATGCGTATGTTACCCAAATAAACCGCGGCCGGAGCCGCCGCGGTTCGCCGTGCCTGTGGATCGTCTCACAGTTTCAGGCAAACGTACCCTCCGGCGGGCGCTTGAGCTAATGTAGGTGCACGCAACGCAACCATCCTATGCAAGAAAATTACGTAGAACGAATCCTCAAAGCCAAAGTGTATGACGTCGCCGTCGAGACCTCGCTGGAGGCGGCGCCGCGCCTGTCGCGGCGTCTGCTCAACCGCGTGTTCTTCAAACGAGAAGACCTGCAGCCGGTGTTTTCGTTCAAAATACGTGGCGCCTACAACAAGATCGCGCAGCTCTCGTCGATCAGCGCCCTGCGGGGCGTGATCTGCGCTTCCGCCGGCAATCACGCCCAAGGGGTGGCGCTCGGCGCACGCACGCGCGGCATCCCCGCGGTCATCGTCATGCCGCAGACGACGCCCGAGATCAAAGTGCAGGCGGTGGCCGATTTGGGCGGCGAAATCGTCCTGCATGGCGACGATTACGACGAGGCCAACGAGCGCGCCCTGGAGATCGCGCGCGAGCGCGGACTGGTGTTCGTGCATCCGTTCGACGATCCGGACGTGATTGCCGGACAAGGTACGATTGCCATGGAAATCCTGCGGCAAATGCACGGCGACCACATCGACGCGATCTTCGTGCCGGTCGGCGGCGGGGGATTGATCGGCGGCATCGCCGCCTACGCGAAGTGGCTGTATCCGCGCATCAAGATCATCGGCGTCGAGCCGGAAGATGCGGCTGGAATGTTCGAATCGTTGCGTGCCGGCAAGCGCGTGACGCTGGACCGGGTCGGCATCTTCGCCGACGGCGTCGCGGTGCGGCGGGTGGGCGAGGAAACCTTCCGCCTCGCCAAACAATATGTCGATGAAATATTGCTGGTGACGACCGATCAGATCTGCGCCGCAATTCAGGACATTTTCGAGGACACCCGCTCCATTGCCGAACCCGCCGGCGCGCTTGCCGTGGCGGGCATCAAGAAATACGCGGCGCGCGAAGCCTGTACCGAGCGTACGTTCATCGCGATCAACGGCGGCGCCAACATGAACTTCGACCGATTGCGCCACGTGGCCGAGCGGGCCGACCTGGGCGCGCAGCGCGAAGCGCTGTTGGCGGTCGAAATGCCCGAAGCGCCCGGCTCCTTCCTGCGGTTTTGCGAACTGCTGGGAAGACGCAGCGTCACGGAATTCAATTATCGATACGCGGATGGGCAGGCTGCGCAGGTATTCGTCGGACTGGGGCTCACGCAGGGCGGCGCCGAGCGTGCCGCTCTCGTCAGGGAAATCGGCGACGCCGGCTTCGCAGTGCACGACATGACCGACAACGAGATGGCGAAATTGCACGTGCGGTACATGGTGGGCGGCCACGCCCGCGGGCTCGCCGACGAGCATCTGTACCGCTTTGAGTTTCCGGAACGGCCGGGCGCGCTGCTCAAGTTTCTGCAGGCGATCGGTACCGGCTGGAACATCAGCCTCTTTCACTATCGCAATCACGGTTCCGACCACGGGCGCGTGCTCGCGGGGATTCAAGTGCCGCCCGATACGCAGACCGATTTCTTCCTGCATCTCAATGAATTGCAGTACGCATTCACCGAAGAGACCGACAACCCGGCCTATAAAATCTTTCTGGGCGGCTAGCACATGAATCCATACCGCGTGCTGCGCACGCCGCGGCATGAAACCCTGCGTGTGCGCGGGCTCGATCTGCATCTGACGCGGTGGGGTCCGCAGCCCTCGGATTCTGAGGCGCCGGTGTTCCTGCTGCACGGTTGGGCCGATACCGGCGACACTTTTCAGTTCATGGTGGACGCATTTCGCCGGGATTGGCCGCTGGTGGCGCTCGATTGGCGCGGGTTCGGGCGCAGTGAATGGGCGAGGGAGGGCTACTGGTTTCCAGATTACCTCGCAGATCTCGACGCGTTGCTGGAGCATCTGTCTCCGCGCGCGCCGGCTCCCCTCGTCGGGCACAGCATGGGCGGTAACATTGCCAGCCTGTATGCGGGACTGCGGCCGGAGCGCGTGCGCTGTGTGGTCAATCTCGAAGGATTCGGGTTGCCCCGGACCTCACCGGACCAGGCGCCGGCGAAGCTGCGAAAATGGCTGGATCAGGTCAAGACCGCACCGGCGCTCAAGGATTATGCCTCGTTCGAGCAACTTGCCTCCATCATCCAGTTCCGATACCCGCGCTTCAGCGAGGCGCACGCGATGTTCGTTGCGCAAGCCTGGGGAAGGCTCGAGGCCGATGGACGGGTCCGCCTGCAGGGAGATGCCCGCCATCGGCGGGTCAATCCGATTCTGTACCGGCGCGAGGAGGCCGAAGCCTGCTGGCGTGAAATCCGAGCCCCGATGCTGATGCTGATAGGCGAGCGGTCCGAATACCTGCCTAGCCTGGGTGTCGATGGTTCGGATGACGGATTCCGGGCGGTCGTGGCCGGAATCGAAATAATCCGCATCGCCGATGCGGGACACATGCTGCATATCGAAAAACCGGATCTGGTCGCCCCGTTGATCGAGAGCTTTTTGAGCGGTCATTGAACGCACCGTCCGGTGAGGCACGTCTCACGGGATCAGTACGATCTTTCCCGTGTGCCGCTTTTCGAGAAACTCCTGCTGGGCTTGCACAATGGCGCTGAGCGGGTGAACGCTCGCGATCACCGGCCTGAGTTCCCCGCTTTCGATGTGGTTCACGAGATCGCAGAACAGGCCCGCTTCCAGCACGGTACAGCCATAGAACCGCAGGTCCTTGAGATACAGCGTGCGCAAATCCAGCCGCACGGTCGGTCCGGCAATGGCGCCGGCAACCGCGTAGCGTCCGCCGCGCCTCAAGACCTCGAGCAGCGCCGGAAACTCGTCCCCGCCCACCACATCGATCACCGCATCGACCGATTCCCGGCCGATAGCCGCCTTAAGATCGGTATCGCGCGGGTACACCCGCGAGGCACCCAACGAACCGACCGCCGCGGCCTTGGCGGCACCGGCGATCGCGAGCACGGTTGCGCCTCGTCGCTTCGCCAATTGCACCGCGGCGGAGCCCACGCCGCCGGATGCGCCTGTGACGAGCACGGTTTCGCCGGCGGTGACCTTCAATCGCGTGAGCATGTTGAGCGCGGCCGAATACGCGCACGGAAAGGCGGCCAACTCGACGTCCGATAGCGCGCTCGACGTCGTATGGGCATGCACCGCGGGCGCACGGGCATACTGCGCGAAGGCGCCGTCGCATTCGGAGCCGAAATAAGTGACCCGCTCGAGTCCGCCGTGTGCCGTCCTGAATACCGGTTCGATCAGCACTCGTTCGCCGATGCGCGCCGCATCGACGCCCTCGCCGACCGACACGACTCTGCCGCAGGCGTCGGCCCCCTGTATTCTCGGGAAGACCGGCACGGCGCCGGTCCAGCCGGAATCATCGGATCTGGCATCGGCAAATCCCGCGGCGCCGCCCGCGGCCGTGCCTTCGGTCACCGAACGCGAATACCATGCCGTACGGGTGTTGATGTCGGTGTTGTTGACTCCGGCGGCCAGCACGCGGATCAAGACTTCGCCCGCCCTCGGCACGGGTATGGGCACGTCGTCGCGGTATTCGAGCTGATCGAAACCGCCATGCCCTGTCAACAGAACCGCCTTCATCGTGTGGATCTTAGCCGAGTCGCGGCACCTTCGTGGAGGGAGGAGCGGGGCGAGGAGCGGGGGCCTAACTCCGGAAAATATTCGCGAAGAATGGAATGCGCGCCGCCGACGAGGATCGGCAGCGTCAACGACTCGTTCAAGAACACGGCGCCGCCGCCCAAGCGGCGAAGTAACCGCTTCCTTCCCCCCCGCTTGCGCGCGCTAAGAGGCGGTATCTGCGTCGAGGACCGCGGTGGCCGAGATCTCCACCGCCAAGTCCGGCGCGATCAGACGGCTGACCTCGACCATGGTCGTCGCGGGACGAACCGCTGCGAATACTTCGCCATGGACTCTGCCGACGGCTTCCCACTGGTTGATATCGCACAGGTAGATGCGGGTCTCGATCACCTGATCGAGGGAGCCGCCGAGCCTTGTCAGGGCGGCTTCAATGCGATCGAGGATCACGCGGGTTTGCGGTCCCGATTCGCCCGGATGGAGCGCCTTGCCGTCCGGTCCCGATGCCGTCGTACCGGAGACGATAATGAGATTGCCGGCGCGCACCGCGCGCGAATAGCCGACGATGTCGCCCCAGGCATTTGCCGTCGGCACCGATCTGCGCATTCTCGACTCCCAGCCCGATGGTAAAACATCGTATTATTGCAGCCCCCGCCCGGATCCGCGAGCCGTTTCATGAGTCGACCCCCGCTGCCGCCGTTCAATGCCGATACCGCCGCGCAAAAGGTGCGCATGGCCGAGGACGCGTGGAATACGCGCGATCCCGCCCGCGTGGCGCCGGCTTATACGACCGACAGCCGCTGGCGAAATCGCGTCGAGTTCCTGCAGGGCCGCGACGCCATCCAGGCATTCCTGGTGCGCAAATGGTCGCGCGAGCTCGATTACCGCCTGATCAAGGAGCTGTGGGCATTCACCGGAAACCGGATCGCGGTGAGATTTGCCTATGAATGGCATGATGCGGGCGGTCAGTGGTTTCGAAGTTACGGCAATGAGAATTGGGAATTTGATGAACAGGGCCTGATGCGGCTGCGCATCGCCAGCATCAATGATCTGCCGATCACGGAAGCCGAGCGCAAATACCTGTGGCCCCTGGGACGCCGGCCCGACGATCATGCGTCGTTGAGCGCTTTGGGGCTTTAGAACGGCCGGATAAAGGATAATACGCGAATGGAGCAACGACCTCGCGCCGGGCCGCACAAGGCCGGCCAGGATCAACATGATCACGGCCACGGCGAGCATGATCGCGGCCATGACGACTCGCATGGGCTCGCGGACGCTCAGGCACACGCACACCGCCATTCCCATGATCACTCGCACGCGGCGGTTCAGGGCGTCAACCTCCGCATGGGCACCGCGGTGGGGCTCAATTTGCTGTTCGTGGTGATCGAAGGATTCTTCGGCTATCTGTCGAATTCGGTCGCCTTGATCGCCGACGCCGGCCATAATCTGGGCGACGCGCTCGGTTTGATTTGCGCCTGGACGGCCATGTTCCTGGCGCGCCGACCGCCGGGCGGGAAGTTTACTTATGGACTGGGGCGCTCGTCGTTGCTGGCGGCCCTCATCAATGCAGTGCTGCTGCTGCTCGCTTGCGGCGCCATCGCGTGGGAGGCGCTCGGGCGCATAACCGCTCCGCCGGCGGTGGCGGGCGCGACCGTAGCCGGCGTCGCGGCCACCGGCATCGTGCTGAACGGCGTCAGCGCCTGGCTGCTGCATGGCGGGAGCCATGACGACCTGAACAGGCGCAGCGCCTTTATCCACATGCTGGGCGACGCCGCTGTATCGGCAGGCGTGCTGGTTTCGGGCGTGCTGATCTGGTTTACCGGATTGAGATGGCTGGATCCGGCCGTGAGTCTGGTGATCGTCGCGGTGATTCTGGTGAGCACCTGGGGCTTATTGAGGGATTCCGTTCATCTGTCGCTCGATGGGGTGCCCGCAGGGGTCAATACCGGCGCCGTGCTGTCGTATCTCGCCGGTCAACGCGGTGTCACGGACGTGCACGATCTGCACATTTGGGCCCTCAGCACCACCAGCGTCGCTTTGACCGCGCATCTGGTGGTGCCCGACCGCGAGGCCGAAGACGCGCTATTGGGTTCGCTCACCCCGAATCTCAAACGGCGTTTTCACATCGATCACGCCACGTTGCAAATCGAGCGGGACCGGTGCGATCACGGCTGTTCGGCCTGATCATTACCGAGCATATCGGCGGCTAGGAGCCGAAACACCGGCGTCAATAGTCTGTAAATGGCGTAAGCGGCGATGGGCGCGACCAGCATCCAGGCCACAGCGGCGTGCATCAGCGCGTCGCGCAACACGACGGCCGCCTGCCCCGTGTTGCGCGCCGCAAACGCGAGCGCACCCCTGATCGAGATCGCCTGATGCGGCGCACGCAGCAGCCATTCACCCAGTCGCACGAAGGGAATGATCAGCAACAATTGCGTCGGCGCCATCGCGGCCTGCGCGATTTGTATCGCCGGCTGATTCAATCGAAACGCCAGCGCAACGACCCCGCATAGTATCGTGGAAGCGCCGAGAATCGGAATATTGCCGACGACCACGCCGATGGCGACCGCGAGCGCCAAACGGTTCGCGGACAGCCCCTGCTGCAATTGCCGCAGCAGCGGATCCACGATCCGTCGGGGCAACCATGCCGCCACGACAGCCGCCGCGCGCCTCACGACGGCCGCCGTGCGCGCCGCGTCGGCTCCGCGCTCAACGGATCCTCCGGCCAGTGATGCTTGGGGTAGCGGCCCTTGAGATCCTTCTTGACATCGTGGTAGCCGCGGTTCCAAAAGCTGGCCAGATCGCGTGTGATTTGCACCGGCCGACCCGCGGGCGACAGCAGCTTCAACAGCAGCGGCAATCGGCCGCTCGCCACGCTCGGCGTCGCCCGGAGCCCGAACATTTCCTGCAGGCGCACCGACAGCGCCGGCTCCTCGCCGTCCAGATAATCGATTGGAATGCGGGATCCGCTCGGCACCACCCAATGCGTCGGCGCCTCCCGCTCCAGGATCGCGCTCTGCGCATGGGACAGGCGGGAGCGCAGCGCGGCGCCGAGATCCAAGCGGGCAAAATGCTCGCGGCGCACCAGACCGTCGATCCACGGCGGCGCCCAATCATCCAGCGTCGCCGTGAGCGCCGCATCGCGGAGGTCGGGCCACGGTTCCGGTGCGGGCACGCCATGCTTGCGCATCAGCTGCACGCGCGCCTGCCATTGCCGCAGCGCTTCGGACCACGGCAGCGCCGCCACTCCGGCCTGGCGCAATCCGGCAAGGGCCGCGCGCTGCACCTGCCCCGCATCCGGATCGCGAATTTCCCTGGACTCGAGCACGAGTGCGCCGAAGCGCCGCTCGTCGCGCGCCCGGACCGCCTGCTCCCGGTCATCCCAAACCACTTCCGTGCAATGCTCGATGTGCGCTGCGAAGAGTCGCTCCAGATCCTCGAGCTCGATGGGCGCCGCCAAAAATATGCGCGCCTCGCGCTCCGCTCCGTCCAGTTCCGCGGCGACTATGAATTCGGATTTGGTGAGCGTTTGCGGTTCGGCAAAGCGCGCACCGCGGCCGTTTGCCAGCAGGTACCTGCCATCGCCGCCGCGCGCGCGGCCGATCCGGTCGGGGTATGCCAGAGCGAGCAGCACGCCGGTCCAGCGATCCGGATCCGCTTCCTCATTGGTGGCGGCGCCGAACTCGCGCTGCCAGCCGGCGGAGTTGCGCGCCGCCTGCTTGAGCGTGCGCGAATCGACACTGAAGCCCGCGGGCAATGCGGAATCGCCCCGCATCGCGCCGACGCGCAGGCGCAGATCCGCATCACGCAGGCCCGGCGCCGAGCGCAGCACGTCACGTTCGCTCAAGATGGCGGCAAGATCGCAGGCCAGGCGAAGCGCGCCCCAATCGCGCGCCTTGACCAGCATGTGCGCCAACCGCGGATGAACTCCGGCCCGCGCCAGGGCACGGCCATGCGCCGTGATTCGCGACGCGCCGTCGATCGCCTCGAGCTGGCGCAACAGGTCACGCGCCTGGGCGAGCGGAGCCGCGGGAGGAGGATCGAGCCAGCGCAGCCGAGCGGCATCCAGGGCGCCCCAACAGCTGAGCTCGAGCGCAAGGGGCGCAAGATCGGCATGCAGGATTTCGGGTGCGGTTTGCGCCGCGAGCGAGGCATGCGATCCCTCGGACCACAGCCGATAGCAGATGCCGGCGCTCAAGCGGCCGGCCCGACCGCGGCGCTGATCCGCCGCGGCTTGGGATATCTTCCCCGTCACGAGGCGGCTCATGCCCGTCGCGGGATCGAATTGCGCATAGCGGCGCATTCCCGAGTCGACCACCACTCGAATGCCCTCGATCGTCAAGCTGGTCTCGGCGATGGTGGTGGCCAACACGATTTTGCGCTGCCCAGGGGGTGTGGGGCCGAGCGCGGCGTCCTGCGCGGCGCCGTCGAGTTCGCCGTACAGCGGCAGCACGCGCACCCGCGAATCGATCGGCGAATCCTCAAGCGCCCGCTGCACGCGGCCGATCTGCGCGGCGCCCGGCAAAAAGCACAGGATGTCGCCTTCGTGCCGCTGCAGCGCATTGCGCAGCACCTGGGCCGTCTGCTGCTCGAGGTTGAGCTCGGCGCGGCGCGCCACATAATGCGTCGCGACTTCGAAACTGCGCGCCGCGGCGCTGACGACGGGCGCATCATCGAGCAGCCGCGCGAGCGGCCGCAAGTCGAGCGTCGCTGACATCACCAGCAGGCGAAGGTCCTCGCGAAGATTTTCCTGGCTCTCGATCGCGAGCGCGAGGCCGAGATCGGCATTCAGGCTGCGCTCATGAAATTCGTCGAAGATCACGCAGCCGGCATCGCGCAGTTCCGGATCCGCTTGCAGCATGCGAGTGAGGATGCCCTCCGTGAGCACCTCGATGCGCGTGTCGCGGCCCACCCGGGTATCGAGCCGGGTGCGGTAGCCGACGGTCCTTCCGACCGGTTCGCCGAGCAGCTGCGCCATGCGCTGCGCCACGGCGCGGGCCGCGATTCGGCGCGGCTCCAGCATCAATATCTTTCGCTCACCGAGCCATGCGCCGTCCAACAAGGCAAGCGGTACGACCGTGCTTTTGCCGGCGCCCGGCGGAGCCTCGAGCAGCACGCGATTGCGCCTTGCGAGCGCCCCAGCCAACTGCGGCAGTGCCTCTGCGATCGGAAGTGCCGGTAAGCTGAAATGACGCATGAGCGCGCTAAGATACTCCACGTCGGCGCGCCGGTCGGGTCCTAAACTCGAGGGGGGTGAGGTTCTCGGCCGCATAACTTGATAAGATGCCGGGCGTCGGGCCTGTAGCTCAGTTGGTTAGAGCAGGGGACTCATCATTGAATGGTGCCTTCACATCGTAAGGTGTGAAGTGGACGGGATGAATTCAGGGAAACCTTACGGCATTGGCCGATGGCAATCCTGAGCCAAGCCGGCGGTACACCGCCGGAAGGTGCAGAGACTACCTGAGCGCTACAGTTGCGCTTAATGACAGGCATGAGCGTCCCGCACCCTCTACTCTTCGTGGATTAGGGGGTGAAGAGATAGTCCGCTCCCTCCGGAAACGGCGGGGTACAGTGAATCCCTTGGTCCTCGGTTCGAGTCCGAGCGGGCCCACCACATCCGCCCTTCCGACGGGAAGGGCGGCAGCCACGCGCGTGTTCGCGCAGCCGAGGATTCATGAAAGATCGGATTCCCGCCCGCGGCCCTATCAACGAATGCCGCCAACCGCCCGGCGCACCGCTGCGCGCTCCGGCCCAAACCATCGGCTGCGTACTGCTGCTCCTAATGGCGTCGATCGCGCCCGCGTTCGGCAACGCGGAATCGGCGGATGCAATACCCGGAGGCGGCGTGCGGCTGGTGCTGCCGTCGTCGGTCACGCCCGACCATTACCGCATCGACATCACGCCTGATGCCGCCGCCCTGAGGTTCAAGGGTTCGGTCGATGTCGACGTGACCGTGCACCGGGCGACGAGCGAGATTGTGCTCAACAGCGCCGACCTCGTCATCGACCGCGCCAGCGTCCTGGGCCGCGGGGCGGTAAAAGCCATTCGCTATGACAAGGAGATTGAGACCGCGAGCTTGGTGCTGAATCGTGCTCTCGATCCCGGTGCGTATACGCTGCGCCTCGCTTATCACGGCAAGATCTACCGACAGGCCTCGGGCTTGTTCGCGCTGGATTACGACTCGCCGAAGGGCAAAATGCGCGCCTTGTTCACGCAGTTCGAGAATTCGGACGCGCGCCGTTTCGTGCCCTCGTGGGACGAGCCCGGCCGCAAGGCAACCTTTGAACTTACCGCCACGGTGCCGGCCGAGCAGATGGCCTTGTCGAACATGCCGATCAGGTCGACGGACGTGCTCCCCGGCAAGCGCAAGCGCGTGCATTTTGCGACAACGCCGAAGATGTCCTCCTATCTTCTCTATTTCGGGTCGGGCGATTTCGAGCGGATACATCGCGGTGTCGACGGGGTCGACGTGGGCGTCGTGGTAAAACGCGGCGACACCGGCAGTGCCGCATTCGCCCTCGATGCGGCGTCCGATATCCTGCCCTACTACAACGGCTATTTCGGCACCCCTTTCCCGCTTCCCAAGCTCGATCTGATCGCGGCCCCGGGCTCCAGCCAGTTCTTCGGCGCCATGGAGAACTGGGGTGCGATCTTCTACTTCGAACGTGATTTGCTTATCAATCCGCGAATTTCCACCGAACGAGACAGGCAGGGGGTTTATCTGGTGATCGCGCATGAGATGGCGCACCAGTGGTTCGGCGACCTCGTCACCATGGCGTGGTGGGACGACCTTTGGCTCAACGAGGGCTTCGCCTCGTGGATGGAGAACAAGGTTACAGACCACTTCCACCCGGAATGGAAAATCTGGCTGCAAGCGCTTCGCGACAAGCAATCTGCCATGCAAGAGGATGCGCGGGGCGGGACTCATCCGATCATCACGCCGATCAACGACGTGCTTCAGGCAAGCAGCGCATTCGACAGCATTACCTATTCCAAGGGTGCCGCGGTCATCCGCATGCTGGAGTCCTATTTGGGCGAGGACGCCTTTCGCGCGGGTGTCCGCCGCTACATGCACGACCACGCGTACGGCAACACCACCACCGATGATCTGTGGACGGCCATGGACCGTGATTCGCAGCGGCACATCAGCCAAATCGCCCATGACTTCACCCTGCAGGCCGGCGTGCCGTTGGTGAGTGAGGTGTCGCACCGCTGTTTGGACGGCAAGACCGCGCTCGGTGTTGTCCAGGGTCGTTTCGCCATCGGCGAGCCCTCCGCGACGGCGCAACTGTGGCGCGTGCCGGTACTCATCGCGCCGATCGGCGGCGCCGCGGCCGCAATCGTGGTATCGGGGCCGGATCAGCAAGCCGCGGAAGTCCCCGGTTGCGGCGCAGTGGTCATCAACGCCGGCCAGAGCGGCTATTTCCGCAGCCGCTATTCCGCGCAAGGCTTGGCGGCGATTACGGCCGCCTATGGCGCGCTGTCGGCGGACGATCAGCTCGGTGTGCTGAACGACCGCAGCGCGCTCGCCAATGCGGGCGTGGAACCCATGGCCGCATTTCTGGAGTTGACCCAGGGATTTCCAGCGGATGCCGATCCGGTGGTCGCTTCCACGCTCGCGGGCCAGCTGCAGGGCCTCGACATGATTTACGACGGCCTGCCCTCGCAAGCGGCTTTTCGTGCCTATGCGCGCCGCGTGTTGGATCCGCTCTTCGCGCGCATCGGCTGGGAGAAGCGACCGAACGAAGGCGAAAATGTCGCGCTGCTGCGCTCGGCGCTGATCGGCGCGCTGAGCGAACTGGACGACCCATCGGTGCAGGCGGAAGCGCTCAAGCGCTTCGGCCGCTACCTGATCGATGCGTCGAGCGTCGACGCCGGTACACGCCGCACCGCTCTAGGCGTTGTCGCCGCGCACGCGGACGCGGCGACTTGGGACCAATTGCATCGCCTGGCAAAATCCGCGGCGACCGAGTTGGAGCGCGAGGAGCTGTACGACCTGCTCGCTGCGGCGCATAACGAGGTCCTGGTGCAACAGGCGCTGCAGCTGGCGATCTCCGGCGAGCCGCCCCCGACAATTGCTCCCGAGATGATCGCCACGGCCTCGTACCGCCATCCCAAGCTCGCTTTCGATTTCACCGTCGCCCACTGGGACGCCATTACGTCACTGATAGAGCCCACCAGCCGGCCGAGATTTGTGCCGAGCCTGCTGGACACCACCTCGGATCCGCAGCTGCTCGAGTCGTTGAACACCTTCGCCGAGCGCCACATTCCGCCCGATGCGCGCCAGCCTTTGCGCCAAACCGAGGCGAACGTCCGTTACCGTGCGACTATTCGCAAGGATCGGCTGCCCGAAGTCGATCAGTGGGTGAAAAAACAAGCCGGAGGATGATGGCGCCGCGTTACGCGCAGCGCGCGGCCGTCATTCAAAAATGCCGCGAGAGGTACAGCACGGCGCTTTCAATCTTGTAGAAGCTGTCCGGCCTCGGACCTTGCGGATCGGTCGGCAGCATATGATCGCGGGCGATGTTCTGCCCGTAGCGCAAATCCAATGAGAGATCCCATTTGGGAAGCCATCGGGGAAGGAAATTGCGCCACTCCGGACCGAACCCGGCGTAAATCGAATAGGCCGGCGTCGCGAGATTGTAGCGCTCGACGCCGGCGAAGGCGTTGAGTGCGAACGATTCGCCGAAGCGGTGCCGGTAATCGACCAGGCGCGCGCCTAGCAGCGCGTGCGAAGCCACCTGGTCGTATTCCAGGCGCACTCCGAGATCGCCCTTTTCGGTAACGGCGCGGCGGGCGCCCACCGCGAAATGCGGATTAACTCCCGGCGACGTGGTGGCCTGCGGAAGCGTCGGCTGCAAATTGACGCGCACCTGGCTCAAGTTTCCGCCGGCATCGACGAACACCTCGGCGCCGTGCTCGTTCGAACCGCCGCTGTAGGTGTCCTCGTCGATTTCGCCGGTGTCCCGCGACTTCGCGTCGCCGCCGTAGCGCACGAATCCCGACAGGCGCCAGAAGGACTGTCCGTAGACGTCGCGTCCGCCGAAGGCCTCGCCGCCGACGGTCAGGGCCTTCCACGGCCGCGAATACATCAGTGAAAAATCATAATAGTGATGATAAGGGTACGGGGCCGGCGCGTTGGGAGAATACACGCGCAGGTCGCCGCCATAGTAAGTCTGGTTCACCACGGTGCGTATGCGCTCCTGCAGGTAGCCGCCGAACGGCGGCTCCCAGCCGATTCGCAGCATCTGGCTGCGGGCGCCGAGGCCATCGCCGAAATTGCGCTGTTGCGCACCCCAGTTGCCCTCGACGATGCCGTTGTTGGTCATGCCAAACAAGTAGATGTAATGCACGTACCAATTGTTCTGCCACTCGGAGATCTCGTAGGTGAGATCGAAGTGGTGCCATAACCGCGGAAAGTCGATGCCGACGGAGGTTGCGGTGTTGCCGAGCAAGTAGCTGCCGCCGTCCGAGGTGTCCTCGCCGCCGTACTGGAAATAAACGGCAAAGGGGGTCTTGCCGGGAAACAGAAAGCGGCTGACATAGGATGCCTCTTGGTTGCCCTGATTTTGGGAAGAGCCGCTGGGTTTGAAAAAATCCGTCAGTAGAAAATGCGCCGAATCGGGCAGGCCGCTGCCGCCGCCGTATGCCAGCAGGCGATTGATGCCGAACGACCAGCCGGGGTAGGGTTCGATGGACCACTGGGTGCCGAATAGATTGGGGTTGCCGCGGCTTTCAATGCCGTTGTAGAGGATATTGTTGCCGGGCGGGCTGCCGCTGCCGGTTTGCCGCGTGCGGGCCCAGAAAAATTCGTACTGTATTCCGAGCCGGGTCAGCGGTTCATAGTTCGACAGCGTCGCGGACGGCATCGTCGGGGCTTCGGTGCTGAGCAGCGTGCTGTTGTCGGTCATGGGGGACAACCAGTGAGTCCGGTAGCCGAGATCGAGCTGCGCCCAGCTGAAGCCGGCACTCAACATCGAGCCGGTCGGGTTGGTGCGGCCCGCGTATTCGACGCCGCCGATGCTGGCCAGAAAGTAATCGCTCGGCTGCACATAGCTTTGAGTGGAAATCATCCGGTCGCTGCGTATGGGCAGTCCGTACTCGTTGGGCACGACCCCGTCGGCGCCATGCGTCAGCGATCCGGTCACGCTGGCATGCACCACGGCGTAGTCGTGCGAGTAACGTTCGAGGTACCGCTGCACCTTCGTGCACAGCGGCTTGTCGACCTTACAAGCCTGAGGCAGTGCGAGCTTGACCAGCTCCACGGCAAACGGCCGCTTGAGTACCGGCTCGTCGGCGAGAATCAACACCCGCTCGATTTGCCGCTCCATTTCCGGCTCGAGATTGAGCGGCAGATACGCGCTGACGCCGCCGGCCCACGTCCGCCCGCCGATCGCGGCGAGCAGACACGCCGGCGCAACCGCGAACTTTAATCCCTTGGTCCATGACGCCACGATAATGGAAGAACTCTTGTTGGTGCTCGAACGGCCGCCGTCAATGGAAGTACACGATATCACGCGATTGCCGGTCAAGCTCTTTCTAAGGTCCGAAGGGCGAGCCGCCGCTCCGCGCGCCGCGCCGCGGCGGCGGTATGATACCTTGGTGAAATGGTCCGTATTGCATCTGTCACCGGCACCTGCTTCATGAGCGTAATCCGGACGGTGCGTCTGCAGCTGCGCGAACTGGAGCTGCGAGACGATGAATTCATATTGCAATTGTTGAATGAAGCCGCGTTCATGCGGTTCATAGGCGACAAGGGCGTACGGACGCTGTCCGATGCCCGCGAATACATACTGAAAGGGCCCATGGAGAGCTACCGGCGGCTCGGCTTCGGATTGTATCTGGCGAGTTTGGGTGACGGCGGGGTGCCAATCGGAATATGCGGTTTGTTGAAGCGCGACAACCTTGCCGACGTCGATGTGGGCTTTGCGTTTCTATCGCGGTACTGGTCGCACGGATATGCCACGGAATCGGCCGCTGCAGTTTTGGCGCACGGCAAGGAGCAGCTGCAATTGCCGCGGATCGTGGCCATCACCTCGCCCGATAATCACGGTTCGATCGCGGTACTCGAAAAAATCGGGCTGCAATTCGAGCGTATGATCAAGTTCACGGAGACCAGCCCGGAACTCAAGTTGTTCGGTCCCGCGCGGCACGCTTGAGCCCGGCCATTTATCGGATTTGTCCCTTGGAGCCTGCCCATGCACCCCTTTCCCCACCACTATGTAGTCAACGCCGAGGTGCGCCCCGATGGGGACGTGCCGCTCTCCACCGAGGGCGTGCGGGTCATCGAATCCGCTCCTCCCAGGGAATTCGGCGGTCCCGGCAATCAGTGGTCGCCGGAAGGGCTGCTGACGGCTGCTGTGGCAGATTGCTTCGTGCTGCAGTTTCGCGCCATAGCAGCGGCCTCGAAATACGCGTGGCTCAGCCTCGAATCGAAAACCCAGGGCACGCTCGACCGCGTCGACGGCAAAATGCGCTTCACCCGCTTCGAGACGCACGCCAAGCTTCATGTGCCGCCGGGTGCGGATATCGAGCGGGGGAAGAAGCTGCTTGAAAAGGCCGAACTCACCTGCTTGGTCGCCAATTCGCTGAGTGGCGAGCGCCATCTCACCGTGGAAGTCCACGCCTAGTCAGGCGCTGCGCGCCGAATCTATGGGGCCGTGGCGGCCCCGTCCTTAAACTCGGGGTCGTTTCCGGCACCGTTGATAGTTGCGCGAAGCGCTTGGCTAGGCCGCGCAGCGCCGGACTAGTCATCCATCAAGAAGCTGCGCAGCTGCTCGCTGCGGCTGGGATGGCGCAGCTTGCGCAGCGCCTTGGCTTCAATCTGCCTGATGCGCTCGCGGGTCACATCGAACTGTTTGCCGACCTCCTCGAGGGTGTGATCGGTATTCATGTCGATACCGAAACGCATCCGCAGCACCTTCGCTTCGCGCGGCGTGAGCTGCGCCAAGACCGAATGCGTGGTTTCACGCAGAGATTCGGTGGTGGCCGAGTCGATCGGGGAGGATACGGAAGTGTCCTCGATGAAATCGCCCAGGTGGGAGTCCTCGTCATCGCCGATCGGCGTCTCCATCGAGATCGGCTCCTTGGCGATCTTGAGCACTTTGCGCACCTTGTCTTCCGGCATTTCCATGCGCACGGCCAATTCCTCGGGTGTCGGCTCCCGGCCCATTTCCTGCAGCATCTGCCGCGAAATGCGATTCAACTTGTTGATCGTTTCGATCATGTGCACCGGAATACGGATGGTGCGGGCCTGGTCGGCGATGGAGCGCGTAATGGCCTGGCGAATCCACCAAGTCGCATAGGTCGAGAATTTGTAGCCGCGGCGATACTCGAACTTGTCCACGGCCTTCATCAATCCGATGTTGCCCTCTTGGATCAAATCGAGGAACTGCAGCCCGCGATTGGTGTATTTCTTGGCGATCGAAATCACCAGGCGCAGGTTGGCCTCGACCATTTCCTTCTTCGCGCGCCGCGCCTTGGCTTCGCCGATCGACACCTCGCGGTTGATTTCCTTGATCTCGTTGATCAGGAGGTGGTACAGGCCCTCGAGATCCTTGAGTTTGTTCTGGCGCCGTTCGACCTCATCCTTGAATTTGGCCAGCGGCGTTGAATAGCGCTTCTTCGCCTTGATGTGCTTGTCGAGCCAACGCGTGCTGGTCTCGTTCTTCGGAAAGGTCGAAATGAAATCCTTGCGCGGCATTCCGGCCTGCTTGATGCAAAGAAACATGATTTCCTTTTCGAGCAGCCGCACTTCGGTCACATGCTGGCGCAGATTGTCGATCAATTGATCGAACATCTTCGGCGAGAGCTTGAGTTCCATCAGTTCGGCGCAGATCTTCTTGCGAATCCTCAGTGTTTTCGGATCCTTGGATCCGAGCTTGTCGAGCGCATTCAAGAATTGATGATGTATTTTTGCGATCGAATTGAAGCGCTTGGCGGCTTCTTCCGGGTCCGGTCCGGTATCGATGGCTTCCTCGTCTTCGTCGCCGTCGGTCTCATCGTCGTCGTTGGCGGCTTCTTCGCGCTCGAGCGCCATCAATTTCGGATTTTGCGGCTGGGCGATTTCATCCGGCGCGTTCGGGTCGACGAAGCCGACGATCACGTCCACCAGGCGCATCTGACCGGCCTTCACCGTTTCGAAGTGCCTCAACAGCAGGTCGTAGGTGCCGGGGTAGCTTCCGAGCGCGATCTTGACCGCCTCCAAGCCTTCTTCGATGCGCTTGGCGATGCGTATCTCGCCCTCGCGAGTCAGCAGTTCGACCGTACCCATTTCGCGCATATACATGCGAACCGGATCGGTGGTGCGGCCGAATTCCGCGTCCAGATTGGCCAGCGCGGCGGTCGCTTCCTCGACCGCCTCCTCGTCGGGAGCGGCCGTGGCGTCCGTCAGCAACAGCGATTCGGCGTCCGGGGCTTTTTCATACACCGGAATGCCCATGTCGTTGATCATGTTGACGATGTCCTCGATCTGCTCCGGATCGACGATCTCGCTGGGCAAATGATCATTGACTTCGGCGTAGGTGAGGTAGCCCTGCTCCTTGCCGCGCGCGATCAACAATTTCAGTTGCGACTGACGCTCATCCGCGATCTGAGTCGCTGTGCCTGCCGGCGCTTTTTTGATCAAGGTGGGACGCCTCGTGGAGAATCGGGGGAAATGAACGCCAAGCCGATAAGTATACAATTTCGGCCATTTTGTAGCCACACATGCTTCTCAGCTCAAGACGACGCCCCGGGGCGCACCTTGGTCTTGAGAAGTGAGCTTAATTCGGTCTTTTCATCGGAATTCAAGCCTATTTCCTCGGATTTTCGCAACAATTCGTTTACTCGGTGCCCCGGGCCGCAGGCCTCCAAAAGCCTTTTCACCGCCATTTGCAGCTCCTTGGCGGCGCCTTCCCGATCAGCGACCATCGCCGGCGCCATGGCCAGCTCGCTCAAGCGCGCGTATTCCGGGCGATCGCGCCAGCGCTCAAGCAGCATCGCCGTGCTGGGTTGTGACATGGCGGAGGCTTGCTCCAGCAATTCCTTGAGGACCGCCATGCCCGGCCTGTCCACGGCGCCCAATGCGGAAAAATCACCGGCGGTCCGGGCCGCCGCGGGATGATGCAACACCAATGCGATGGCCTGACTGAGCAAATTGCCTCGCCCCGCACTCATCCGACTCCGGTGCGCAGGGATAGGTTCCGCGCGCGGCGGCGGGCGTTTCGCGCCGGCCGCCGCGGCGCCGGCTGCGGCCAGATGTTCCTGAAGCTTTTCGGCGGGCATGCGGATTTCGGCGGCGAGGCGGCTCAAGAGCAGGTCCCGGTAGACCCCCTCGGGTAGCCGCGCGAACAGGGGTGCGGCCAGCGACGCGAGTTTGGCCCGACCATCGACGTGAGCCAGGTCCACCTGCGCGGACAAATGCTGCACCAAGTATTCGGACAGCGGCAAGGCGGTCTTGAGCCTGGCTTCAAACGCTTCCGCGCCCTCCGCCGCGACCAGGGTGTCCGGATCGTGCCCTTCGGGCAGGAACAGGAATTTGAGCTCGCGGCCGTCGCGCGCCAGGCTGAGCGCATTCTCCAGCGCGCGCCAAGCGGCCTGGCGCCCGGCGCGATCGCCGTCGAAGCAAAACACCAATTCGCTGGTCATGCGGAAAATCTTGTGCAAGTGCTCCTGGGTAGTGGCCGTACCCAAGGTGGCGACCGCATAGGTGATGCCCGCCTGATGCAGCCGCACCACGTCCATGTACCCTTCGACGATCATCAGGCGCTTGAAGTCGGTGCGCGCTCGGCGCGCCTCGTAAAGACCGTACAGTTCGCGGCCCTTGTGGAACAGCGGGGTTTCCGGCGAATTCAGGTATTTCGGCTCGCCTTGAGCGATGACTCGGCCACCGAAGGCGAGCACCCGACCGCGCGAATCGCGGATCGGAAACATCAGCCGATCGCGGAAGCGATCGTAGAATCCCGGCTGCGCTCGCGCGGCGCGGGCATCCCGCTCGATGATCAGTCCCGCCTGCAGCAGGCGGCGGCGCTCGTCCTCATGGGTACCGAAGCGATTGAGCAGGGCATTCCAGGAGTCGGGGGCGTAGCCCAAGGCAAATTTGGCGCAGGTGGCCGCGTCGATGCCGCGCGAATCAAGGTAGGCGCGGGCGCGCGGGTTGTCGGCCAAGTTCTGTTCGAAGAACCGGGCTGCGTGCGCCATGATCTCATGAAGGTCGCCGCCGCCGGGCTCGCGGGCGCCGTGCGCCTCGCGGGGCAGCTCCAATCCGGCGCGCTCCGCCAGATCCGCCACCGCATCGAGAAATCCCAGCTTCTCGTATTGCATGAGAAAGCCGACCACGGTGCCGTGCGCGCCGCAGCCGAAGCAGTGGTAGAACTGCTTATCCGGGCTGACCCAGAAAGAAGGCGATTTCTCGGTATGGAACGGGCAACACGCCTTGTACTCGCGCCCGGATTTCTTGAGCGGCACCCGGGCGCCGATGATCTCCACGATGTCGGAGCGTGCGACGACCTCGTCGATGAACGGCTGGGGAATGCGGCCGGCCATGGACCGCTTGCGATCAACCGCCGAGCTTGGCTTTGATTCTGGCGCCAACGGCGGCCATGTCGGCCCGGCCCTGCGCCTTCGCCTTGATGATGGCCATCACCTTGCCCATGTCTTTGATGGTGGTTGCGCCGCTCGCCGCGATGGCCTCCGCGATCAGGGAATCGATTTCCGCGTTGCCGAGCTGCGACGGCATATAACCCTGAATCAGGGCAATTTCGGCGGTCTCTTTGTCGACAAGGTCCGGTCGGTTGCCCGCTTGGAACTGGGCCAGGGATTCCTTGCGCTGCTTGATCATCTTTTCGAGAACGCTCAACACCTGGGCATCGTCCAAGGTAATGCGTTCATCGACTTCCCGCTGCTTGATTGCAGAAGTGATCATGCGGATGACACCAAGCCGCTCCTTCGCGCCGGCGCGCATGGCGGCCTTCATGTCATCGGTAATTCGCTCCTTCAAGGACACCGAGGAGGCGATCGACCGTCAGTAAGGGCGCGACGGCGCCGCAGCCGGGGGGCTTGCCGGGGCGTTGCCGCCGATGCTGCGCATGTTTTCGCGCGACAGGCGCTTCAGGTGGCGCTTTACGGCCGCCGCCTTCTTTCGCTTACGCTCTTGGGTCGGCTTCTCGTAGAATTCACGGCGGCGAAGCTCGGTCAGGACACCCGCTTTTTCACAGGCACGCTTGAAGCGCCGCAGGGCGGCGTCGAAATACTCGTTCTCGCGAACACGAACGCTCGGCATTCAAACCTCAGATTTCAGGCAAGGCCGCCGGTATTCGGCGACAGGGGCGCGCATTCTAAAGTGCGCCCCTGCAAAAGGCAAAGGCGGCGCCGTACGTTAAACGGCAACCGGACCTCATTTACAGCTATTTTGGCGGGATTCATGCGCGTTATCGGGATTGAGAGCTCTTGCGACGAGACGGCGGTCGCCGTCTACGACGACGCCGAGGGGCTGTTGTCTCATCGCCTTTACAGCCAGATTGCGCTGCATCAGGCCTACGGCGGAGTCGTGCCCGAACTCGCATCCCGGGACCATATCCTTAGGCTCCTGCCGCTGGTGCGCGAGGCATTGGCGGCTGCGGGCTCGGATCGGCGCTCCATCGACGGGGTGGCCTACACGGCGGGACCGGGGCTCATTGGCGCGTTGTTGGTGGGCGCCGGCTTTGCCAGGAGCCTGGCGTACGCGTGGGGTCGGCCCGCGGTCGGAATCCATCATCTCGAGGGGCACCTCTTGGCGCCGCTGCTCGAGCCCGAGCCGCCCGCATTCCCGTTCCTAGCCTTGCTGGTGTCCGGGGGCCATACGCAGCTGGTCGACGTGGCCGGCCTCGGCCGGTACCGCATCTTGGGAGAGACGCTGGACGATGCGGCCGGAGAGGCTTTCGACAAAACGGCGAAAATGTTGGGATTGCCCTATCCCGGCGGCGCCGCGCTTGCGCATTTGGCCGAGGGCGGCCGCAGCGGCCGATTCAATTTCCCGCGGCCGATGCTCGATCGGCCGGGGCTCGATTTTAGCTTCAGTGGCTTGAAAACCGCCGCCCTAGTAGCCTTGCGGGGCCGCGTTTTGGACGACCAGAGCAGGGCGGACGTTGCGCGCGGCTTCCAGGAAGCGGTGGTCGATACGCTCGCGGAAAAGTCGCGTCGAGCGTTGCTGGCTACCGGCCACAGTCGCCTGGTCGTTGCCGGCGGCGTTGGGGCGAATCGGAGCCTGCGCCATCGGCTGACGGAGATCGGGCACAATGCAGGGGCGCAACTCTACTTTCCGCGCTCGGAGTTCTGCACCGACAACGGTGCCATGATCGCGTTGGCTGGATGCTTGCGCTTGGGTGCAGGGGCGCGCCAGGGGCTGGCCTTGGCCGCCAGGGCGCATTGGGATCTCGGGGACGTCGGCTTGACTTAAAAGAGCCGTCAATTTAAAGGGTTTGAATAAAATTTCAATGGATAAGATATTCATTCACGCGCTCAAGACCGAGGCGATCATCGGCATTTTCGATTGGGAGCGGCAGGTCAGGCAGACCGTGATCGTGGACATCGAGATCGGCGCCGACATCCGCCGGGCTGCGTTGACCGATTCGATCGACGACACCTTGAATTACAAACGAGTGGCTAAGCGCGTGCTGGCATTTGTCGAGGGCTCGCAATTCCATCTGGTCGAAACCCTCGCCGAACACCTCGCCATGCTCGTTCTCGAGGAATTCGGGGTGACGTGGGTCGGCATCGTATTGAGCAAGCCGGGAGCGGTGCGCAGCTCCCGGGATGTCGGCGTCGCCCTCGAGCGCGATCGAAAATCCCTCGAAAGCTGGCGCAGCGCGCGCGCGCGGCCGTAGCGCATCCGGTACATGCCGCCCGCCATCCTGCTCGATCGCCCCCTTGTCTGGCGCGAAATCGGCGCAATCGCCGAAGGCGCTTCGATCGCATTGTCGCCCGCCGCGCAAGAGCGCGTTCGGGAGGCGCGCCGGCGCGTCCAATCGATCGTTGCGCAGAATATCCGCGCCTACGGCGTGAACACCGGTGTCGGCGCGCTGTGTGACGTCATCGTGACTCCGCCCAGGCAGCGCCAACTGTCGCACAACATCGTGATGAGCACCGCCGTCGGTGTCGGGCCTGCGCTCGAGGCGCCCGAAGTGCGCGCAATCATCGCCTCCGCGATCAACAATTTTGCGCACGGTTACTCGGGCGTGCGCATCGAAGTGGTGGATCGGCTGCTCGCGTTCCTGGCCCGCGAGTGCGTACCCGAAGTGCCGGCGGACGGCTCGGTGGGATACCTTTCGCACATGGCGCATATCGCGCTGGTGCTGCTCGGCGCAGGCCGCGCGCGGCTGCAAGGCGTGAGCTTGAGCGGCGCCGAGGCGCTGCGGGCCGCGGGCTTGCAGCCCCTGGTGCTCGAGGCGAAGGAAGGATTGAGCCTGGTGAACGGCACGCCCTGCGTCACCGGCCTGACCGCGCTCGCGCTGACGCGCATCGAGCGACTGCTGGACTGGGCGGACGTGATCGGCGCGATGAGCTTCGAGAATTTGCACGGTCAAGTGTCGGCGCTCGAGCCGGAAGGCCTGAGCCTGCGGGTTTCGCCGGCTCTGCGCCGGGTCGGTGAAAGGCTGCGCGCCGCGTTGGCCGGCAGCGCCATCCTGGCGGCGGGCGCCGGGCGCCGTACTCAGGATGCCCTGAGCTTGCGCGCGATGCCGCAGGTGCATGCCGCGGTGCGCGAGCAATTCGAACATGCCTGCGCGGCGGCCGACGCCGAGTTGGCCTCCGTGACCGACAATCCCGTCATCCTCGGCAGCATCGAGGCGCCACGCGCATTCTCGGAGGCACACGCGGTCGGGGCGGCTATGGGCTTGAGTGCCGACGCGCTCGGAATCGGCGTGGCCGAACTCGCCGCGATGTCGGAACGCCGCATCGATCGCCTGGTCAACCCGCTGGTGAGCCATTTGCCGCCATTTCTGGCGGCGGACGGCGGAGTGGATTCCGGGTTCATGATCGCGCAATACACCGCGGTCGGGCTGGTGGCCGAGAATCGCCGCTTGGCCGCTCCGGCCAGTTTGGACGGCGGAGTCACCTCCGGATTGCAGGAAGACCATTTGAGCCACGCCACTCCGGCGGCGCGCAAGCTTCTCAAGATCGTCGGTCACGCGGAATTGATATTGTCGATAGAGCTGCTGGCTGCTGCGCAGGCGTACGATTTGCAGCCCGGCTCGCTGGCGCGCGCGCCCAAGACCGATGCGGTGTATCGCAGAGTGCGCGAGCGTGTCGCCCATTACCGCGACGACCGGCCTTTGGCGGAGGATATCGGGCGTGCCGGCGAGATGCTGCGCACCGAGCGCGCCGGAGAGCTGGAGCCTCTCTGAGTAGTCCGCATGGCTCGCGACGATTGCTCAGACAGGCTCCTAGATGCTTCTGCCGCCGTCCACGGCGATGATTTGACCGGTGATGTATGGCGCATCCTTGGCAAGAAACAGCGCGGTGCGGGCAATGTCTTGCGGACTGCCATGACGCTTGAGCGCCGTCCTGCCGATGATCTCGCGCTTCAATGCCTCGTCCATGTCTTGCTCCGGCCACAGCACCGGACCCGGGGCGATGCCGTTGACTCGAATGTCGGGGCCCAGTTCGCGCGCCAGGGAGCGCGTCAGCATCGCGAGTCCCGCCTTGGCGACGCTGTACAGCGGGTAACCCTTAAGAGGTCTCAAGCCGTGGACGTCGACAATATTAATGATGAGTCCGCTCTGCTTCGCCAAGCAGGGCGCGGCGGCCTGAGCGAGAAACAGCGGCGCCCGCAAGTTGCTGGCCGTCAGATCGTCCCACTGTGCCATGGTGATCTTGCCGACCGGCGTGGGATAGAAGCTCGAGGCGTTGTTGATCAGAATGTCGAGCCGGCCAAATTGCTCGAGCGCGGCAGCCACCAGGACGTCCGGCGCCGCCGCATTCGAAAGATCCGCCGCATGGATTGCCGCCGAACGGGGGCGCGATCGATTGCACTCGCCGGCCAAACCCGCGGCCGCGGCTGCGGAGGATCGGTAATGAATGAGCACGCTCGCACCGGCCGCATGCAGGGTGCGCGTGATCTCGGCGCCGATGCGGCGTGCGCCGCCGGTGATCAGGACCACTTGGCCCTCGAGGCAGGAATTCTCGATACCGGATGTCATGCGCCGGAACGATACCGGAATGTGGCCGCAGCGTGTACCCGGTCGCAGTCGCGCGCCTGTGCGGGAGCGCCGATCCGTGGCGCATGAACTCGAGTTGAGCACGGAAGAAGTTCTGCACACCCGGCGGGTAGCCGCATATCTGGCGGACGAAATCGCCGCGGCGGGCGGCTGGATCGGCTTCGAGCGCTACATGGAAATCGTGCTGTACGCGCCGGGTCTCGGTTACTACAGCGCCGGTGCGCGCAAGCTGGGCCCGGGAGGCGATTTTACGACCGCTCCCGAGATTTCATCCCTGTTCGGCGCCTGCATGGCGCAACAATGCGCCGACGTGCTGCGCGATTTGGGCGCTGGTTCGATTCTGGAAATAGGCGCGGGCAGCGGCCGGCTCGCAGCGGACATTCTATCGCGGCTCGAAGCGCTGGGACGCCTGCCGGAGCGCTATCTGATACTCGACGTGAGCGCCGATTTGCGCGAGCGGCAGCAACGCACGCTCCAGGAGCGGGTGCCGCATCTGTTTGCGCTCGTGCAGTGGTTCGCCGTGCCGCCCACCGAGAGCTTCGACGGCGTCATTCTCGCCAACGAAGTGCTGGACGCACTGCCGGTGTCGCGCATCCGTTGGCATGCCAGGCACTGCGAGGAGTTGGGGGTCGCCATTACAGACGACCGGCTCCACTGGGCGCCGCGTCCGGCCGGCGAGGCAACGGGTGCGGCCTGCGCGGCGCTCGCGGCGGCGGGGGGCGGCTGGGAGGACGGCTACGTGACGGAGTACTGTCCGCGGCTCAAATCCTGGTCGGCCGAGCTCACTCGGGCGCTCAATTCGGGCGCCGTGTTATGGCTCGATTATGGCTTGCCGCGATCGCAATACTATTTTCCGGAGCGGCGCGACGGCACGTTGCTGTGCCATTTCCGCCATCGAGCGCACGGCGATCCTTTTCTGCAGCCGGGTCTGCAGGACATCACCGCCTGGGTCGACTTCACGGCGCTCGCCGAGGCCGGCCGGTCCGCCGGATTCGAGCTCGCGGGCTTCACCACGCAGGCGTATTTTCTGGCCGGTTTGGGGATCGACCGCGAGATGCAGGATCTCGCCGGCCGCGATGCGAATCGCCATGCGCGGCTCGCCAACCAAGCCCGCCGGCTGATGCTGCCGGGCGAGATGGGCGAGCGGTTCAAGGCGATGGCATGGTCGCGCGAAATGGACCTACCGCTGCGCGGATTCGGACTTCAAGACCTGCGGCACACGCTGTAGCCACGGCGGTCGCCTATCCGCGCTCGGCGCGGTGCGCGGGGTCAAACGGCTCGGCACCGCGTTCGCGCGACGCGGCGATGGCCTGTATGCGCCGGTGGTGCAGCAGCTGCGCGATCTCGGCTCCCGGGTGCGAGGCAATGTCCTCGGCAGATGGCTTGACCGATGCGGCCGCCGCCGCCGCCGCGAGCAGGAATTGGCGCTGCGGATAGGGCTTGGTCTCCAAGCCGCTTCGCCCGCGCGAATCCGCCTCGCAGGCTATGAGCGCCTGAGCGAAGCGCTCCGGGCGGCGAAAGGCGTCGGCCCGCTCCATGAATTCGAGGATGGTTTTAGGCTTCAGCTCGAACGCTCGGTGCACCAGCCCATGATGACGCGCCACGATGATGGCAAGTTCGCGGAAGTCGCTCGGGACTCGGAGGCGAGCCGCCAGCGCTTCAATGAGCGCCACGCTTCGTTCCTCGTGACCGTGATGCCTCGGCCATTCGACGGGCGGCGTCGCTCCCTTGCCGACGTCATGGAGCAGCGCCGCAAAACGCACCTTCGGGTCCTCGCTCAAGCGTGCGGCCTGATCCAGCACCATGAGGGTGTGCAATCCGGTGTCGATCTCGGGGTGCCACTCCGCCGGCTGCGGAACGCCGAACAAGTGATCGATTTCAGGATATATGCGCCCCAGCGCGCCGCACTCGCGCAGCACCTTGAAGAAGGCGCTCGCCGCCGGTTCGCGCAGCGCCTTTTCCGATTCCTGCCAGACCCGTTCGGCCACCAGCGCGTCTACCTCATCGCGCGCAACCATGCTCTGCATCAGCGCCATCGTGTCGGCAGCCACTTGAAAGCCGAGCGGCGCGAAGCGCGCGGCAAAGCGTGCCACCCGCAATACGCGCACCGGATCCTCGATGAAGGCCGCGGATACGTGCCGCAATGTCCGCGCCTGTACATCGCGCCGGCCGCCATACGGGTCGATGAGCGTACCGTCGGGTGAGCGCGCGATCGCATTGATGGTCAAATCGCGGCGCGCCAGATCCTCCTCGAGGGTCACCTCGGGCCCGAATTCGACGCTGAATCCGCGGTAACCCGGCGCCACCTTGCGCTCGCGCCGCGCCAGTGCATATTCCTCATGGGTGTCGGGGTGCAGAAACACCGGAAAGTCCCGGCCGACCTCGCGATATTTCAGCCGCAGCAATTCCTCTCGCGTGCCGCCCACGACCACCCAATCGCGTTCCCTTTCCGGCAGACCGAGCAAGGCGTCTCGAACCGCCCCACCGACCAGATACACTTGCATGGGTGAATAGTAGCAGCATCGCTTCGCGGTTCGGCGCATCCTGCGCCGTGGTTCTGTTCTGCGCATCCGTCGGCGGGTGCTACATCGTGGAGAGCGCGCGGGGCCAGCTCGATTTGATGTCCAAGCGCGAACCCATTCCCCGGGTGATCGCCAGTCCCGGGACTGCGCCCGCCGTGCGTGCGCAGCTCGCAGCGGTGTCGCAGATAAGGGAATTCGCCGTCGACGAATTGGGGCTGCCGGACAACGGCAGTTATCGCAGCTACGCGGATGTCGGCAGACCCTATGTGGTGTGGAACGTGGTGGCGGCGCCCGAGTTTTCGGTGGAGCCGAAAGAATGGTGCTACCCGATCGTCGGCTGCGTCGCGTATCGCGGGTATTTCGCCCTGCGCCGGGCCCGCTCCTTTGCGGGCAAGTTGCAGCGACGCGGATTCGACGTGAGCGTCGACGGGGTGGCCGCGTACTCGACGCTGGGGCATTTCAACGATCCGGTGCTCAACACGATGTTGGGCTGGAGCGATGCCGAGCTGGCGGCCATCATTTTTCACGAGCTTACGCATCAGATGATCTACCTGCCCAACGATGCCGATTTCAATGAGGCTTTCGCCACCACGGTGGAGCAAGAGGGCGTGCGTCGCTGGCTCAAGGCTCAGGGACGCGACCAGGACTTGGCGGCCTTTGCGCGGCAGGAGCAGCGTTACCTGGAAGTCGTCGCGCTCATGACCAGAACGCGCACCGGCTTGCGCGCGCTCTACGCCTCGGGAATGGAACCGTCGCTCATGCGGGACCGCAAACGAGAGGCCTATGCCGCGTTGCAGGATTCGTACGAGCAGCTCAAGGCGGCCTGGGGCGGTCACGCGCCGTTCGAGTCATGGTTCGAGGAGCAGCTCAACAACGCGTACCTCGCATCGGTTGCGACCTATTTCGACTGCGTGCCGGGGTTTGAGCGCGAGCTCAAGTCCGTGGGCGGAAACCTCGAGGCGTTTTATCGGCGGGTGCGGGAACTGGCGAAATTCGATCAGGCGCGGCGCGATGCGCTGCTGTGCGGCCAGCAATACCAGGCGAGAAACGTGCCGGCGCCGGGCTCCTGACCGTCACTCCTTTTTGATGGGGACGATTTGCAACGGCGCGTCGGCCCAGGCGGATATGGCAGCTTCGCAATACGCGGCGTCGTAGGGTCCGCGCGCGGATTTGTCGGCCGAATATTTCTCGCATTCCATGGACAGCGATCTCAATTGCTGATCGCTCAGTTGCTTGATGGGCGGGCCGTGAATGAGCGTGGCCGCGCCGGACTGCGGCGGCGCGGCGGCCGGTCCGGAATCGCTGCCGCAGCCGCTCAAGGCGAGGCAGAAGAGAATCAGGGGTAGGCGCGCGGGTTGCATACGCAGCGGCAGTCCAGTGGCCGGGGCCGCCGGCCGATCGGCCGGCGCTAGCCTCGGTCGAGCGCAGCGCCGGCCGCGCGCTCGCGACCGGCGTGTTCTCGAATTGCATGGGCTCGACCCGCGGCGGCGCGGTCGCGGCTCAGGCGCGCATTGTCTTCCAGCGCGCCGAGATATTGCCGTGCGCAAGCGACCATGGAATGGGGCTTCAGCTTGAGTTGCGCGAAGCCGTCCTCGGTGCACACGCTGTCGATGGTCAGCGAGCGATAGTTGTCGCTGGAGAAGGGCCGCCCGGGAACGAAGTCCATGACCAGCGCCTGCAGCCGCGCCGCGAAATCCGGCAGCCCGATGATCCAGCGGCGCCGGCCGGTGAGTTTTGAGACCAGGCCGACGATCTCGCGCAGGGTGTAGATCTGCGGGCCTCCGAGCTGGTAGGTCTTGCGGCTGGATGCGCCGCCGTGCAGACAGCAGAGCATCGCGTCGATCACGTCATCGACGAACACCGGCTGGAATCGCGCATCGGGTTTGGCGAGCGGAAACACCAGCGGAATCGAGGCGAGCAGGCCCGCAAAGCGGTTCAAAAACGAATCGCCGGGGCCGAACATGACCGACGGTTCAAAGATCGTCCAATCGAGCCCATCGCTGTGTTCGCGGATCAGCCGTTCCGCCTCGCCCTTGGAGCGCAAATAATGACTCGGCGCGTCGATCGCGGCCTTGAGGGCCGACACCTGCAGAAGCCGGGTGACGCCCGCGGAGCGCGCGGCCTGCAGCACGCCCCGCGTAAGCTCGGTGTGGGTGCGGCGAAAACCGGCGCCGCTAAAGCCGCGCTCGTTGAGGATGCCGACGAGGTTCACCACGACATCCTTTCCGCGAAATTGCTCGCTCAACTGCGCTTCATCGTAGACATCGCAATTATCCAGAGTGAGTCCGGGCAGCACCAGCAAATGCTTGTGCTGTTCCCGATCGCGCGACAGCACCGTGACCTGGTGACCGCTCTTTATCAACCGGGCAACGAGCCGCGTTCCCAGGAATCCGGTGCCGCCGAGAATGCAGATGGACGCATGCTTCATGGCGTCACCGTAGCGGAATCAACACGACCGCGGAACCGCGCCGCACATTGAGCAAAAGAACGCTCGCGCCCTTCGCGGCTTCGCGCAGTGTCTTGATGTTGGAGATCGGTGTGCGGCCGACACCCACGATCAGGTCGTTGGTGCGCAGGCCGGATTGGGCGGCCGGACTGCCCTCCTGGACCGAGCGGACCAAAACGCCGCCGCCGTCCGGCGCATCGGCGAGATCCGCGCCCTCCAGACCCTTGTTGATGTCGGCCGCATTCGCGGCCTCGATCTCGCTGCGCTCCGCGATCAGGGCAGTGGCCTTGCGCGGTTTGCCATCCCGCAAAAAGGCGATTTCAACCTTGTCTCCGACGCGCAGCATGCCGATGGTGTTGCGCAGCTCCCCGGCGTCCTTCATGGTGACGCCGTTGATCGCGGTGATGATGTCGCCGGTTTTGATGCCGGCGCGCTCGGCGGCCGAACCCTGGCTCACGCCGGCGACCAATGCTCCGCTCGATTCGCTCAGGCCGTATTCCTTGGCGATGTCGGGCGTGACATTGTAGATATTCACGCCGAGCACGCCGCGCTTCACCTGACCGTACTTGATCAGCTGATCCATGACGCTTTTGGCCATGTTCACCGGAATGGCGAAGCCGATGCCGATGTTGCCGCCGTTGCCGGACAGAATCGCCGAGTTTATGCCCACCAGTTCGCCGCGCAAATTCACCAATGCGCCGCCGGAATTGCCGGGATTGATGGACGCGTCGGTCTGGATGAAGTCCTCGTAGCCCTCGGGGTTGATGCCGGAGCGGCCGAGCGCGCTGATGATGCCGGCGGTCACGGTGTGCTGCAGGCCGAATGGATTGCCGATGGCGACCACATAGTCTCCCACCTCCAGGTGCGACGAATCGCCGAGCGCCATGGCGACGAGATTCGGCTGCTTCGCCTGCAGTACCGCAATGTCCGCGCCCTCGTCCGAGCCGATCACCTTTGCCGAGAAAGTGCGGTTGTCCAACAGCGTGATAGTGATCTCGCTGGCGTTCTCGACCACATGATAATTGGTGATGATGTAGCCGTTCTTGCCGTCGACGATGACGCCGGAGCCGGCGCTTTGGAATTGCCGCTCGCGGGGCTTCGCATCCGGCGGCAGTTCGAAGAATCGGCGAAAGAAGGGATCATCCATCAAGGGATTGCGCTGCCCGGGCTTCTCTTTAATGGTGCCCCGAGTTGCGACATTGACCACCGCAGGCGAGACGCGTTTGACCATCGGCGCGAGCGAGGGCATCGGCGCCGCCGCCTCGGCGGCGGGCGGGTTGGGCGAGGCGGCAAACGCCGCAGGCCCCATCGCCGGGCCGGTCAAGATGGCCAGGGTGGCCGCCAGCGCGGCCGCAAACGTGATACGCCGATTCATGCGCATTCCTTTAAAGAATATTTACCGGACAACCGGCCTGCGATCTTACACGCTAGGCCGTGCGCAGCGGACCTCCCGCGCGGCCGCGACCGCAATGCGCGGCGGACTTTCCGGGGCAAGCGTCGGGATGGCGATCGGCAGCATGCGATCGACTTGTTTCGCTTCGATGTGCTGCGCTTCCGCCAAATCCGGCAAGCCGAACGGGTGCCGGGACTTGCCGGTGATTCGGTCGATGCGCCGCACTGCCGCAGGCTCCGGCGCAAGCAGGTACGCAGACGGCGGCCAATGTCAATGGCACATAATGTGGATAACGTGTGAAACACAACATGTTGCGATTCAGGTTCTTTCCGCTTGACCGAATGATCAAAAAGTGTAATGAGGAAATTCCTCGGAAGAATCTTATAACACATTGAATTTAATTAAGTTTTTTAGTGAAAATTTAGCATAAAAATGTCTTGACGCTGATCGCACCGAAGTCTTAACCTTCAACTACGGACACAATATGTTGTGGTTTGAAGTTCGCGTTAGTCCCCCTTAGTTTATCGACCATTCGCAAGGCAGCTCTTGCGCATCGGGACCACCGCCACTTGTCTTTGAGTGTCGCGCCATAATTATAAGGGAGCGTTTTAAATACCCATGAATACGGTGGTCAAAATTCAGCCCAAAGATGTCGGCAGCATTCCGTTCCAGGAAGCGTCTTACGACATCTGGGATAAGAAATATCGCCTGATCGCGAAGGACGGTTCGCCCGTCGATCAATCGATGGACGATACCTACAAGCGAGTTGCACGCGCGCTCGCCGACGTGGAGACCGAGGACCGCCGCGAGCAATGGTACGAATCGTTTCTGTGGGCGCTGCGCCATGGGGCGATTCCGGCCGGGCGCGTCACCTCGAACGCCGGCGCCCTCGAACACAAGCCGGCCACATCGACCATCAATTGCACGGTGTCGGGCACCATTCGCGATTCGATGAACGACATCTTGAACAAGGTTCACGAGGCCGGTCTCACCCTGAAGGCGGGGTGCGGCATCGGATACGAATTCTCGACATTGCGGCCGCGCGGCGCCTACGTCTCGGGAGCCGGAGCCTATACATCCGGACCTTTGTCGTTCATGGATATCTACGACAAGATGTGCTTCACGGTGTCCTCGGCCGGCGGCCGCCGCGGGGCTCAAATGGGCACCTTCGACATCGGCCATCCGGATGTGCTGGAATTCATTCGAGCCAAGCGCGAGAACGGGCGCCTGCGGCAGTTCAATTTGTCGCTGTTGATCAGCGATGAATTCATGAATGCGGTCAAGAGCGACGGAGAATGGAAACTCGCGTTTCCGCTCGGGGAAAAGGAGTTTGCCGCGGAGCAGCCCGACCTCGAGGACGCCAACCGGTTCGTGTGGCGCGAATGGCCGGACACCAACGGGTATATCGCAAATGCCGAGGGCTTGGTCGCGTGCAAGATCTACAAGACCCTGCCGGCCCGCCGGGTTTGGGACTTGATCATGTCCTCGACCTACGATTTCGCGGAACCCGGCTTCATCCTGATCGACAGGGTCAATGAGATGAACAACAACTGGTGGGTGGAGACCATCCGCGCCACCAATCCCTGCGGCGAACAGCCTTTGCCGCCGTACGGGTCGTGCCTCCTCGGCTCGGTGAATCTCACCAAGTTCGTCGTCGACCCGTTCACCGACGACGCCCGCTTCGATTGGGAGACCTATCGCAAGGTGGTGAAGGTATTCACCCGCATGCTGGACAACGTGGTCGAGATCAACGGCCTGCCGTTGGCGCCGCAGCGCGATGAAATCACCCGCAAGCGCCGGCACGGCATGGGTTTCCTGGGGTTGGGCTCGACCATCACCATGCTGTGCATGAAGTACGGCTCCAAGAAATCGGTGGCGTTTTCGCAGAACGTGTCGCGCGAAATGGCGGTCGCGGGCTGGGAAGCCGGGCTCGATCTGGCGCGTGAAAAAGGTCCGGCGCCGATCATGAACGAGGAATTCACGGTCACCCGCGAAATGCTGCGCAAGCGTCCCGAGATGGTCAAGGACGGCTGGCGGGTGGGCGCCAAGATCGCGGGACGGGTGCTGCATGCACGCTATAGCCGCTACATGCAACGCATCGCGGAAGCCTCGCCGGAACTGGTGGACGAGCTGGCCGAGGTCGGCGCGCGCTTCACGCACCATACCTCGATCGCTCCGACGGGCACAATTTCGCTGTCGTTGGCCAACAATGCCTCGAACGGAATCGAGCCGTCCTTTGCGCACCATTACTTCCGCAACGTGATACGCGAGGGCAAGAAGTCCAAGGAGAAGGTCGACGTATTCTCGTTCGAGCTGCTCGCCTACCGTGAATTGGTGAATTCGCGCGCGATGCCCGACTCGCAGAATTCAGCGGAGAAACTTCCCGATTACTTCATCTCAGCCGACGATATCGGCCCGAAGGAGCACGTGGACATCCAGGCGGCGGCTCAACTGTGGGTCGATTCCTCGATTTCCAAGACCGCCAACGTACCCACCGGTTACAAATACGAGGATTTCAAGGACATCTACTTGTATGCCTTCGAACAGGGGCTCAAGGGCTGTACGACGTTCCGCTTCAATCCGGAAGCCTTTCAGGGCGTTTTGGTGAAGGAAGACGATCTCAAAAGCACCACCTACGTGTTCACTTTGGAGGACGGCACGGAAGTCGAGGCGCGGGGCGATCAAGAGATCGAATACGACGGCGAAATGCATACCGCCGCGAATCTTTTCGATGCGCTGAAAGAAGGCTATTACGGGAAATTCTGACATGGCTAAAATCAAAATCGAAAGGAAAATCACCAAGTATCGGGTTCTGAAGCCGGAAACCAAGGATGCAGCGGCCGGCGGTGCGGCCAAAGATCCTTTGAAGACGCAGGACAACGTGATCTGGATGCACGAGAAGCTCGAGCGTCCGGAGGTGCTGATCGGCTCGACCTACAAGATCAAGACGCCGGTGTCCGATCATGCCATGTACGTCACCATCAACGACATCGTGCTGAACGAGGGCACTCCGCACGAACAGCGCCGGCCGTTCGAGGTGTTCATCAATTCGAAGAATCTCGATCATTTCCAATGGATCGTCGCATTGACGCGGGTCATTTCGGCGGTATTTCGCAAGGGCGGCGATACCACCTTCCTGGTCGACGAGCTCAAGGCGGTATTCGATCCGCGCGGCGGCTATTGGCAGCCCGGCGGAAAATTCATGCCCTCAACCATCGCCGAATTGGGTTACGTGATCGAGCGCCACTTGCAGTCGATCGGGTTGCTGAAGAAGACGGAACTCGACGTCCATCAGCGCAAATTGGTGCAGGCGAAGCGTGAGGAGTTCGAGGCGCGCTCCAAGCAAGCGGACGCGTTTTCGAAGTCGCATTTTCCCGAAGGAGCGCAGCTGTGCGCGAAGTGCAGCACCGCTGCCGTGGTGGTGCTGGACGGATGCAATACGTGTTTGAATTGCGGCGATTCGAAGTGCGGATAGTTCGCAGATAATCAAGCTAATCAAGATCACGGCGCTCAGCTTGCTGCTGGCGCCGTTCATTTGCGTTCGGGCCCTCGCCACCGAGGGCACCGACCCGTTCGTTCATCCGCCCGAACTAGAGCCGGACGTGCGCTTCTGGATCCGCGTATACACCGAGGTCACTACCGACCAGGGTCTGCTCCACGATGATTGGAATCTGGGGCTGGTGTACGAAGTGTTGCGTTTCGATCCCGCCCACTCTCCTTCGCAACGCGAACGCCGCGTGACGGAAGCCAAGGCGCGCTATGCGGCGCTGCTGCGGCGATTCGCCGCGGGCGAGACCGACGATCTGACGGCGCATGAGCGGCGGATTCTGCATGCCTTCGGCGAGGGCGCGAAGCCGGCTGATTTCATCGATGCGATCGGCCGGATACGCTTCCAATTGGGGCAGGCGGATCGCTTCCACGAAGGGTTGATACGGGCCGTGCCCTGGGAGGCGCATATCGCGCAGGTCCTCGAACAGCACGGGGTGCCCAGGGAAATAGCCGCGTTGCCGCACGTCGAATCATCGTTCAATCCGGCCGCCTACTCGAAGGTCGGTGCGGCCGGGCTGTGGCAGTTCATGCCCTCGACCGCCAAGCGCTTCATGCGGGTCGACAGCCTGGTCGACGAGCGTTTGGACCCCTACAGCGCGACCGAGGCGGCCGCCAATTTGATGCTCTACAACTACCGGCTGCTCGGAACTTGGCCGCTGACCGTCACCGCCTACAATCACGGACCCGGCGGATTGCGGCGCGCCCAGGAGCAGTTGGGGACGAGCGATATCGCGGTCATCGTCAAGCGCTATCAAGGCGCCACCTTCGGCTTCGCTTCCCGCAATTTCTATGTCTCGTTCCTGGCGGCACTCGAAGTGGATCGCAACGCGGAGAAGTATTTCGGTCCAATCGCGCCGCTGCCGGATACCCAGAACACGCCGGTGGAATTGCCCGACTACATCGCGATCGGCGACCTGGCCAAGGCATTCAACGCCGACATGGGAGCCCTGAAGGTCTTGAACCCGGCATTGCGCCCGCCGATCTGGAACGGGTCGCGGTTGGTGCCCCGCGGCTACGCGCTGCGCCTCCCCGGACGGTTAGCGGAAACCGCGATCGCCGCGGGCTGGGCACGGCTGCCGCCGAGCGAGCGATACCTGGCCCAGCGCAACGACGGAAGCCACCGGGTTCGCCGCGGAGAAACCTTGGCCGGCATCGCCGCCGCGAGCGGCGTCGGATTGGCGCGATTGCTGGCCGCGAATGCCTGGAGCGGCGCGCATGCGGTCGAACGCGGCCAAATCGTTCACATCCCGATGCCCGCGTCGCGAGCCGAGGTCGGCGCTGCCGCGGCGGTTGCGGCCGTGCCGGCTGCAGCGGCGCCGGTTGCAGGGTCGCCGTTCGCATCCAAGGCCGCGGGCACCGAGCCCGTGCTCGCCGAGATCATCGTGGCGGCGCCAAAAGAGCCGGTTTCGCAACGGCAAACCAACAGCGCGGCGCTGCTGCCGGCCGGAGCGCCGACGGGCAATCCGGACGTAACGGACTACGGCGTCGCCGCCGACAATACCGTGGTGGTGCAAGCGGCGGAAACGTTGGGGCATTTCGCGGATTGGTGCCGGGTCGATGCGAAGGCGCTGCGTGCATTGAACAAGCTGCCCAAGAATGCCATGGTCACCCTAGGCCGCAAGCTCAAACTCAACCTGTCGCGCGTCAGCGCCGAGCAATTCGTCGCCGTGCGGCGCGAGTACCACCGGCAGCTGCAAGACGCTTTTTTCGCCGCTCATCGGATTGCCGGCACCGAAAACTACGACGTGAAGCGCGGCGAGTCGCTGTGGACCATCGCGCAACAGCGCAGCGACATGCCGGTTTGGCTGGTGGCGCAATACAACCCCGACGTGGATTTCAGCGACGTGCGGCCGGGCACGACCATCACGCTGCCGCGCGTCGTGGCCATCAATCGTGAGTAGCCGCGTTCCCTTTTCACAAATCTGCGCGGTCCGTGAGCTGCGACCGCTTTTCTCGTGCGCTTTACACGCTATAATTTAAATATGTTTAGTCGCAGCAGCCCGCTTCGTGCGGGGAGTCTGTGGGCAATTCTACTGGCCGCAAGCGGCGCAGCGGGCCCGCTGAGCGCCGCCGCCGAGGAGATCGCGGCCGCCGATCACGTGGTCGTCCACAAGTCCGAGCACAAGCTGTACCTGTACAGCGGCAGCCGCCTGCTCGGCGAGTACAAGGTGGCGCTGGGGTTGTCCCCCGTAGGCCAAAAGGAGCGCGAGCACGATTTTCGGACCCCCGAGGGACGCTACTATCTCGAGCGGCGCAATACGCGCAGCGATTTCTTTCTGGCGATCCAGGTCTCCTACCCCAATAAGAATGACCAGTCGCGGGCGCGCAAGCACCGGTGGGCACCGGGCGGGTTGATCATGATCCACGGCCTGCCGAATGCCCCGAAATATCCGTACGCCTATTACTCCTCGAATGATTGGACGGACGGCTGCATCGCCTTGTCCAATTCCGACATGGTCGAAGTGTGGATGCGCACCCAAGACAACATCCCGATCGATATCTATCCGTAACAGCAGGTGCCGCGTGGAAACCACGATCCTATCGTCCGACCTGGTCGACGCCCGCGTCGCACCCAAGGGCAGCCTCGAGCACCTTTCGCAGCAGGAAATCGCCAAGCTGCTCGATTCCGGCCAGGGCGGCCTTTATTCCCTATTTCGCAAGTGCGCGCTCGCCGTGCTCAACACCGGCAGCGATCTCGACGATGCGCGCGCGATCTTCGACAAATACCGAAACTTCGATTTGCGCATCGTGCGGCGGGCCTGGGGCATCAAGCTCGAAATCAAGAACGCGCCGGCCTCCGCATTCGTCGATGGGCAAATGATCATAGGATTGAAGGATCACCTGTTCGCGGTGCTGCGCGACGTGGTCTTCATATCCAACGAGATCATCGAGAGCGGGCGCTTCGACCTCACTTCCTCCTCTAGCACCACCAACGCGGTATTTCACATATTACGCAACGCGCGAGTATTGGAGCCGCAGGTTGGGCCCAAATTGGTGGTGTGCTGGGGAGGGCATTCGATCCGGCGCGTCGAGTACGACTACACCAAGAAGGTCGGCTACGAACTGGGACTGCGCAGCCTCGATGTATGCACCGGCTGCGGTCCCGGCGCCATGAAAGGGCCGATGAAAGGCGCCACGATCGGGCACTCGAAGCAGCGCATCGTCAACGGCCGTTACTTGGGCATTACGGAGCCGGGAATCATAGCGGCCGAACCGCCCAACCCCATCGTCAGCCACCTGGTCATCATGCCGGACATCGAGAAGCGTCTGGAGGCATTCGTGCGGCTGGGGCACGGCATCGTCATTTTCCCTGGCGGTGCCGGCACGGCCGAGGAGATCCTGTATCTGCTCGGCATATTGCTGGATCCGGCCAATGTCGACATGCCGTTCCCGGTGGTGTTCACCGGCCCGGCCGACGCCGCGGACTACTTTCAACAGATTCACGAGTTCGTCGGCGCGACGCTGGGCGGGGCCGCTCAGTCGCGCTATCGAATCATCATCGACGATCCTGCGGGTGTGGCGCGCACAATGGTGGCGGGAATTGCGCAGGTGCGCGACTATCGGCGGCGGCAAAGCGATTCGTACGGCTTCAATTGGCTGCTCAATATTCCGCTCGAATTCCAGCGCCCGTTCGAGGTGACGCACGCATCGATGAGCGCTTTGCGCCTCGCCCGCGACCAGCCGGTACACGAGCGCGCCGCCAACCTGCGGCGCGTGTTCTCCGGCATCGTGGCCGGCAACATCAAGGAGTATGGGGTCGCCGCGATCGAGCGCTATGGGCCCTACGAGCTCAGCGGCGAGCCGTCGATCATGGAGCCCCTGGACCGGCTGCTGCGATCGTTCGTGGCGCAGCGGCGCATGAAGCTCACCGGCGCCGAATATACCCCGTGCTACCGTCTGGTGGCATGAGCGCGCAGCAGCGCATCCGGTATCGCTTCGATCTGCCCGGACGGGTCGCAAACGACCCTCGACATCAGCTTCGATTCCGCGGATTTCCGGCTGTCCGCTGCGATGTGTCGCGCCGGCGGGTCGCCGCCTCGCGCACCGATCCGGCGCGCAACGCGATGGCGCTTCTCAATTCGTATACGACATTGCTGCCCGCGGCGCCCGAACGATCGCGCGAGGAACTCAAGCCGCTGTTCCACGCCTGGCGCAACCGCGAAAATTTCCCCATTTAACTTACCGTGACGGTCTCTGAGATGCGCATCGCAATGCGCACCCACGCCCGGCGACGGCTCCTGCTTGCCTGTGACACAGTTCCTGACGTAGAGCATGCGCGACACTTACTGTCAGGCACAGCATAGAGGCATCAGATGAACGACATCAAAAGTCCGATTCGATACACGGGAGTTGACCGCCGCGCGCCGCGTGTGGAGCCGGGCCTTGCCAAAGCCGGGGTTGCAGTTCCGCGCGAAGTCTACAAGACGGGGGGTCGCCATGCGGCGATCACCAACAGTCTTTACAACTGGCACAGCTACAAGAGCTGGGCCGAGAAGGTTCGCGGGACCTGGGACGAGAAAAAGTAAGCCGCCGGCCGGCCGCTCAAGCGGTTTCCGGCAGTGGATTGATGCCGGCATTCGGCTGCCACACAACCTCTTTTGCCTTCAACCACGCGAGCAGCGGCGCCCAATCCTCGAGATCCTGCGCCACCAAGGCCTTTTTCATCTCGAACAAGCCCACCCCCTGCTCGGCGGCGCGCACATAGTTCTGCGAATCCCGCAAAGTTGCGATCACGGGAATTCGTAAGGTCTCCAGAAACCGCATCAGCGATTGATAAACCAGGGTGTTGCGTTTGACGCGATTGGCGATCACCGCAATTCGATTCTCGTCGCGCCGCACCTTCGCTATCAGCAGCAGGTCGGCTATACAGCGCGAACACGCGTGAATATCGATATCGGAGGGTAGGACCGGGACGATGATGGCATCGGCGCTCTTGGTCATGTCGGGCATGTCCTGCCCCATCAGGGCCGCCGAAGTATCCACGATGACATGGGCCGCGTCGGCCGGAATTCGCAGCTGCCAGGCGCGGGTTATGCGGCTGTTGCGTTCGAAGGCGGCGACACCGTGGATAAACGCCTGCTCGGGCGTGCGCTTCTTCAGCCAGCGCGTGCTGGAGCCCTGGGGGTCGTTGTCCGACAACAGCGGATGGTCGCCCTGGCTCGCGAAGTAACTCGCGAGATTTGTCGCTATCGTCGTTTTACCTGAACCGCCCTTTGGATTCAGGACGAGAATTCGCTGCATGTAACGCAGAGCGTACGCAGCCGCCCGCAGCATAGCAAGTATGTGACCCGACTCACGGCCGACAGCGACGGCGGCGCCTAGACTCTTTACCCATGGAGTGGGTATTGCAGGTCGCGGACGAATTCGATGACGTTTTGGGCGCCTTGCGGCACCGTTGGCTGGGGTTCAATACCCAAATCGGCGCGAGCGTCGCTGCGCTGCTGAAGATTCGCAGACGCCGCGCGCAGTAAAATCCTTTAACATACGTGGGCATGACGACCCACAAAACACGCAAATATATCGCTGCAATCTGTGCCGGCCTTCTGGCCGCATGCGGCGGCAAACCGGCTGACGTTCCGCCGGTCGCGGCGCATGCCACCGCGCATTCCATGGAGATCCTCGAGTTGCAACCGGGCACCGGCGCGGTATTGGCGGCGGGCCAAGGCGCGGTGGTGCAATACACGGGCTGGCTGTACGAGGCAACGGCGCCCGACACGAAGGGCAAGCAATTCGACAGCTCGTCCGGCAGCGGCCAGGCATTTCGCTTCACGGTGGGCGCCGGCCAGGTGATCAAGGGATGGGATCAGGGGGTTGTCGGAATGAAGGTGGGGGGACGACGACGCCTCACCATACCCGCCGAGCTTGCCTATGGCGACAGCGGCGCCGGCGGCGTCATTCCACCCGGCGCTACACTGGTATTCGACGTGGATCTCGTCGGCATCGAATGACCGTTGGAACGGCTGCGCTCGAGCGCCTGTCGATTGACGGGCCGGCCGGCCCGCTGGAGGCGATCGTCGAGGATCCGAGAGTTCCGGGCGAGGGGTACGCCGTGCTTTGTCACCCGCATCCGTTGCATGGCGGCAGCATGGATAACAAGGTCGTCGTCACCCTGGCGCGGGCATTTCGGGAAACCGGCATTCCCACGCTGCGCTTCAATTTTCGCGGCGTGGGATTGAGCGCCGGGACCTACGACCACGGAAACGGTGAAACCGCGGACGCCGATGCCGTAGCCTCGTACGGCGCGCTGCGCTGGCCGGGCCGCCGGCTGCTGCTTGCCGGATTTTCATTCGGAGCGTTCGTGGCATTGCGCTTGGCGCCCGAGCGGGGTGCGTCGCGCCTGATCACCGTCGCGCCGCCGGTGGATCGTATGGATTTCTCCGCGTTGGCGGCGCCGAGCTGTCCCTGGCTGGTCGTCCAAGGAGACCGCGACGAGGTGGTGGACCCGCAGCGCGTGTTCGCCTGGGCCAGGAGTTGCAGGCCGCAGCCGAAGCTAGTCGTCATGCCCGGCGTAGGGCACTTTTTTCACGGGCAGCTGCCGCTGCTGAGGGATGCCGTAATCGATGCCATCCGGAGCGGCTGAATCCGTCCAACCGCCCCGGACGCCGATCAATCAGTTCACGAATTCCTTGAGCGTCTTGAGTGCGGCAATTCGCACTTTCTTGCTGGCCGGCTTGGCCTTGAACATCATCTTTTCGCCATTGAACGGATTGATGCCTTCGCGCGCTTTCGTGGCCGGTTTCTTGACGACTTTCATCTTCAGAAGTCCGGGTAGCGTGAACAACCCGTGACCGCGCAGACTCTTCTTGATGACGGCTGAAAGCGAGTCAAACACGGCTCCGACCTGCTTTTTCGTGAGGTCCGTATCCTTCGACACGGTAGCCAGAATTTCCGATTTGGTCGGTGCTGCATTCTTTTTCGCCATATGATCTCTCCTGCTGGTGATTGCGATCGCAGCTGGGTGCGAACGCCGGTGAATAAGCCAACAAACTCAACTCGGCGCCGAAAATAACATAGAAAAAAGCCGTTGTTTAGCGCAAATGGAAAAAAATATTCGCGTTTGAGTCGCTCGCGAGCCTGGTTTTCAAGGCTTCCGCGCCGCTCGGGCGCGTCTCGCGGCGCCTCCGTGACGCGTCGTTCGCTGTGATTTCAGGCATCTAGGAGTGCATGTTCAACGCACTAGTATCAACAGCGCGCCGATCGCGATGGACACCCATAGGAACGAGAAATCGATTTGCCCGATCGGGGGAATCACTCGGCGCACCGGCCTTAGGATCGGTTCGCAGAGTTGCGCGAGCAATCGACTG
>JBBIUT010000005.1:0-75563 GCA_037440085.1 Gammaproteobacteria bacterium
CGGTCTCGCCGACGCTGAACGGAGGGAAATTGTAGTGCAGCATGAACGGCTCTTTGCGCTCTCCGGTCAAGCCGTCGATGATCTGCGCATCGCGCCCGGTGCCGAGCGTGGTCACCACCAACGCCTGTGTTTCACCGCGGGTGAAAAGCGCCGATCCGTGAGTGCGCGCCAAGACGCCGGTGCGGATATTGATGGGACGAACGGTTTTGGTGTCGCGGCCGTCGATGCGCGGATGTCCCTCCAAAATTCGCTCGCGCACCAGCCGATGTTCGAGATTGAAGAATTCCGTGCCGACCTCTTCCTTGGTGAACTTCGGGGCGTCGCCCCCCGCCAGCGCCTCGAGCAACGCGTTCTTGATATCGCTGATTTTGGCGTGGCGCTGCTGCTTCTCGGTGATCGCATATGCAGCTGTCAGATTCTTCTCTGCAAAGGAACTGACGGCCAGCTTCAGATCGCCGATCTCCAAGGGCATGGACCAATTCCATTTCGGCTTGCCGGCCTCGGCCGCAAGCTCCTTGATCGCGCTGATCGCGGTTTGCATCTGTTCGTGCCCGAACATCACCGCGCCAAGCATGATTTCCTCGTCCAATCCGCTCGCTTCGGATTCGACCATCAGCACGCCTTCTTCGGTGCCGGCAACCACCAGATCAAGCTTGGAGGTGCTGAGCTGGGTCGCAGTGGGATTGAGAATGTATTTTCCGTCCTGGTAGCCGACGCGAGCGGCGCCGATCGGTCCCAAGAACGGCATGCCGGAAATCGCCAACGCCGCGGAGGCGCCGATCAGCGACGCGATGTCGGGGTCCACTTCGGAGTTGACCGAGAGCACCGATGCTACGACTTGCACGTCATTGGTGAAACCATCCGGGAACAGCGGTCGAATGGGCCGATCGATCAAACGCGATGTGAGCGTTTCCTTCTCGGTCGGCCGGCCTTCACGCTTGAAAAAACCGCCCGGAATGCGTCCCGCGGCGTAGGTCTTTTCTTGATAGTTGACCGTTAAAGGAAAAAAATCGCGACCCGGCGTCGGCTTCTTGAGGCCCACCGCGGTCACCAGCACCACCGTATCGCTCATACTGACCAGCACGGCACCGTCCGCCTGACGCGCGAGTTCGCCCGTTTCGATCGTTACGGTGTGGTCGCCATATTGAAAACTTTTCTTAGGATGGCTCACATAGGCCCCTTAGTCGGAAAAAAATGAAATGCACCAGCTCTCGCCCTTATCAGCGGAGGCCGGCGGCGGCGCCTGTTAGCGGCGTAACCCTAGACGTTCGACCAATTGCGTGTACTTGTCCGGCGTCTTGCTTTTCAGATAATCGAGCAGCTTGCGCCGCTGATTGACCATCTTGAGCAGTCCGCGACGCGATGCATGGTCGGCTTTGTGCGTGGTGAAATGCTGGCTCAAGCCGTTGATGCGCTCGGACAACAGGGCAATTTGAACTTCGGGAGAGCCGGTGTCTTGCGCGCTGCGCTGGAATTTACCGACCACGCCCGATTTTTCTTCGCGAGTAAGTGGCATAGAAATAATCAAACCTCAAAATCAATAACTTAGATCCTTTGGGAAGCCGCGCATTGTACGCGTCGCGGCACGCGCCCTCAAGCTCGATTCATCGCCGCGGAAATCAGCCGCAGCGGCACCAATCGGCCCGCCGGCTCCACCGCCCCCAACCCCAGAAATCCGAGCCCGGCGGCATAGATACGCACATTCTCGGGCTCATTCGCGCGCTCAATGCCCGGCAGCGGCACGGCCTGGCCCCGCCGGAGCGCACTGACGCCGTCCGCCGGCAAATCCAATCGCCGCCAGTCGGTCAGGGCCGCATCGACCGGCAGTAAAGCCGCCAAACGCTGCGCGAGCGTCATGGATTCGAGGGTCTCGAAAGTCCATTGCGGCTCGCTCGAGAACGGCGCCACTCCCAAACGGCGCAGGCCGACGACGTGGGCGATGGTCTCCAGCCGCGCCGCCAAATCTTCCGCCAATACTCGTATGTACGCGCCTTTCGTGCAGCGCACATCGAACGACAGGTCGGGCGCCCGCCATTCGATCAAGCGCAATTCGCGAATCACTACCGCGCGCGGCAGCCGCTCGCGCCACTGCCCGGCGCGCGCATATTCATATAAGGGCTTGCCGTCCTGCTTGATTGCCGAGTGCATCGGCGGAACCTGCGCGTATTCGCGCGGGAATTCCTCGAGCGCCTGCAGCATCCGTTGCAGGGGAAAGTTCGGCAACTCGCGCCGTTCGATCACCGCCGATTCCCGATCGGCGCTCGCGGTACGCTCTCCGAGGCGCACCGCGACGCGATAACTCTTGTCCGCATCGAGCAGCTGCGCGCCGAACTTGGTCGCTTCGCCGAAGCAAATCGGCAGCATGCCGGAGGCGAGCGGGTCGAGCGACCCGGTGTGGCCTGCCTTGCGCGCATTGAACAGCCGCTTGATGCGCGCCACGGCTCCCGCCGAACTCACGCCAAGCGGCTTGTCGAGCAACAGAATGCCGTGAATATCCTGGGGGCTCATTCCGCCCCGCCGCCCGGCTCGCGCTTATTGGCCGCTTCGATCAACTGAGTCAAGCGCACTCCGTGCTCGATCGCGGTGTCGAGTGAAAAGCTCAATGTGGGCGTGTAGCGGATCATCAGTGATCGCGACAGCGCGTTGCGCAAAAAGCCGGCCGCGCTCTCCAACCCGCGCTGAACTTTCGGATCCGGGCCCTGCTTGCCGAACACCAGGTAGTGGACGCGCGCCGAGCGCAAATCCCCGGTGACGTCGACCGCAGTGATGGTGACGTTGCCGATGCGCTCGTCCTTTACGTCGCGCCGCAAAAGGTCGGTCAGTTCCCGTTGGATCTGCTCACCCAGGCGCCGAGCGCGCGGATTGTCCTTCGCCATGCTTCCCGCCAAAGCTGCGCCGCCCTACAGCGAGCGCGCCACTTCCACCCGCGAATAACACTCGATCTGGTCGCCTTCGCGCACGTCGTTGTAGTTCTTCACGCCGATGCCGCATTCGGTTCCGGCCCGCACCTCGTTCACGTCATCCTTGAAGCGCTTCAACGATTCCAACGCGCCTTCGAATATGACGACATTATCGCGCAATACCCGAATTGGGAAGTTCCGCCGTACGTAGCCGTCGATCACCATGCAGCCGGCGACCGTGCCGAATTTGCTAGAGCGGAACACGCTGCGAACCTCGGCGAGGCCGACGATTTGCTCCTTCACCTCGGGCGCCAACATTCCCGTGAGGACCGCGCGAATATCATCGATGGCTTCGTAAATAATGCTGTAGTAGCGCACGTCGACGCCATGGTCCTTTATTGCGGCACGTGCCGCCGCGTCGCCGCGCACGTTGAATGCGATGATGCGCGCCTTGGATGCCGCGGCCAACGTGACGTCCGATTCGGTCAGACCGCCGACGCCGGAAGCCACCACGTTGACGGCGACCTCGGATGTCGACAATCCATTCAGAGAATCGCGCAACGCCTCGACGCTGCCCTGCACGTCCGCCTTGACCAGGAGCTGCACAACATTGGGCTTGCTCTCGCCCATGCTGGAAAACACGTCCTGCATGTTCGCGCTCTTTTGGGCGAGCTTGACGTCGCGCGATTTGGCCTGGCGATGCATCGCCACTTCGCGCGCTTTGCGTTCGCTCTCGACCACCAGCAGCTCGTCGCCCGCGTTCGGCGCGCCCGAAAGCCCCAATACCACCACCGGAATCGCGGGTCCGGCCGAATCAACCGGCTTCCCCGCCTCGTCGAACAGCGCGCGCACCCGGCCGAATTCCTGGCCGATCAGCAGCGGATCGCCGAGCTTCAGGGTGCCGCGCAGCACCAGCACCGTGGCGACCGGCCCACGGCCCTTCTCGAGACTGGACTCGATCACATAGCCCGCAGCGAGACCCGCCGTCGGCGCCTTCAATTCGAGCACCTCGGCCTGCAGCAGAATGGCGTCGAGCAGCTGCTCGACGCCCTGGCCGGTGCGTGCCGATACCGGCATGAAGATATTCTCTCCGCCCCATTCCTCGGGTATCACGCCGTATTTGGTGAGTTCCTGCTTGACCCGCTCCGGATCGGCCTCGGGCTTGTCGATCTTGTTGAGCGCCACCACAATCGGCACCTTGGCAGCCTGAGCGTGTTGTATGGCTTCGATCGTCTGCGGCATGACGCCGTCGTCGGCGCCCACCACCAAAATGACGATATCGGTCACCTGCGCGCCGCGCGCGCGCATGGAGGTGAACGCGGCATGGCCCGGGGTATCAAGAAAGGTGACCATCCCTTTCGGGGTCTCCAAGTGATACGCGCCGATGTGCTGGGTGATCCCGCCCGCCTCGCCCGCCGCCACTTTGGTGCGTCGAATATAATCGAGCAGCGAGGTTTTGCCGTGGTCGACGTGACCCATCACGGTCACCACCGGCGGCCGCGGCGATACTTCGAGCGACGCATCCGCCTCGCCCTGCAAATCGTCCTCGATGACATTTTCCTTGCGCAGAACCGCGGTGTGGCCCATCTCCTCGACCACCAGCACGGCGGTGTCCTGCTCGATCATTTGATTGATCGTCGCCATTACCCCCATGTTCATCATGACCTTGATGACTTCGGTGGCCTTCACGGCCATCTTTTGCGCGAGCTCGCCCACCGTCATGGCTTCGCCGATCGGGACTTCGCGCACCACGCGCGCCGTCGGCATTTCGAAGCCGTGCTTGGTGTCGCCTTCGCCGCCGACTGAACGGCGCCGGCCGTCGCGGGACTTCTTCTTTTTGTGGCGCGAACTGACGTCGCCGACTATGTGCAGTTCCTGCCGGCCGTAGCGGGTGGTCTTGTCGTCGGGGACTTCGCGCGCCGCCTTGCCGGGCTTGACCGCGGCCGCGGATTTACGCTCGCGCTCGGCCTGCTCAGTCGCCTGCAATTCGGCCTGTCGCCGCGCTTGCTCCTCTGCCGTCCGCTTGCGATTTTCCTCGTCGCTGCGGCGCCGGCTCTCCTCTTCGAGACGTTCGCGATCGATCCGCTCCTTTTCCAGCCGCTCGCGCTCGGCGCGTTCGAGCGCGGCCTTCGCCTGCTCTTCGGTTTCGCGCTGCCGGTCGATCTCCTCTTGCTGGTGCCGCGCCTGATCTTCGAGCACCTCGCGCTTCACGTATGTGCGCTTGCTGCGCACCTCGACGTTCACGGTGCGTGCGCGGCCCTGGGGGCTCGCCAGCTTGAGCTCCGACTGCGATTTGCGCCGCAACGTGATCTTTCGCGGCGCCGAATCCGCCTGCGCGTCGTCATGCCCGTGACTGCGGCGCAGGTGCGTGAGCAACTCGTGCTTCGCGTCCTCGCTGATCATGTCCTCCGCGCTGTCGACCTTAATTCCGGCCTGATCGAGCTGCTGCAGCAGCCGATCTACAGGTACCTTCAGCACCTCGGCGAATTGCGCGACGGTTACATCTGCCATTGTGCTGCTCCTAAGCCTTAACTTCTTCCGCGAACCAGTGTTTGCGGGCGTCCATGATCAATTCGGCGGCTTTTTTCTCGTCGATACCGCCCATTTCGACCAGCTCATCGACCGCCAGATCGGCCAAGTCGTCGCGCGTTTTGACCCCCTTGCGAGCCAGGGTCTTGCTCAAAGGCTCGCCCGCCAGTTCCACCAGATCCTCCGAAGGCTCCGCGCCATCCATCGATTCCTCGCTGGCGATGGCTTGCGTCAACAGCACGTCGCGAGCTCGGGTGCGCAGTTCCTTGACGATTTCCTCGTCGAACTCCTCGATGGCGTTCAGTTCGCTTGCGGGGACGTAGGCGATCTCCTCGATGGTCGAAAATCCTTCCTGCACCAGGATGCTCGCCACATCCGCGTCGACGTCGAGCTGCTTCATGAAGGTTTCGCGAAGCGCCTGGGACTCCGTCTCGCTCTTCGCCTCCGCCTGCGATTCGCTCATCACGTTCAATTCCCAGCCGGTCAGCTCGCTTGCCAGGCGGATGTTCTGGCCGCCGCGCCCTATCGCCTGCGAGAGCTTGTCCTCGGAAACGGCGATGTCCATCGAGTGCGAATCCTCATCGACCACGATCGAGGTGACTTCGGCCGGCGCCATGGCATTGATGACGAATTGCGCGGCGTTTTCATCGAACGGAATGATGTCCACGCGCTCGCCGGCGATCTCGTTCGATACCGCCTGCACTCTGGAGCCGCGCATGCCGACGCACGCGCCCACCGGGTCGACGCGCGGATCGTTGCTGCGCACCGCTATCTTGGCGCGCACGCCGGGGTCGCGCGCGGCCGCCAGAATGTTGATCAGGCCCTGACCCACTTCGGGCACTTCCAGCTTGAACAGTTCGATCAGGAACTCGGGCGCGGTACGCGACAAGAACAGCTGCGGACCGCGCGGTTCGCTGCGCACCTCCTTGAGGTAGGCCTTGATCCGGTCCTGCGAACGCACGGGCTCCCGCGGAATTAATTCCTCGCGCGCGATGAAACCCTCCGCATTGGACCCGAGATCGACGAACACTCCGTTGCGGTCGACACGCTTGACGATACCGCTGACAAGGGTGCCGGCGCGATCTTTGTAAGCATCCACCACCTGCGCCCGCTCGGCCTCGCGCACCTTCTGCACGATCACCTGTTTGGCGGTTTGCGCCAGAATCCGCCCGAACGGCACCGATTCCATCGGCTGCTCGACGTATCCGCCCGGCTCCACGTCCCTATCAATGTCGCGCGCATCATCCATGCGCAACTCGCGCTCGGGAACTTCGAGCTCGGTGGAATCGTCGGCAAATACCTTCCAGCGGCGGAAAGTGTCGTATGCGCCGGTCTTGCGATTGATCGATACGCGCACGTCCAATTCTTCGCCGTATTTCTTGCGTGTCGCCGAAGCGAGCGCCGCCTCGAGCGCGTCGAATATGATTTCCTTATCGACGCCCTTTTCGTTGGAAACCGCGTCGACCGCCATCAATATTTCTTTGTTCATAATCCCAGGACTCCTTCACTCCGGCCGCAGCCTTGCCTTCTGTATCCGTTCGAGCGGCAGGCAGTGAGCCTGTCCGTCCACTTCAATCACAATCGAGTCGCCTGCGATCGATTTCAACAATCCGACGAAGCGCCGCCGCCCGTCGATCGGCAGCTTCAACTCGGCAAAAATCCGCGCACCCACGAACCGCTCGAAATGCGCGCGCTTGCGCAATATCCGGTCGAATCCCGGCGAAGAAACCTCCAAGGTGTAGTGTCCCTTGATCGGGTCTTCGGCCTCGAGCACTCGGCTGACCGCATGACTTACCGTCGCGCAGTCATCCACCGTGATGCTCAACTTCGTCCCGTGCGCGCCGATTTCAGCGCCCGCGCCGCGATCAATATAAATCCGCAATACCCCGCCGCGGCCCGCCGGCGCAAACTCGATGTCGACCAAATCAAAACCGAGCGCCTCTATCGGCGGCTCCAGTAAACGCATCAAGGCTTCGCGCATCGCTCTCAAACCCTTTGCAAACGACGCTTCACCAAGAAGCGCAAGTCCAAACAAAAAAGGGGACCATCGGCCCCCTGAGTCTTCAATGAAAAGGCCCCTTCGAGGGGCCCATTCCGCAACAAGCGTTCATCCGTACGGTCCCTCGAGAACCGTCCGCTGCGGATCGAGGTTCGACTCTGATCCAAAGCTACGGGCCGCGATTATAGGCAAACCCGACTTGAGCGTAAACCCTGATTACGGGATCAATCGCCGAGAAACGACTGGGGCCGCATCGCTGCGGCCCCAGTGCTCGCTCAATCCAAAAAGCGTGCTACCAGCGCTTCGGACCCCGCGATCCGCCACCGCCGCCACCGCCGGTGCGCTCCTGAGCCTCGTTCACCTTCAGCGCACGCCCGTCTACGTCGTGGCCGTTCAAGGCCTGCATGGCACGCGCGGCATCCGCGCTTGCCATTTCAACGAAGCCGAAGCCACGGGGCCGACCGGTGTCGCGATCGTTGATCAACGCCACCGACTGTACCGCACCATGCTTTTCGAACAACGCGCGTACCGCGGATTCGTCCATCGAGAACGGGAGATTGCCAACATACATTTTCGTCATGTGAAGAATACCTGCTAAAAAGAAACTATCGGCCAGTCACGCGTGCTCCAAAAGTTGAGCGGAATGCCGGCCACCTGGGTCGAAGAAACCTGCTTTGTGGGTTGTGGTCAAGGTGACGTCGGAGCGGCGCGGTGACCAGAAACGAACCAAGTAGAAATTCACGAACCGCGGCGGATACTACAGCAAATTACTGATTGGCACGAATATTTCGCAATGCTGGGTTACACCTTAGCCCTAGGGCCGCGGCACGCGCACCGGCGCAGGCTCTTGATGTTGCTCCGCAGCATCGTCGGCGGACCGCCCGGCGCTGCGCCTGGTAACGGCTCCTCAACGCGGCTATTCTTTGCGCCCATTCGCACACCCTCCGGGGTGTCTCCATTGGCAGGACTGGGCCCATTCGCATTGATCGGATCGAAATCGTTGTAATCAAGCATCCACGCGTGAAGCGCGGTTCGGGCCGGGCCGCGCCGAGGAGACGCGGGCCGGTGCGATGCGGCTAGAATTCCTGCGGCCGCGATTCTGGCCGACTTGGCTCGGGCTGTCGCTGATGCGCGGCGTCGAGCTGCTGCCCGTATCGCTGCAGCGCCGGGTTGGCGCGGCGTTCGGGCTCCTGATCCGCCATCTGCCGCTCGCCTACGTGCGTATCGCGCGGCGCAATATCGAACTGTGCCTTCCGAATCTGTCGGCTACGGAGCGCGAGCGGCTGCTGGATCGGCACTGCCAAAGCTTGGGATTGGCGATGTGCGAGACGGCCATGACCTGGTGGAGCGAGGACGCGCGGGTGAGCGAGCTCGCCGAGATGCAGGGGCTCGAACATCTGCGGGCGGCGCTCGCGCTGGGACGCGGCGCCATTCTGCTCGGCGGCCATTTCACCACCCTGGAACTCACCACCCGCATGCTGGGCACGGTGGTGCCGCTCAACATCATCTTTCGGCCGAGCAAGAATGCATTGCTCACCGACATCATGTTCCGAAATTTTCAGAGGCATGGGAAACCGATCGCCTACGATGACATCCGCGCGATGGTCCGTGCGCTCAAGAGGAACGAGCCCGTGTGGTACGCGGCGGACCAGAGCTACCGCAACAAAGGCGCGGCGATGGTGAATTTCTTCGGCATCCCGGCCGCCACCAACACCGCCACCTCCCGCCTGGCCCGTATCTCGGGAGCGCCGGTCATGACGTATTTTCCGCAGCGGCTCGCATCGGGCCGCTACCGGATCGTCATCAGTGCGCCGATCGAAAATTTTCCCGGCCCCGACCCCATCGAGGACACTCAACGATTGAACGCGCTGCTCGAGCAGCAGATCCTCAAAGCGCCGGAACAATATCTGTGGGTGCACCGGCGCTTCAAGGGCTTGAGCCCCGATTACCCCAACTATTACGGGCGCGATGCGCGCAAGCCGGTGTCCGCACCCGCCGAACCGGACCTTTGACGCCGAACTCTAGGACCCAGATTCCCTCATCAGCAATTCATTGAAGCAATCGGACAGGCTTGATCGCGCACGAGCGCTATTTTTGGCACGACACGGGCAGCGGCGGCGGCGTTGGTGCGGCACATACCGGCAGCCCATTGACGGCGCGCCGCGTGCGCTCGGTCTTACAAGGTCGCGCGCAGCTCCTCGCGATGCTTTGCCTTTAGCAGCGCCCCATATAGCAAACCGGCCGAAAGCCACAGGCATCCGACCTTGGCGGCAAGCCCGCTCATTCCGGAGAAAACCGCGAGCACGACCGCGATCCCGCAAATGGGAACCAGCCAATGCGTTCCCCAGGAGCGCGAGCGCAGCTTGAAGGCAAAGCGCGCCAGCACCGACACGTGCAGGAACAGGAACCCGCTCAATGCGCCGAAGTTCACGATCGATGCGAGATCGTCCAAACGGTTCTTCATGAAGACCGCGACCGCCAGCGAAATTGCCGCCGTCACCAGCATGCCGACATAAGGCGTGTTATAACGCGGGTGGATGCGCGCCAGCGCGCTCGGCAGCTGACGATCACGCCCCATGGCGAAGACCACGCGCGCCACACCGACCTGCATGGGCAGCGCGTTCGACAGGCCGACGACGCCCGCATAGGTCCACGCCAACACCACCGCCGTCCACGGCCCGGTCGCCCATGCGGCGAGTTCGTACACCGCCGCCGACGGGTCCTTGATCGCAATCCCGGGCAACAAATTGCCGAGTACCCAGGTGAGGCCGACGAAAAGGACGGCCGACAGCAGCAATACCGAGATGATCGCGCGCCCGACAATGCGGCGGTTGCCGCCCTCGACTTCTTCGGCGAGCGTCGAGACCGCATCGAACCCGAGAAAGGACATGATGCAGATCGAGGTGGCGCTGAAGATCTTGCCGGCATCGAATTTCGCCGCGTCGAACACCGGCGCGAAGGTCAATCCTGCGTTGCCCTTGCCGGCATGCAAGGCGATGACGCCGAGCGCCGCGAACCCGAGCAAAACCACGGTCTGTATCGCGACCGAAGCGAAATTGGCGCGCGCGGTTACCGTGATGCCGAACCAATTCACGCCGGTGGTGACCGTCACCAATAGGAGAATCCACACGGAGCGGTCGATCCCCGGCAGCAGCGATTCCAGCGCCACCGCAATCAGCACGTAGAGAAAGCTGGGGATCAGCAGATAATCGAGCAGGATCATCCAGCCGGCGATGAAGCCCGGAAAGGGACCCAGGCATTGACGCGCGAAGCCGTACACCGATCCCGCCGTCGGCAGCAGCTCGGTCATTGTGGCGTAGCTCCGCGCAGTGAAGTACATGCACACGCCGCCCAACAGGTAGGCGAACACGATCAGGCCGTTCGATTCGTTCCAGACGAAACCGAGCGTGCTCAACGGCGCGAACGGCGCGATATACGCCAATCCGTACAGCACCAGGTCCCAATACTTGAGCGAGCGCTTCAGACCCGCCGCGGCGCCGGTCGCGGTGCTCATTGGGAGGCCGGCGCCGGGGAGGCGCGTTGAACCGTGACTTGCACGCTGTGCACGGCGCTGCTCTCGCCCATGTCGCTCTTGTGTCCCGGATTCAACGCATTGACGTTTGCCTGCGCGGGATCGGACGCGAGCCATCGGCCCTTGTGCGCGAGCGCAACGCCGCGGGGCATCTGATCCGAGGTTGTGACCCGCAATTCCAGCCGGCCGCTGCGGTTGTGCACGAGCGCGGTATCCCCGTCCGTCAAGTGCCGGTCCGCGGCATCCGCCGGGTGCAGCGCGATGCTCGCCGATCCGAGCCGCGCACGAATCCTGCCCACGTTGCCGAAACTGGTGTTGAGCAGCCACGCGTGCGCCGGTGTCAGCAAGCGCAGCAACCCCGCCTGCGGACGCGGTTCGCAAACGCACTGCGCAAGCCGCGGCAGCCCGTCCGCCTCGGCGCTCGCGCTCGCGATTTCGATGCGGCCGCTCGGCGTGTCGAACACCCGATCGGCGAACTGCACCGCCGTGTCGCCCGGAATCCAAATCGTGCCCTTCGCCTTGAGCGATTCGAAATCCTCGCCCAGCCCGCCGTGTTCCAGCAGCGAGGCCAGAATCTCGGCATCGCTCTCCCGCAGCGGCGGCTCCGAAAAACCCATGGCGCGCGCCAGACGGCGGAAGATCTCCTGATTCGGCAGCGCATCTCCGCAGGGTGGCATCACCTGAACTTGCGCGGACAGCGTCAAATGAAAATACGCGGCGATCAGATCGTCGAATTCCAGGAAGCTCGCCGCCGGCAGGACGTAATCGGCCAGCGCGGTCGTATCCGTCGGAAAGAGGTCGAGGGCCACGGTCAGCAGATCCTCGCGCTCAAGAGCGCGGCGCAGGCGCACCTGCTGCGGACACGACGCGAGAGGATTCATGTTCCACACGAACAGGGCCCGCGCGCGCGACGCATCCTCCAGCGTCGCGGCGAAATCCATATGGCTCACCGCCGGCGCGGAGCCGGTCGCCAAGTGAGCACCGGTCAGATACTCCTCATCGATGCCCCGCTGCCGCAAGTTGCTGTTCAAGTACAGAAACCCCGCGCCCGGCTTGCACAGATTGCCGGTGACCGCGGGCAGCAGCGCGCAGGCCCTCATGATGTTGCCGCCGCTCGCCTGCCGCTGCAGCCCCTGGCCCAACCAGAGCAGCGACGGTCCTGCGCCGTACAGGTGGGCGGCTTGCTCGATGAGCGCGGCGGGCACGCCGGTGAGTGCGCTCAATTGCGCCAGATCGCACGCCGCAATCGTGGGCTCGATCTCTTCCCAACCGAGCACATGTGCGGCGATGAAATTCTCGTCGATGAGTCCGTCGCGACGGATCACGTGCAGCAGCGCAAACGCCAACGCCGCGTCGCTGCCTGGAAATGGCTGCAGATGAATATCCGCCTGCGCCGCTGTCGGCGTCCGGATCGGGTCGACGACGATCACCTTGCCCGGCGCCTCGGGCAGCCAATGGTCGTGAGCATGCGGCGCCGAGGCATGAGGGTTTGCGCCCCATACGACGATGCAGGCCGCCTCCTCGGCAGCCCGCGGATCGAAGCCGTCGACCGATGTGCCGTACACATAGCGCAGCGCCACGTGGCCCGCCATGTTGCAAATCGTGTCGGGCGTCACTTCGGTCGCCCCCAATCGATTGAAAAAGCGCATCGGCGCCATGCCGGCCAGAAGCGAAATGGTCCCCGTGTAATGTGCGTTCAATATCGATTGCGCACCGTGCGAATCGACGATGCGCTTGAGTCGCGCGGCGATCTCGCCGATCGCGACCTCCCACGAGACCGCTTCGAAGCCTCCCTCGCCCTTGCGGCCCACGCGCCGCAGCGGCCGGGTCAAGCGCCGGGCCGGGTCGCGCCACTCGCGGTTGTATGCCGTCGCACACTTGCCGCACAAGGCTCCCCGGCTCACCGGGTGATGCGGATTGCCGCGAACCGCCGTGACCACGCCGTCTCGCCGGATAACCGTGATTCCGCAGGTGTCGTAGCAATCCCGCGGGCAGGCGGTGGTGAGCACTTCCTCGCGCGACTCGATCCGCGTCACGGAGGTCCTGATGCCGCCGTCTTCTTCAATAGTTCATTGCGCATCGGCGAAGCCTCCAGACGCAGCGGCCGGGTGCGCAATTGGGCGATCTCGGCGGCGGTGAACGGGTGAAAATTCGACGGCAGATCTTCCCGGTCGAACCTCCACAGCATCCAATTCATCACCTCGGCCAATTCGGCGTCCGCCAGTGGCGAGTTCGCGACTCCCGGCACGCGGCCGAGGTACTCGCGCCCGCCGGGAATCCGCAGGAATTTGGCCACGTTGCCGGCGAGGCTCGGGGCGGCATTGGCCGAACCGGTGCCGTCCGGTTGATGGCATCCCTGACAGTTCAAGGCCCAATTTTGCCAGGCGAGTTGGGCATTCATGACGCCCGCCGGCGCATCGGACGGTGGCGTTGATTCGGCGGCCTCGCCGATTCGTGCGATGTGGGCGAGCGGCGCCAGCGACAAGGCGCCAACCGCCAATAGCGCTCGCGGCAAAGCTCTACTTCTGCTCAATCGCCACACCCAGGATCAGGGCGACGGTGCACGTGTAGGATTGGCTCTTGGTGCCGAAACACCACGTGATCTCGTTATTGGTTTGCGGACGCACCACCGGCCGGTCGCCGCGGTTGTTTTGGCAGGCACAGCGCCCCCAGGCAACTCCGCCGCAGCAATCGTTATAGGAAATTATGTAGTTGCGCTGATCCGCGGGATTGCGGCAGGTGCCGATCCAGGTAATGGGCGACATCTCTGTCCCGGGCGGACAGGAGGTGATGCTGCCGCCATAGCAGGAACAAAGCGATCCGTCGATGGCGCAATAGCGCCAATAATCGCACTTGGTCCGATCGCCGGGATCCTGCGGGTTGCCCGAGTATTGCGGCGGGACCAGTCCGGAATTCGGATCATCGGAATTCGTGCCGCCCTCCGCCCCCCGCGCCACCGGCAATAGAGGCAGCGCAGCCGCACCCGCGAGCAACCCGCCGAGAATGCTGAACACACTGCGTCGCGACGTGCGGCTCGCAAAGCCGCGCAACGCCCTTTCCGTCAAACGATCGAATTGCGCCACATTATTCTCCCGAAGAGGCACGCCTCTGGTCACGTTGACCGAGGTACTGCTGGATGTTGCTGACACCGCTTTCCTTGGCTACGAACAGGCTTTCCAAGTGCTCTCGCGTATTGACCAAGCCGGTTGCGGTCAGTTTGCCCGCTTCGTCGATCAATACCGCATACGGCAGCTTCGAGACTCCGTAGCTGCGCCCCAAGTGTTCCGACAACACATAAGGAAATTTCGTCAAACCCTTGTCGCGGACGAACTCGGCATGCCTCGAGGGTTCACCGTCGCTCGCCAACACCATGTCGAGCCAGCCGCGTTCGGCGCCGTACGCCGAGCGCAGCGCCGGCAGCAGTGCCTCGCACACATCGCAGTCCGGCGCGAGAAACAGCACCAGCTGGCTGCGCCCGCCGCGCACTCCGCCGATGGTCACCGGCGTCCCATCCAAGGTGGTCAGGGTCATTTCAGGCGTCATTTCCCCGAGCGTGAGCGGTTGGCGCAGCGACAACGCGCCCGCAGGCGCGATGCGCTGATGCAGGACGCCGATTTGCCTCGCCAACGCCATGCACACCACGCCGAGCACGGCGAGCGCCACCCAAAGTGCAATCTGCGAGGCAATCACGAAGCTCATGCCGCGGCTCCGCGGCGCAGCGGCCGTATCGCCATCACCTGCTCGAGCGCCCCGTACAGCGTCAAAAACGCGCATGCCGCCAACACTTGAGAGGCGGTCACCGGCAGCGCACCGCGTGCCGCCGATACGCCCACGAGCGCCGCGAACGCCACCAGAAGCGCGCTTCGCGCCACTTCGAACACTCCCAGCGGGTGCGGCTTGGACCCGAAACTGCAGCCGCAGTCGGCATCGCGCCGGCCTTGCCCGATGGCGCGCAGAATCAGCGTGAGATACACGCCCCAAATCAGCGCAGCGAGCGACGCACCGGCAAGACGATAGGTCGGCACGCAAAGCGCCGCCGCCGCCAACAGCTCGCCGAGGGCCGCTGCGAGGGCAACCGCCGCCGATGCCGCGCGCGGCACGCCCGCGAATTCGTGCACCACTTTGCTGGTGTGCGCGAAACGCATTCCCTTGTGCGCCGCGGAGGCCAACAGCAAAACGGCCAGAAACGCCGCCAGCTGCGCGCCGAGCAGGCGTAACACGTCGAACATTGTGCCCGCGCCCATCATTAATGCACCGGCTCGATCACCATGCGGCCGCTGTTCCATCGGGACAATTCCAAGCTTCGGATCAGGTTACCGTACTGCGGGTCGTAGACGTCGAGGCGATCCCCCGCTTGCACCAAAAGCAGCGGCGCCGGGCCGTGACTCAGCGCGACCGAAGAGCCCGGGCGCACCAGCCGCATGCGCCGCAGCCGCGCCTTGGTGGCCGGGTTGAACACCCACACTTCGTTGGCCGGATCCTTGTGCGTGCCCTCCTCCGCATTGGCCTGCATCAACACGTACAGCAGTTTTTCGTCGCCGGCGATGACTTGCCAGCCGCTCGGCCGCCAGCGGGCCGATTGTTCGGCGGCCGAGACCAGCGGCCAGTCGGGCAGCACCTTGACATCGTCCGCCCTCATGTCGATCGGCTGCACCCGGCCATGCAAGCTCGGAAAGTAGCGCACTCCGCCCACCAGGGCGCTCGAGGTGAACAACGGATCCGTGTCCAGCGGATTGAACGCCTTGGATTCGCTGCGGCCCGCCGCCGCGCCTTTCTCATCGAGGCGCACGGTCAGCATGGTACCGCTCGAGCACAGGGTCGAAAAGCCGCGCACGCCTGTAGGGAATACCAGCGAACAGCCGGGGATATCGATGTCACCGAGCACCCGGCGCTTTACCAAATCCACCACGGTCACCGAGGAGGCCGGCGTGAAATCGAACACCAGCGCCAGGCGTTGATCGTCGGTGAAGGCGAACATGCCTTCCATCGCCGTCATGAGCCCTCGCTTACCGCCCGGCAGAACGATTTCATCCGCTACATTCATCGTCTGAGCATCGTAAATCGTGATGAAGTCGGTTCGCGTACCGCGCACGCCGCGCGACCACACCGTATCGGCCACGTAAATCTCGGGACGCTTGTCGGCAACCAGCAGCGTGGCCGAATCGTGCCCCTGCAATTGCGCCTTGACGTCGCGGGTGTCGCCGCCCACGTTGCGCAATTCGATCCGATCACTCGCATAATTGAGAAACGCCCAACTGGTCGGATACTTCGCGGGTAGGGTCTCCACCTTGTGCCCGGTATCGGCCGGCAAGGGTGTCGGAAACTCGGAAGCGCGGGCGGCCAAGGCGGCCAGGGTCGCGCCGATCAGGATCGGCGTCGCACGAAAAATGATGCTCATTGTCATTTAGATAGGCCTCTATAAGCGCGTTCGGATCGCCAGCTTTGCTTACGTGCACCGGATTGCCCATGAACCAGGTCTCGAGTACCCCGGCATCCCGTTCGAGCGCGAGAAACCTTGCGCCACGGATCGTGGGTATCGAGCGGCGCACCGGACCTGTACACGCACTCCCAATTCTCCGACTCCCCCATGTGACCCGAGCGCGGTTGCCCTGGCCCGCAATCGTGCTCACCCCGGAGTGTACGTGAAGCGCCGCAAGGTGAATACTCCGCTTCCTCCGGTATATTTCATCCATGAAATCCGCACTAATGATTCTTTACATCGCCCTCGGCCTCGCCGGGATTGCCTTCGTCATCGGCGCGATTCGCGCCGCGCGACGCCGCAAAGACAGGCGCTGGCCGACGCCGGTCGAAATGATCGTGGGGTTCGTCACCGATTTTTTCGACACTTTGGGGATAGGCTCCTTTGCGCCGACGACGGCGATATTCAAATTGCGGCGCATGGTCCCGGATGAGTTGATACCCGGCACCCTGAACGTCGGCCACACCCCCGCCGCCATCACCGAATCGGCGATCTTCATCACCGCCATCCTGGTCGATCCCGTGCTGCTGGTGAGCGCGGTCGTGAGTTCGGCCGTGGGCGCCTGGCTCGGCGCGGGAATCGTCGCGCGCCTCCCGCGCCGCGCGATCCAGATCACCATGGGGATCGCGCTGCTCATCGCGGGAACCGTCTTCACGGCCATCAATCTAGGCGCGCTGCCGGGCGGCGGCACCGCCATGACCCTGGTGGGCTGGAAATTCGGTCTCGCCGTCGCCATCAACTTCGTGCTCGGCGCCCTAATGAGCGCCGGCATCGGGCTGTACGCTCCCTGCATGATCACACTGGCTCTTTTGGGCATGCACCCGATCGCCGCCTTTCCGATCATGATGGGCGCGTGCGCGCTGCTGCAGCCGGTCGCGAGCCTGCGCTTTTTTCAGACCGGCGCCTTTGCCTGGGGTCCCTCGCTGGGCCTCGCCCTCGGCGGCGTCATCGGAGTGTTGGTTGCGGCATACATCGTCAAATCCCTGCCGCTGATCGCGCTGCGCTGGCTGGTGATCGTGGTCATCGCGTACGCGGCATTCGCCATGCTGCGCTCCGCCGCGCGCGACCGCGCCGGCGCCATGAGCGCAGCGCCGGTTGAGTAAAGCCCTCAACTTGGGGCCGGCGGGTTGATCCCGGCCGATTGGTTCATCCTGTCCCATGAGCGTATTCCCGTGCAGCCGCCGCCACTCGGACCGTTGAGTTCGAGTATGCTAATCCTACGCTTCATGCACGTGAGACCGCCGCCGATGCCCGCAAGGATTCCCGCCACGCTCATCCCTGGAGACGGGATCGGCCCCGAGATCATGGATGCCACGCTTGCCGTCCTCGATGCGCTAGGGGCGCCGTTCCGATGGGATCGTGAGGTCGCCGGCCTCGAAGGCGTGAAGGCCGCGGGAGACCCTCTTCCGCCCCGCACGATCGACAGCATCCACCGCACGCGCTTGGCCTTGAAGGGGCCGCTCGAGACCCCATCGGGCGGCGGTTATCGGTCCTCGAACGTGCGCTTGCGCGAAGAATTCCAGTTGTATGCCAATCTGCGCCCCGCCCGCACCCTCGTTCCCGGCGGCCGTTTCGACAACATCGATCTGGTGGTGGTGCGGGAAAATCTCGAAGGACTGTACATCGGCCACGAACATTACATTCAAATCGACGGCGATCCGCACGCGGTCGCCATGGCCACCGGCATCAACACCCGTCAAGGCAGCCGGCGTTTGTTGGAATTCGCGTTCGAACATGCCGTCGCCACCGGGCGCAAGAAAGTGGCGATCGTCCACAAGGCCAACATCATGAAGGCCCTCACGGGGATTTTTCTGGAAACCGGGTTGGAGTTGTACGAGCGCCAATACAAGGGCCGTTTCGCCTTGGAAACGGTGATCATTGACGCCTGCGCCATGAAGCTGGTGCTCAATCCCTGGCAGTTCGACGTGCTGGTGACGACCAACCTTTTCGGCGATATTCTCTCCGACCTGGTGGCGGGGCTGGTCGGCGGATTGGGCATGACGCCCGGAGCCAACATCGGCGCGAACGCGGCGATATTCGAAGCAGTCCATGGCTCCGCGCCGGACATCGCCGGCAAAGGCGTAGCCAATCCGACCGCATTGCTGCTGGCCGCCGCCATGATGCTCGAGCACTGCGAACTTCCCGGGCTGGCGCGGCGCTTGCGCACGGCAATCGGCGAAACCCTGAATGCGGATCGGGTCCGCACCGGCGATCTCGGAGGCGACGCCACCACGGCGCAATTCACCCGAGCCTTGATCAAGCGGATCGAGAATGCCCCCAATCATCTCGATTGAGAACGTCACCAAGTCCTACGCATCCGGCTTACAGGCGCTGAAGCCGATCAGTCTCACCATCGAGAAGGGGGAGATTTTCGCGCTATTGGGACCGAACGGCGCCGGCAAGACCACGCTCATCAATATTATTTGCGGCATCGTCACTCCGAGCGGCGGGCGCGTCGTCGCCGACGGCCACGATATCGTTCGCGACTACCGCGCGGCGCGCGCCAAGATTGGCTTGGTGCCCCAGGAATTGACCACCACCGCCTACGAGACCGTCTGGGCCACGGTTAATTTCAGCCGCGGATTGTTCGGCCGGCCGCCGAACCCGGACTACGTGACGAGCCTGCTGCGCGATTTGTCGCTGTCGGACAAGCGCGACAGCAAAGTCATGACGCTGTCGGGCGGCATGAAACGGCGGGTGATGATCGCCAAGGCGCTGTCACACGAGCCCGATATTCTCTTCTTGGATGAGCCGACCGCCGGCGTCGATGTCGAACTGCGGCGCGACATGTGGAACCTTGTGCGGAAACTGCGCGCGCGCGGCGTCACCGTCATCTTGACCACTCATTACATCGAGGAAGCCGAGGAGATGGCCGATAGGGTCGGCGTCATGAACAAGGGCGGACTCATTCTGGTGGAAGGGAAGGACGCGCTGATGAGGACTTTCGGCAAGAAGCAGCTCACGCTGCACCTCAAGGACCCGATGACGCACATTCCGGCCGAACTCGCATCCTGGGGCCCGAGGCTGGAGAGCGCCCACGATCTGGTGTTGACGATGGGCACGGGGGGTACGGACATCCCCGCACTGCTCGAACGCATGAGCGAATTGGCGATAGTGATCAAGGATTTGCAGACCCACCAAAGCTCGCTGGAGGATATCTTCGTCAAGCTCGTGAGCGAGCGCGTATGAATACCCCCAAAGGCCGCCTCGAGTTCAACCGCCACGGCGTCTGGGCCATCTACAAATTCGAGATTGCCCGGGCTCTGCGCACCCTGGTGCAATCCCTGGTGACTCCGGTGATCACCACATCGCTCTATTTCGTGGTGTTCGGATCGGCCATCGGATCGCGGATGAGCGCCGTGGATGGCGTGCCCTACGGAGCCTTCATCGTACCGGGACTGATGATGCTGGCGATTTTCACCGAGAGCCTGTCCAACGCCTCCTTTGGAATCTTCTTCCCCAAATTCATTGGCACCATCTATGAAGTGCTGTCGGCGCCGATATCCTCGATGGAAATCGTCATCGCCTACGTCGGGGCGGCGGCAACCAAATCCGTGGTGCTCGGCCTGGTGATTCTCGCCACGGCGTCCTTGTTCGCGCCGATCACCATTGTTCATCCCTTGCTCATGATCGCGTTCCTGCTGATGACCGCGGCGGCATTCAGCTTGTTCGGATTCGTTCTCGGAATCTGGGCGACGGGCTGGGAACAGCTGCAGTTCATTCCGATGCTCATCGTCACTCCGCTCACCTTTCTGGGAGGCGCCTTTTATTCGATCCGCATGCTGCCGCCGGCGTGGCGCACCTTCAGCCTGTTCAATCCCGTGGTGTACTTGATCAGCGGCTTTCGCTGGTGCTTCTATGGTGCCGCGGACGTGAATGTCGCCGCGAGCTTCGGTATGATCTTGGCGTTCTTCGCCGCTTGTCTGGCGGTGGTGTCCTGGGTATTCAAGACCGGGTACCGGCTGAAGAACTAGCCGCCGCGAGCTGCGGAATATTCGAGGAGATCGTCATGCGTATGGCATCGAGACACTTGCAGCCGCGCGTACTGGCCGTCATGGCCGCCTTGCTGATCGGCGCCTGCGCATCAAATCCGCCGATTCACCGCGATACCAATCCGGCGGCCACATTCGCCATCTACAAGACATTCGGCTTTTATTCACCGCTCGCGACCGACAAAGCGAGCTATGAGTCCTTGTTCAGCCAGCACTTGAAGGATGCCACGCGACGCATGATGGAATCGAAGGGCTACGTTTACAGCGACCGCGGCGCGGACCTGTTGCTCAATTTCTACGTCAATGTAAAGGACGTTCAGGAAGTCCGCTCCACTCCCGGAGCGGCGGGCTATGCCGGCTACCCCGGCGGCTATTACGGCTACCGCGGCGGCTATTACCGAGGCTTCAACACCGCCACGATCGAGACCGTCAATTACAAGCAAGGCACGCTGACCATCGACCTGGTGGACGCCAAGCAGAAAGTGCTTGCCTGGACGGCGACCGTCGAGGGCCGTGTCTCGAATGATGCGATCCGCAATCCGGGGCCTGCCATCGACACGCTGGTCTCCAACATGATGGCGCCGGTCCCCGAGGCCGGTAAGTAACGTCGGTGCGGCGTGCCTTACGGCGCGTTACACCCTAGGTATTCGCCGCATCGGGATCGAGTCCAACGTCCGCTGCCTCGGCGCGGCACCGATCCGCTTCGACATCGAGCGAACGGCATGCCAACAGATAGACGATGGTCGCCACCGGCAGCCCGACCAGCATCGCAACGTCCGCGCCCCCGAGAGCGGCCGCCACCGGGCCGATGTAGAGGCCGCTGACGCTGAAGAACGGCACCATCGCGACGAAGCCCACGGCATACGCCGACAAGCCGCGCCAATTCCAGCGTCCGTACATGCCGTGCGGATTGAATATTTCCCGCACCGAATAATGGCCCCTGCGAACCCAATAGAAATCCACCAGATTGATCGCCGTCCAAGGCGTGAAAAGATACAGCAGGACGGCCAGGAATTCGCCGAATTTTTCCACGAAGTTCTCGGTCGAAGCTAGCGCGATGCTGCTCGCGGCGACGGTCGACACCATCAACGTGAGCACACGCTTCCCGAGCGTGAGGCGGCTCGGTTTCAAAGAATCGGCAACGCTCAGCAGCGTCAAGGACGCCCCATAAAAATTGAGCGTCGTGATCGTGAGCAATCCAAGCAGCGAGCACAGCAACAGCGGCTTGCCGAATCCCGGTATCGCCGCGTCCGCCGCGGCGCCGACCGCGGTGGCGAACTCCATTTTGGGATGCAGGGCGGCCGCCACGGTGCCGACCAGCATGGTCCACGAGCCGCCGACGAACGCGCCCAGATAGGTCCACCAGAAGGAGGCGCTGACCCCCACGTCGCGCGGCAAATAGCGGGAATAGTCCGACACGTAAATCGACCACGCGACCTGATACGAGGCGGCCGCAAACAGCTGCGCCAGAAACGGCACGGCGCGAAAACCGCTCCACGCGAGCTGTCCGGCGGGCAGCGGCGCCTTCGACAGCACGGCCGCCGAGAAAACCAGCAGCGCGATTATCAGCACATACGCGATCCAACGCTGCGCAAGATGGATCAGGTCGTAGCCGGCTATGGCGAGGGAAACAGCCAGCAGCGCGAATATCAGCACCGCCGGCACGGTTTGCACGCCGTATAGGGAGTGCAGGGTCTGCGCCGCCAGGATCTGATTGAAAGCGTTGAATCCGATGTAGGCAAAGAGCGCCACGCCCCATACCAGCAATGCGCCCACGTACCCGAACTGCGGCCGCGATTGAATCATCTGCGGCAAACCGAGCTGCGGGCCCTGCGTCGAATGAAACGCCATGAAGAACGTACCCAAGGCCGAGCCGAGAATCACCGCAACCGCCATCCACACGAGGTTGCCGCCGAGCGCGACGCCGACGACCCCGGTGGCCACCGTCGCAAGATGCGCATCGCCCGAAAACCACACCGGCCAAAGATGCCACACCTTGCCGTGACGTTCGGCGATCGGTACGTAGTCTATCGATCTCTTCTCGATCAAACCGTCGCCGAATTGTGCTTGCATCTGCCTGGACTCTGGTTGGAAGTGCGCAAAATACTAACATCAGCGCGCGCGATACGCCGCGCAATCTCGGCGCATCGCGGCTCAATATTCGAATTGATACGAGAGTCCGATGCTGCTGCCCGGATCGTTTTCCGGCGTGACGCCCTGCGTGATCGCGGTGCCGTTGCCGAGCCGCGTTTGCAATTTCAAATGATCGGTCAAATCGATGTTGACCTGCACCTGGGTCGATCCGGTGGTGCTCTGCTTGGCTTCCACGTAGACCCGTCTGGCGATATAGCGCCCGGCTTGCACGGCGGTGCCCGCGTTCTCAGTGGCGCCGGTCGCGGTGGTGGTCGTGCCCGAGCTCACGCTCAGCCGATCGAGCCCCAGGGATTTCTGCAGCTTGACCAGCGGGTTGGCGCCGCTGCCGACCCCGGTCAGAGTCGCCAAGGCGGCCCCGACTTGCGCGGCCTGAAACGCGTTGAGCTGTGAAGCGTTCTCGCCGAACAGAAGGCGCGCCATGATTTCATCTTGAGCCAGTCCCGTGGTGCTGCTGAACTCGAACACCGGCGCGTCCGCATACCCGGTGATGCGCAGAGTCGCCGTGGTATCGCTCAGGACGGTTTGCGCGGTGAAATCCAAGGTCGGATCTATTTTGTTCTTCTTCAATCCCGCGCCGTCGAAGCTCACGCGGCCGGATGTAAAATCCAGCTTTCTGCCCGCGATCGTGAAGCTGCCGCGCTGCAGCTCGAAGTTGCCGCTGATCAACGGCGCGTCCGAAGTGCCGCCGACGTGCAGCTCGCCGCCCAATTCTGCATCGAGACCGCGGCCTTGGACCAGAATCTCCCGCGGAGCCCGGATTGCCAGATCGAACCCGACAAGAATCTGTCTGACCGGCGTCGGCGGCGCGCCCTGTCCCCGGCGCCGCACATCGAGCACCACCACCTCCGGCGGCAACGAATCCGGAATGCCGATCGTGGCGCGATTTACGTGCATCGTGCCGGCGATGTCGATCCGGCCCAGGACGGCGCCGGTGACGTGGAGCTGCGAATCGAGATTTGCGGTGATGAGGTTGCTCGCAATCGGCTGCGCCCTGCTCGCGATTACTTGCAAATCCACCGGTATGCCCGGCTGCAGCACGCCGATCGATCCGGTCATGGACACCGTGCCCGATGCTGCGGTGGCCTTGAAGCTTTTGATCTGCAGCCTGCCTTCGCTGCCCGCGACTTCCGCGCCGATGTCGGATAAGTTCATGCCGCGCGCATAATCCCGCAAGCTTCCCTTTGCAAGCGTGATGGTGCCCATGATCTGCGGGGCCGCCGCGCCGCCGACGACGGTTGCGTTCACCTCGAGCTGCCCGGTGGCACGCATGCCGCGCGCTTCGAGCAGCGGATTTATCAGGGCGATGTCCAATTTGCCGAGAATCTTGAGATCCATCGTGCCATCGTGCAAAGGCACACCGCCCGAGACCGTGAGCGTCGATGCGCTTCCCGCACTGAAGCGGGCATCGACCGCCGCAGCATTGTCGGCAAGCGCGGCGCTCGCCCGCAGGTCGAGCGCAGGCAAACCGGCCGCGGCGTCGCTCGCCGAACGCATGCCACGTGCATTGAGACGGATCTCGCCGGCCGGTGCATTGAGGGTCCCGCGCAGGTGCGCCTCCCCGTCTATCGCGCCTTCGGCCAGCAGATCGGGCACGAAAATATTGACGAGCCCCGGCTCGAGCCGCCGCAGCGATGAGCGCACATCCAGAGTCGGCGCCAGCGCGCCGGCGATCTCGAATACCGCATCCTGGGCACCGAGCCTCAGCCGGTCGACGGACCAGCCGTTTGCGTACGACACCCGGGCCGGCGCCAACAATCGAAAGTCCTGGCCGCGGTAATGTGCGACGCTGCTCGCCACCCGCAATTCGCGGGCGTCGATATTCCAGACCGCGCTCGAAGAAAGGCTCGCCGCGGCGCCGTACAGGCCGGGTAACTGCGCGCCGAACTCCACCGCCAATGCGTCCAGAGGCCCTTCGCCCGACAAGCGGGCATTGCCGCTGAGCGGACCTGCCACGAGATCCCGGCCCACCAGCTGGAACCTTGCGCGCGTGCGCCCCCGAACCGGGCCAAGGCTCGCGTCGCCTTCCAGGCTGCCACGCAAATGCACTCCCAGCACGCGCTCCAGATCGCCGAGTTGACCCATCCTGAAGCGCACTTGGCCGCGGCCATCGGCGGCGCTGCCCGCGAACGACATTTCCCCCTCCAAGTGAGCGCTCGTCCAATCGGCTTTTCTGATGAGCACATGCGCGCCGTTGCGCGCATCGCGATCGACTTCCGCGTCGATATTGATCGGGGCGCCATCGAGGGTTCCGTGCACCTGAATGGTACCGCTGGGAGCCATGGGCAATCCTGTGGCGTGCAATACTGCGGACAGCTTGCCGGGCGCCGAACCTCGTATCGAAAGCGTACTGGACAGATCGGCATCGCCGGCGAGCGAGCGCGGCCCTCCGCTCAAGCGACCCGACGCCTGCAGCTCGCCGCCGAGTTCGGAATTCAAGAATCCGAGGTCCGAGACCTCAAGATTCCAGCGAACCCGCAACATCTCGATGTAGTCACCGATGGTGCCGGCTCGTCCGGAGCGCGCATCAGGTACGGACCCGGGAGGTCGATTCGCGCTGCCGCTCAAGGCGAACGTAAAGCCGCGGCCGCTCACGCGCATGCGTTCCACGTTGACCGCGTCCGCGGACACCGCGGCCGACACCTGCAGCGCCAAGCGATTGCCCAACCCGGCCAGCCAGCGAGCCGGAATCGTCGCACCCGTAGCGCCGGTGGCGTCCGCCGCCCCTTGCAAGTCGGCATCGAGGGTGAGGCCGACATCGGCGCGCCGCCGGACGAGCTGTGCCTTGATTGTCGCCGCGCCGCGTACATCCTGTCCGGCGAGGGCCGCGAACGGCGCCACATCCGGCACGCGCAGATCGAGCGCGGCGCCTTGCTGACCCGCTGACGTAGCCTGCGCCCGCAGTGAAAACAGGTGGTGAGTTATCGCCAACGTTATCGGCCGCGCCGCCTCGTTCAGGCGCACCGAGGCATCGAGCTGCAATGGATCTGGCGCAAGCAGCATCGGTTGCGGGCCCGGAATCTCGAGCCCATCGGCAACCGCCTGCACGGCCGCGTTGCCGCCGCTCGCCTTGAGACTGGCGCTGAGGCTTGCGATGCCCATGCCGGCCGCAAGCCGCAGGCCCGTAATGTCCAATCGTCCGTCGGCATCCGGCGCCGCGACGCCGCCGCGAAAGCGACCGTGCAGCGCGAGGCGCTGCCAGCCTATGTCGGCGTTCGGCCGCATCGCGGGCGCCTCGAGCGAATACTCCAAGTCCGCCGAGTGCTGCGCGAGATTCACGCTGCCCTGCGCCCGGACACGCAGTTCGCCGGCGTCAAGCACCAGAGCCAGGCGCCCCGCATTGCGCGGACCGTTCAAGTTCAGATTGGCGGACAGCGCTCCCAAACCCGGCAATCGCAGGACATTCTCCAGTGGCCCGCTCGCCGGTTCGTGGGCCTCGAGCGTCGCATCCATGTGAGCGGGATCAAAACGCAGGTGCAGCGTGTAGTCGCCGTCCCCGTCCGTGCGATGCGCTTCGAGATCCGCGCTCGCATCCTGAAGCGTGCGCAATCGCGCATTGCCGCGCACCCGCAACGCCGCCGGGGTACCGGCCAGCTGCGCTCCGAGATTGAGTAAGTCGACCGAAAACCGCGCGACTTCGATGCGCGGTATCGACACGCCGCTCGAGGCCGGTTGCTGCAGCGGAAGCCGCTCCATGTCGATCCGCGCAACCTCGAGCGCACCGACCCGTACCCGCCAATCGAGCAGCGCCAGCGGCGACCAATCGACTGCGATTTGCTCCGCGGTCAACCAGATGCCGCGCTGGTCGATGAGTTGCAACCGCGCCAGCGTCAAGTGCGCGGGAAAGGAACCGCCCAAACCGGACATTCGCACGTGGCCGGCCGTGAGCCGATAGGTCGTACGCTCGATCAGCACCCGGCCCGGGCCGCTGTTACCGGTCACCAGCACGGCCGCAACCAGCATCACCGCAATCGTCGTCGCGACGCCGATCACCCAGGCGGATTTTTGCAATGCGCCTCGCATCAAAACGCCTGCCCGAGCCCGACGTAAATTTCGAAGGGATCGCCGTTGCTGATGTAGTGCTTGGTCGGCACCGCGATATCGAATCGGACCGGGCCTATGGGCGTGTAGTAGCGGATGCCGGTGCCGAGGCCCGTGTAAAACGTGCTCGATATTGGCCGCAAACTCGCACTCACCTGGCCGCCGTCGGCGAACACGGCGACGCCCCAATTGGCGCCGATCCGCTGCCGAAACTCCAAGCTGCCGGCGGCGATCGCAGTGCCTCCTTCCGGATTGCCGTCGGGAAATTGCGGGCCCACCGATTGGTAGCGATAGCCGCGGATGGTGCCGCTGCCGCCGCCGTAGAAGCGCTGGTCCGGCGGCAGACTGAATGTGGCGGCACCTTGCGCGAAACCCACCAAGGCGCGCGCCGCGAGCACGCTGCGTCCAGCGGCGCTGCGGAACAGATGTTCCAAATCGAAATACGCGGCCAATTTTACCTGGCTGATGATGAAAGTGGCGCTTGTCGAGCCGATCGATCGAGTGGGCGTGACGCTGAGCGAATCGCGCATCCCATGCCGCGGATCGTCCAGCGGCGAGCTCAAGTCGGTCGAATCGTAGCTGACGCTCAGCGGCAGCGCGACCAGCGTGTAATTGCGCGTCACGCCTTCTTGAATGATTTGCTCGTGCGCTGTGGAGGTACCCGCATTGACGGTCCAGTCCTTATTGAGCTTGCGAGTAACGGTCGCCCCGCTCGTGACCGCGGTTTGATCGTAGGCCTGCAAGTATTGTTTTACCGCGCCGACGGCGACTTGCAGCGACTGGTCGGGCCGGAAGAAATCCGGCTCGATGAACTTGACGCCGGTGTCGTACCCCAGTCCGGTGGTCGCGCTGCCGCCCACGTTGAGGACCGAGGCCGAGACGCTGAGCTGCTGAGCGTTGCCGAAGAGATTGCGGTTGGTCCAGGTAAGGCCGCCGCTGCCGCCGAGATCGCTCGAATAGGCGGTGCTGATGGCCGCGGCATGACCGGGGCGTTCGCGAAACTGAAACGTGATCGGCACGCCCCCCGACTCGTCGACCGCCGTACCCATTTGCACGGTGACAGCCGAAAATACGCCCATCGTCAATAGATTATGGCGCGCCCGCTCGATGGCGCTCGAGCTGTACTGAACGCCGGTGTGCAGCGTGAGTTTGCGGCGCACCACCTTCTCGCGAACACCTTTCAGGCCCTCCAGTCGGATCTCTCCGATTCGCACCCGGGGTCCGGCCTCGACGTGAAAGGTCACATCGAGCACCGAATCCACCTGATCTTCGTAGGCGATCGGAGGGTCGACCTTCGCAAATGCATACCCCTGTTCCTCGAGCGCCGCGAGCAGCTGCGCGCCCGCGCTGACCACGTTCGCCGCCACTGCCGGCGCGCCCGGTTTGAGCGGCAGGACATTCTGCGCCGATGCCGGAAGCTTGCCGTCGATGGTGACCGCGCGCACATGATAGAGCGGGCCGGGCACCAAGCCGATCGCGACCCGGGCCTCGCTATTGGCCGGCAGCGCCGCCAGGGATTCTGCAAGCCCCGGTTCGGTGAGCGCCAAGCCGTTGATCTTTATCGTGACACTCGACTGATAATAGCCAAAACTCTCCAGCGCGGTATTCAGCCGCTCGACGTCGCCGCGAGCTCTTGCGATCAAACCAAAGGGGCTGACCGGCGCGTTGCTTCGCAGCGTCATCAGGTCGGAAGTGGCGCGCAATATCGCGTCCTGCGATGCGTCGCTGATCGCGTCGATTTCGATCCGATAGGGCTGCGGATCGGCCGCACGGACCGATGGTATGCAGCACAACGACGTCAGCGCCAACGCCAAAATTCTCGGGAAATGATTGCGCATCGCACCGAGAATCCTAAAGTGATTTACCGCCCGTAGCCATCATAGCCGCCGCGCCGTCACCCCATGATCTCTCGAGTTCGCTCCCAAATGCCCGCCAATCGTTTGTCATGCCGCTGTTACGCGCAGCGCATTAAGATGGGAGGATGCCGAAGGTTATCGCCTTGCTATTGTCGATTTGCGCAGCAAACCTGGCCGCATCCGCGATTGCCACCCCGCAACAGCCGCCGGCAGCCGAAGAATTCGTCGCGGCGATGCGGCGGATCCGCGCCAATCTACCGGAACCGCCGGATTCATCCACGCTCAAGGATTATCCGATCTACGATTATCTACTTGCAGCGCGGCTGCGCCGCGATCTGACCGAATCGCCCAACGACGAGATCGACAACACCGTAGACGGTTTTCTACGGGCGCATACCGGTCAGCCCGTCGCTCACGACCTGCGCCATCAGTGGTTGGCGAGCCTGGCCGAGCGCCGCCGCTGGGACTGGTTCCTGCCGCGCTCCGCCTCGGTCACCGATCCGCCGTTGATCTGCGATCGTCTCGCGGGTCGCCTCGCCACCGGCGACACCGGCGGGCTGGCCGCCGATGCGCTGGCGCGATGGAGCACACCGCAACGGCCGCCGCCGGAATGCACCGGCGTCTTCGCATGGTTGCGCACTCAGGGGCTGTTGACGCCGGCGTTCGCGGAGGCGCGGGTGCGAGCCGCGCTCACGGCGGACAATGCGACGCTGGCGCGCGAATTCCTCACCGATGTGCCCGCACAGCGTCGAACTCCTCTGCTGCAATGGATCAGGCTGCTCGACGACCCGAAGGAAACCATCGAGCGGCTGGCGGCAGCGCCCGGCCTGCCGGTGGAAGCGGAAGCGTTGATGGCGGGATTCACGCGCTTGGCGCACAGCGATGCCGCCGCCGCTTCGGATCTATTGCCGCCGCTGCTGGCGCGGCCCGACATGGGGCCGCCGCTGCAGGGCCGACTGCGGCGGGCAGCGGCGCTCGGCGCCGCCTATGCCCGCCAACCCGGGGCGGTCGCCGCGTTCAGCCAGTTGCCGGGCGACTCGATAGACACGCCGGTGGAGGAATGGCGCGTGCGCGCGGCACTGTGGGCCGGGGACTATGACCAGGCGCTCGAGTGGATCGAGCAGATGCCCGCAAGCCTCGCCACGCAACCGCGCTGGCGCTACTGGCGAGGGCGGGCGGTTGGCGCGACTCGCGGACCCGAAGCTGCGGCGGCGCTGTTCGCCGAAATCGCCGGCACGCGGGATTATTACGGCTACCTGGCCGCCGACCGCCTGCATCGAAGCTATGACTTGAACATACGAGCCTCGCCGAACGATGAGGCGGCGCAGGCTGAGCTTGCGGCGCAGCCCGGCGTGATGCGCGCGCATGCCCTCATCGACTGCGGAATGCCCGACGAGGCGGGCGCGGAGTGGAGCGCAGCTCTCGGCACCGCGCCCCCGGCGCTGAAAGTGCAGGCCGCCCATCTGGCCTCGCGCTGGGGCTGGTACGCCCAAACCATCGCGACCCTGGCGCAGGCAAACGAATGGGCCGACGTGCCGTTGCGCTATCCGCGTCCCTATATGTTCGAAATCGAGCGTGCCAGCAAATTGACCCGCGTGCCCGCTGACTGGATCCTCGCGGTCATGCGCCAGGAGAGCTTGTTCCGCAAAGACGCGGTATCCCGGGCGGATGCGCGTGGACTCATGCAAATGCTGCCGGCGACCGCCGCCCTCGTCGCCGTGCGCTGGCATTTGCCCGCGCCCCACCGCGACGATCTGTTCGATCCGGCGATCGCCGTGCCGCTCGGAGCGGCCTATGTCCGGGAGCTGCTCGATCGTTACAGCGATCAATTGAGCTTGAGCCTCGCGGCGTACAACGCGGGCCCCGCGGCGGTCGCGCGCTGGATGCCGCGCGAATCCGTCGAGGCCGACATTTGGATCGAAAACATCCCGTACACCGAAACCCGCAGTTACGTGCAGCATGTGCTCGAACACATCGTTGCCTTTGCGGTGGTACGCGATGCCGAGCCGCCGCGGCTTGCCGCGTTGCTGCCGCCGATATCGCCGTTCGCCCGACCGGATTAATCTGTTTTAGCAAGCCGGCCACGGGCAGTTAATCGCCGCCGGTTCAGGGCGGGCATCATGCAATGGCAATCGTGCGTTGGCGTGCTTGTCGGATCGACTTGCGCGGCGCTCGTCGGCTGCGGCGTGGGCGCATAGCGGGCGCAATCGCCCGCCTCCAGGCACCGGATGCGCAAACGCCCCCGGGGCGTTCAGGACCCGCAGTCCGGACAGCGTCCCAAATGAGCGCCTCCGTACATCGGCACATCGTGCGGATCCGTCGGATCAATGCTCACCATGCGCCGTTCGGGATTTCGGTAGCAGAAGAACGCTGCCGAAGTCGACGAAAATTCGCCCAGCCCCCATCCGGCGTCGATCCACTGCAGCATGGCGAGGATGAACACCCGCTTCAAATCGGCGCCCGCCGGCAGTTGGCGCGACTCGAGCACCGTGCCATGCATGCTGCGCACGACATACCACCGCGGCTCGGCGGCGGACTCGAGCGGATCATGCGCAGCGCGTCTTCTGGCCATGGATCAACGCTACTCGCACCGCGTGATTTAGGTCCACCCAGTAGTGCGCGGCGCAGCCAGCTGTATGCCGCTCGGGCCGCATGCCGGACAGGCGCCTGCCGAGCGGGCGGCGCAATTATTCTGTAAGATTCGCGCGGATGCGCAAATTCACTGAGATGGTCGCAATGGCCGCGGTTACCGCGACAACCCTGCTATGTTCGTCGAACGCCGTCGCGCAGACCCCGGAGCAGCAAAAGAATTGGGAGGCGGACCGCGAGCGCGCGGTCGCCGAGGAGAAGGCCGCGGCCGAACAGCTGGCGCGGGATCGGGCGGCGCGCAAAGCCGATCCGATGGCGTGGGTTCGCACGTTGGACCCGATGGCCACCGGAGGCTGGGAGTTCCGCGGCGTCGACGGCGACGGCATGTGGGCCACCTACAGCAGCACCCACCAAGTCAAGCGGTCGGGCCAGGTGGTTACCGTTTGGCTGCGGCAGGAATATGCCGAACCTCAAACCGACAGCAGCGGCCGCTACCTGAGCGTCGTCGACAAATCTCAATACGATTGTAAGAAGGAACTGACCCGCAATCTGTTGATCATCTATTACGCCGCCAACAACATTCGAGGCGACGCGCAGACCGAGGAAGCCGACCCCAAAACCACTCCGTGGAATCCGATTGTCCCCGGCACGCACCAGGAATCAATTTTGCTTTGGGCATGCGGCCTGGCTCAGGGGCGCGGCGGCGCCAAGTGAATCGTCGCGACCAGCAGCCGTGAGCGGTCCGCGCACGGCCCGACCAGAATCTCCACCTCACCGGGTTCGAACACCGGCTCAAGGTCGGACCCTAGAAATCGCAGCGCGTTGGCTTCCAGAAAGATAGTCACCGAGCCCGATTGACCGGGATTCAGGCGAATCTTGCCGAAGCCTTTGAGCTCGAGCAGCGGCCGCGCCACGCTCGCCAGCTTGTCGCGCGTAAAGAGAAACACCGTCTCTTCGGCATTTCGCGCACCGTGGTTGGCGACGTCCACCTGGATCTCGACCGTATCACATTCCGAAACATGGTCCGCGGTGACCCGCAAGTTCGACAGCGCGAACTCCCCGTACGTGAGTCCATGACCGAACGCAAACAGCGGTGCATCTGGTGCATCGAGATACTTGCTGGTGAATCGATCCATCGAATCTCCCGGACGTCCGCTCGGGCGCTGGCCGTAAAACAACGGCAGCTGTCCCATCGCGCGCGGCCAACTCACCGGCGTGCGCCCGCTCGGGCCGATCCGCCCCATGATGAGATCTGCAATGGCATTGCCCGCCTCGCTCCCCGGGAACCAGGCGGCGAGAACGGCGTCCGCCCGGTCGATGAGCCACGGCACGATCAGCGCGCGTCCCGAGAACAATATGACGATCACGGGTTTGCGCAGCGCCCGGGCACGCTCGAGCACGGACTCTGCCAATTGACGTTGCCGTCCGGGGAGACCCAGATGTGCGCGGCTGGCGGCCTCGCCGCTCATGGCCGCGGATTCGCCCACGCACAATAGAATCGCATCCGCCTGCGCGCACAGCCCGAGCGCATCCGCAATACCGGCGGCGTTCCCGCCGTCGATCTCGACGCCCGGCTGATGCGGCACCCGCGATTCGCCAAGCATGCCACGCAGCCCCGCAACCACGCTGACGGAATCCTCGGGATCGGCGGCGCCCCACCACGGTCCACGCATTTCGGCGGCCGCATCCGCCAGCGGGCCGATCACGGCCAAATTTCGTACGCTCTCCGCCAGAGGCAGGATGCCGTCATTCTTCAGCATCACGATCGCGCGTGCGCCGGCTGCGCGCGCCAGCTGCCGCCGCGCCGCGATGACCGGCGCAGCTTCCGGCGTCTTCCCGCGACGGTATGGATCGTCGAACAGGCCGAGCCGCGCTTTCAACCGCAACACCCGGCGTACCGAGGCGTCGATATCCGCCATGCTCACCCACCCGCGCTCCAGCGCGGTCGGCAGGCCGCGGCGATACGCATCGGCCATCATGTCGATGTCCACGCCCGCATTGAGCGCAAGGGCTGCCGCCTGCGCCAGGTCGGCGGCGATTCCATGGCGAATCAATTCCCCGACCGCGTTGAAGTCGCTCACGATGACGCCGTCGAACTCTAGCCGCCGGCGCAGCCAACCTGTGAGCAGCGCGCCGTTTGCGGTCATGGGTATTCCCGCAAGATCCGTGAAGGCCGGCATCACGGCGGCCACGCCCGCCGCTACCGCCGCCGCGAAGGGCGGCATATGCACCTCGTGCACGGTGCGCTCGGAAACATCCACCGAGGCGTAGTCGCGCCCCGCGGTCACGGCGCCATAGGCGCAGTAATGCTTGGCAACCGCCGCCAGGGCGTCTGCTGCAGAAAGATCCGCGTCTTGGAAGCCGCGCACCTTGGCCTCCGCCATGCGCGAGCCGATCCAAGAGTCCTCGCCCGGCCCTTCGGCGCACCGCCCCCAACGCGCGTCGCGCGACACATCCAGCATCGGCGCGAATGTCATGCTCAATCCGTCGGCGGCCGCCTCCTTGGCGGCCTCGCGCGCAGTGAGCGCCCACAGCTGCGGATCGAACGATGCCGCTTCACCCAGCGGTATCGGAAACAAGGTGCGATACCCGTGCACCACGTCGAGCCCGATGAGCAGAGGAATCCCCAGGCGCGACTCCTCGACCGCCAAGCGCTGCAAGTCGCGCACCCGATCCGCTCCGAATAGATTGAGCAGATTGCCGATGGTGCCCGCTTTGATCGCTTCGGTCGCATCGCCGGCGATGATCGGACCGGTGACTGTGTGGCCGGCCGCCGTCATCGTGAGTTGACCCAGCTTTTCGGCCAGCGACATCTCGCCGATCAGCCGCTCGATCCGATTCACGGACCGAGCCGCCGTTCACTATCCAGCGACGGAAACTCGGTCGATAATGGCGTCATTGTCTGGTTCCTAAAGAAGCCCACGCATGATCATAGATCGGCCGGACCCTGCAGTCAGTTACCCGCGCGAAAACGACGGAATTACCGAATCGGGGCTCGTGTCCCAGGTGGCCATGATGAGCCGGGCATTATGGGCCGCACCAGTGCGCAACAGGCTGCTGGTGCTCGCATTCGCGATTTTTATCGTCATCGCAGCCACCGCCTACGGGCAAATCCGCCTCAACAGCTGGAATCGACCGTTCTACGACGCGCTGTCGCATCGGAACTTTGCCGAGTTCATGTACCAATTCGGGGTTTTCGGAGTGATCGCCGGCGGCCTGCTGGCGCTGAATGTGATCCAGCGCTGGCTCGGCGAAACGCTGAAGCTCAGGCTGCGCCAAGGGCTGGTGCACGACCTGGTGCAGAATTGGCTGGTACCGGGACGCGCGTTTCGTTTGGCCAATGCGGGGGCCATCGGCGTGAACCCTGATCAGCGCATGCACGAGGATGCGCGCCATCTGACCGAACTGTCGATCGATCTCGGCGTGGGTCTGTTGCAGGCCTCGATTCTGCTGATCACCTTCATCAATATCCTATGGGCGCTGTCGACCGACTTCGGATTTCAAATTGCCGGCCGGCGGATCGAGATACCCGGCTACATGGTGTGGGCCGCGGTCATCTACGCCGGATCCGCTTCGCTGCTGACCTATTGGGTCGGGCGCGGCCTGATCGATCGCAATGCGGACCGCTACGCGCGCGAGGCGGACCTGCGCTTTTCGCTGGTGCGGGTGAACGAGCACATCGATGCGATTGCGCTCGCCGCCGGCGAGGCGGACGAGGCGCGCCGGATCGAAATCGATCTCGCCGCGGTTCTCGAGGCCATGCGCCGCCTGGTCACCGGAATTACCAATCTCACCTGGGTCACCGCCGGCTATGGCTGGTTCACGCTGGTGGCGCCGATCATCGCGGCGGCACCGCTCTATTTCGCGGGCAACCTGTCCTTCGGCGGCCTGATGATGGCGTCCGGCGCCTTCATGCAGGTTCAATCCTCGCTGCGCTGGTTCGTCGACAATTTCAGCGCCATCGCGGATTGGCGCGCGACGCTACTTCGAGTCGCTAATTTCCGCGGCGCGGTGATCTCCACCGACCGGCTGCACGATATAGAAAGCCGCATCGCCGTCACCGAAGGGGAGCCCGGAAAAATCGTCATCGATCAGCTCGAGATCGCCTCTCACGGCGGCTGCACCCGGCTGCTGGAACCGCATGTTGAGGTGAACGCCGGCGAGCACGTCTTGATCGTCGGCGAACGCGGCTCCGGAAAGACCCTGCTGTTCCGGGCGCTTGCCGGGCTGTGGCCCTGGGGCGCGGGACGAGTCGCGCGGCCCGACGCCGAAATCATGCTCTTCGTTCCGCGTACCTGCTATCTGCCTCCCGGCACGCTGCGCGAGGTCCTCGCCTACCCATCGAACGTCGCGAGCTTCGATGCCGGCGCATTCGCGCATGTGCTCGGGCGGATGCGCCTCAATCGTCTCGTACCACTGCTCGACCAGACCCGGCGATGGGACCGGGAGTTGAGCGATGGCGAGCAGCAAACGCTGGCATTCGCGCGCGCCTTGCTGCATGCGCCCCCATGGCTGATTATCGATGAAGCCATGGACACCCTCGATGACGAAACGCTGCGACGCGTCAGCGAGGCATTCGACAGCGATCTCCCGGGCACCGGCATCATCCATATCGGCAGCGCCTCGGCTCAAGGTCATCTATTTCGCCGAGTGCTGCATCTGGTCAGGGATACCGACGCGCACCGGCTGGCACTACCGCGCAGTCTCGGCGCTCGAACCGCGCCGCCCCCGCTGCCCGTGCCCTCGTCGCCGGCCTGAACACGGACGCAAACCATCATACCCAAAGCCGCTCGACGCGCCCGCGCCGGACCGGTGAAAAAGAACAAGGCGGCCTAGCCGGACCTATTCATGAATTACGGGAAAGCGCGCAAAGACGCGCCGCGCAACGGCCGGCCGAGTCGGGATCAACCGCCGCGAGGTTGCAGGACGGGGATTTGAAGGTGTGATCAACCTAACATAACGTGGGTCCAGAGAGTTGAACGCGATCACGTTCCATTCGCGCCATTTGTATTTAACTTATGTGGAGCATCGCCGCCAAGCCGACCAGTGCCCAGTCCAAATTCTCCAACGGAGGTTCGACCATGGGAACATCACCGCTTAGAGCAGAATCCGATCCTGCGAATTTCCTGGATTCTCTGACCGCATTCGGCAAAGAGCACCGTGCGCAACGCTGGGAAGGCGCTCTCGGCGATTTCTTGACACTCATTCTGCCGAACCGCCCCGCCGCGTTTGTTCGCACCAGCCATGAATACATTTGGGACATGTTGCTCTGGCACGGTCGCCAAGCGGAGGGAGACGAGACCCAAAAGGCGCGCGAGTTGTTCAAGCGGGAGCTGTTCGGCGTGGATGAGCCCCTCGCCCGAGTGGTCGATTATTTCAAGGCCGCGGCCGCGGGCTCCGACGTCGGTCGGCGGCTGTTGCTGCTGCTCGGACCCCCCTCGGGAGGCAAATCGACGCTCGCGATCCTATTGAAGCGGGGACTCGAGGAATACAGCCGCACCGACGAAGGCGCCTTGTATGCGATCAAAGGCTCGCCGCTGCGCGAATCGCCGCTGAATCTTATTCCCGCGAGCCTGCGGGCCGGATTTCGCGAAACCTACGGCGTCGACATCGCGGGTGAGCTGAGTCCATGGGCCCGCGACTATGTGGACCGCGAATGCGACGGCGATTATCTGCGGGTGCCGGTCGAGCGCATCTTTCTGTCGGAAGCGGCCCGTTGCGGTATCGGCACCTATGCGCCCCACGACCCCTCGACCGCCGATATCGCCGATTTGGTGGGATCGGTCGATCTTTCCAAGGTTGCGCGCGTCGGCGACGAGGGCGATCCGCGCGCCTGGTCATGGTCCGGCGCAGTGTACGCGGCCAGCCGCGGCGTTCTCGAAATGATCGAAATCCTGAAAGTAAAGCGCGAATTTCTCTACCTGTTGCTCACCATGACACAGGAAAAGAACGTGAAGGTGGCGCGCTTTCCTCTGATCTATCTGGATGAAACCATCCTGGCGCATACCAATCTCGCGGAATTCAACCGATTCCTGCAGGAGAAGGAAAACGAGGCCCTGCTCGATCGCATGGTGATCATCAAAGTCCCGTACGCGCTGTCGTATCGCGATGAGGCGCGAATCTACAAGAAATTGATTTACGGAGCCGCCGCATTTCGCCACATTCATCTGGATCCGCACGTGCTGCATTTGGCGGCCGTGTTCGCGATTCTCACCCGGCACACCAAACCGGAGCGCGAAGGACTCGACTTGCCGAAGAAGGTGCGGATCTTCGCCGGCGAAGCGGTCGAGGGATTCTCCGAGACCGAAGCCTCGCGCCTGCGCGCGGAAGCGCCGGACGAGGGCCTCTCCGGAGTGAGCCCCCGATTCGTGATCAATGCGCTGTCCACGGCGATCACCCGCGGCAACGCACGCAGCCTCACCAGCATGGAACTGCTGCTCGCATTGAAGGACGCCATCGAAAGCGATGCGCGCATGGACGCCAAGCAAAAGAAGCAGTGGTTCGACCACCTCGTGACCGCCCGCAAGGAGTTCTACAATCGATGGGTCAAGGAAGACGTGCATCGCGCGCTGTTCGCCTCCTTTCAAGACGAGGCGCAACAGCTGCTCGAGAAATATTTGGACGAGATTGAAGCCTCGCTCGACGAGCGCAAGGTAACCGATCCCATGACGGGTGAAAACAGGGCGCCCGACGAGCGGTTCATGCGGTCGGTGGAGGAGAAGATCCACGTGTCGGAATCCGGCAAGCAGTCGTTCCGGCAGGAAGTGATCCGCAAGGCCATGGTCGCTTTCAAGGCCGGCGAGAAGTTTCGTCTCGCGAGCCACGCGCGCGTAAGCGAGGCCATCGAGCAGTATCTATTCGAGGAGCGGCGCGACGTGCTGCGTTTGGTGACTTCCACCGCGCGGCCCGACGAAGAAGCTCGTCAGAAGATTTCCGTGGTGCAGGAGCGTCTCGTCAAGGAATACGGATACGACGAACACAGCGCGCAGGAAGCATTGAATTACGTGACCACGCTCCTGTCGCAAGAGTAGCCGCCCCATGACGGTCCTTGCCCGGACGGAGCCCCGATGAGCTACGACCCGACAATCAAGGAGTCGCAAACGCTGAGCGGCTGGTACGAGCTGTTTTCACGGGGATCGCGGGATTGGTTGCGGCACAGCGAAAAGATACGCGAGGCTGTGCGCGACCATCTGCCGCAAATCGTCGCCGGCTCGGACGTCATCAAGGACGGCTCGCGTACCGTCCGGGTCCCCGTGCGCATGCTCGAGCACTACCGCTTCAAGCTCCTTGCGAACGGCGAATCCCATGGTGTCGGACAGGGGAAGGCAAAGCCCGGGGACCAGCTCGGGCGGGCGAACGGCGACGGCGGGCCCGGCCAGTCGGGTCCGGGCGGCAAGGAGCGCGGCGGCACCGAACTGACGCTCGAATTCAAAGTGGACGAGATCATCGATTGGCTTTGGGAAGACATGCGGCTGCCGAATTTGCAGCCGAAAATCGGCGCGGCCGAGGATTCGGAATGGAAGAAGGAGGGCTGGGACCGGCGCGGCGCGCGCTCCCGCTTGGATCGCCGGCGCTCGCTCAAGGAATCCGTGAAGCGCCGGGCGCTCGATGTCGATTCGCCCGCCTTCACCGATGAAGATCTGCGCTTCCGGCAGCTCACTCGCCGCCGTCAGCCGGCGCTGCGCGCCGCCATATTCTTCCTGCTGGACGTCTCCGGCAGCATGTCGGAGCGGGACCGTCAACTGGCTAAAACGTTTTTCTTCTGGGTGGCGGCCGGACTTCGACGCCAGTACAAGGCCCTCGACATCGTGTTCGTGGCGCATACCACCGAAGCCTGGGAATTCAGTGAAGCGGACTTCTTCAAGGTCGCCGGCAACGGCGGTACCGTCGCCTCGGCGGGCCTCGGCAAGGTGCGCGAAATCATGCACGCACGCTTCGATCCGGCGATATGCAATGTCTATCTGTTCTACGCATCCGATGGGGACAATGCCGTGGACGATCGAGCGCCGGCTCGACGGGAACTCGACGGCTTTGCCGGCGTGGCACGCTACGCCGGATATGTGGAGATATCCTCGGGCGCACGCGGCAACCCGAGCGAGATCTCGCAGCTGTTTCAGGCGGCCGCCGCCGCGGGTCTGTCGTGCGCCAGCCGCTCGATCAGCGGTCCGGACGATATTCCGATCGCCCTGCGAATTTTCTTCGCGAACGAGTCCCAGGCGCAATCGCAATCCGGCACGCGGGACATCAGCCCATGACGAGCGATTGGCGCGGCCACGTGCCGCAACTCGAGGAATTGGCGCGCAAGCTTGGGCTCGACTGGGCGCCGGTCGTTTTCGAATCCGTTCCCGATAGCTTCATGACCGAGATTGCGGTCTATGGCCTGCCGGTGCGCATGCCGCACTGGTCATTCGGGGCCCGTTACATCTATCAGCTCCTGCAGCGCCACATGGGCTATTCGCGATTGTTCGAGGTCGTGTTCCCGGGCAATCCGGGGCATGCCTATCTCGCCGCGAGCAACGCCCTCGCCGATAACGTCCTGGTGACCGCCCACGTGCTCGGTCACGCGGATTTCTCCAAGAACAATATGTTATTTCGCCGCTGTCAGGAGCAAGTCAGCGCGCAAATCATCGAACACGCCGCCAGCCATGCACGACAGATCGAGCGCGACATCGAGTCCCACGGCTTCAAGGCCGTGGAACTGGTCCTGGATGCGGCACTGTCGCTGGAACAGTACGTCGACCTCGACAAGGCGCTGCGGCGCGAGCCCTATCCCGAATACCTGGCCGCCAAGACGCCGCCGCCGGATGATGCATTTCGCGCCCGCTTCGCGGCCCTGGAGGCGGGAACCGAGGGCGTTTCGCCGGCGCGCAAATTGCGCGCGCCGCTGCCGCCGCACCCCGAGCGCGATTTACTCTGGTTCATCGCTTCCTATGCGCCGGAAATGGAGAGCTGGGAGCGCGACATCTTTCTGGCGGTGCGCGAGGAGTCCTTTTACTTCTACCCGGTGTTCGCCACCCAGATCATGAACGAGGGTTGGGCCTCCTATTGGCACGCCCGATTGTTGCGCGAAGCGGATTTCATTCCGCAAACCACCTATGTCGATGCGATCAAATGCCACTCGGATGTGGTGCGTCCGATCGCGACCGGAGAGCAGGTCGCTCTCACGGTCAATCCGTACCATTTGGGGTTCACCCTATGGGAGGCAATCGTCAAGAAATCCGGCATCGAATCGGCGCGGCGGATCATGCGCGAGGACGACGATTTCAGCTTCTTGCGCAATCACCTGACACCCGAGATTGCCGCAGAAATGAGCCTGTTCCGCTATCGCCGGCAGCCGCACGGACCGGTCAAGGTAGTCGCCTCGCAGATCGAGGAATTGCACGAAAACCTGCTGCTGGAGAAATACAATTTCGGGGCGCCACGTGTCTCGGTCATCGAGGTGCGCAACGACGGTACGCTGATGTTGCAGCACGACAGCCGGCTCGACGGGCGCGGCTTGGATGCCGATCGCTCGCGCAAGGTGCTCGAGTACGTGAAGCGGGTCTGGCGGCGCCCGGTGCTGCTCCAAACGATCGATGCGGCAGCCAACCCGATTGAATTCTCGGCCGATTCGGCCGATTCGGCCGCCGCCTAGCCGGGACTATTCATGAATTACAGGAAAGCGCGCAGAGGACCACGAGAATACCTTTCGTTCATGAACAGTTGCGGCTAGGGGGCTCGCCGATTCACGTCAAGTACCCCTCGTGGCCCAGTTCATGCGTCACTTCGAGAATGGCCTCGCGCAGGGTATCGACCAGCACGTCGCATTGCACCCGCGTCAGCGTCAGCGGCGGCGACATGATGTCCAGGTGGCCGAGCGGTCGCACCAGCAGGCCCTTCGCTTCGCAGAGCTGGGCGATGCGCCGCGACATGTTGGCCGCCTCCGGGACCTGGGCCCGGGTCGACTTGTCCGCCACGTACTCGACGCACATCATGAAGCGCCGGCCGCGCACATCGCCCACGAGCGGCAGAGAGGCGAGCTCTTTGAGACGCGTCTCGAAATAATCCCCGACCACGCGGGCGTTGCCGAGCAGGTTTTCCTCGGCGATGATCTCGATGTTTTTGAGCGCCGCCGCGCAGCAGACCGGATGCCCGGAGTAGGTGAAACCGTGGGTGAACCAGGCTTGCGGGTCGGGAGCGGATATCACCTCGTGGATCCGATCGGAGTAGATCGTCGCTCCCAACGGCAGATAGCCGGAGGTCAGGCCCTTGGCGGCCACCAGAATGTCGGGCTCGATGCCGAACTCATCGAACGAGGCAAACCAGTGCCCTATCCGGCCAAATCCGGTCACCACTTCGTCCGAAATGTAGAGAATGCCGTGTTTCGCCAGCAACTCCCGCATGCGCGGCAAATACCCGACCGGCGGGGGCACGACGCCGCCCGCTCCCTGAATGGGCTCGGCGATGAAGGCGGCGATGTTGGCGGCGCCGATGTCGCGGATAGCGCCGTGTAACTCGGCGACCAAATGATCGGTGAATTGCGCCTCGCTCATGCCCTCGGGGCGCCGGTAGGCGTACGGAGCGCTGAGATGGTGCACCAACCCCTCGATGTACTTGAAATGCGGCGAGCGATCGCCCTCTCGGTTCCCGAGCGTCATTCCGAGATAGGTCGAGCCGTGGTAGGAGTTATATCGGGATAGAATCACACGTCGGTCCGGCTCGCCGCGGCGCGAGTGATAATAATGCGCGAGTCGAACCGCGGTGTCGTTCGCACAGGATCCCGACAGCGAAAAGGCGACGTGATTCAAAGACCCGGGGGCGAGTCGGGCGAGCGTCGCCGCGAGTTCCGCGGCCGGTTCGTTGGTGCAGTCGACAAAGGTGTTCGAATAGCTGAGCCTCACCACCTGGTCGGCGATGACCTTGGCCATCTCTTGGCGCCCGTAGCCGATGTTCACGCACCACAGCCCGCCGATCCCGTCGAGATAGCGCCGTCCGGCCGCATCCCACACGTAGGCGCCCTTGGCCTCGCGGATCACCAGCGAGCCGTCGCGCTTGAACGTGTCGAAGTGCGTCCATGGATGCAGAAAGTGAGCTTGATCCTTCTGCCAAAGCGGGTCCGCCGGGATACTGTCTTTCGCGGTCGACATCATATTGTCCTTGGCGCCTCGTCGGAGCCCGTTGCAACGCTGCCCACCCTCCGGCCGTCGATGTCGCCGTGTCATGAGGTTGCAGCGCTAGAGAGAGCTATGATAGCCGCAACGCGATCAAGAAACGAACGGGGCAATTTCCATGATGCAAAACCCGGCCGCTCCTTCCCTGAAAGGGGGGCTTCGCAGAACCGACAAGACAATGACCGTCGCCGAGGTGAGCGATCAATGGCCGATCCGCAATCTCACCGGATCGCCGTGATGGAAACCTATGGGTGCGCCGGCCGACCGATGAGGGCGGCCGCGGATCCTATTCGAGACACACGACGAGCTTCGCCGAATGCGTGCGCCAGTTGATCGGTATGACATACGACTTGGCGTACGGCGCAGTGACCTTTTCCATGTCGTGGCCGACGATGGTCGGCACGGATAAGATGAAATTCCGGCCGAAATCCTTGCGCGCGTTTCCCGAAATCGTGTTGGCCACCTCGCCGACCAAATCCTTGATGTTCTCGTCGCTGGTATCGGTTTCCTGCATGCGCATCAACAACACCGTGAGCATGCCGCGCGGCGCCGAAAAATACACGATCCCCTTGCGAGCGCCGGATATGCCGATGACCCCGGTGTAGTCGTAGGCGCCCGGATTGCCGTCGGTCACCAGGTACGGCGAACCGACGCTCGCCCCCTGCTGCGCGGACACTTCGAAATAACGCGTCGCGCCTTCGACAAACGTACGGATTTCGGCCTCTTTCAACATGTCATGCGTCCAGCAGCAATTCCTGCAAAGCATCGTTGAGCTGCCGATCCGTGAACGGTTTGCACAGAAAGCCGTTCGCGCCCTTTTCGATCGCCTCGACCGCCGTGGCCTTGTCGGCGAGCGCCGAGACGACGAGTATCAGCACCTTGGAATTGATCGCCACCAGTTCCTGAACGCACTCGATGCCGTCCATTTCCGGCATCGTCAAATCCATGGTCACGACGTCCGGCCGAGTGCGGTGGAACAGCTCCACCGCCTGGCGCCCGTTGCTCGCAGACCCGACGACCTCCAACCGATCGATTTGCTGCGAGCGCTCGATGCGCCGGCGAATGATGTTCGAATCGTCGACGATCATCAGCTTGAGGGTCGTTTGGGATCGGCTGGGAGCGTTCATCATGCGGCCTCGGTCACGTTGATTCGTTTGGACGGCAGCGGCAGAGACACCGAGATTCGCGTGAATTTACCGGGACGCGTGCCGATACTCACACGTCCGCCGGCCTCGCGCACCCGCTCGGCGATCAAATTCATGCCGATGCCCCGTCCCGCATCCTTGGTGACGTGGTCCGCCATCGAGAAACCCGCCTGGAACAGCAGCGAAAGCGTCTGCCTGGCATCCATGGTTTGCGCCTGCGCCGCAGTGATCAATCCCTTCTGCACCGCGGCCTCTTTGATGCGCTCGGTCGACAGTCCGGTGCCGTCGTCCTCGATCGTGAGCCTGTACGAGTCGGGCAGCGACTGAAACTCAAGGCGCACCGCACCCGCCGGCGACTTGCCCAACGACTCGCGCACGGTACTCGGCTCGATGCCGTGAACCACGGCATTGCGCACGGCCTGAACCGCAACATCCTTGATCAGCCGCCGATACAGGTCCGGAATGGCGGCGAACCCGACGCATTCCAATGCGGTCTGTTTGCCGCTCTCCACTGCCACGTGCGCGGCGAGCCGCTGCAGCAGCGGTTCGATCTCGGGGCGGGGCGGCCCTTCGGACGGGGGCTCCGTATCCGGCTTGTCTGTCGCTTCCGGCCGCGGTGGATTTCTCGGCAGCGCCGCGTTGATCGGGTACGCGGACTCCTCAACCTTCAGGTGCAGTTTCGACAGGCGCGTCACCAAATCATTGATCGACTGCAGATGCGTCAGCAAATCATCCAGCTTGATGACCAGCGGCAGAAAATCATTGCCCGACAATTCCGGCTTCTCGCGCAGCGCCTTCAAATCCTCCTCGAATGCATGCGCGCGGCTTTCGATCGACGACAGTCCCAAGGATGCCGCCTCTCCTTTCACGGAGTGGGCCTGCCGGAACAGACTGTCCAATTTTCTGCGGAAGGCGCCCTCTTCCCGGGCCGGCTCCCGCAGCACGGCGTTGATCATCTTCATCGCCGCTTCGGAATCGCCGAGGAAGGACGCCAATTGCAGCGGATCGACGTGCAAAATTCCGAGCAGGGTATCGACCTGCGCTTGAGCCTGGTCTTGTGAGGCGGTCAGCTCGCGCGCCAGATCGACCCGCGGGGTGATGTCCGCCACCGACACGAGTACGTGGGTGATCTTGCCGTCCACGCGAACCCGGTGAAAATCGAACTCCAGATAGCGGATGTCCACGTTTCCCTGACCATGGTAGATGCGCACTTCCACTTCGCCCAGCGGATTGATCGATTTGACCAAATTCTCATTGGTGCGCTCCGACCATAGGATCGACACGAATTTCTCGGCGGTTGTCAAGGTCCGCTCGGACACTATGTCTCGCAAAAGTGCCTCGAATTTGAGCCCGGCGAAGTCCTTGCGCTGGAACAGCCGTTCCAAGGCCGCCGAATAGGTCGGACCGATGACCATATCTCGGTCGAGCAAGAACAAGCCGTCCTTGACCGTGCGCAGGATGTCTTCGGTCTGCTGACGCGCCTCGCGCAGGCTATGCGACTGCCGGCCGCGGGCGCTGAGCAGAATGGTCACCACCAGCACCAACGCCGTTGCGATCAGCAGGCCGGCGAGCATGACGATGCGCAGTTGCAGGGCCGAGTGTGCATTCTGCGACTGCAACTGCTGACCGATCGCGGCCAGCTCGCTGTCGATGGCGGGCAAATTGCGGCGAGCGGCACGAACCGCGGCGTTCACGTCGCCGATCAATGCGCGGCCGCCTTCGTTGAGCGCCGTGCCGCTTGCCTCGTCGTCGCGATACGGCACGCCTCTGAAGCCGATCAGGGGCTCCAGCGTTCGCCGCTCGGCTTTCCACAGATCACGCAGTGCGGTCGTGTGGCTTGACACTCCCGGTTGGGCGAATGCCGCCGTGTCGCTCGATGAATCGAACCAGCCGCCGGATTGCGCACGCTCCATGCTCCCCTGCGTCTCCTCAAAGCTCTTCACCGCTGCACGCATCTGATCGAGCGGCGCCTCGACGTAGCCGTGTGTAACCAACCGATCGCGCACCAGGTCGAGCGAGGCGCGGATGGTGTCCGGATATCGCCGTTGCTCGCCAACGAGCTTCAGCGCCGCCGTGGTATTGGCAAGCCGGCTCGCAAGCTCGAACCCGGGAATCAGCACCGCGGCCGCGAAGCTCATGCCGAGCACCGCCACCACGACGGCAAGTGCGCGCGGACTCAGCCGCACGGATGGTAAGTTTTGCAATCGAGATATCATGTAGTGAGCGCTCCGTTTTGATCTGTGCGGCGCCTTTGCTGTGCGATAGGTCCGGCCACGGCGTCCAATTCCTGAAGAAAATGCGCGACTGTCGGATGGCGATTCTCCGGGTTCTTGCCCAATAGACGGTTGACCACCGGTTGATATCGCTTCAGCGCCGCAGGCAGCGGCGGCACGGCCGCATGGCGATGCCCTTGAAATATCTCCGACACGCTATTGCCCAGAAACGGCAGCGTGCCCGCCAACATCTCGTACAGCACCACCCCCAAACTGTACAAATCGCCGCGCTGATCCGGTTCCTTGCCGTCGATTTGCTCGGGGCAGGCGTAATAAGGGGATCCGGTCATCGGATCCGAGGACGACAACTCGTGCGCCACCAGGCGGGCGCGCGCCGACCCGAAATCGATCAATACGATCCGATTGTCGGTGCTCAGCATGAGATTCGATGGCTTGAGATCCCGATGCACGATGCCGGCCGAGTGGACCAGCTGCAGTGCCTCGGCAATTTGCCGCGCATAGTTCACCGCATCGGCTTCACTCACCGGATTGCGCAAACGCTCGCGCATGCTGCCACACGGGAAGTATTCCATTGCAAGATACAAGCACTCGGCCGTCATGCCGTAGTCGATGACATCGGCTATCGAGCGGTGATTCAAGCTCGAGAGAATCGCGCATTCGCGCGAGAATCGCTGGCGATCCTCCTCGGTGATATTCGCGTTGCCGTCGATGTGCTGCACCTTTAGAGCCACCGATTGCGCCAAATTGTCGCTGCGCGCGAGATACACCGTCGCCGCCGCGGAGTGGGCGATCTTTTTCAATACTCGGTACCCCGCCACCTCGGGAACGCCATGCATCTGCGACATGGGCGTGACGGCGGCCCCGCGCAAAGGGACGAGAAGCGGCCGCAACGCCGCCGAGAGCTCGGCAAGATCCACCGAGTGTATTGGCCAGTAATCGGCGGCGCCTGCCTTGATCGCGCGCGCCGCCGACCGTTCGTCGCCATGGCGTGCAAATACGAATATGGGCAGACGCGGCATGCGCGAGCGCAATCGGGCGACGACCGCGAGCGGATCCGCTCCATCGTCGCGCCGCATGAACTCGATGATGAGCAGCACTGCCACATAGGGGCGCAATTGATCGATCGACAGGCTCGCGAGTCCTGACTCGGTGAGGGTGTCGGCATCGAGCTTCGCGGCCGTGCGGCGCACCACGCCGGAGAGCTTGAGGCGCAGCTCGAGATCGTCGTGGACCACCAGGCACAAATGGGCCGGGCGGGCGGCGTTCCTCGCGGGGCGGGGATCGTGCGAGGCGGATGCCGCTTCCCGTGCCGCCCCGTTGTCGATTAGCGGTGCCATCGAGGGGTCTTTCATGGGTGATCCAGCCGGAATACGACATGCAGTGTCGATTTGACGGGAATCGCCTGACCGTTCCTCATCACCGGCTGGAAGCGCACGCGGGACATTGCGCCTTTGGCCGCCGATTCAAATACGTTGCGCGGCGATGCATTCACCACGGTGACATTGGCGACCTTGCCCTCGCCGGTCACGTCGAATGCCAAATCCACCCATCCCTCGACGCCCTCGGCCAAGGCGGACACTGGATAGTCCAGCTTCAACGGCTTGACAAGGATCAATGAATTCGCCGCCACCGTGGCCGTGCCGCTCTGTTTCGATTGCTGCAGCGCGATCGCCTGCTTGAGGTCATTGAGATCGCCGGTTCCGCCGAGACCGCCCGCCAGCTTCGCCAACGACTCCGCCTTGGGCGCATCTCCCGACGCGAGCGCCGCGCGCGCCCGCACGACGATCGCGCTCTGCACCGCCGCGGCAAGCGGCGCCGATGCCGGATTCGCCGGATCGGACGCGCGCAGTTGGTTCAAATAGTAAAGAGCGCTGTCGCCGTCCGGTTCGACGAGCTGACCGCGCGCCAACCGCTCCTGCGCCAACTCGAGGTTTTGCGATTGAATGATCTTTTCGCTCGCTTGTCCGTCGCGGGCGACATCCAGGTCGTGTTGCAGGCCGGCAAGCGCCGCGGGCGCGGCGCCGGCGTTGCGTGCCGCGTTCAGCATCCTCTCGACGTCGCCGAGCAGATGCTCGTCCAAGGCCGCCCGCGCCGCCCGCAGCAGTTTGGCGCTCAGTTGATCGGTCTGCTCTTGCAGATCCGCCTCGCTCGCGCCCGCCTGCCGCGCCTCATGCAAATAGTAAACGGCGCTGTCGTTGTGCGGCTCGAGCAACCGATCCTGCTGCACACGCGTCGCCACGAGCGCGATGAGACGTCCGACGTCGGCCTTGTTCTTGCGCCGCCGAATTTCGTCGCGCCACTGGGCCGCCTGCGCACCGCTCACCGACTTGGCGCGCACCGCCTCCTCGAGCAGTTCGGTCGCGCGATCGAAATTTCCGGCATTGAGTGCCGCTTGTATTTGTGTCGGACCCAGCTCGGCGCGCAACGCCTCGACCCGCGCATCGAGATCGGCCAAGCGGGGATCCCCGGCGCTGATGCTGCGCGCGGTTTCGAGCGCCTGAAGGGCCATGTCGAATTTGCGCTCGTTCAAGTCGGACTGGGCTCTTGCGAACAGGATTTGCGCCAACCGCTGCAGTCCCTGCTGAGCTTCGCCGTTGCCCGGATCCAGCAGCAGAACATTTTTATAAAATGCCAGCGCATTGCCGTCCGCCGGTTCGATGAAGCGTCGATCGAGCATGGCTTGCCGCGCGTTCTCGAGCAGCGAGTCGATCTGCTCGTCGGTTGCCGGCATCGGTTTGGCGAAAGGAGCATTGCCTACAGCGGGCGCGGTGACGGGCGCAACTACCGTGGCCTGCGTGGACGGGTGCGTGCCGTGGTCCAGGCTGCGATACAGCAGGTACCCGGCGCCGCATGCCGCAAACACGGCTGCGACGATCCATACCGGGAACCGCCGATGCCCGAGTCGGGACGGCGATCCCTGCTGCGCCGATGGGGTTGCCGGCGCGCCAGCTTCACCCAGTACGGCGATGCGCGCCTGGCACTCGTCGCGCGCGCTCGACAGGACTTCGCGCCACTGCTCCGTATTAAAGGGTATGCCGAGCAGCGCGACGATCCGCCGCTGCTGGATCGCGACCCGCCATGGCTCGGCGTTCGACGCGGGGCCGATCACGATGATGGCGAAACGCTCGGAGTGCAATTGCAAACGCGATAGCTCGGCCGCATGATCCGCTTGATCGCGCGCGTCCCACACAACGATGCCGGACTGGCCGGCGCCGGCGGTTACGAGCAACTCGTCGATGCTGTCCACCTGCTTGAGCGTCCACTCCAGATCCAAACCGCTGCCGAGCAGCGGCCACAGGGACTCGTCCTGGGTCACCAGAAACACCAGCGATTTTTGGCGCCGTGAGACGCCAGGCGCGGATGCCGACTCGTGGTGCGAATTGGCGGCCGCCTTCATTCGTGCTGCGTGAGACAAGGCCGCGCTCCCTCATTCGAATGGACGCCCTGGGAAACCGGTTGCGCAGCAGCGCTGTGGGATCAATCCCCACAGGCCCCTGGCAACATGCTCTAGGGTCAGGGAAGCAGCCGCAATGTGGGCGGTTGTGAATCACAGTTCTGGCGGTGCCGCCCGCCCCGGGGTGAGACCGGCTCACCCGGACATTGCAATTTTGTGAGCCATTTCGCAGGCGGTGCGCCTCATGGGGCCGCAGGCGCCAGATAGCGGTCGAACCACGCCAGGTAGCGTTGGACGCGGTCTTTGATGTAACTCGGCCGCGTGAGCAAGTGATGCTGGTCGGGGTAGACCACGAGCCCGGTCGGCACGCCGAGCGTCCGTAGCGCCGCGTACATCTGCTCGCCGCCTGCAATCGGCACATTGAAATCCTTGTCGCCCCCGAGAAACAGCGTCGGGGTCTTGATCCGGTCGGCGTGAAAAAATGGATAGGAGACGCGCAGCCAGCGCTCCGGAGTTCGCCAAGGCGGGTCCAATTCCGCGTTGTATTGCAGAATGTATTCATCGCTGCCGTACATCGACAGCTGGTTGCCGCTGCCCGCGCCGCTGATCGCCGACTTGAAGCGCGGATCCGAGGCGATGGTGTAATCGGTGAGAAGGCCGCCGTAGCTCCAGCCGCCGATCCCGAGGCGGTTCGGGTCGGCGATCCCTTCGCGAACCGCGTAATCGACGCCAGCGAGCAGATCCGCCACCTCTTTATTGCCCCAATCCGCGGCGATCGCGTTGGCGAATGCCTCCCCGCGTCCGCTGCTGCCGCGATAGTTGACGGCCAAGACGACGTACCCGTGCGCGGCAAACCATTGCCGTTCAAGAGCCAGCGGGTACGTATCGACCACAAGACCGTGCGAATCCTGGCCGTTGGGCCCCCCGTGAATCCACGACAACGTCGGGTAGGTATGCCCCCTCTGAAAATTCGCCGGCTTTACCATCAATCCGTGGATCTTGGTCCCGTCGCGGCTCGGGAAGGAAATCTCCTCGACCGAGCCGAGCGCCAATTGGCTCACGAGCTCATCGTTGTGCGAGGTGAGTTTTCGCAGTTTCCCGCTCTCGATCGCGTAAATCTCCGGCACGGTGCTGTCAGTGCTCACCGCCGCCGCCACATGCCCGCCGCCGCTGCAGAGCGCGGTCGCCGACAACTTGCCATCGATGCGCCGCTCCACTTTGCCGGTATCGAGCCGCACACTCACCGGAACCTCGACGCCGTCATCCTCGATGATCGCGTTGACGGAGCCGCCATCGGCCGCCATCGCAGGAGAGGACAGTGCCCGGTCGAGCCGCTCGGTCAGCACCGTCGGGCTGCCGCCGCTCACCGCCACGATGCTGAGGCGATCCTGAATGTAGGCGTTCAAGCGCCCTTCCAGTCCGGAGGTGAAGACGAGATGTTTACCGTCCGTGGTCCAAAGCAATGCGGCCTTGTTGGGCGCATAGAAATCCGCGACCTTGCGCGGCGCCGATCCCGGCCGGGCATCGATCAGGTACAACTGCCGAATGCCCGACCGATCCGCATCGCGGTCGCGAGCGCCGAAGAAAGCCACCGTCTTGCCGTCGGGCGACCAAGTCGGCGAGCCGTAGTCCACACCGGTATCGGCCGTCAAGGGCACGAGCTTTTTCGCGGCGATGTCGAGCAGGTATAGCTGCGCGTGATCCTCCGCGGTCAAATAGCCCGTTACGTCCTCCTTGAAATGCAGCCGATCGATCACGATCGGCTTGGGAACCGCCGCTATGTGGGCGGCCGCCGAGCCGCCGCCGTCCGCAGCGGCGTCCCCCGGCGACATGGAAATCACGAGCCGGGATCCGTCCGGCGACCAATCATAGCCGCCGATGTCTCCCGACACGCTGGTGAGCGTCTGAGCCTCGCCGCCGCGCCGATCGAGCAGGTAGATCTGTGCTTTGGCATTCGGCCCGCGCGTCGCGAGATACGACACGTAGCGACCGTCGGGACTGAACTTCGGATTCGAGGCGGAATCCAAGGTGCCGGTCAGCCGCACGTCTTCCGTGCCCTCGAAGTTCACCATCCAAACGCTGGTCTTGCGCTCGTCGGCATCCAGATCGGAACCCTCGACCGTATAGGCAATCCAGCGGCCGTCGCGCGAGCACACCGGGTCATCGACGGCGAGCAATCGATCGAAGTCATTCGCCTCGAGCGGGCGTTTATCCGCAGCGGCGGCACACAGCGCGATCAAGGCAAGGCATGGGGCGGCAACGGCGCGGCGGGCATGTAAATTCATCGGCTTCTCTCATGTCGGTTTGGCAAAAAGCGCATATTGAAGCATTTTTCTGCGCTCGACAGGAATGGAGCCAGGCTTCGCGCACGATCAGCGGCTTGGACAAATCGCGGCCGTTGCTTGAAACTGCCCGGGCAGCGGGCAAGCCGATCTATCGCGGGTGTCTTGCAGGGAGTGGAATCATGTTCAATCAGCCATTGGCACCGGTTGGGGGAAACTTGGTGCTATCGGTGCTGGTGGCGGCGCTCCCCATCGCCACCGTGTTGGTGACGCTCGGCGTTTTGCGCCGCCCCGCATGGCTGGCCTCGCTCGCCGGTCTGGTGGTGGCGCTGGTCATGGCGACCGGGGTGTGGCAGTTTCCGGTCGGCCTCGCACTCGACAGCGTGGCGGCGGGCAGCGTGTTCGCACTTTGGCCGGTGATGTGGATCGTGATCAACGGCCTGCTTCTTTACAACATCGCGGTGGTCTCGGGACGCTTCGAAGCCTTTCGCGCGTGGGTGGTGAGGCATTTGCCCGATGACCGGCGCATTGTCATCGTCGTGATCGGCTTCTGTTTCGGCAGCTTGTTGGAGGGCATCGCGGGATTCGGCACCCCGGTCGCCATCACCAGCGCCTTGCTGATTCTCATCGGCCTGCCGCCGCTCGAGGCGCTCACCCTGACGCTCATATTCAATACCGCCCCGGTAGCCTTCGGCGCGCTCGGCACCCCGATCACCGTGCTCGCCCAGGTGACCGACCTTCCCGCCGTCAAGCTCGGCGCCATGGTGGGCCGCCAGCTGCCGTTCATCGCCCTTATCCTGCCGTTTTATGTCATAACCCTATATGGCGGCTTGCGCTCGGTGCGCGCGCTCTGGCCGGTTTTGGCGGTCGCCGGCGGCAGCTTTGCGTTGGCGCAATTCGCATCGGCGAACTACCTCGATTATTCGCTCACCGATGTGCTGGCGGCGCTCGCCTCGTTGTGCGTCACCCTGGCGTTTCTGCGCATCTGGTCGCCCAAGGGCGATCCCGCGTACGCGATCCACAAGCCCAGCGCAAGCGCCGCAGGCGCTGCCGCGGCGATCCCACCCTGGCAGGGCTGGATTCCCTGGGCGGTCGTCGCCGCGACCGTCATCGGCTGGACGCATCTCAAGATTGCAATCGCCGGTCAGCAAATCATTCATTGGCCTGGATTGCACAATGCGGTGTTCATCACCCTGTACCACAAGCCTTATGCGGCGAACTGGACCTTCCAGCCGCTCGGTACGGGAACGGCCATTTTATTTGCTAACCTCGTGACCGCCGTATTGGTGGGCGTTGGCCCTCGCCGATTCGCCAGGGCCATCGGCGCGACCTTGCGGCAAGCCTGGCTCGCCATCTTGACGGTCATGCTGATCGTGGGTCTTGCGTATCTCATGAACTATTCGGGCATGATCTACACGCTCGGTCTCGGCGTTGCGGCGGCCGGCATCTTGTTCCCGGTTTTGTCGGCTTTTCTCGGCTGGGTCGCGGTGTCTCTCTCCGGCAGCGACACCTCCGGGAATGCGCTATTTGGCAATCTCCAGGTGGTCGCCGCAAACCAACTCGGATTGAACCCGATTCTCATCGCGGCGACCAATTCGTCTGGCGGCGTCATGGGGAAGATGATTTCGCCCCAAAACATCGCTACCGGCGCGGCCGTCACGCAGCTGAAGGGCCGGGAAGGCCTGATCTTGGCGCGCACCTTCAAGCACAGCGTGGCACTGACGCTGCTCCTGGGCATGTTGGTCGTACTGCAGCAGTATGTCGTGCGGTGGATGATCCCGTGACACCGGGCGTGCGGTCCGGCTAAGAGCGCAGGGCTGCGATCACCTTTGCAATCGCGCCTTCATTGAGGGGAGCCATGATATGGGCGCCGCCCACCCCTGGGATTTCCGAGTATTCGCGCAATAAATCGACGCACATCGCACAGCCCTCGGCAGCGGGGTCGCCGGCGTTCTCCAGGCGCTCGATCATCCAATCCGGGATGATCGAGCCGAATAGGTTCTGCTTGATCCAACGTGCCGATTTGACCGATGCGAGCGGGGTGACGCCGATCAGCAAGTGCAGGCGACCGGAGAGCCCCTGCTCGGCTAGACGCGCCATATAGCGGCGCAGAATGCCGGCATCCATGCAGAATTGAGTCTGAGCGAATTGTGCGCCCGACCTGACTTTGTTCATCAAGCTGGTGGGCACCCATCCGTCGGGAGGATCGATCGGTGCATCGGCGGCGCCGATGAAGAAATTCGCCGAGCCGCCGACCTTGCGTCCGTGCGGCAGCTGATGCAAGTCGCGGATGGCGGCCGCGGTCGCGACCAGGCCGGCCGCATCCAAATCGAAAACCGGCTTGGCCTCCGGTTGATCGCCGGCCTTCGGATCATCGCCGCGCAGCGCCAGCATGTTGGCGATGCCGAGCGCGGCGGCGCCGAGCAGTTGGCTTTGCAATGCGATCCGATTGCGGTCGCGGCAGGTCAGCTGCAGTATCGGTTCGATCCCATTCTGCAACAGGGCGTTCGCCGCAATCGTCGAATCCAGATGCGCGCGCGCGCCGGCGCCATCGGTGACGTTGACCGCATCGGCCAAGCCTTGCAGCGGCGCCGCCTTTGCGAGCAGCTCGCTCAGATCGCTCGAGGCGGGCGGCGTGATTTCCGCGGTCAGCGCAAACTGTCCGCCCTCCAGAATCTGCTTCAAACGGCTGGTTCCCGGAACGGCACGGTCGCCCGCGGCGGCCTGTTGTGAATTGGTGCTTAAGCGGGTCATGCATTATCCTCCCGACGCCGTATAGCCAGCGACCGGAATGACAATCGCAGTACCAAGGGCAATGGCCGGCACAGGATACCCCGAACCGCCCCCGGACTTGAGCAGCGCTTTGAAGCGACGGAGGAAAATTCCATGCCGCTTCGCCTTTGTCCTGGGCAGCACGATCGTTCCCCTCCTGCTCTACCAGGGCTTCGCCGCCCGCGCAGTCGGTGATTCGGAAACCCGCCCGATTCTGCCGCCGGCGGCCTCACGCGGTCATCTCGCGTTCGTATGCGGCGGGGACATCTCGGTCAGCGATCGCGGCGGCCAACTTCCGGTGCGCATCACCTCACCGGCAATGGGCGCCTCATCCGCGATGGGCGCCGTCCCGGCTGCTCGCGGCCGTCAGCTCGCCTTGGCCACGGTGGCCAGGCGCCCGTCGCGATAATCGGCGATCGCCTGTTCGATTTCCTCGCGCGTGTTCATCACGAACGGGCCGTATTGCACCACCGGCTCGCGTAGCGGTCTTGCCGCCAGCAGCAGGAAGCGCACCCCCTCGGGACCGGCCTGCACTCTGACGGCGTCGCCTTCGGACAAGACGCCGGCCGAACGGTGCGGCAGCGGCTTGGTCGCGCCTGCCGGGCCGACGTGGGCGCTGCCTTCGTAGGCATAGAGGAAGGCATTGTGTTCCGCGGACACCGGCGCGCTGAATTCCGCTCCCGCCGGCAGGTGAACGTCGACGTACAAGGGATTGGTGCTCAGTTTGACGCCGCCGCCGTTCACCGCGCCGCTGCTGAGCTTGCCGTCCAATTCGATCGTGCCGGCAATCACTTTCACCTCGCCGCCATGCGAGAGCGCGACCCGCGGGATTTCGCACGCAGGGATGTCGCGATAGCCGGCGGGCTTCATTTTTTCCTTCGAAGGCAGGTTGAGCCACAGCTGGAAGCCGCGCATGCGCCCTTCGCTCTGCTGCGGCATTTCGGAGTGGATGATGCCGCGCGCCGCGGTCATCCACTGCACGCCGCCGGGGCCAAGGTCGCCGCGATTGCCGAGATGATCCTCATGGCGCATGTGGCCGTCGAGCATGTACGTGACGGTCTCGAAGCCGCGATGCGGATGGGGCGGAAATCCGGCGATGTAGTCGTCCGGATTGTCGGAGTAGAACTCGTCAAGCATCAGGAACGGATCCACATGCAGCCCGCGCTGGCTGCCCAGGCTGCGGCGCAGCTTGACGCCGGCGCCGTCGGAAGTCGGCATGGACTCGATGACATGGGCCAGGGTCCGGGTGTTCATCTCAAATTCTCCTTCGAGCGTCGACGCTCAGCCGCCCGGCGCCGTTGGCGACCAGGAACAGGAATCCGCCGGCCAGACCTATGTCCTTGAGCAACATGATCTGCTGCATCTGGTCGGCCGAGCCGCCATGAAACAGCGCCCCGGCGATGATGCTGAAGCCGGCCAGCAGCAATGCCACCGGGCGCGTGTACAGACCGATGACGATGGCGAGGCCGCCGCCGAGCTCGAGCAGAATCACCAGCGGCAGCAGGCCTCCGGGCACGCCGGCGTGCTGCATGTAGGCCTGGGTTCCGGCGTAGGCGCTGACTTTGCCCCAGCCCGCCAGCACGAACAGGGTGGCGATCAGCACGCGTCCGACGAGATCGGTATACGGCTTTACGGAATCGAATAGGTTATTCATGTGAAATTGTTCCCTGGTGAAATTTATTAGGCGGCGAGACGGGCGATTTCGGCCGCAGCCTTTGCAAGACCCGCTTCCCGGCTTTGCGGACTGACGGCCAGACCTTCAGCGTAGACGAATTCGACGTCGCTCATGCCGATGAAGCCGAGAAAGTCGCGCACGTATCGGGTCTGCGTGTCCATCGGAGTGCCGGCGTACAGACCGCCGCGGGTCGCAAACACGTACACTCTCTTCCCGCTGAGCTGACCGACCGGCCCCGTCTCGGTGTAATTGAAGGTGACCCCGGCGCGGGCGATGTGATCGAAGTAGGCCTTCAATTGCGAGGGTACGCCAAAATTGTACATCGGGAGGCCCAGCACGATCACCTCGGCCTGGCGCAGCTCATCGATCAGGGCATCGGAGTATGCCACCACCGCCCGCTGCCGGGCGTTGCGCTCCTGCGGTTTGGTGGTGAACGCACCGAAGCGTTCGGCATCCAGGTGCGGTACCGGATCGGCCGCGGCGACGTCGCGCACCACGATCTTGACGCCCGGATTGCGTTTTCGAAACGCCGCAACGAATTGGTTTGCGAGTTGGCTCGACTGGCCGTTGCCGTTGTTCAGGCTGGCATTGATTTGCAATAGGGTCATGGGTGCGTTTCCTTGAATTCATGGCGGAACCTTCGTTCCGGGACAACACCATTTAAATATTGTTTTATTAGATAAAAAAGGGGAATATTTAGGCTAATTTAATCTAAATTATTGATAAATCATGCCCAACACACGGATTTCACTGGAACAATGGCGCTCGCTGCTGGCGGTGGTCGATGCCGGCGGCTATGCAGCGGCCGCCGGGGTTCTGAACAAGAGCCAGTCCTCGGTCACCTATGCGGTGCAGAAAATCGAAGCGCTGCTCGGCGTCAAGGCGTTTGAGGTCATCGGACGCAAGGCGCATCTCACGCCAACCGGCGAGGTGCTGTACCGCCGGGCCAAAGCCCTGCTCGACGAAGCGGTGGCACTGGAAGGCGCCGCCGGCAGCCTCGCCGCCGGCTGGGAACCGGAGTTGCGGCTGGCGGTCGAGATCCTATTTCCCACCTGGCTGCTGCTGCAATGTTTCGCGCGCTTCGGCGGCGAGCGGCCGCAGACACGCATCGAACTCCACGAGAGCGTGCTCAGCGGCACTGAGGAAGCGCTTGTGCAGCGCACGGTCGATTTGGCGATTTGCTCGCGCGTGCCGCCTGGCTTCGCGGGAGATCCGCTGATGCGGCTGCGGTTCATCGCGGCCGCGCACCCCGACCATCCGCTGCACCGCCTCGGACGGGAATTGACCCTGCAGGATCTGCGCCGGCACCGCCACCTGATTATTCGCGATACCGGCAGCCGGCGCCGCAGCGGCAGTTGGCTCGGCGCGGAACAAAGTTGGACGGTGAGCCACAAGGCGACCTCGATCCACGCCGCCGGTATGGGCCTGGGTTTCGCCTGGTACGCGGAGGAGTGGGTGCGCGCCGACCTTGCCCGCGGCGTACTGAAACAACTGCCACTGCGCGAGGGCGGCGAGCGCTGGGGCGAGCTCTACCTGGTGTTCGCCGATCGCGACTACGCGGGCCCTGGCGCGCTGCGCCTGGCCGAAATCATCCGCGCCGAGGCCGCCGCGCAGGCCGCTCACGCGCCGTAATGCCGCCGTGCTCGGTCGGTCACTGTCCGGACCACACCGGTTTGCGCTTGTTCAAAAATGCGCCGATTCCCTCTTGCGCGTCCCGCTTCGCGAGGTTGTGCGCCATCACTTGGGCGGTGTACGCATAGGCGTCAGAGAGCGATAGATCGGCCTGATGATAGAACGCTTCTTTGCCGATGGCGATCACCAGCGGCGACTTGGCGACGATGGTGGCCGCGAGCGCGGCGGTCCGATTTGCCAACTCGGGCGCCGGCGCCGCCTCGTTGACCAGCCCGATACGAACCGCGGTGTCCGCGTCGATCAGTTCGCCGGTCAGTAGCATGCGCATGGCGGCCTTGCGGCCGACATCGCGCGACAAGGCCACCATGGGGGTCGAGCAAAAGAGCCCGATGTTGACTCCCGGCGTCGCAAAGCGAGCGTCCTCGGCGGCCAGGGCAAGATCGCAGGTGGCAACGAGCTGGCAGCCGGCGGCGGTCGCAACGCCGTGCACCTGGGCAATGACCGGCTGCGGCAGACTCAAAATCGCCAGCATGACTTTGGTGCATTCGGCGAACAATGCCTCGAGGTATGCGCCGCCGAAGCGCGCATCGCGCATTTCCTTCAAGTCATGGCCGGCGCAGAAGGCCGGGCCCGCTCCCTTCAGCACCACCACGCGCACCGCCGGATCCGCGGCGGCGCGCTTGAGCTCGAACGCGAGCGCCTGCAGCATGCCGAGCGACAGCGCATTGCGAGACTCCGGACGGTTCAGTGTCAGCGTCGTTGCGCCGGCCGCATCCGATCGCAATACAAATGGAATGTCCGCCATCTCCGCCCTCTCCCCTTGGCTTCGCCGTTCGCAATCGATGGTCCCGCCCGCGATCTCGGGCACTCTAGCAATACCGGCTCAAAAGTACGCTAATATTCCTGCTCGCAGCCGGCCGGTTCATCTCGGTTGCGCGGCACCGTGAACAATAGCTCGGGCCATACAAGGGCCGCCATGGGAACATCGATGCATGGAAAAGCGGCGCGCCGGATAGCCGCGGCCGAAGCGGCCGGCTTGGTCAAGTCGGGCGACTGGGTGGAATACGGCGCGGTGCTTTCGCAGCCGGACGTATTCGACCGCGCCCTGGCGGGCCGAAAGAGCGAATTGCGGGACGTCAAGATCCGCGCCTGCTTGAGCCTGCGGCCGCGGGCCGTGATCGAAGCGGACCCGCAGCGCGAGCATTTTCACTGGTACAACTGGCATTTCGGCGGCTACGACCGCAAGAAACACGATGCCGGGCTGTGCCACTACATTCCGTGCAATCTGGGCGAAATTTCCGATTATTACCGCCGATTCATCGATCCCCCGGACATCGTGGTACTCAAGACCCGCGCCGCGGACGCGAACGGCTATTTCAATCTCAGCGCCGCCAACCTTTGGCACCGCGCCATCGTATCGCGCGCGAAAATCGTCATCGTGGAAGTGAGCGAGGGATTGCCGTACCTGTGCGGCGTCGACAACGGCCTGCACGTGAGCGAGGTCGACTACGTGATCGAGGGCGATTCCGGCCCGCCGCCGGAATTAGCCAACCCGCCGCCGAGCGAGGCCGATCGCGCCGTGGCGCGCCTGATCGCCGCCGAAGTGGGCGACGGCGCCTGCCTGCAGGTCGGCATCGGCGCCATGCCGAATGCCGTGTGCTCGCTGCTGCTCGAGAACGGGGTCCGAAATCTCGGCATCCATACCGAGATGCTGACCGACGGCATCATGGATCTGTACCGGGGCGGCGCCATTACCGGCAGCGCCAAAGCCATCGACCGCGGCAAGCTCGTCTGCAGCTTCGCGCTCGGCTCGCAACAGATGTATCGCACCCTCGATCGAAACGAGGATTTCCTCTGCTGCCCGGTCGAATACACGAATCTGCCGCACATGATCATGCGCAACGAACGCTTCATGGCGATCAACAACACCACGCAGATGGACCTGCAGGGCCAGGCGTCCTCCGAATCCTCCGGACACCGCCACATCAGCGGCACCGGGGGGCAGCTGCAATTCGTCCGCGGCGCGTACGCATCGAAGGACGGCAAATCATTCGTCTGCCTATCATCGACTTATGAACGCCGGGGGATCCGCAAGAGCCGCATCGTGCTCGACCTCACGCCCGGCAATGTGGTCACGACGCCCCGCTCGGACATGATGTACGTGGTCACCGAGTTCGGGATCGTCAACTTGAAGGGCAAGTCGGTGCCGGAACGGGCCAAGGCCCTGATCTCGCTCGCTCACCCCGATTTTCGCGAGGAACTGGCGCGCGATGCGCGCGAGCATGGACTGATCCCCGGGGGATTTGCGTGATTCTTCCCGTGAGCCTTAATCCCGCCTGCAAGGTGAGCTAACATATCAAGATATGGTCGGCTGCAGCGCTTTCGCTCTTGATTCGCCCGACCGCCAATAACTCAAAACGGAGTTCGGATGTTCACGCAAATTCGCATGACAATGCTGCTGGCCGCGGCCACCGTCGCCCTGGTTGCGATCGCGATCCCCGCCTCTGCCGATGAAGGCATGTGGACTTTCGATAATTTTCCCGCTGCCAAAATGCGCGCGAAGTACGGCTGGGCGCCTGATGCCGCTTGGCTCGAGCACGCGCGGCTCTCCAGCATCAGGTTGGCGCTCGGCTGCTCGGCCAGCCTGGTGTCGTCCGACGGCCTGGTCATGACCAATCACCATTGCGCTCGCGAATGCTTGAGCGACTTGGCTAGCGCCAAGAGCGACTACACCGCCAACGGATTCTATGCCGCGAGCGCCGCCGACGAGAAGCAATGTCCGGCGATGGAAGCCAACCAGTTGGTGCAAATCACCGATGTGACCAAGCAAATCGAGGCGGCCACCGCCGGCAAATCGGACCGCGCCTTCCACGAGGCGGAGCGCGCGGCAAAGGCGCAGATCGAAAGCGCCTGCGGAACCGCGGCCGACGTGCGCTGCCAGGTGGTAACGCTCTATCAAGGCGGCGTATATGATCTGTACAAATACAGGCGCTACCAGGATGTGCGGATGGTGTTCGCCCCGGAGGAGAGCGTGGCGTTCTTCGGCGGCGACCCGGACAATTTCACGTTTCCGCGCTTCGATCTGGACAGCGCCTTCGTGCGCATCTACGACAACGGCAAGCCGCTGCACACCGCCACGTTCCTCAAATTCGCGACCCGCGGCGTCAAGGAGGGCGATATAGCCTTCACCAGCGGCAATCCGGGCGCAACCGAGCGCGAGGCCACCCTGGCGCAGCTCGAATATCAGCGCGATGCCGTGCAGCCGTTCATTCTGAACTTGTTTTCCGAATTGCGCGGGGTGCTGAACGAGTTCGCCACCAAGGGGTCCGAGGAGGCGCGCACCTCGAAAACCCTGCTTTTCTCGATCGAGAACTCGCTGAAGGCCTACAAAGGCCGGCAGCTTTCCCTGGTGGACGGCTCGATCATTGCGGACAAGGCGCGCGCCGAGAGCGACTTCCGCCGACGCGTCGCCGCCGATCCGCAGCTGGCGGCGAGTGACGGCGGGGCCTGGGATGCCATAGCGGCGGCGGTGGCGCATCAGCGAACCATCTTCGTGCGCAATGCGCTGCTCGAGCGATTCCCGCAGGCTCTGTCCCCGCTGCTCAACGAGGCCATCGCACTGAATCGTTACGCGGCCGAGATCGGCAAGCCCGACGGGCAGCGGCTGGAGGCGTATCAGGACGCGAATTTCCCGGCGCTCAAGCAGGAAATTATCTCCCCCGCCCCGATTTACCCGAGTGTCGAGAAGACGGTACTCGCTTGGTGGTTGACCAAGGTGCGTGAGGATCTCGGCACCGCCGACCCCGACGTGCACGCGCTGCTCGACAAGAGGAGTCCCGAGGCGATCGCCCGCGAGATCGTGGACGGCACCAAGTTGAGGGACGCTGAACTGCGCGCCCGCCTGTTGGCGGGCGGCGCGAGCGCCATCGATGCCTATCACGATCCGTTGATCGATTTCGCGCGCCTCCTCGACCCGCCCGCGCGAGCGGTCCGGGCCGACTTCGAGGACAACGTGAAAGCGGTGATCACCAAGAACGCCGCGCTGATTGCCAAGGCGCGCTTTGCGCTGGAGGGCAAAGACACCTATCCGGACGCGACCTTCACGCTGCGGCTCTCGTACGGCGCCGTCGCCGGCTATCGGGAAAACGGCCGCACCGTCGCCCCGACCACGAATTTCGCCGGCGCCTACGCTCATGCGACGGGCTTCGATCCGTTCAAGCTGCCGGATAGCTGGATAAAGGCGCAGCCGGCGGTCGATCCGCACGCCAATCTTAATTTCGTCTCCACCAACGATATCATCGGCGGCAATTCCGGCTCGCCCGTCATCGGACGCAACGGCGAGGCGATCGGCCTGATCTTCGACGGGAACCTTCAGTCCTTGGGCGGGGACTTCGGCTACGACGGCAGTGTGAACCGGGCGGTGGCGGTCGACGTGACGGGCATCACCGAGGCGCTCAAACACATTTATCACGCGGATCGGCTGGTCGAAGAATTGGCCCGCTGAGTGACCTCTCAGTCCGCGATGCCGCTGCGCAGAATCCTGGGGCTCGGCTTCGGTCTCGCGCTGGTGTTCGGTTCGACGATCGGGGTCGGCATACTCCGCCTTCCGGGCCTGGTGGCGGCGGCGCTCGGGGATCGCGCGCTGATCATGGTGTTCTGGGCCCTGGGCGGGCTGTACGCACTGATGGGCGCCGTGGCGGTCGCCGAGCTCGCCGCGATGATTCCCGAGACCGGGGGGTTTCGCGTCTACGCGCGGCGCGCCTTCGGCGACGGCCCCGGCTTCGTGATCGGCTGGTGCGACTGGCTGACCAACGTGGTGGCCCTCGCCTACGTATCGATGACGGCGGTGACGTTTTTGGGTGCGCTATGGCCGGCCGCGGCGGCGAATCCGCGCGCGCTTGCCATTGCGCTCATTGCGGCATTCACCGCCGTACACTGGATGGGACTTCGCATCGGGAGTTCGCTGACGGCGATCATCAGCGTCTCGATCGGCCTGATGCTGATGGTTCTGGTGGTCGGCTGCTTTTTCACCGCACCCGCCGCAAGTGCAGCGGCCGTGCCGCTTGCGGGAACCGCCGCCTCGGTACCGTGGATCTCGATGGCGATGCTGTTCGCGGTGGTGCCGGCGCTGCGCGCGATACTGACCGCATTCGACGGCTGGTACGCGCCCATCTACATGGCCGAGGAAAATACCGATCCCACGCGTACGCTGCCGCGCGCCATCATAGGCGGCGCGCTGCTGGTCACGACGCTGTACCTGCTGATCAATCTCGCTTTCGTGCATGTCCTGCCGCTGCCGGTGCTCGCCGCCTCGGAACTGCCGGCGGCGGAGGCGGCGCGGCTGGTGCTGCCGCGCGGAGGAGCGGAGCTCGTGACAATCCTGTCGGTCTTCATGATGCTGAGCCTGATCAACAACGTGATGCTCATGGCGCCGCGGGTGCTGTTCGCGATCGGCCGAGACGGCTTGTTCACCAACAGGGCGGCGGTCGTGAGCGTCGGCGGCACGCCGCGCATGGCGCTCCTGCTGACGAGCATGATCACCGTGATCACCATCCTGAGCGGCACCTTTCAGCAGGTCATCGCGCTGTACTCGGTGCTGTTTCTGGTCTGCTATGTTTCGGCTTTTTCAGCCGTGCTGGTACTGCGGCATCGGGAGCCGGAATTGCCGCGGCCCTATAAGGCGCTCGGCTACCCGCTCTCGACGGTGGTGGTGCTCGCGGGATCGATGGCCTTTCTGACCGCGGCCGTGGTCGAAGACCCGCGCTCCGGCATCATATCCGCGGCTTTCATCGGCGCCTGCGCCCCGCTTTACGCCTGGCTCGCGCGCGGCCGGCGCCTGCGCGCCGAAGCATCGGCTGCCTGAGCCGATCCCCCCCGGGGGGGGGCAGGGAATAATGCGGCTCACGCCGCGCGTCGCGCCTTGAATGCCGCCTGGATGGCCCGCAGCGCATCGAGCAGCTCGGGCTTCAGCGGCGGCGGGCGGTGCTCGGCAATGATGCGCGCAAGATGCGCATCGATGCGCTGCAGCAGATCGAGATCGGGCTTGTCGTCGTTCGAAAGCGGCATATTGGCTCCCAGGTAGCGGGCCGGCCAGAGCTGTTCCCGGCAATGCGAGACCGTGTGGCGGTGCGCGAGAAAATTTCCGCGCGGTCCCACCGCGCGGATGAGATCGGTCGCGAGGGTGTCCTCATCGATGCGCACGCCCTGCCAGAACGTGCGCAGCATGCCCGCAAGCTCATCGCACAACAACAGCGCCGGCAGCGAGTAGGTCAGACCCATGTCGAGCGAGCCCAGGTAATCGAGGGTGGCGGGCCGGCTGTAGAAGGCCTGCATGAGATTCGTGGACAACTCCCACACGGCGTCCTGATCGAAGCGGCGCGCGTTCGAGGTTCCGCCGATCCCGGTGAACGAGGGCAGTCCGAGTTCGCGCCGAATCTGGCACATCGCCATGTCGGCGAGCGAGGTATATACGAAGTTGCCGATGCCGCCGGTGGCCGGCTCCATGAAGCACACGTCGGAGCTGCCGATCACGCAGGAGCCGCGGCGCGCGAGTTGACCGAGCACCATACCCGCGAAATCCGTCGCGAGACTGTGCGTCATGGAGCCCGCCATGGTGATCGGAGTCGAAGCGCCGCCGATCGGCAGAGTGCCCACGCTCACCGGCACCCCGGCCCGCGCCGCCATGATGATTTGGTCAATGTGGGTCGCGTGGTAGTCGAGCGGCAACGGCGTCACGATCTGCAGAAAATACGGCTTGGCGGCGAGCGCCTCGCGGCCGCCGCGTATGGCACCCGCCATATCGATCACCACGGCGAGCGAATCGGCGTGCTCGCATAGATACTCGAGCGGCTTGGTGGTGTTCTCGGCCATCGCCAGGAATTCGTCGATCTCGCCGTGGATGTCCGAGTTCGCCACGTTCTTGCAGGCGATGCACGCGCCGTCGATGTTCGGCAGCGCGTCGGCGACGCGGGTGATGATCTCGAGATCCGCGCGGGTGCTCGCGCGCGGATCGCCGATCCGCTCGTCGTAGACCTTGATGCAGGTCATGCCCGGGAAGAACCAGGTGTGCTGGTTGTCGAGTTCGATGTAGCGCTCCCCGTCGCGGTCCCAGAGCCGGACGCTCTTGGCGACCGAGGCGAGAGACTCGCGCACGAGCTCGGGCGGTATGCGCACGATGCCGTCCGCGCTCACCGCGCAGCCCGCGGCGCGAAACAGATCGATGGCCTCGGTGCCCGATTCGAAGCCGGCACCGGCGTGCGCGAGGTGGCCGATGGCCGCCTCGATCACCTCGAGCACTTGGCCCCTCGGCAGCGGGTCATAGGGCGCGCTCGCGCCGTGGTGAAGACCCCGGTCCCGGGGAGCGGTCACGGCCGCCGCCACGGTCGGCCGTGTTCGCTTCATTCTCGCCCCGTCACGCGCCATGATTCTTCCCCTGCCTTGAATCATTCATTCCGCTTTCATTTCTTTATACGTTTAATCAAACTGGAGCGGAAGTCCTCCGGGCGACAATCCGGGAGTGTTTGGACCTTTGCGCACCGGGGAATGCAAATGGGAATCAATCCGCGCCACGGCATACTGTTCGAACCCATCAAGATCGGGCCCGTGATCCTGCCGAACCGGTTCTACCAAGTTCCCCATTGCACCGGCATGGGGCACGCCCTGCCGCGCACGTTGGCCGCGATGCGCGGAGTCAAGGCCGAGGGTGGATGGGGCGTGGTCTGTACCGAGTATTGCTCCCTGCACCCGACCTCGGACGACCAGCCCTTCCCTTTCGCCTCGATGTGGGACGACGGCGATATGGCCAATCTCGCGGCCATGGCGGACGCCGTGCATGCCCACGGCGCGCTCGCCGGCATCGAACTCTGGCACGGCGGCAGCTACGTCGCCAACCTCGCCAGCCGCCAACCCAGCATCGGCGTGCGCTCGATGCCCTCGCGCGAGGATCCGGTTCAATCGCGGCGCATGGACAAGGCGGACCTGCGCGCGTTCCGCCAATGGCACCTCGCGGCGGCTCAGCGCGCCAAAGCGGCCGGCTTCGACATCATCTATGTCTACCCGAGCCACGGGTACCTGGTGTCGGAGTTTCTCTCGCGCAGCCTGAACGGGCGCACCGACGAATACGGCGGCAGCCTCGTGAACCGAGTGCGCGTCTTTCGGGAACTGCTCGAGGAGACGCGGACCGCGGTCGGGGACCGCTGCGCGGTCGCAGCGCGCTTTGCCGCCAACGGCCATGGCGAGGAGCACCTGTCGGTCGAGGAAGCGCGCGACGTGCTCGGACTCATCGGCCATTTGCCGGATTTGTGGGACCTGGTAATCGATGATTACTACGAAGAGATGGGGTCTTCGCGCTTCTACAGCGAAGGCCACTTGGAGGGGCGCATCGCCTACGCCCGCGCGCTGACCGGCGTGCCGGTGGTCAGCGTCGGGCGCTTCACCAGCCCCGACACGATGGTGCGCCAAATCAAGAGCGGGGTTCTCGACCTCATCGGCGCGGCGCGCCCTTCGATCGCCGATCCCTTCCTGCCGGCGAAAATCCGCGAAGGCCGTTACGAGGACATTCGCGAGTGCATCGGCTGCAACGTCTGCTACGCCTACAACTACCGAGGATCCGCCATTCGTTGCACGCAGAACCCCACGATGGGCGAGGAATGGCGCAGCGGTTGGCATCCCGAGCGCGTGCCGAGCGGCGCATCCGGCACCGTCCTCGTGGTCGGGGCCGGGCCGGCCGGCCTCGAGGCCGCACACATCCTCGGCAAGCGCGGCTATACCGTGACGCTGGCCGACGCGGCCAAAGAGGCCGGCGGCCGGGTCAGCCGCGAGAGTCGCTTGCCGGGCCTGCGCGAGTGGGGTCGGGTACGCGACTACCGACTGCAGCAGATCGCCAAACTGCCGAACGTCACTCTCTATCTTGACAACCGCCTGTCCGCGGCGGAGGTGCGGGAGTTCGGCGCCGACGATGTGCTGCTCGCAACCGGCGCGCGCTGGCGCCGCAACGGCCTCGGCCGCTCCTGCCCGGTTCCGATCGAGTTCCCCGGCGACGCACGGGTGCTCACCCCCGATGACTTGATGGACGGCCGAACCCCGGCGGGCGAGGTACTGATCTATGACGACGACAACTATTATCTCGGGCCGGTGCTCGCCCTGCTGCTCGCGCGCCAGGGCGCACGCGTTTGCTACGTCACCTCGGCGGCCCGCGCCGGGGAGTGGAGCAAATACACCGGTGAGCAGGACCGCACTCAGCGGCAGATGCTGGAGGCCGGCATCGAGATCCGTTGCAACGAGACGCTCGCCGCCTTCGACGGCCGCGGCGCCACTCTACACAGCATCTACACCGGCAGCGCCGCCGTGCAGGCGGCAGCTGCCCTGGTGCTCGTAACCTCGCGCGAGCCCGACGACGCTCTCTACTATGAACTCGCCGGCAGCGAAGGGGGCGAATCCGGCGCGCACATTGCGCGCATCGGCGACTGCCTGCAGCCCTCGATCATCGCCGCGGCCGTGTACTCCGGCCATAAGGCGGCCCGGGAACTCGGCTCGATCGCCCCGCCCGCGGCGCTGCGCGATCGCGTGCAGATTCAGAAGTGACCGGACACCCGCCGATTCCCCCGTCTCCGTGTTCTTGGGGTCACCGCAGGCTGTGATCCGGCGTACCGGGTGTCACCGTCTTTGCCATTCGGCCGTGAATGTTCCGCTGCCGAATATCATCGAAGGTCTTCTCCACCACTTCACGGCCCCCGCGGCCGGCGTGATACACGTTGGAGAGAAAATACAGCGTGCAGATCGCCGCATCCGCGAACACGAACACCGTGTCTATTAAATTGTTATCCTGAAAATTCGGTGACGGTTCACCGCGATATACGAGCTCGCAATTCTTGAACGTGCAGCCGTGAAATCCCCTGCCGCTAAGTTCCACGCGTTCGTTGGTGAAGGTCTTGTCCTGGTAGAACATTGCAACGCTCCTGAAAGCAGATCCATCGACATATGTACCTCACCGTGAGGCACTGTCAAGGGGCGGCACCCGCCGCACGGCCGATCGATGGCTGCCGCATTGCCCAATATTGGTCAATGCAGAGCGTTTATAATACCGACGTGCAGGCGAGAGGGGCAGCGGCCGCGCAGCTCGGATGCGGGTAGTGAAATTGCGGCGTCGAGATCAGCCAAACTCCGGGAGTCGTGTGATGACCACAAACGAAACGAGAGAGATATTGTTGAAGGACATCGAGGGTTATCGCCAGAAAGCCAGATACTACGAGTCTCTTCGGCTGTTTGAGGCGGCCAAATACGCCAAGGAACTCGCCGCCAATATCGAACTGGCGCTCACCACCATGCCCACCGATGATGATCCCCAAATTGCCTAAATCGGCGATCGCGGCGATGCTCGTCATGCTGGCCGCCTGTACGTCGCGCAGTACGCTCATGGATCGCGCCAAGCTGAATGACTTTGCAGTCAGATACACGGTGGCTTGGTGCAGCCAAAATGCGGCAAGCGTCGCATCGTTCTTTGCCGATCAAGGCTCGTTGAGGGTGAACGACGGAACCCCGGCCGTGGGGCCGGCTGCCATTACCGCTGTCGCGCAAGAATTCATGACCGCGTTCCCCGATCTGGTCGTCAAGATGGACGGACTCACCGTGAACGGTGCTCAAATCACCTACCGCTGGACGCTGACCGGTACCAACACCGGTCCGGGCGGCACGGGACATGCCGTGCGCATCAGCGGATTCGAAGAATGGCGGATGGGTTCCGACGGCTTGATTGCCGAGTCCAAAGGCCATTTCGACGCGGTGGACTATCAGCACCAACTCAAAGCAGGCGCCGCAGGCTGAGGATCGACGCGGCCCGACACGCGGATGCGCGGCAAGATGCTCGCGCGTGGATCAATGCAAGGCGCCAAACACCTCCGAGACGATCTTGCTGGCGGCCGCCGCCGGATTTTTCCTGATCGCGCGTTCTTCCTCGCCGATCATGAGATAAAGTCCATCCAATGCTTTGTGCGTGACGTACTGGTCGATATTCGCCGCGTCGCCCTTCACCAGACCGAGTTTCGCTCCTTGTTCGGCGACCTGATCATATTTCCTTGCCAAGCCCACGCGATCGGTTGCTTGCTTCACCACCGGCAAAAACTTCACCGCCAGAGGCCCCTCGGTCTTGGTCCTAAAAAACCGGGTCACCGAATCGTCCCCGCCCGTGAGGATTTTCTTGGCGTCCTCCAGCGACATGGTCTTGACCGCATTAACCATCAACTCCTTGGCTTGCGGTACCGCCTGTTCAGCGGCCCGGTTCATGGCCACAACCAGCTCGTCAGCATCTTTGCCGCGCCCCATCATACGCATCACCTTGGCAATCTCATCGAGCGCCGGAGGCAAGGGGATTTTGACTTTGGGATTCTCGAGAAATCCGCCCGGTACCCCAAGCTTCGCGATGGCGGAGGCGGCTCCCTGGTCGAGCGCGCCTTTGATTCCCCGCGCGGCGTCCTGATTCGTGAGCTCGGCGAGATTCAATGCGGCGGCCGATCCAATGAGAAGACTTCCGATCAGGCCGGTCAGCGTTGCCGCACGCCCATACGATGTAGTCATGGCCAACATCCTCAAGTTAATTTTCTCGAGCACCCCTGAGTCCTCTAATCCCTCGCACTGGCGCGCCTGTCTGCGGAGGGCTTCATAAGCGAATCTATTCCAGTTTAGAGCCGACCGCAAAAGCACCGCCCAGGTCAATTCAGCCCTTCTACTCCTGTAGACACGGGACGATTCAACAAAGGGGTGCTCGTGCCACACCAGCCCGGAACGTCCACGCGCGCGCGCCGGTGCGCTGCCTTGGGGCGCACGTTCCGCTCAGCATGGGCCTCGAGCCCGACCGGGAATTCATCGAGCGGATCGACCAGGATCCGAAGCGCAACATCGTCGAACACCACCCGGCGCCGCTTGCATCCGATATCCTCGTGGATATCAACGACATTCAGGTGCGATTCGAGGGCAATTACCCGCCGCCGGAGACGAACCTCGAGCAGCCGCGTCGTTCATGCGGAATTGGCGGCAACGCCTTGGCCGCCTGCAATTACGATCGGCATCCGCAACCCGACGCACGCCCTCTTAGGCGGTCGCTGTCTCCCCGCCAAATTCGAGGGCCGCCGCCGGGAAGAGTGCGGCGAGATTTTGGTCCGCGAGCCGCGCGAGCTCCTCGCGGCCGAGGCCCGTATCCCCGGTCAGGAACTCCAGCCATAGTCCCTGACACATCGCGGCCACCAGCCGCGCGGCGCCTTCGGGCTCGAGGCGCGTTTCATGGTGTCCGGCCAGCATGGCCGCGCACAGACCCGCGAGCGCCTGGTCGTGATGGCGGTCGTAGCCTGCGCAGACCTTGCGGTACTGCGGTCGTGCGCGCACTTCACCCCAGAAGGCGAACCAAACGGCAATCTTGCGCCGCTGGCAGATGCCCTTGTCGAAGTAGGTCCGCACGAAGCTGCGCAGGCGAGCGGCCGGGGCGTCGCCCGCTCGCTCGAGCCCGCGCTGCCAGGCGGCAGCGAACTCCTCGGACAGCGTGTTCAGCACTGCGGTATATAGCGCTTCCTTGCTGTCGAAATACTGGCTGATCGAGCCGACGGCCATGCCGGCCCGCCGCGCGACGTCCTGCACGGTCGTGTCGCGCAGACCGAGCGAGGCTATACAGCCCAGAGCCGCGTCGGCCAATTGCTTGCGCCGCCGGTCGCGATGCGCAGCCGGCCCGCCACCAGTGCGACCCGCTTCCTTAGCGGCGATGACTTTACTGTGCATTAGTAATAATACTAATTAAAATTAGACAGTTATGGAAGAACTATGAATGAATGTTCATTCATATTAGAATCCTCACTACCAGGAACTGGCGAGGAGCGGACCATGATCGACGCGGCAATGCCGGGGGCAGGAACGGGACGGGCGCGCCGCCGGGCCCGCGGCGCGCAGAAGGCCGGCAGCATCGGAGCCGTGCGTCCGGGCCTGCCGGGCGGAACCTACAAGCCGCTCAGCGAGCGCGACATCGTCCGTATCCACGAGACCGCGCTCGCGGTGCTCGCCAATGTCGGCATCGGCGAGCCGACCGAGGAAATCGTCCGCCACGCGACCGCGCGCGGCGCGGTGCTGAACGCTGGGCGACGCCTGTGCTTCCCGCGCGCGCTGGTCGAGGACACCCTCGCTCGGGCCGCGCGCGAGATCGTCTATCACGGGCGCGACCCGGCGCGCACGGTGCGCAGCGGCGGCAACCGCGTGTATTTCGCGACCTCCGGCGAGGCGGTGCGCTGCGTCGATCCCGTCACCGGCTGTTACCGGCCCTCCACGCTGCCCGATCTCTATGACTTCTTTCGCATGGCCGATCAGCTCGAGCACATCGATTTCTGCGGTCAGCAAGTCATTGCCACCGACATCTGCGAGGACGCAAAGCTACACGCGGTCAACATCGCTTATGCCGGCGCCGCCGGCACGACCAAACCCTTCAGCATCTCGCTTGCCGATCCCGTCACGGTCGGCGAGGTCGAGGCGTTGTGGGACCTCATCCTCGGTTCAACGGGAGCGTTCCGCCGTCAGCCCTTTGCGGCCATCGGCGTCTGCCCAATCGTTTCACCCCTGCGCTTCGGCCCGGACACTTCGGCAGTGCTGTGCGAAGCGGCGCGCCGCGGCCTGCCGGTGTCGGCCTGCACTGCGCCGCAGGCCGGCGCCACGGCCCCTGCCGCCCTCGCCGGCGCGCTGGTCCAGTGCACGGCCGAGGCCCTCTCGATCGTCACGCTAGTGAATCTGATCAATCCGGGCGGCCCCATCGATTTCGGCGCGTGGACCTTCGTCTCGGACCTGCGCACCGGGGCCTTCACGGGCGGCGGAGGCGAAGAGGCGGTGCTGCAGGCGGCCGCGGCGCAGATCGCGCGTTTCTACAACCTGCCCGGGCTCGTGGCGGCGGGCATGACCGACGCCAAGCGGCCGGATTATCAAGCCGGCTATGAGAAAGGCATGACCATCGCGCTGAGCGCGCTCGCCGGCGGCAACATGATCTGCGAGTGCGCCGGCATGATGGGCAGCCTCATGGGCTGTTCGCTCGAGGCGATGGTGCTCGACAATGACTTGATCGGCGCCGTGCAGCGCTCGTTGCGCGGCATTGAAGTGAGCGAGGAGACCCTGTCCTACGCGGTGATCGAAGCCACCGCGCTCGGCGTCGGACACTACCTCGGCGCGCAGCAGACCTTGTCACTGATGCGCAGCGAATTTCTGTATCCGACGGTCGGCGACCGAACCTCGGTCGCGGAGTGGGAATTCCAAGGCTCACCCGAGATCATGTCCGCGGCACGCAAGCGCGTACAGCACATCCTCGCGACGCACTATCCCGACACGATCCTGCCCGAGTGCGACCGGCGCATCCGCTCCTCGTTCGACATCCGGCTGGCGCCGGAGCTGATGCGGACCGGGAATGCCCGCTGGCCCATGTCGACCGCCTGAGTTGCCTGCAGGCTTCCGCCCTATTCGGCGTTGAAAGAAATTCATGCGGCCCGGAGCGCGTGCTAGGATCCTCTGCGGCATACGAGAATTATCTACCTCACTGGCTCGAATTCCGCGGGAGGCTGGCGATGTGGTCCACATCTGAACATTTTGTTCAGCTTTCATTTATGGCCGTGATCATCTGGGGCGCTCAAGCGCTGGCGCGCCGCGCTCACAGTGAACGAGTGAGCCGCGAAACGCGGCGGCTGCGCTGTGCGCTGCATATCGGCCTTTCGGCATTGAACAGACTTTACCGGGATAATTTGGCCAATCTCCCGGGCGGCGAACGCCCTCTGATTTCCGGTCGCAATCAGATCAATTTACTTCGCACGCAGCTGGGACGTCTGACCTCTCTCGAGCCGCCCGAGGTCGAGGCGGTCATGGCGGCGAGCATCGCGGCGGAGCGGGCGGAGACGGAAATGGCAATCGCCGGCCGAAAAGTCGGAGGTGTTGCCTTCTGGATTTCCAAGAAGGATGAGGCCAAAGGAATCATCGAGTCAGCGCTGCGGGAGGTTTGCTCCACGCTTCGAACCGCCGAAGAGATCTTGATCTCAAATGCAGTGCCGCGCGCTGAACGAGCCTCCGAGGCCCCGCCGAACCGCGAAGCGGACGCCGATGAGGTTCGTGCACGCGCCGGCGCGCCCGGCTTCAGGCGCGCCGCCCAAGACACTCCGCCTAATGGTGAGCAGGTGAAGGTTCCGGAGCTTTCCTATTGACCCGTTGATCGGTCTTGCCGCAGATAATTCGGCAGTGAATCGCGGCCACGGTTTGGCGCGAAGCGGGCGCCCGCTACTGAACAATAGGCGCTTTCGCATAGGAGATTGGCTGGATGCTCTCGGAAAATCCATGGGGCGCCGCATTGGTGATGCTCAGGCGCAGCGTTCTCGCCGGCCGGGCGTTGGCTGCTCGACTTACCCCATCGATAAGATTACATATAACTTTTCCCCTCCTGATCTGTGCTGTTGCGCCGACCGTGATGGCCGCCGATGCAATTTCCGCTCAAGGCCTGAATGAAATCGTCGACACCGATGTAACCGTGCCGATGCGCGACGGCGTTTTGTTGCGCGCCGACGTTCTGCGACCCAGCCAGGGCGGGCCGTTTCCCGTCCTGGTTTATCGCACGCCGTACGGAAAACAAGATGCCCGCATCGAGAGCAGCCTTTTCGAACACGCGGTGAAACGCGGCTATGCGGTCGTCATTCAAGATGTGCGCGGTCGCTACAGATCGGACGGAGAATTCCGGCCCTATGAAAACGAAGGGCGCGACGGGTTCGACACCATCGAATGGGCCGCCCGGCAGCCTTGGTCGAACGGTGCGATCGGCACCTTCGGGCTGTCCTATCCAGGTGCCGTTCAATGGCTTGCTGCCGTCCAGACACCGCCGCACTTGAAGGCCATGGTGCCGGCCATGACCTTCTCCAGCGCGCAGAATTTCTTCTTCGCGGGTGGCACCTGGGACATGTCATGGATCGACTGGATCTGGTCCGATATTGCGCCGGACGTCAGGGTAAGGCGAGGTCTCGCCGGCCCTAAGACGGATGAAGAGGCGGCGGCGAGCTGGAAGACAGAAGGACCGCGGATGCAGCGGTTTCTGCCGTTGGCGAAGCTACCGCAACTGAAGCAGACTGCCGAATATTACTACGACTGGCTTCGGCATCCGGCACACGACCCTTGGTGGGACTGGGCTGAACTGCGTGACAAGTATGATCGCAACCGCGCTGCGGTGTTGAATCTGTCGGGTTGGTACGACGACAACTATGGACCCGAGGGCGCGACGACCAATTTCAACGGTCTCCTTAAATCCCGCGCCGGCCAATTCAATGCAAACACCCATCTTCTGCTGGGGCCCTGGGTACACGGCGTGGAAAGCACGGCAAAGTCCAAATCGGGCGAGCGTGAATTTTCGACAAGCGCCGCGATTGATTACGACGAGGTGGTATTGCGCTGGATGGATCACTATCTGCGCGGCATCGACAACGCTGCAGATCGCGAGAAGCCTGTCCGCTATTTCGTCATGGGGTCGAATGAATGGCGGGACGCCGATGCATGGCCGCCCGCCGCCACCGCCACGGCGTTCTACCTCACGTCCGAGCCAGGCAAGAAATCAGGCTCGTTGATCATGTCCAAGCCCGAAGCGATGACGCGTTTTGCGCGGTTCGTCGCCGACCCGACAGACCCCGTGGTAAATGAGTACAGCACGTCCGGCGCTCACGACTATCGCAAACTTGTCGGACGCCCGGATGTTCTAACCTTCGACACACCACCCCTTAAGCGCGATTTGGAAGTTACCGGACCCATCCGTGCGCGCATATTCGTCTCGTGCGATTGCCGCGATTTGGATCTGTGGGTGCGCTTGCTCGATGCCGCGCCTGATGGCACCGCCTTCAACCTAATGAGCCCGGGTCTCGATGTCCAGCGCGCCAGCTACCGAGATCTGCCGCGCGGACCCCTGTGGCTGACCCCGAGAAAGATCTATCAAATAGATCTGAACAATCTGATCACGAGCAATACCTTCCTCGCGGGGCACCGGATCCGTGTGCAGATCTCCGCCAGCTTCTTTCCCAATTTTTCTCGCAATCTGCAAAACGGAAAGTCGGAGGTCACATCGGCGGATGCGCAGACGGCGACGATCGCGGTTTATTCCGATTCCACGCATGCGTCGCAGGTTATTCTTCCCGTCGTTGGTCGCAATCCGTGACCGAACAGCCGCTGCTCCGGTTACTTCCAGGGTGACTTTGATCCCGGTCCATATTTTCGAGCAGCTTAAACCTGAAGATTTGATGCCTGTGGCCGGCGGGAGCTGGCGCAGAAAACCACGTCGACGCAAAAATGCCGGGCGTCTGCGCTGCGTCGCGGGCCAATTTCAGTGTTCCGGCAGCAATGCCGACGACCCTCGCGCCCTGGTGCGAATTGCGTCACGCCTCCGGAGCGCCGGAAAACGCAAGATAGATCGGCGTCCATGACTTTTTGGGCGCAAATGTCAAATTGCGGTGCTGAACAGATTGGATCCGACAATGGAATTGGAGAAAGGAGGCGCACATGAGCAATGGGTCTGATTGCCGGTTTCGCCGCATCGTGACCGATTTGAGCGACTGCGAAGACGCGATCGAAGAACTATTCAACGGCGTCACCGACGACGGACAGCCATTATCGGATGACGAACTGCGCGCGGCACGACGTCTGATCACCTCATGCATCAACGTGGTCATACAAGTTGCGGATATGGCGCACGTCGCCGTGGAGCTTGATGGTGTCCAGCAATCGATCGAAACCGTGTTGCGCAACGCGAACAATGTACCGCTGGAAGCTCGCTACGATGCCCGCGACGCGCTCGTATTGTTGTCGAAGGCCGCGCAATAAAAGCCGCCGTTATCGCAGGCGGTATGCCGCGAGGGGCTGCCTTCCGGTGCCATAAACCGCTCTTTCAACCGGACCAAGCAGCACATAGCGGTTCAGGTGCCGAATGATCCGCGGTTCGGACGGGTTGCCGGCAGATCAAGGCACCAGCGCGAGGCGAAGCGAAGTATGGATTCTTGCACCCTTGGTTTGCGGCGACGCCTGACTTTTTCAGGGCTGCGAGGCCGCTTGTGTTGAGGCGCGCGGCGGCGCACTTCAGGTCATTGACGCATGCGACCGCAGCATTCCACCCAGCGGGCCGCCGCCGAAAGCGCCGAATCCACCAACCGAGCGCACGATGAGACCTAGGGCGATCGAAACAGCAATG
>JBBIUT010000005.1:75573-84220 GCA_037440085.1 Gammaproteobacteria bacterium
TATCCGAGCGACTTTTCGGGGGGACATTTCATCGTGAAGGGAAGCCCGAGATAAAGCAGGTAAAGTCCGTAAATCAAGCCGGCCAACGCCGACAGCAAACCTAATCCCGGCACGATGCCGATAATGGCTGCAACCCAGGCCGCCGTGTACGCATAGGCGACGACTTTGAGCGCTTGCACGCGGTCCTTTTGGCCCCCGAACGCCGGCGCGAGCGCATCGACGATCAGTGCAACGAGGTAAGTGCCGGCCAGCGACAGGACATAGGTGGTGATGACGATCGGGAGGATGGACACGCCCAAGAAGCGCGAGGATACAAGAAGCTTAACGGCGGGTATTGCCGCCAGGATCATGATGTATCCCGTGTAGATCCCTCGAATCGTGTCAGTCTCCGCAGCGATCACCTGCCATTCGGCGCGCGGCGTGAGTAGAATCGACTTCGCCCTGCCAAATAAATTGCCGGCTTGCATTTGTTCTCCTTGGAATTCTTAAGCCGAATATCCGCCGGTCAGCGCCACCCCGCTTGGTAAGCGACTCAATTAGCATACGCCCATTGCCGTCTGCGGCTCAATTGTCCTTTGCACCTTGATTGATCCACGTTTCGATGAGACTGATCTGCTCGGGTTTAAGCCATCCCGAGGGCTTTGGACTCCTTGGCATGGCAATTGAGGGGTCCGCTTGGTGTTTAACCAGCCTCAATAAATTGCTGTCCAGGCTGTTGCCCGGGATGATCATGGGACCAAACTTGGTGCCCTTCATCAGACTGGCGTAACTCTCCATGCTCAATCCACTGGTGAGGCAGCCCGGGGCGCCGGGCGCGTGACATACAAAGCACCGTTCCTTCAGGATCGGGAAAATGTCATTCCTGAAGCTGACCTGTTTGGTGCACCCGGCAACTATGGCAACCAGCGCCAGCGCACCCAGTTTCACCAAATTAGGTTTACTCATGGCCTTACCCTCATTCCGACATTCGGACAGTCGGGTCATCGCCCACAGCAACGCGAAGGTGCCGCTAAGCAAAGAAAGCGCCCAAACGACACCCTCGCGGCCCCAAACCGGAGGCGTGTAGGTGATCAATCCCTTTGCCGTCTTGGAAAGTTCCTGGCCGCCGATCACGACGTTCCAGCGCATCGCAAGCACGGCACTCATCAGCAGGACAGCGGAAAAACTCATCCAGCCGACAAGGGCCCGGCCCCGCACGTTTCGGGCTAGAAGCACCGTCAGGATCACGAGCGGAATCCCGGAAAACACTACCTGGATGGCGAGGCCCACGCTGATCGGTCCGGCGATCAGGCGCTTGACCATTTCTACGCCTTCGACGCGCCGGTACAGCATCTCGGCGTATTCAAGCGCTTCGATGACCAGGGTTACGATCAGGAAGGCCCACAGGACGCGGGCTAATCCTTTCACGCAGTTCTCGTCGATCACCGCCTTGCGCACTTTCGAGGACACCATATAGATCAGCGTCAGCACGGCTACGCCGGAAACAATGGCCGAAAGAATGAAAATGATCGGCATGAGGTCCGACGACCACCATTCACGCGATTTCAGCGAACCGAAAACAAAACCGACATAGCCATGCAGGCCGGCAGCCGACGCGATTCCGATGCCCGCAAGTATCTGCGTCCATTTGCGGTCGTAGGCAACAGCACGCTCCGAGACGTCGTTTGAGCCCAGCGTAAGCAGCCGATAGATCCAGCCCATCGCTCCCTTGGACGTATGCGCCATGGCCACAATGTCGACGCGAAAGGCGAACCAGATCTCCAGCACCAGCAGGATTGCGTAGAAGCCCGCCACATACCCGAACGCCGCAAAGGCCGACGTCCAGTGAGGCGTCCAAATCGCCTCGAATGCACGCTCCGGATGACCGAGGTGGGACAGCAGGGCGACCGGCGCGAAACAGAGGAACGACAGCGCCGACAGCAATGCCATGCGCGCTACGGGTTTGAATTGCTCCATCCCGAAGGTGTGGTACAAACTCGACACGATGAATGCGCCGGCAACCAGTCCGGTGATATAGGGGTAGATGACGATCAAGACACCCCACGGCAGCACGGTTTCGTTCGGATATACATAACCGCTAAACGGAGACGCAATGTATCCCGCGGCTTGAATGAACGTGTCCATCAAGACACCTCGCCATCGATTCCATTGTAGAAGACATGCGGGCCATTGCCGGTCCACGCCTTGAGCACATTGACGCGATGGGTGCGTATGAAAACGCTGATATCGCTCGCCGGATCATTGAGATCCCCGAAGATCCTGGCGTTCACGGGGCAAACCTCGACGCAGGCCGGCTTCAGCCCCTTCGTAATCCGGTGATAGCACCATGTACATTTGTCGGTGGTTTGCGTCTCCTCGTTGAAGTACCGCGCACCATAAGGACAAGCCTGGACACAGTAGCGGCAGCCAATGCAGTATTTCTCGTCGATGAGTACCACGCCGTCCGGCGTCTTGTAGGTGGCCCCAACCGGACAAACCTGCACGCAGGGCGGATTCTCGCAGTGATTGCACAGCTTCGGGACAAAGAAGGCCTTTTTTACTTTCTGATCCCTGTAACGATTGCTAAAGCGGTAATCCTGCGGGGATTGCGCCGCTGCAATGTTCACCGGATCGGACTGGCTGTCGACGCGCGCCTTATCTTCGCCGTCGAGGTAGACGTAACGCTCCACCCAGGTGCGAAAGTCGTTTGGATTAAAGGGCACCTTGTTTTCGACCTTGCACGCCTCGACACAACGCAAGCAGCCGATGCAGCGCTCCGCATCGACCCCGAACGCCCAACGGTGCTTGGTCCAGTCGTAGTCGGGGACCGGACCCGCCGCGGGAAACTCCGGCTTGGCCGGCGCCGGCTTTGCCGCGGCCGCGCCACCCTCCAGGGCGACCGCCGCGACGCTCGAACACACCGCCGTAGTGGCACACATCTTCCCGAGCAGAGACATGAAGCCGCGACGGCCCAACTGATCCTTGGCTATTTTGCTTTCGCTCATCTTTTCGCCTTTATTCGTCTCGTAACCACGCGCATACGTCAAAGCTTTTGTCCACAGGGCAAACCCGAAAAATACGCAGCCACATTCTCTATATCGGCGGTGCTCATGCCCTTCGCTATCCCGCCCATCACCGGATTGGCACGTTTTCCGCCTTGGTAATCCGTCAAGGCGGCGATCAAATACGGCTGTTTTTGGCATGCAAGATTCGGAAACGTAGCGATCGCGCTAACGCCCACCGGGCCATGGCAGGCGGCGCAGGTCGCGGCCAGTTTCTTTCCCGCGGCAATGTCTGCAGTGCCGGCGCCCGCACCGCCTGCCGGCGTGACAGGCTCGCCCGCCGGTGAATACAGGGGCGAATGCGGATTGTGGCATGCGGTACATTGTCGCTCGCCATAATGACTGGCCACCTCGATCTGCCGCATGTACTCCGGCCGCCCGGCAATTTTTTCGTGACACTTAACGCACAGCCTTCGCGAATCGCCGGGCATCGGCAGCGCCGTCGTTGCAGGATGCGGTGTGTCCGCCGAGAGGGATGCGGTGTTCAGCGAATTTCCCACCGGCCTGTGACAGACTTGGCACTTCACGACGTTGTGAATGCCGGCCGACCAGGTCTCGTACACCTTGGGGTAATCGGCTGAAAATGCACTGGGATTGAGATATGCGGGATTGGCCGCCGCGATCTCCCCGACTGACGCGGCCCGATAATGGCCATACATCCCGAATGACTTCGGATGGAAAATAAACTTCCCGCCCATGAAGAGCACCGCAAAAATCACCAGAAGCGTCATGAGCCATCGAATATGTTTAGGCACCAGTTGCTCTCCGAACGAAATTACCAGCCCGAAATGCGTGGCTGCCTTGCGCCGGTCTTAGGTTGGCGATCAAGACACATGTATGAATCCCTAACTTCTTGCATTGGGGAACAACCGGCGATTATTCATCGCGGACGAAATGCGGTCCGCCAAGCAATCGCGCCACTCAAGTTCCAATGCGACCAACGACTCGTGAGTAAGCATCCAACGCATCATCGATATGTTCACGCCATTCGCCAGGCGAGAAAATAGGTATATACCGAAGGCAAAGGCTGGCCCGTGAAGAACACAATGCTCATAATTGTCGCGCAGAATAAATATTGCGGCGTCTTGTGGCAGGGGATGATCTCTTCCGAATACCGATAATTCCTATGAATAGCGCGGTCGCCTATTTGCGGACACGACTAGGAACTATTCTCAATACTCGCAGTCCGTCGTATACGTTAGGTGTATCTTCACTTCAACGGGTGCGCGAAGTGCCCGCGGCTGGCCAGAGGGCGCGGCCCGACAACCGGGCACGGATTACCGATCCGAGGAACCAGTTGGAGAATTCGGTCAATGCGATTGCGACCGGAGGTTTGCGGTCATTAGCCGCTTGCCGAAATTGCTCGAGTCGGACCCTGAGCGGGTCCGGGTCGGGCTCAAGAACGCCGCGATCGGATCGCAAATAACGCTGCGTCCCGCAACGGACGGTGCCTATCTAAACACGGAATTCGACCGTTAAGTCCTACCGTCGGCAGCTTCGGGTAACGGCGCGTTGGAATCTCGCCGGCGCAGCCGTCTCGGTCGCCGGTATGGGCAACATTCTGTGGGGCGGTTGGCGATTGCGGCCGCCTGCCTGGCGTGGGCGATCGATAATAACCTCACGCGCAAAGTGTCGATACACGATTCAATGTCGATTGCGTGTGCCAAGGGATTGATCGCAGGTCCCAGCAGTGTCGCCCTCGCCCTTCACTACGGCGCGCCGATCCCAAGCGTGGTGCGCTTGATTCAGATCGGAGTCGTGGGTTTCATCGGCTACGGATTGAGTCTGACGCTTTTCGTGATGGCCCTGCGCAATCCTGGGACCGCGCGAACCGGCGCTGTCTTCTCGCTTGCGCCGTTCATCGGAACCGCGCTCGCAGTGGCGCTCGGTGCCCCCGTGACCGGAATGCTGTTGCTCGCGGCACTTTGTATGGGCGTCGGCCTGTGGCTACATCTCACCGAACACCACACCCGCGTGCACGAGCATGATTTGCTGCTTCATGATCATGTCCATGCGCACGATGAGCATCACCGGCATCCTCATGATCGGGCGTGGGACGGAACGGAGCCTCATGCCCATGTCCACGTGCACGAACGCTTGAAGCACGCTCATGCGCATTATCCCGATGTGCATCATCGGCACAAACATTGAGGCGTTTGTGCTATCGGCAATTCTTGCCGCTGTTCGGGTCAGGACTCGGGGCCCCCTCATCGGGGCCCGATGGTCGGGTGTGAAGATCACCATCCACACGCATCGTCTTCAGAGCAGCGTACGAAACCCGCCTTGCTTGCGTTACGTACTGGCATCCTCACACCCATTGATGATCGCGGGACTGATGCCTCGCCGGGATTGGCCGTGCCTTTGAGTGCCTGACTGCTGTTTCACGAGCGACCGGCCTTGCAGGCCACATTAATTCGGTCGCCCATTCACGGCCGGATTGTGGATGCCCGCTTTGGCACTTTGTCCGGTGTATCACGCAAATTTCAGGCTGGCGAGCGGGTGGCGCGTGCCGTATAGTGGCCACCAATGCGAACGCTTCTCATTGTCATATGTACCCTGTGTGCTTGGGCTGCCGGGACGCCGGCGCGTGCGCAGTTCGAAAACAGCGACCAGCCCGGAGCCGCATCCGTAGAGCAGGCGTCGCAGGTTTGGCAAATTCTCGATTACCTCGCCCATGATTACCGAGGAGCGGTTGCCGACGGAAAGATCGTGAGTGCTTCCGAGTACGCGGAAATGCGAGCCTTCGGCGAGACCATTCGCACGCAATTGCATACCCTGCCGGCGGTCCCGGCTTCTTCGAAGCTACAAGAGGCGGCCGAGAGCCTGGCTCAAAGCATTGCCGACCAGGGCGCCCCCGAAGTGGTGGCAGCGCGGGCTCACGCGCTCGCCGACGCTCTGCTGATCTCGTACAAGATTCCAACGGCTCCGCTCGCGCTTCCCGATCTCGGGCTCGGTGTGCGGATCTACGCGACCAACTGCGCCGGCTGCCACGGCGCCGACGGGCGTGGTGATGGTCCCGCAGGGGTCCAGCTGCAACCTCGACCCGTCGATTTCACCGATCGCGGACGGGCCGCCGACCGCAGTGTTCTCTCCTTGTATCAAGCCGTTACTCATGGCGTGCCCGGCACGGCGATGCCGGGCTTTTCGAAGCTCAACACTGGCGATCGCTGGGCGGTGGCGTTCTATGTGAGCACCCTCGCATACCAGCCCTATGTGAAAGCCGGCGAAGCAAGGTGGGAGCAGGATTCGTCGCTGCGCGCACAAGTGCCCGATCTCGGAGCCCTGGTGCAAGCGCGTGAAAATCAATGGGCGCCCCGGTTCGGCGCCGATGGCTCCGCCGCGGCCCTCGGTTATTTGCGCAGCCATCCCGAAGCGATTGCTGCGGGGCCTCATGGCATCGCGTTGGCCAAATCGCAGCTGGCCCTCAGCGTGGCCGCTTATCGGAGCGGCAGCTCGGCGCAAGCCGAACGATTGGCGCTATCGGCCTACCTCGACGGAATCGAACCGATCGAGTCCGCCTTGGCCGCGCGTGACAATGCCTTGCGCGTTCAATTGGAAGCGCATATGGCTCAGTATCGCGCTGCGGTCCGCAACCACGCCTCCGCGACGGTAACTGCACAGGCGGACGAGTTGAACCGGCTGCTCGATGCGGTAGATCAAGAACTCAACGTGGGCCGTGCCACGCCGACGGCCGCCTTTCTCGGTGCGTTCACGATACTTGTGCGTGAAGGGCTGGAAGCATTGCTGATCGTCGTCGCAATGATTGCGTTCCTGCGCAAGGCACATCGCGAGGACGCCATACGCTATGTGCAATTCGGCTGGACGCTGGCCTTGGCGGCCGGCGCGGTGACCTGGGCGGTAGCGACCTACGTCATCGCGGTCAGCGGCGCAGGCCGAGAGGTCACCGAGGGATTGTCTTCGCTGTTCGCGGCCATCGTACTGCTCGGTGTGGGTATTTGGATGCATCAAAAGAGTGTCGGCGGCCGCTGGCAAGCGTATTTGCGCGCCAAGCTCGCCGCGGCGCTCGATCGTCGATCGGTGGTTTTTCTATTTGGCCTATCGTTCATAGCCGTCTATCGCGAGGTGTTCGAAACGATTTTGTTCTACGCGGCCCTGTGGTCCGAAGGCCAAAGGGCGGCGATCGGCGCGGGGCTACTGACCGGAACCATGACGCTGGCAGCAGTGGCGTGGGTGCTTTTGCGTACGAGTCGTCGGCTTCCGGTCGGAACGTTTTTCACGGTGAGTTCCCTGCTCATCGCGGCACTCGCATTGGTTCTCACGGGTAAGGGAACACAGGCGCTGCAGGAGGCCGGATGGCTAGCCACAACTCCCGTCGCGTTTCCGCGAATCGAATGGCTCGGCGTGTTTCCCTCACAACAATCCTTGGGCGCACAAGCGCTGATCTTGTCGATAGTGATCATCGCTTTCTTCTTCAATCGACGCGGTGCAACCGGGGCCGAGAAGTAAGCACTGCCCCGGCCGTGACCGTCTGCCCTTCGACAGCGAGATTGCGCTTTCGGAGCATATGGCCTGTCATGCCATATCGCGCCTTATTCAAGCTTCGTGCGTACCGATGTCCTCGCGTCAGATTTGCTACGCCGGACAACCGTTGGGACGATGGCGTGCAGACGTCGAGCTGCCAACGCCGCAAAGTCTCGTTCCAAATCGCGATAGTTTTTAATCAAGGCGCCGCCAAATTCGGTGACTAGCATGCCGCCTCCGTCCTTACCTCCCGTACTTGCCACCGTCACGGGCTCCCGGAAGGATTGTTTCAGGCTCTCCACCAAGAGCCACGCACGACGGTAACTCATCCCGATACTGCGAGCCCCTTGTGACAGAGAACCGGAATCTCGAATGGCTTCGAGAAGATGGATTTTTCCCGGCCCAATGCTGGAATGTTCCGCGAAATCGATCCTGAATCGAACAACGGGGGCAGCCATAGAGATTCCTCCTCGCGACATCATATCGAAGGTGAGCCGCGGAATTCATCTTGCAAGCGCCCCCCCCCTTTTGTAATGACCTCTGTCCGCAAGCTCGCCCCAATCGGGGCCGGGTACTTTACTAACGTGTCTTGGCTATATATGATGAAATATAACGAATTTTAATAGCGGTGCCCTCGGCACTGCGGAGAAGCCAACCCGTGAAAAAGTCAATCCTGGCCGCGGTTGTCATGAGCGCAATCGCGAACGTCGCGCGGGCGGAAGGACCCGCTCCGGCCGCTCCACCCGGCCCCTCGGCCTGCGCGAGCACCCAGGAGTTCCTCGCCACCGATTGCTCGCTGATCTGGAACGGCATCAACCTGTACGGCGCGTATGACGTCGGCGTGGGCTGGGTCAGCCACGGATTACCGGAAAACGGTTACAACTACGAAGGCGAATCGCTGGTCAACCGGAACGGCAACCACTCCCAATTCCTCATTGCGCCGAACAACCTTTCGCAGACGGGTCTGGGCATCAGGGGCAAGGTAGAGTTTATGAACGGCTGGTACGCTGTGTTCAACGCATCGACCGGCATCAATCCGCAGTCCGGCCAGCTCGCCAACATGGCGGCCACCAACACGACCAACAACGGCCTTCCCCGGGGCAGCTATTCGGTCACCGGCGACG